>NZ_JBTHJE010000002.1:0-765886 GCF_054353345.1 Pseudoroseicyclus sp. H15
GGATGTTGATGAAACTGCCTGACAGGTCGAAAGCGAGAAACGTCGAGCCCGTACTGGCAACAGCCATGACATTGCAGGAGCAGTCATTCGTGCGTCAGAACTGAAAGGCGGCTCTGTCCCCATAGCGGACCCTGGACTTCTGGAAATGCTGCGCGACGCATGAACGACGGCTTCGGCGAAGCTGCGCCGCGGCGTGCTCGCTCAGTCCCAAGGTCCGCAATGGGCCGAGAGCGGCTGCGGTCGCGGCCTGCCAAGCGTCCGACACGTTGCGTAGCCGTATGACCGCTTCGAGCTCTCTCTGCTAGTTCGTCAGGTTGCGGCACACGCCAGATCCCTGCCTAGGAATAGCCGTGCCCAAAGCGGAATTCTTCATCTGAGGTATTAATCTGAGCTGACCTCATGAGCTGCAAAAGGGTGCGAATAGACGGCCGTTCGTGGCATCGAGGTGTTGTCCAGTTAGTTTACCTCATACGAATGGGTTCAGATCTGCTTACGGAGATTTTCACTTAGCCAAGGGCGCTCTAGTTCGGTAAGCGGAGACTATGGCTTACGATTACGAACAGCTCTATCAAACGACGCCGCATGCCCTTGGGAGGCCAACACAAGTATTTGTGGACTTCTTTGCTGCCCGAGCAGACCGAAGACTGCGTATCTTGGACGTCGGGTGCGGACAGGGCCGCGACGCCTTGTTCATTGGCCGGGCCGGGCACAGCGTTCTGGGCATCGACCTGTCACCAAGCGGCATTCGTGCCCTGAATAAGGTTGCCAAAGAGGAAAATCTTGATGCCTGGGGCGTCGTTGCTGATATCACAGACTACGAACCAGACGGGCTGTTCGACGTCGTGCTGATAGACAGGACGCTCCACATGCTCGATGGTCCAGATCGTATAAAAGCGCTGTGCACTCTACTTGATCACGTTGACAACCGTGGCTGGTGCTTAATCGCCGACGAACGTGCCAATATCGCGGGCTTTAAGGACGTTGTGGCTTCCCGCCGCGAGGAGTGGGGCATCGTGTCAGAGCAGAATGGATATCTGTTCCTCCGCAGGTCTTAGACATCGAAAGATAAGGCGGCAGATGATCGCTTTGTCAGCACTGCCGACCTTGAATCCTTGGAAATGCTGCGGTGAAGCCCCAACGCCCCGCTTTGCTGGAGCCGCGCCGCTGCGCTCACTAGGACAGCGAATGTCCGTTCAGGGCCGCGCGCCCATGCTGCAACGGAGAAACCTTCTGCGGCTAGCGTGGTCAATTCGGGCTCGACGCGGTCGTGCGGCGATGCAGCTGGCCGAGCGACTAGTAGGCAACAGCGGCCGGCGCTCTCGGCCCATACCGAACATTTGAGGTGCCCCCCGAAAATCGAACACTGTCGGAAGCTACGATCTAAAGTCACCTTGATCTTTGAGAAGGAGACGAATGAGATGGCGAGGAGGAAGCGGCGGGGAGCACCTCAGTCTGATCCCGAGCCGCCGTGCTTCTCGAAAAGTATATCATGAACAACGGGAATGACTTGCGAGCACTGAAGCTGACGAACGGATGAGACCAGTTGTTCGTCGTCCTTGCAGAGCCTCTCGGTCACGGGGCAGCCGCCTCCGCACGCACTGTAATAGTCGCACCGCAAGCATTCCTCGTTGAGGTCGAGTCCAACGGTTTCAACGTTTTTCATAGCCCTGCTCTTGGACACTCGATCATCGCTGACGGAGCCGATATAGCTGTCTTCTGCCCCGACGAACCAAGGACAATTATATATCGAGCCATCGCTCGTGACAGTGAATATCGCGGCATGCTTGTAGTGGCACCCGACAGTGCCGCAGGATCGGTAGTCACCGATCCGCCGAATGACACTCTGCCTAAGGTCTTCGTAGAAGTGGCCTCCACGCTCCTTGGACAAACGAACGGCTTCGTTCATCTGCGCAGCCGTCGGAAGGATGTCGGTCGGAAACTTTAGATAATCCGAATCCACCGGCCTCACGATACCGAAGGATGACCTTTCGGCACCCAGTTCGGAATGTGTCTTCGTCAGGTCATCCAGATCACTGATGTTGTGACTGGTGATGACGCCCTTGCATCTGAACGAAACCCCGTTTTCGGTCAGGACGCTGCAGTTCCTTTTCGTCATTTCGAACGAGCTTGTCCCTATCGTCTTGTGTGGCCTGAGCGTATCATGCACCTCGCGATCGCCATCGACCTCGACAATAATATCGACATCATGACGCCTCGCATCTTCGATAAAGCCGGGCGGAATGAAAGTCAGATTGGTTTGAATCGAGAAGGCAGTGGTGCCGGCGAACCCGCATTCCGCAGCGATTTCATGATGCCGCGCCAGGATCTCATGCGCGGTCTGCCAGTTCAGCAGTGGCTCGCCACCAAGAAGATTGATCGATACGTGTCCATTCTTCTGCACATATCTGTAGAATAACCGCAGAGCATTCAGGCCATGCTCCACGCTCAGTTTGAGCTTGTTTCTCAGTTGGTAGGAATCCGTGCCGTTATAACAGTAGACGCATCCCAGATTGCAGAATTGCGTAAGAAGGAGATGAAGAGAAATGCTCCTGTCGACTCCGACAAACTTGTCGAAGACCTGCGAAATCCTGCACGCCTTCTCGTCGACCTGGGGAGTGATGAATTTGAGTTCCACCAGAAATTTGAAGAACTCGGGATTCTGAAGGTCGTCTTCTCGCACTTCCTGCCCGCTCCGGCTTCGGAGCAATTCCATGAAATCGTTGCTCGGATCATTGGCTGGAAGGCACATGCTCCTGTAGCCGGACGTCTCGAAGTATATGGTCGAGTCGCCGCGTGAGATCCTGCCGAGCGGGGCGATGAACATTTCAGTCACTGGATCGAGCAGCTGCCACCGCCGCAAGGACGCCCGCCACATCCCATACCGCCACCGCCTTGGTATGAGCCGGAGCCGGCGTTGCTGGAGGCACTCTCGATCGCGATTGCATTTCCAATGGCGACGAGTTCCTCCCCCAAGGGAGTGAAGTTTCCGTTGGCGTCACACCCGCTCGTCGCCAGCAGGCTGGTGGAACTCGCCAGTGCCATCGCCAGATTTGTCGATACGATCTTTAATTTCTTGTTTCGCATGGGCAAGGCTCCTTGTTGCAAGTTTTGAAGATGGCCCGCCACCCGGCTGGCCCCAGGCCACCATGAAATGGCATATCGGCCCCCGCGGCTAGCTCGGATAGCAGGTATATTCGAACCAGGTGACCCCGAAACTTCGCCAATAGTCGCCAGGTCGGGGAGTGAGGTTGAAGGTTCTGTTGTTCGAGACGATCACGGGATTATTGTAGAAATGTCCATTGATCGAAGTGCTTTCTCCCCAGGCGCGATTCCCGGTCGCCAGCGTGCCATCGTATGCGTAATAGACGCGGCAGGAATATCGCTGGCCCGAGTAGTTGGTAAACCTGACGCAGACGATGTTGCCGCATGCAAACGCTTGTGCAGTGACGTCTGCCATGACGATGCTCGGCATTCCCACCATCGATGTCGCCGACAGGAAGATCACCCAGATCCACCTTCCAAAATTCTGCGTCATGTCACCCCTCGACTGGAATGGGTCCACTTCTGGTTCATTCCATACTCTGCTTTCGATCCCGAACGATCTGATCAGGCGCGCACACTCATGTGGTGGCTCGCTATCTTTCGTCCCCGCATGATCATGCGGACGAGTTCAATCTTTCGGGGGGTGAAGGATGTTGCATCACCCTGCAGGGTGACGTTCCTGCAAATCGTTGTGCCTGGTGATCTCATCAGTCATAGTCGGAACGTATCGGCAAGCTGGTGGCGACGGCCAACCGGACAAGATCGGCTTGTCCATGGCAGCGGAGCTTCTGCGAAATGATGCGCATCTGGGTTTTTAGAGTATTCTGACTCACATTCCTGATCTCGCAGATCTCCGTCGGATCGTTACCAGCAATCCAGAGCCTTGCGACATCGATCTCTGCCCGGGTCAATCCGCCCAAGTCCCGAAGTCCGTCGACGGAGATCCGGTGACTGCGCTCGGGATCGATGACTGTCACGAACGAGCAGCGAAGGTTCGTCTGCAACTCGCCGGCCTGATCGACGAGCGGTTGCACGGACACAAGGTAGCTGCGTCTTGCCGAAGGCCGTTCCACCACGATGCGGGATGCATCCGGTGTGGAAACCGTAAGGTCATCCACTTGCTCGAAAGCTGCCGTCAGAGCTGCGCTGTCTTCTGCCTTCCGGGCCCGCAGACGGCCACTTCGATCAAGTGCGAGGCCGTCGTGTTGATCAAGGATATCCTGCGCTTCTAGATTTTGTTCGAGCAACCGGCCGCGGTCGTCGACGAGGAAAACTGCGAGGCCAAGCGCATCGAGCGCGGTCAGTGCTGCAGCATAACGCGCCCTTAATGTCGTGAAGACGCGCCCCAATTCGATGACGCCGGCCATGAGAGGTAGAAGGACACCGATCCGCTCATCGTGGAGCAGAGTCCGACCTTCCGTCTCGGACCTAGTTTGACAATAGAAACCGTCGAGCCATGGGCCGTTACGATTCAGGGTTGCAGCATACCTCATCCGATATCCCAGCGATTGCGTGAGATCCCGAATAGATGACGACGGCAGGTCCCTTGCATTTTCAACACCAAACATCGTCGGCTCATCGTAGAATCTCAATGGCGGAGAATCGAATAGATACTGATAGGCCCTGTCGTCATCCTGGTCGAGACCGTTTTCCATCAGAAGCCTGTCGTGTTCATGAAGCTTCCGGCGATTGACTTCGCTCCAGAAAATGTCGCGGCTGACGACCTGAAACTCATGAACGGCGAACATGCAGGACGCCGTGATTTCGAGCGAGGTGTTTATGTTATCAAGCGTTTCGGACCAGCGCGATGGGCTTTGTGCACATTTCAGTATATCCGTAATAAGTCTATGCAACTCCATAGCCCGATGCCTTCCAGTGCTTCCCTAAAATTAAATCTCTCAAGGCCATAAAGAGAAATCCAGTTCATTTGCCCGCTGCTGTTTGCGGCGCTAACACTTGAGAATTTACGGCGTGGTGCGCGATCAGCTGGAGACGTATGCTCCGAGCACGATGCATCGTCACCCGAAACTCAACCCTCTTTCAATATTTTCAACGCCCTCTGAAGAAGCATGCGGGCTGCTGTCGGTTCAGTGGACACCACCATAAGATCGTGACCATAGGATTGGATACCTCAGTTGGAGAGACAAAAGTTCAGCCGTGAGTTCACGATCGAGGGCGTGAAGCTCGTGACGGAGCGCGGTGTCGCCGTCGTCTAGGCATGCCGGGATCTGGAGCTGTCCGAGAGCGTGTTGCGCCGATGTTTGCGTTAGGTGGGAGGCGCCCCTCCCGGAGCGTTCCCCGGCCACGGGCGAGTCAACCAAGAGCGGGCCGAGATCGCGGCCTTGCGCAAAGAGGTCGCCCATCTCAGGGCGGAGCGTGACATCCTAAGATGGCGACCGCGTTCTTCGCGCGGGATGCAACGTGAAGTTCACCGAGGTCGGAGAAATTATGCAACTTCCTCCTTGGTATTCGTTACCACCCGAACGACCGCTTCCCGCCCTTCTAGGTCGTTCGTGACTGCCGTGGCGAAGGTCCGCTCTCCGCGCTCCTCCCAAGCAACTTCCCAGATGCAACATGAACCGAGTGGCTGCACAGAACAGCTGCCTCTCTGCAAAAGCTGATGATCGCTGAGTAGACATGCTGAGCGGCGTCGCCAACCGCCGCTTTCTGATCCTTGGCACCGCGGCGCCAAGGATCAGACAAAGGTCGACGTAGGGCCCTTAGCCGGCACGCTGTCGTTCTATTTCGGGTAAATTGGGGCCGCCAACGCCTACCCCGGAACAGAACGGGTCCAGAACGTGAAAGTGCGAAACAATCTGCGAAACCGGGAGCTGAACTACCTTCCGTTGGCGCGCCAGATCGGAATTTTTTCTTTCCTTTTCAGATTGGTGCGGGTGAAGGGACTCGAACCCCCACGCCTTGCGGCGCCAGAACCTAAATCTGGTGCGTCTACCAGTTCCGCCACACCCGCACGATCCGGCGGGCGCGGCCCGACCGGGATCTCGGCGCTCCTTAGCAAAGCGCCCGGGGCGATGCGAGACAAAACGCGAGGGCGCCCCCAGCCCGCGATCCAAAAAATGCCACAATACTCTGCGAGAGATTAACCATAGCGAAGGAGCGCAATATGCGCGAAGGCGCCGAGCCGATTGAAGCTGCAGCTCGCGAGGAGCTCGCGGTGGGGTTTCCCGCCGGCGCGCTCGTGCTCACTCTCGACGGTGAGGAGCGCATCGAGCAGCTCATGCCCGGCTCACGCATCATCACGCTCGATTCCGGCATGGCCCGCCTGAACGGTCTCAAGGTGACCAAGGCGCTGCACCGCCCCGTCTGCATCCGCGCCGCCGCGCTCGGCCATTTCCGCCCCGAGGCGGATGTCACCTTCGGCGCCGGCACGCAGGTGCATCTGCGCGACTGGCGGGCCGAAGCGATCTACGGCACGTCGAGCGCCACGGTCGCAGCAGAGCTGCTGGTGGAGGACGCCTTCATCACGCGCGAGCCGCCGCAGAACATGACACTCTACAGCCTCAGCTTCGATCACCCGCATATCGTCTATATCGCCGGGCTGGAGATCCTGATGGAGGGGTGAGGCCCCTACCCTCAGCCTGAATGCCGCGCGAGCTGCCGCAGAACCTTCGGCACCTCCTCCGGCAGATCCTCCGCAATGAGCCCCGGCCCGAAGCTGCGGGCGCAGGCCGTGTGCAGCCATGCCGCCTCGGCCGCTGCCTCGAAGGGCGCCGCGCCGCGCGCCAGCAGGCCGGTGATGAACCCGGCCAGCACGTCCCCCGCTCCCGCCGTCGCCAGCCAGGGCACGGCGGCCTCGCCTGCCGCCGCGTTGATCGCCGCCCGACCGTCCGGTGCCGCGATCACGGTGTCCGGCCCCTTGAGCAGGACGACCGCGCCGATGCGCGCCGCTGCAGCCCGGGTGACCTCCAACTTAGAACGTCCCTCTTTCAGATCATCGCTGAGATCGGGGAAGAGCCGCGCGAATTCGCCGGCATGGGGTGTGAGGACCGTGCGGGGGCCGGCGTCATCCATGCGTGCCGGCTCCTGCGCCAGTGCCGTCAGCGCATCGGCATCGAGCACCAGCGACCGGCCGGCTGCGGCGAGGATGGGAAGCAACTCACCCGCCCGCTCGACCCCGCAGCCGGGGCCGAGACAGAGCGCGTTCAGCCGCTCGTCCTCCAGCAGCGCCGCCGCCGCTTCGGCCCCCGCCAGCGAGCGCAGCATGATCGCGTCGAGCGCGGCGGCATTCTCCTGCAGTGCGCCGGGCGTGGGTGCGAGGGTCACTGCCCCGGCCCCGATGCGCAGCGCCGCCCGGGCCGCCATACGTGCCGCCCCGCCACGCCCTGCACCGCCGGCGACGATCAGGGCGTGGCCGTGCTGATACTTGTGGCCCTGGGTCTTGGTCGCGAGCCCCCCCGGCCCCGTTAGCTCCACGGCGCCCTGCCCGGCCGCCGTCATCCATTGGCGGAGCCCGATTTCGGCGATGGCGAGGGGGCCGGTGAACTCGGCGCCGGGCGTCAGGACGTGGCCGAGCTTGGCGGCCTGGAAGCTGACCGTCAGATCGGCGGGCCGGTCGAGAAAGTCGCCCTCGCTCAGCACCTGGCCCGAGCTGGCGGACAGGCCGGAGAGGATATCCACCGCGACAAGCCGCGCCCCGGCCTCCTGCGCCAGACGGAGGGCGCCGGTCACCTCCCGAGCGACCGGGCGCGACAGCCCGGTGCCGAAGAGCGCGTCGATCGCGAGGTCAGCCCCTGCAATCTCCGCCGCTCCGAGATCCGCGAGCGCTCGAACCTCTCCGCCCCAAGCCGAACGCATGCGCTGAGCATCTTCCGACATCGGCTCTCCGGCGGCGAAGACAGCCACCTCCCAGCCGCGCTCGCGCAGCA
Organism: Pseudoroseicyclus sp. H15; assembly: GCF_054353345.1. NCBI lineage: Bacteria > Pseudomonadati > Pseudomonadota > Alphaproteobacteria > Rhodobacterales > Paracoccaceae > Pseudoroseicyclus > Pseudoroseicyclus sp. H15. The sequence continues at coordinate 7,929 of NZ_JBTHJE010000002.1, forward strand.
GCCTTGCTACGACATAACCATCGCCGCCGTTGTTGCCGCGGCCAGCCAGCACCACCGCGCGCCCCGCCCCTGCGGCCAGGGCCGGCCAGCGCCGCTCCACTTCGGCCACCACTGCCGCGGCGGCCCGTTCCATCAGCTCGGCGCCGGTCACGCGGCCGCTCGCCATGGCCGCCTGTTCGACCTCGCGCATCCCTTCGGGGCTCAGAATTACTTGCGCTGGCCGGCTCTCTGGTTGATTTTCGAAGTGGCGCATTTTTAGTCACCTAGCTGACGGAATGTGCGAATGGGGCGGAAATTGCCGGGCGCGGCCCAGCCCCGTTTGGCTGAAGAAAGCTGCCGAATTGTGCAGCCCAACCAAGCATGGTCTGCCACGCAAGGCGAGGATCAGGGAGTCGTTCATGAAAAAGATCGAGGCGATCATCAAGCCGTTCAAACTCGACGAGGTGAAGGAGGCGCTGCAAGAAGTCGGCGTTTCGGGTCTCTCTGTTGTCGAGGTCAAGGGATTTGGCCGTCAGAAAGGGCATACCGAGCTCTATCGTGGCGCCGAATACGTGGTCGACTTCCTGCCCAAGGTGAAGGTCGAGATCGTGCTGCCCGACTCTCAGGTCGAGGCCGCGATCGAGGCCATCATCGGTGCCGCCAAGACCGACAAGATCGGCGACGGCAAGATATTCGTCTCTCCCGTCGAGGAAGCCATCCGCATCCGCACGGGCGAGACGGGCGAAGAGGCGCTGTAAGGTGCCCCGAACACAGTTGAGCGAGAGAACTATACAAGGGAAGGACCAGGAATGAGCAACGATCCCATTCTGAAGATGATCAAGGACGAGGAGGTCGAATACGTCGACATCCGCTTTACCGATCCGCGCGGCAAGCTGCAGCACGTCACGGTGATGAGCGACCAGGTCGACGATGACTTCCTGCAGGAAGGCTTCATGTTCGACGGCTCGTCCATCGCCGGCTGGAAGTCGATCGACCAGTCCGACATGAAGCTCATGCCCGATGGCAACAGCGCCTATATCGACCCCTTCTACGCCGAGAAGACGCTCTGCGTGCATTGCTCGGTCGTCGAGCCCGACACGATGGAGCTCTATGACCGCGACCCGCGCGGCACCGCCGAGAAGGCCGAAGCCTACCTCAAGGCCTCTGGCATCGGTGACGCGGCCTACATGGGGCCCGAAGCCGAGTTCTTCGTGTTCGACAACGTCCGCTACGCCGTGTCGATGAACAAGGTGAGCTACGAAGTCGACGCGATCGACGGCGCCTGGAACACCGACACCGACTTCCGCGACAGCACCGGCATCGGCAACATGGGCCATCGCCCCGGCATCAAGGGCGGGTACTTCCCCGTGAACCCGGTGGACGACGCTCAGGACATGCGCGCCGAGATGCTCTCGACCATGAAGCGCATGGGCATGAAGGTCGACAAGCACCACCACGAAGTGGCTTCCTGCCAGCACGAGCTCGGCCTGATCTTCGGCACGCTCACCAAGCAGGCCGACGAGATCCAGAAGTACAAATACGTCATCCACAACGTCGCCGCCGCCTACGGCAAGACGGCCACGTTCATGCCCAAGCCCATCGCGGGCGACAATGGCACCGGCATGCACGTCAACATGTCGATCTTCAAGGATGGCCAGCCGCTCTTCGCCGGCGACAAGTATGCCGACCTCTCCCAGGAAGCCCTGTGGTACATCGGCGGCATCCTGAAGCACGCGAAAGCGCTCAACGCCATCACGAACCCGGGCACCAACAGCTACAAGCGCCTGATCCCCGGTTTCGAAGCCCCCGTGCTGCGCGCCTACTCGGCCCGCAACCGCTCGGGCTGCGTGCGTATCCCGTGGGCGGAGTCGCCGAAAGCCAAGCGTGTGGAAGCCCGCTTCCCCGACCCCTCGGCGAACCCCTACCTGGCGTTCTCGGCGCTGCTGATGGCCGGCCTCGACGGCATCAAGAACAAGATCGACCCGGGCCCCTCCTCCGACAAGGATCTCTACGATCTGCCGCCGGAAGAGCTGGCCGCCATCCCGACGGTCTGCGGCTCGCTGCGCGAAGCCCTGACCGAGCTGGAAGCCGATCACGAGTTCCTGCTGGCGGGCGACGTGTTCACCCGTGACCAGCTTGAAGGCTACATGGATCTGAAGTGGGAAGAGGTTTACGCCTACGAGCATTGCCCCCACCCGATCGAGTACAAGATGTACTATTCCTGCTGATCCCTCGGGACTTACGCAGACAGCGGGGCGCCTTTCGGGGCGCCCCTTTTGCATGTCAGCACCCCTGTAGCGCGGCGCCTCTGCTGTGCTTCGGCGCCCGGATTTGGCGCCCGGAATCGCAAATCATGACGTTCTGCATTTTAAGAAAAACGTTAATCGGACTTCAGATTGTTGCCGAGGAAACGACCTAACCTATTGAAATACATCATTAACCGGTTTTAAGAAAATTGCCCACGCCTTAACTTTTCCTAAATCAGAGCCAATCCCAGCCGGAATCATCCGTCATCCATGATGTGAGAACAGGAACGGGATCACATCATGCTTTCCCAGCACCAATACCGCAGCAAGGTCGCCCAATTCCTTTATCACCGCCCCGATGCGGTGGCGTTCCACACGCTCTGCGAAGCTCTGCTGACTGTCCTTGAACGGCAGATGGGCTGCTCGGCCCGTGTCGAGATGGGCGCCCGCCGCGCCGTCTTCTTCCTGCCGGAGCTGACGGTGCATCTCGATTACGCGCCGGCCATCAACGGCCCCTGGCAATCGGCCCTGACACTCTGGATCGACAGCACCCCCGGCGAAGATGGCAGCACCGGCGCCGCCGCGCCGCATCTTGGCGCCATCCGCGGGCTGCTGATCAGCGCCGTCAACGCCGGCAACGCGCCGCACAAGCTGGTGCGCCACGAGATGGAAGGCCCGGCCTCTGACGAGGTGCTCCAGCAGCTGCAGGACGCGCTCAGCGCCTCCCCCTCCCCCAGTGCCCCCTCTTCGGCCCATGTGGTGCCGATGCGCCCCGCCGCGCCCGCAGCCACCCGGCGCGAGACCGGCGATGAGGCGGCCACGCCCGGCGCCCGTGTGGCCCTGGCGCCCGCCAACAAGGAGCCGACGCTCGACAATGCCAGCCGCCAGAAGGCGGAGGAACTGCGCGATGCTCTCTATGTGAACGGCGAGGCCGAAGAAGCGCCCTCGACGGTGCTGCGCCTCGCGGCGCATACAATCAACGCCTCGGTCATGGTCATCGCCCTGCCTGTCGGCGCCTCGCTGATGGTCTATTCCTGCCTGCGCGGCGAGGATCTGACCCTTTCGGCCCGCGCCATGGCGGTGACGGGCATGGCGGTGGGCCTCATGAAGATGGCCCCCGAATTCGGTGTCATGGGATTTTGACGTCCGGGTTGCGCGCCACGCTGGTGTGAATCGAGAACAGGATCGCCCCGCTTTCTGGCAGGCGCAGCAGGGTCTGCCGCTCGCTGCGCAGCCACGGATGCGGCCCCGGCGGGTGACGATCCTGCGCCGACATCGCCTCTGAACGCGGCCGGTGCAGCCGGTAATCGTCGCGGTGCAGCAGGTTGGCGCGCCACATCCGGTCGCCGACCCTCAGGTTCGCGAACATCCGCTCCACCCGCGTGTTGATGCGCTCGTCATAGGGCGGCACGGGCACGTGGATGCGCGCCATTGTGCGCCCCAGCTTCTCATGCAGCATCCAGCCCGAGGGGAAGCAGAGCGCGCCGGCAATCAGCACATGCGCGCCTTCGCGCTCCTCCAGCAGGCAGATGTCGGCCTGGGTGACGCGGGCGAGTCGCTCCAGCGCGCTGCCCTCCGCCGTCACGCCCGTCTCGGCTGAAACCAGCGCCACCGCCTCTTCCACCGCCGCCTCCGCCCCCGGCACCGCGCCGAGTACGGCCTGCGGCACGGTGGCCAGCAGCTCTTCCTTCAGCGCCATCTGCGCGGCGAAGGCGCTGTCGGTCACCAGCCACGGCCCCTCGACCCGGCGCAGGCGCGGCAGGGGCTCGGCGGCGACGGCGATCTGCTCGGGCGGGATCTCGTCGATAAGGATGGGGGCGCGCTGGTCCATGCAGGCTGGGTGCCATGGCTCTGGCCAAAGCGCATCAGAAAATGTCGCGATCCTGCGCGATTCCGGGGCCCTGTGGGCGGAGCCTTGGCGCGAGAGCCAGGGAGCGCCCGATGACCGAGCATTACGCAGACCGCCGCAAGATCGCCCCCGCCCGCATCCTGCCGGGCGATGCAGACTTTCTGCCCGACGGCAGCCCCAACCCGGGCGACCGGGTAGAAATCGGCCCCACGGCCCTCGCCTTCGCCGAATGGGCGATGGCCGGCCTGACCCCGCCCAACCTCGCCGCGATGCGCCGCTATCGCTGGGAGCGGCTGACGCAGCATGTCGCGGAGCGCGGGCTCGGCGCGCTGCTGATGTTCGACCCGCTCAACATCCGCTACGCGACAGACAGCACCAACATGCAGCTCTGGAACAGCCACAACCCGTTCCGCGCCTGCCTGCTCTGCGCAGACGGTCACATGGTGCTGTTCGACTACAAGCACGCGCCGTTCCTGTCAGGCTTCAACCCGCTGGTCGCCGAGGTGCGGGGCGGCGCCAGCTTCTTCTACGCGGTGACGGGCGACCGGGGTGAGCTGGCGGCCTCGGCCTTTGCCGGCCAGATCGAAGAGATCATGGCCGCCCATGTCGGCGCCAACCGCCGCATCGCCGTCGACAAGATCCAGATCGCCGGTCTTCGGGCGCTGGAGGCGGCGGGCTTTACCGTGCTGGAGGGCGAGGAGGTGACCGAGCGCGCCCGCGCCATCAAGGGCCCCGACGAGATCCTCGCGATGCGCTGCGCCATCCACGCCTGCGAGGCCGCCATGGCCGAGATGGAGGTGACGGCCCGCGCCGGCGTGCCGCTCGGCAGCATGAGCGAGGATGACATCTGGGCGGTGCTGCATGCCGAGAACATCCGGCGCGGCGGCGAATGGATCGAGACGCGCCTGCTCGCCTCCGGCCCCCGCACCAACCCCTGGTTTCAGGAATGCGGGCCGAGGGTCGTGCAGCCGAACGAGATCGTCGCCTTCGACACAGATCTCGTCGGCGCCTACGGCATCTGCACCGACATCTCGCGCACCTGGTGGATCGGCGATGCCCAGCCCCGCCCCGACATGCGCGAAGCCTTCGCGCTGGCCCGCGAGCATATGGACGATCACATCGCCCGCCTCCGCCCCGGCGTGACAATCGGCGAGCTGACCTTCGGCGGCCATCAGCTGGGGCCGGAGTACCAGCGGCAGAAATATTCCTGCAAGCTGCACGGGGTTGGGCTCTGCGACGAGTGGCCCTTCGTGCCCTACCCCGACGGGCATGTGGAGGGCGCCTTCGACGTGGCGCTGGAGCCCGGCATGGTGCTCTGCGCCGAAGCGCTGGTGAGCGCCGAGTGCGGCGACTTCTCGATCAAGCTGGAGGATCAGGTGCTGATCACCGAGACGGGGGCGGAGAACCTGACGCGCTATCCGTTCGACGCTGCGCTCTCTGCCTGAGCGCCGGAAACCATATGGTTTCCGTTCACGATTTCCATATGGAAATCGTGCCGCCCCGGGCTGAGGTTTCGGGCTGAGGGCCAGCCAACGATCGCGCTCGACACCCCGCCCGGAATCAAGCCGAAGGCGCAGTGCGAGCGCCTGTCCGTCCCGGCGGGCTGGCGCTCTGGTGAAGGCAGCCCTGAGCTCAGGGCTCGGAGGGGTGTTGCGGGCATAAGGCGCTAATCCTTGCGGAAGTGGCGCCACCCCACGGGCGGGCGCTCGCCCGGCTCCCGTTGCGCGGGGGCCCACAAAAAGAAAGGGCCGGCACACTGGCTGGCCCTTCCGAAACCTCAGGCGTTTCGCCCTACTTGCCGGTGAGCTTCCAGATTGCCGGCACCATCAGGGCGGCGAGGGCAAGCTTGGCGGCATCGCCGACGAGGAAGTTGACCATGCCGTATTGCATGACCCAGGCCATGCCGTTCTCTCCGGCGAAGAGATAGGCCATCCACGGCACGCCGACCGCGTAGATGATCGCGTTGCCCAGCAGCAGCGCGCCTACCATCCCGTGCACGGTGCGGCTGGCGCCGCGCCCGGCTAGCCCGCCAACGGCAACCGCCGCAAAGAGGAAGCCGACAAGATAGCCGCCGGTTGGGCCGGCGAAATAGCCAAGGCCCGCCGCCTCGGTGTTGAACACCGCCACGCCCGCAGCGCCGAGGCCGAGCCAGGCAAGAAGCGTCACGCCAGCCAGGCGCCAGCCGAAGACAGCGCCGACCATCAGCGCCCCGAAGGTCTGCATCGTCAGCGGCACGGGCCAGAAGGGCACGCGGATCTTCGACATCGCCACGAGGAAGACCACGCCAAGCGCCACCAGCGCTGCCTGTTTCGCCAGCCGGGCGGCACCCTCGGTGGGGCCGAAGCTCTCGGCCAGAACCTTGTTGTCGGAAATTGCGAGCGCCATCTGCGCCTCCCATCATGCTGCGTTGCCAAATGCATGCCATGCGCCCCGTCTCAACTCAAGCGGCGGCAGGGCGCCGGCTCAACCCTCGCGGATGTAGCGGCTCGTCATCAGGTAATCCTTGCGCGGCCCGGTCACCCGCCACTCGGCCACCCAGGCCGGGAACACGCTGAAATCGTAGCTCACCTCGTAGAAATCGGCGCCGCAGGGATGCGTGCCTTCGGCCGCGTCAAATCGGAAGGTGTGAAACGGCCGCCCGTCCTCGAACGCCACCTCCACCCCTCCCGACCGGAAGTGCCAGAGATAGCGCCGCTCGCCCTGAAGCGCCGTGCCGTCGCCGAGCACGAGCTGCCCCGTCTCGTGATAGGCCAGCTCTTCGCCCGCGCCCTCGAACCGTGCCGTGCCGCGAAACTGCGCATCCGGCCCGAGCGCGTCGGCGATCTCCCGCTCGATGGCCCAGGCGCCGCGAAAATCCTTTGCCGTCAGCTCCACGCGTCGTCCCTGCCGCTGCCTTGCCGCCTGCCCTGCCCTCTCCTATACGGGCGCCATCTCCCAGATCAAAGCTGAGGCCGACCATGATCCCGCGCTATGCCCGCCCCGAGATGACAACCATCTGGGAGCCGGCGACGCGCTTCCGGATCTGGTACGAGATCGAGGCCCATGCCTGCCAGGCCATGGCCGATCTCGGCACCATCCCGCAGGAGAATGCCGCGGCGGTCTGGAAGGCCGATGGCGTCGAGTTCGACGTCGCCCGCATCGACGAGATCGAGGCGGTCACCAAGCACGACGTCATCGCCTTCCTCACCCACCTCGCCGAGCATATCGGCAGCGAGGAGGCGCGTTTCGTCCATCAGGGCATGACCTCTTCGGACGTGCTCGATACCGCCTTCAACGTGCAGCTCACCCGCGCCGCCGACATCCTGCTGGCCGATCTCGACCGCCTGCTCGCCGCGCTGAAGACCCGCGCGATGGAGCACAAGGACACGGTGCGCATCGGCCGCTCCCACGGCATCCATGCCGAGCCGACGACTATGGGCCTCACCTTCGCCCGCTTCTACGCCGAGATGGATCGCAACCGCGCCCGTCTGGTGAATGCCCGGGAAGAGATCGCCACCGGCGCGCTCTCCGGCGCGGTCGGCACCTTCGCCAATATCGACCCGCGGGTGGAGGAGTATGTCTGCGAGAAGCTGGGCCTCGCGCCCGAGCCGATCTCGACACAGGTCATCCCGCGTGACCGGCACGCGATGTTCTTCGCGACGCTCGGCGTCATCGCCAGCTCCATCGAGAACGTCGCCACCGAGATCCGCCACATGCAGCGCACCGAGGTGCTGGAGGCCGAGGAGTTCTTCTCTGCCGGTCAGAAGGGCTCCTCGGCCATGCCGCACAAGCGCAACCCGGTGCTGACGGAGAACCTCACGGGCCTCGCCCGCCTCGTGCGGAGCGCCGTAACCCCGGCGCTGGAGAACGTGGCCCTCTGGCACGAGCGCGACATTTCGCATTCCTCCGTCGAGCGCGGCATTGCTCCTGACGCGACGGTGCATCTCGACTTCGCGCTGAACCGGCTCGCCGGCGTGGTCGAGAAGCTGGTGATCTACCCCGAGACGATGCTGGCCAACCTGCACAAGTTCAAAGGGCTGGTCATGTCCCAGCGGGTGCTGCTGGCGCTGACGCAGGCGGGGGTGAGCCGCGAGGATGCCTACCGGCTGGTGCAGCGCAACGCGATGAAGGTCTGGGAAGAAGGCAAGGATTTCAAGGAAGAGCTGCTGGCCGATTCCGAGGTGACGGCGGCGCTGACGCCCGAGCAGATCGAGGAGAAGTTCGATCTGGGCTACCACACGAAGAACGTCGATACGATCTTCAAGCGGGTCTTCGGCTGAAGGGCGGCGAGGCCTTCGCGATTTCGGGCGGTGGAGGGGGGCTGTCTGCCCCCCGTCGCCTAAAGGCGACTCCCCCGAGGATTTTTCAGAGCAAAGACAGGGGCTTGGCGGGTCGCGCTCGGCTGAGGGTCGGGGGCGGCGCGTGACCGGGGCGTGGGGCCGGGTCGGCATTGACGGGCTGTTCACCAGAATCGGCTAGGACGGGCTGAGAGCAGAAGTCAGCCTTTGAGATGCCCGCGCCATGAACAGCCCCGCCTTCAAACCGATGAATGCCACTGCCGCGCCGGCCCTGTCGGCAGCGCCGGCGGGCGGCTCTGCGGGCGGGCTGACGCGGCGGCGCAAGGCGGCGATGGTGGTGCAGATGCTGCTGCGCGACGGCACCGATATCTCGCTGTCGAAGCTGCCCGAAGAGGTGCAACTCGACCTCACCCGCGAGCTTGGCCAACTCAAGGTTATCGACCGCGCCACGGTAGAGGCGGTGGCGAACGAGTTTCTGAACGATCTGGAATCGGTGGGCCTCACCTCGCCCGGCGGCCTCGAGGGCGCGCTGGCGGCGCTCCGCGACAGGCTCAGCCCCTCCGCCGCCGCCCGCCTGCATGGCGAAACGCCGAGCGGCCGCGCCGACCCCTGGTCGATGGTCGCGGCGCTGAAGGTCGAGCATCTGGTGCCGATAATGGAGAATGAATGCACCGAGGTGGCGGCTGTCACCCTCTCCAAGTTGCCCGCTGGCAAGGCCGCGGAGCTGCTGGGCAAGCTGCCGGGCGAGCGGGCGCGCCGCGTTGCCTTTGCCGTCAGCCAGACGGCCGGCATCTCGCCCGCCGCGGTGGCCCGCATCGGCAAGGCGCTGGCAGCCGAATACGGCGCGCGGCCGCCCACGGCCTTCGCCGACATGCCGGAATCGCGGCTTGGCACGATCCTCAACTCCTCCAAGCCGCAGACGCGCGAGGAGGTGCTGGAGGCGCTGGATGCCGAGGCGCCCGATTTCGCCCGCGGCGTGCGCAAGGCGATCTTCACTTTCGGCAACATCCCGGGCCGCGTGCAGCCGCTCGACCTGCCCAAGGTCACGCGCAACATCGAGAACGAGGTGCTGGTGACAGCCCTTGCCGCCGGCAGCGGCCTGGGCGGCGATGAGGCCGCGGCATCGGACTTCATCCTCTCCGGCCTGCCGGGGCGGATGGCAGACACGTTGCGCGAATCCATGGGCGAGCGCGGCAAGGTGAAGAAGGCCGAGGGCGAGGCCGCCATGTCGGCGGTCGTCACGGCGATCCGCTCGGCTGTGGAGGCGGGAGACATCTCGCTTGTCGAACAAGGGGACGACGAAGAGGACGAATAACCTCTTCGAGAGAGCGGAGCCGGCCGTTGGGGGCGGGCCGACCGTAGCATACGAGAGCGGCGGTGGCGTAGGGGCGCCCCGGCCTGCCTCTGGGTGGCCAGAACCGGCACTTGTCGAAAATGAGAGAGACGTCGGGCCGTTGAATTGGTGGCGCACGCTGGTTTGCCTTCGGGCAGGCACTGCGTGGTGCGCGGAGCGCAGGAGCGAAACCGCGCAGCTTGTTGGGAATGGTGGCGTTGAATGCCGAGAGGGCTCGACCGAGGGCGGACGCCAGGATGACCTCGGCCCTAGAGTGTCAGCCTCGCCGCAGCACAGATGCGGCCCGGCCCCGGCTCCTGCACGATAGCGACGAGCTCGTCGTCGCCCGGCACTTCCGCCTCGATCCGAAGCGGCGTCACGCCGTCCCATTCGCCCAGAACTGTCCAGGAGGTGACGATATTGGCATAGGTCAGCATCAGCCCGGCATTCTCGCCGCGCTGGATATCCACGCTCTCCTGCGGCCGGTAACTGACGAGCTGCACCACCATCGGATGCGGGCTTTCCAGCGCCTCGGCCGAGATCACCACGTGGTCGCCCTCTCGCGTCAGCGTCAGGCCCATGTCTTCGGTTTCGGCGGCCGCGGCGCGCATCGCGTCCATCAGTTCCATGGCGCGGGCGCCGATCACATGGGTCTCGCCGCCGATGACGAATTGCGGGGTGTAGACCGCCGTCGCCCCGGCGGCGCGGGCATAGCGGCGCTGGCGCTGAGTGAAGGCCGGCTGGGCGAAGCTGTCGGCCCAGCCGATGTAATCCCAGTAGTCGACATGTAGCGCCAGGGCGATCACGTCCTGCCGCCCGGCCAGCTGCTGCAGCAGCGCATCCGCCGGCGGGCAGGAGGAACAGCCCTGCGAGGTGTAAAGCTCGACCACCACGGGTGCATCCTCCGCCTGCGCCGCCGAGGCGGGCAGCATCGAGGCAGACAGAACGATAGCGAAGATATTGGCCCAGATGGCGCGCATGGATGATCCCTGTTCTCAGCTTGGTCTAGCCGGGCGCACCCGCACTGGCCAATCAAGGCTTGTTGAAACCGGGCGGAGAACGCGCAGGCGTGACCGAACTGCCTCTTGCCTCCCACTGTGCACAATTGTATACCGCGCCGCAGCGGCCCCTTGATCGCGCCTCACGGTTGCGCGAGAAGCAGGCCAAGACCGTCACCCGTGATCCCACATCCGAGGAGGCCCCCCATGCCCATCGTGACCGGCCATGATACGGCCAAGACCCGCCGCAGCCTTTCTGCCGGCGGTGCCACCGTTTCCTATTACTCCATACCCGCCGCCACCGAGGCCGGCCTTGGCGATTTCGGCCGCCTGCCCGCCTCGCTGAAGGTGGTGCTGGAGAACCTGCTGCGCTTCGAGGATGGCGGCTTCTCCGTCTCCACCGACGATATCAAGGCCTTCGCGGAGTGGGGCGCCAATGGCGGCAAGAACCCCCGCGAGATCGCTTATCGCCCCGCCCGCGTGCTGATGCAGGATTTCACCGGTGTTCCCGCGGTGGTCGATCTTGCCGCCATGCGCGACGGCATCAAGGCCCTCGGCGGTGACGCCCAGAAGATCAACCCGCTGAACCCCGTCGACCTCGTCATCGACCACTCGGTGATGATCGACGAGTTCGGCAACCCCCGCGCCTTCCAGATGAATGTCGACCGGGAATACGAGCGCAATATGGAGCGCTACGAGTTCCTCAAATGGGGCCAGGGCGCGTTCGACAACTTCCGCGTTGTGCCCCCGGGCACCGGCATCTGCCACCAGGTGAACCTTGAATACCTCGCCCAGACCGTCTGGACGGATACCGACCAGAACGGCGAGGAAGTCGCCTATCCCGACACGCTCGTCGGCACCGACAGCCACACCACCATGGTCAACGGCCTTGCCGTGCTCGGCTGGGGTGTGGGCGGCATCGAAGCCGAAGCGGCCATGCTCGGCCAGCCGATCTCGATGCTCATCCCCGAAGTCGTCGGCTTCAAGCTGACCGGCGAGATGATGGAAGGCACGACAGGCACCGACCTTGTGCTCAAGGTCGTCGAGATGCTCCGCCAGCACGGCGTCGTCGGCAAGTTCGTCGAATTCTACGGCGACGGGCTCGACAACCTGCCGCTGGCGCAGCGCGCCACCATCGCCAACATGGCGCCCGAATACGGCGCCACCTGCGGCTTCTTCCCCATCGACGACGAGACCCTGCGCTACCTGCGCCAGACGGGCCGCGACGAGGGCCGCATCGCGCTGGTCGAAGCCTATGCCAAGGAAAACGGCATGTGGCGCGGGCCGGACTACTCCCCGGTCTATTCCTCCACGCTGGAGCTCGACATGGGCACCATCGTGCCCGCCATCTCGGGCCCCAAGCGCCCGCAGGATTACATCGCGCTCGACGGCGCGGCGCCGGCCTTCCACAAGTATGTGAAGGGCATCCGCGAGGGCAAGGACGCCTCTGCCAATGCCGAGGTACGCTGGGAAGGCGAAGGCGGCCAGCCCGAGCCGCGCGACATCCCCGGCAACGAAGGCCACCACAACGTCGGCTTCGTGCCGACCGACGATGGCCATTACCAGCTGCATGACGGCTCGATCGTGATCGCCTCGATCACCTCCTGCACCAACACGTCGAACCCCTATGTGATGATCGGCGCGGGCCTGCTCGCCCGCAAGGCGCGCGAAAAGGGCCTGACCCGCAAGCCTTGGGTGAAGACCTCGCTCGCCCCCGGCTCTCAGGTGGTCTCGGCCTATCTGGAGGCCGGCGGCCTGCAGGACGATCTCGACGCCATCGGCTTCAACCTCGTCGGCTACGGCTGCACCACCTGCATCGGCAACTCGGGGCCCCTGGAGCCCGCGATCAGCAAGGCGATCAACGATTACGACCTGATCGGCGTCTCGGTGCTCTCGGGCAACCGCAACTTCGAGGGCCGCATCTCGCCGGACGTGCGGGCGAACTACCTCGCCTCGCCGCCGCTGGTCGTGGCCTACAGCCTCGTTGGCGACATGAATGTCGACATCACCAAAGCGCCGCTCGGCAACGACCAGGACGGCAACCCCGTCTACCTGAAGGACATCTGGCCGAGCCAGGCCGAGATTGCCGAGATGGTCGAGAAGACCGTCACCCGCGAGGCCTTCCAGGAGAAGTACGCCGACGTCTTCAAGGGCGACGAGCGCTGGCAGGCCATCGAGACCTCGGAGGGCGAAACCTACGCCTGGCCGCCGGCCTCGACCTATGTGCAGAACCCGCCCTATTTCGAAGGCATGGGTCCCGAGAAGGGCGACATCTCCTCGATCAAGGGCGCGCGCGTGCTCGCCATCCTCGGCGACATGGTCACGACCGACCACATCTCGCCCGCTGGCTCGTTCAAAGACAGTACGCCCGCCGGCAAGTACCTCGTCGAGCATCAAGTGCCTGTGCGGGAGTTCAACTCCTACGGCTCGCGCCGCGGCAACCACGAGGTGATGATGCGCGGCACCTTCGCCAACATCCGCATCAGGAACGAGATGCTGGACGGGGTGGAAGGCGGCTACACGCTCGGGCCGGACGGCAAGGAGATGGCCATCTACGACGCCGCCATGGCCTACCAGGAGCAGGGCACGCCGCTGGTCATCTTCGCCGGTGAGCAATACGGCGCTGGCTCGTCGCGCGACTGGGCGGCCAAGGGCACGGCCCTTCTGGGTGTGAAAGCGGTGATCGCCGAGAATTTCGAGCGCATCCACCGCAGTAACCTCGTCGGCATGGGAGTGATCCCCTTCGAGTTCACGAATGGCGACACCCGCAAATCGCTGAACCTGAAGGGTGACGAGAGCGTCGACATCCCGGGCCTCGAAGAGGTGAAGCCGCAACAGATGGTGACGGCGACGATCACCTATGGCGACGGCACCACGAAGGACATCGAGCTGCGCTGCCGCATCGATACGGCGCCGGAGATCGAATATGTCGAGAACGGCGGCGTCCTGCACTTCGTGCTGCGCAACCTCGCCAAGGCGAGCTGAGCCGCACCTTTGAGCTTAGATTGACGGCGGGGCTTCGGCCCCGCCGTTTTCGTTTCCGCCGCGCTCTGCTGGGCCGCCGAACTTGGCGAGCCCGCGCTCCCGTGGGGGCCAGCCCCCACACCCCCGGGATTTTCTAGAGCAAAGACAGGGGGGCGAGGCTCTGCCGCCCCTGCCTCTCGCTTTTCTTCAAATATCCCGGGGGTTCGGGGGCTGGCCCCCGTCCTGCCTCATCCACTCATTCCCCCTCGCGCTCTTGCCCCGACCCCGCCAAAACGGGCAATCTTAGGTAAAAGGAGAGGGCATGACCGCCGACGAGATCATCGCAGAGCTGGGCCTCGCGCCGCATCCCGAGGGTGGCTGGTACCGCCAGACCTGGGAGGGCGCGGAGGCGCCCCGCGCATCGGGCACCTGCATCTACTTCCTGCTCAAACCCGGCGAGCGCAGCCATTGGCACCGCGTCGATGCGACCGAGATCTGGCACTTCTATGCCGGCGCGCCGCTCACGCTGCGCCTTGCACCCAGCGAGGCCGGTCCTGTGGAGGCGCAGGCGCTCGGCCCGAACCTCGCCGCCGGGCAGCGCCCGCAGCTCATCGTGCCCGCGGGCCATTGGCAAGCGGCGGAGGCTGGCGAGGGCTGGGCGCTGGTGGGCTGTACCGTCTCGCCTGGCTTCCGCTTCGAGGGCTTCGAGCTGGCGGAGCCGGGCTTCGACATTCCCGCCCAGACCGCATGAGCGCGCCGGTCGAGATCGACGCGCGGGGCCTGCGCTGCCCCCTGCCCGTCCTACGGCTGCGCAAGGTGCTGGCCGGCATGCCCGCCGGCGGGCTGGTGCTGTTGCTGGCGGATGACCCGATGGCAGTGCTCGACGTGCCGCATTTCGCCCAGGAGGCGGGGCACGAGATCGTCGAGACGACGACGCAGCCGAATACATGGCTGGTGCGGCGCGGGCCGGTGCGCAGCACTCTCTGACAGCAGAACGCCCGCCTCCGAAGAGACGGGCGCCCTGATTTCACTACGTGCCGTAGGGCCTTAGCCCCGCGACCACCAGCCGCGACGCTTCGGCTTTCCGCTGTCTTCGCTGTCGGCACTCGCCTCGGCCATCTCAGGCGCGGGCTCCGGCTGCGCCGGTTCCGGCGCCGCTTCGGCCACGGGCTCGGGCCGCGGTGCAGGCTCTTCGGCGGGCTCGGGCTGAGCGCCCGCGCTGTCCTCGTCGCCGCCCACTTCGGGCAGCGGCGCGGGCGCAGGCTCGGGTTCCGCCGGCTTGGCGGCCTCTTCCGGCGCGGCGGCGGGCGTCTCGCTGCCCGGCAGATCCGCCTCGGCCTCCGGCTCCACCTTCTTGCGGCGGGTGCGGCGGCGCTTGGGCTTCTCTTCGGCCTCCGGCTCCGGCGTCGCTTCGGCTGCGGGGGCTGCCTCGGCGGCAGGCGCAGATTCGGCGGCCTCGGGGCTCTCGGCTTCCGGCTCCACCTTCTTCCGGCTGCGGGTACGGCGGCGCTTCGGCTTTTCTTCCGTCTCTTCGCTCACGGCCGGTGCGGGCTCAGCGGCTTTGGCCGGGGCCTCTTCGGCGGCAGGTTGATCGTCGCCCGAGCTATCGTCGCCCGAGCTGTCATCACCCTGGTCGTCGTTATCGTCCGAGCGCGCATCGTTGCCCTGGTTGTCACCATTCTCGCCGTTGCTGCCGCCCCGACGCCGCCGGCGCCGACGGCGCTTCTTCTTCGGCTTGTCGTCTTCGGAGTTCTCGGCAGAGGCGGCCGCGACATCCGCGACAGCGGTGGGCGCCTCGGGCACCTCATCCTCATCGGGGGTCTCGTCGGAGACATCCTCTTCGGCCTCTTCCATCAGTTCGGGGCTGGCGTGCACCACGGGGGCCAGGCCCTCGGGCACCGAGCGGGTGGCCGTCTTGAACTTCTCGACGGTGTAATCCGGCGAGATCAGCGTGGGATCGCCCTCCAGCCGCACGGCCATGCCGTAGCGCAGCTCGATGCCGGCGATATGCTCGCGCTTCGTGTTGTAGAGGAAGTTGAGAATGCCCACGGGGGCCTTCACCAGCACCTCTTTCGACCGCCCTCGCACGCCCTCTTCCTCCAGCTGGCGGAGGATGGCGAGCGCGACGTTGTCGTCGCTGCGCAGCAGGCCCGTGCCGTGGCAATGCGAGCAGGGCTGCGTCGTGGCTTCGAGCATGCCGGGCCGCAGGCGCTGGCGGCTCATCTCAAGCAGGCCGAAGCCCGAGATGCGGCCGACCTGGATGCGGGCGCGATCGGTCTTCAGCTTGTCTTTCAGACGCTTCTCGACGGCGGTGTTGTTCTTGCGCTCATCCATGTCGATGAAGTCGATCACGATGAGACCAGCAAGGTCGCGCAAGCGCATCTGGCGGGCCACCTCTTCGGCAGCCTCCAGGTTGGTCTTCAGCGCCGTCTGCTCGATCGAGCCTTCCTTGGTGGCCCGGCCCGAGTTGACGTCGACCGCGACGAGCGCCTCGGTGATGCCGATCACGATATAGCCGCCAGAGGGCAGCTGAACCGTCGGGTTGAACATGGCCGCCAGCGTCGATTCCACCTGATAGCGAGCGAACAGCGGCATCGGGTCGACATAGGGTTTCACGTTCTTGGCGTGGGACGGCATGATCATTTTCATGAAGTCCTTGGCATTGCGGTAGCCCGCCTCGCCTTCCACGATCACCTCGTCGATCTCCCGGCTGTAGAGGTCGCGGATCGAGCGTTTAATCAGGTCGCCTTCCTCGTAGATCTTCGCGGGCGCCGTCGACTTGAGCGTCAGCTCGCGGATCTGCTCCCACATGCGCTGCAGGTATTCGTAATCGCGCTTGATCTCGCTCTTCGTCCGCTGGCTGCCGGCCGTGCGGATGATAAGCCCCGCGCCCTTCGGCACGTCGAGCTCGTTGGCGATGTCCTTCAGCTTCTTGCGGTCGCTGGCGTTGGTGATCTTGCGCGAGATGCCGCCGCCCCGGGCGGTGTTCGGCATCAGCACGCAGTAGCGGCCGGCGAGGCTGAGATAGGTGGTGAGGGCAGCGCCCTTATTGCCGCGCTCTTCCTTGACGACCTGCACCAGCATGATCTGGCGGACCTTCACGACCTCCTGGATCTTGTAGCGCTTCGGCCGCGGCTTGCGCGCGGGGCGCACCTCGTCACGGTCATCGTCCTGACCGGCGGATTCGATGGTGGTGTCCTTGTCGACATGCTCGACAGAGGTGTCGTCGTCGCTGTCGTCCTCTTCAGAGGGCGTGTCGACCGGGGTCTCGGAGACCGTCTCCATCGGCGAGGCACCTTCGGGTGCGTCGTCGTTGTCGTCCTCGTCATCGAGGTCGATCGTCTCCATCCCCGAGGCTTCGCCTGAGGTGGTCGCGTTGTTGTCGGCCTTGGCAGAGCGCGAGCGGCTGCGCGAGCGGCGCTGGCGCTTCTTCGGCTCTTCGTCGTCCTCGCCGTCTTCGTCCTTCATCGATTCCGCATAGGCGCGCTCTTCTTCGATGAGCGCCTCGCGGTCGGCGACCGGGATCTGGTAGTAATCGGGGTGGATCTCGCTGAAGGCGAGAAAGCCGTGCCGGTTGCCGCCGTAATCGACGAAAG
This sequence comes from Pseudoroseicyclus sp. H15, assembly GCF_054353345.1. NCBI lineage: Bacteria > Pseudomonadati > Pseudomonadota > Alphaproteobacteria > Rhodobacterales > Paracoccaceae > Pseudoroseicyclus > Pseudoroseicyclus sp. H15. The sequence continues at coordinate 25,171 of NZ_JBTHJE010000002.1, forward strand.
CGGCCTGCAGCGAGGCTTCGACCCGCGTGACCTTCGCTAGATAGATGTTGCCGGCGAGCTGACGCTTCGCCGCGCTTTCAAAATCGAATTCCTCGACCTTGTTTCCGTCGACCACCACAACGCGGGTCTCTTCCGCGTGGGTGGCATCGATGAGCATTTTGTTAGCCATGTTGCCTGATTGCATTCGGCCGGTGCCCGTCGCCCGGGTGGGGCGGCTGGCCTGGCGGAATGTCTGATTGGGGCGAGAGACGAGCTGCGGCAGAGCTGCGTCTCGGCCGCGGGCCCCTGGGGGGCCGCTGCCGGTGTGCCTCTGCTCATCGCGCGCGTCATCGCGGTTCTTCTCCGGCAGCCGGCATTGCACCCGCTGCCCGTTTTATCGCCCGGCCCGCCCGTGCAAGTCAGCATTGGGAGCCGGGGCGCATCGCTGGCCCGCTTGGGGCCATAACCCTGTCTCAGAGCTCGGGGGGATTGGCCCGGCGCGTCTGGTACAGAAACCTCACCGGCGGCGCATGACGTGGGCATGCCGCGTCCGGTCCCCCTACATAAGGGCAAGGCGGGCCCAGCATCAATGGGCAATCGCTCAGCGAAAAATCTTGGGCGCCGCCACGCCGGGGCGTTGAGGGCCTCGTCGCGGCTGTCATGCTGCCGTCGCCGGGCAGACATTCCCCTGTGATCTGCAGCGCGTTGAAGGGGGCCAGTCAACTCACGGAGCTGCCATGACCCGCCTTCCCCTCCTCGCCCTGCCCCTTGCTGTCGCTGCCCTGCCCGCGCTGGCCCAGGCCGATCTGCCCGCGCCCGAGCTATACGGTGCCATCACCCTGCCCTCCGGCCTCGCGCTGGCCGGCACGACCTTCGGCGGCATCTCCGACCTGGCGGTCGATCAGGCCACCGGCCACATCCTCGCCATCTCCGACGACCGCGTCGACCACGGCCCGGCGCGCTTCTACGAGCTGGCGCTGGCGGCGGCAGACGGCGTGGTGACGCTCGACATCGTGGCCACCCACGAGCTGACCGACGAGACCGGCGCTGCCATCGGCGCAAAAGGGGCAGACCCGGAGGGCATCGCCTATGACGCGCCCACGGGTCGGCTGTTCTGGTCGTCGGAGCGCGATGCCGAGGGCGTGCCTGCGATCTACGTCGCGGGGCTGGATGGCACGGGCGCCGCGAAGGCCACCCTGCCCGGGGCCTACCTGCCCGGCGACGGCACCGGCATCTATAACAACCTCGGCTTCGAGGGGCTGGCGCTCACCAATGACGGGCAAACCCTTGTTGCGGCGACCGAAAGTGCCCTGCAGCAGGATGGCCCTATCGCATCGCTCGAGGCCGGCACGCTCTCTCGCATCCTGATGATCGACGCGGCCACCCTGCAGGTTCAGGCTGAGTATCTCTACCCGGTCGAGGCGATCTACGAGGCCCCGACGGGCGAGGAAAGCTGGAATGACAACGGCGTCTCCGCCATCGCCTACACGCCCGAAGGCGAGCTGGTGGTGGTGGAGCGCAGCTTCGCCTCCGGCCAGGGCAACCATATCCGCTTCTATACGGTGGACATGGCTGGCGCGACCGACGTGGCGGCGGAAGGCACCGACGGCGCGACTCCGGTCAGCAAGTCGCTGTGGTTCGAGATCGGCGAGGGCGATTTCGGCGGGCTCGACGTCGACAATATCGAGAGCCTGACCTTCCTGCCCGAGATCGACGGGCAGCCGGCCTTCCTCATCGCCTCGGACGACAACTTCAACCCGGCGAGCCAGTTCAGCCAGTTCGTGGTCTTCACGATCCCTCAGTGACGTCCAGCACCAGCGGCCGGTGGTCAGACACCTCCGGCCGCGCCGGCACGTCGAAGGCGGCGACCGGCACGCCCGGCGTGACCAGGCAGTAATCGGCATAGCGCTGCGGCTTGGGGTAGAGGCTGGTGCGGGTGTCGGTATGGCCGCGCCCGGTCACAAGGTCGGTGAGGCCAAGGCGGGCGAAGATTGCGAAGCTCTCGCTATCTGGCAGAAGGTTCAGATCGCCCGCCAGCACCATGGGCTCATCCTTCCGGGCCAGGCTGTCTAGCAGAGCCACCATCGCCTCCGCCTGCGCGCGCCTTGCCGGAGTGTCGCCCTTGCCGGTGGGGTCGCGAAGGCCATGGAGGTGGGAGACGACGAGCGGCGCCCCTGCCCCCTCGATGCGAAACGCCTGTGCTGTGCGCGGCACCGGCTCCTCCCCCCAGCCACCGGCGCGGTAGGTGCCATGAACAAAGCCGCTCGCCATCGCCGTTACCGCCAGATGCGGCGCGATCCAGGCGGCGATGCCGTGTTCCGAGGGCACGTCGCGGCCGTCCTGATCCTGCAGAGTGCCGCGGGCGGCGGGCGAGAAGGTCGCCTGATGGCGCGGCAGCAGGCGGCTGACGTCTGCGAAGAGGTCGGCCCGCTGATCGAGGCTGCGGAAGGCGTCGCGGTAGGCGAGCCAGTCTGGCGAGGGCTGCGGCGCGCGGGTGACTTCCTGCAGGAGCAGGATGTCGGCGCGGGCCTCGGGCAGCCAGTCCGCGAGTGCGGGCCAGCACTGGCCGCCCCAAGCGTTGAGACTGATGATGCGCATGGGTTTCTGCTCCCCGCTCCCTTTCGGGAGAGTGTCGCGAGAAAGGGCGCTAGGTCCAGCCCGCTGAAGCAGGTTGAGAGCGCGGAGGGGGCGCTGCCCCCGCCTGCGGCCCCCCGAGGTATTTCTGGCCAGATGAAATGGGGGCGGAGCGTCCTGGAGCCGGCCTTGAAGCCTCAGCCCAGGTAGTCGCCCCGGCTGAGGTTGTACTTCGCCATCTTCTCGTTGAGCGTCCGGCGCGGCAGGCAAAGCTCTTCCATCACCGCGGCGATGGAGCCCTTGTGGCGGCGCATGGTGTTGTCGATCAGCATGCGCTCGAAGGCTTCCACGAATTCCTTCAAGGGCTTGCCCTCGGTCGTCATCGCGGGCTGCGCCTCTTCGCCGTCGCTCATCAGCAGCGAGGCGATGGAGCCCGAGCCGCGGCGCGATTGCAGCACGGCGCGCTCGGCGACGTTGATGAGCTGGCGCACATTGCCGGGCCAGGGTGCCTGCAGAAGCTGCGCCGCCTCCTGCGCCGAAAGCTCGGGCGTGGGGCAGCCGTATTCATCGGCGAACTGGTCGGACTTCTGGGTGAAGATCGTCAGGATGTCTTCGCCCCGCTGGCGGAGCGGCGGGACGGTTATGCGCAAGGCGGCAAGGCGGTAGAACAGATCCGAGCGCAGCTCGCTCTCGCAGGTCTTGCCCTCGTCCTGCAGGTTGCAGATGGCGGTGATGCGCGTCTCGGCCGGGTTGCCCAACTCGTTGAGCGCCGTCAGCAAGCGCGCCTGCATCGCGGTGGAGAGCGACTCGATGCCCTCCAGGACCAGCGTGCCGCCGCGGGCTTCGTCCAGCGCCGGAACCGGCCCGTTCTCCTCCGCGGGGCCGAAGAGCCGGCGGGCGATGGTTTCATCGTCATAGGCGGCGCAGGGCAGTATCACGAAGGGCTTGTTGGCCCTCGGGCCGACGGCGTGCAGCGCATGGGCGACCAGCGTCTTGCCCGTGCCCGTCTCGCCCTCGATCAGCACATGGCCATCGGCCTGGCCGAGATCGAGGATGTCCTCGCGCAGACGCTCCATCGCCGGCGACGAGCCGATGATCTTGTTCATCAGCGCCGAGCCGTCGGACAATTCGCGCCGCAGCGCGCGCGCATCCAGCGAGACGCGGCGGGCCTGGGCGGCCTTCTTGGCGAGCTCAGTCATCCGGTCGGGGTTGAATGGCTTTTCGAGAAAGTCGAAGGCGCCGATGCGCATCGCTTCCACCGCCATGGGCACGTCGCCATGGCCGGTGATCATGATGACGGGCAGCGCGGGGTCGACCGTGCGCAGGCGCCGCAGAAAGCTCATGCCGTCCATGCCGGGCATGCGCACATCGGTGACGACGATGCCGGGATAATCGGGGCTGAGGCCCTTCAGAGCATCCTCGGCAGAGCCGAACGTCTCGGTATCGAAACCCGACAGCGCGAGCCATTGTCCAATGGACTGGCGCATGTCCTTTTCGTCGTCGACGATCGCGATCTTCATCGCCTTGTTCATGGATGCTCCTCCCCGGTATTCGGGACCGATCTACGGTATGTTGTTTTTTCTGCTCACATCAAAAGATAGTGCCTATTCCGCCGCCTCAACCCTTTGCTCCCCCGACGGAAGTTCCACTTCGAAAACGGCCCCGCCCAGCGGCGAGTTCCGCGCGGTGAGCCTTCCGCCCAGTTCCGCCACGATGCCGGACGAGATCGCAAGGCCAAGGCCTACACCGTCGCCGGGCTGCTTGGTGGTATAAAACGGCTCGAACAGCGCCTCCAGATTTTCGATGCCATGGCCGTTGTCGCGCACCGTCAGGCGAATGCTGTCGCCGGCAGCCAGCGTGATGTCGATAGCCGGTTCGGCCACGTCTTTCGTCGCATCGATGGCATTGCGCAAGAGATTGACGATCACCTGTTCGAGACGCAGCCGGTCGCCTGTCACTACGACAGGATTGGACGGCAAGGCCCTGGTAATATTTACCTTCTTGTTCTTTAGCTGCGGCTCCATCATCGCCAGCGCCGAAGAGACGGCCGCGCGCACATCCATGGGCGCGAAGGCGTCGGCCCCCTTGCGGGCATAGCTCTTCAGCTGCCGGGTGATGGCGCCCATGCGGTCGATCAGATCGTCGATGCGGTGGAAGCTGGCCAGCGCCTCCTCGGGCCGCCGCCGCTCCAGAAGCAGCCGGGCGCCGGCGAGATAGGTCTTCATTGCGGCCAGCGGCTGGTTCAGCTCGTGGCTGACAGAGGCGCTCATCTCGCCCAGCACGGCGAGCTTTGAACTTTGCGCGAGCGTCTGTTCGGCAACCTGCAGGTTCTCTTCGGCCTTCTGGCGCTCTGCCATCTCGCGCTGCAGGCGGCGGTTGAGCTCGCGCAGCTCGGCGCTCTCGCGTTGGAAGAACACCATCCGGTTCGCCGCCTTGCGCGACGAGGCCCAGAAGCCGCCGGCCAGCAGGATGGCGAAGCCCATGATCTCCAGCGCCAACACGCCGTTCACCCGCTCGCGGACGCTGGCATAGGTGGTGAAGGTCACCAGCCGCCAGCCCTGGAACGGTACGCGCAGCTCGCGCCGCAGCACCGCCTCGCCGCCGAGATAGGCGTCGGGGGGAAGCACAGTCCAATCCTGGGTCAGCCGAAGGGCCCGCTCGATGGCGGAGGGCACGGATTGGGTGGCGAGCGCTGCCCTCTCCTCCAGCCCGCGCCAGCGCGGCTCGGTGGACAGGATGATCTGCCCCTCGCTGTCGAGCACGATCACCGCGTCCTGCGTGCCCACCCACGAGCGCTCCAGCCGGTTCAGGTCGGCCTCGACGGCGATGACGCCCAGCAGCGCGCCGCCCTGCTCGATCCTTCGGGAATAGAAGAAGCGGAACGAGCCGCTCTCTGTCTCTTCCAGCGAGAACATGGTGACGTTGTTGCGGACGGCGTTGATGTAATGGGGCGAGCCGCGGTGGTTCTCGCCCAGCCGCTCGCGGTTGGTCGAGGCAACGACGCGGCCGTCATTGTCGAACAGCATCAGCCCAGCAGCGCCGGATTCCTCCAGATACGACAGCAGCCTCGCCGAGGAGAGCGAGAAATCGGAGCTGTTGAGCGCGGCGATCAGCTCGGGGTCGCGGGCCAGAAGCTGTGGCACGATGGAATTGCGCTGCAGCTCGGAGACCATGGTGCCGGCATAAAGCGCGGCACGCACCTCGGCCCTGTTGCGGGTGGTCTCGGTGAAGCGCTCTGTCAGCAGCGCATTGGTCATCCACAGCACGGCAATCACCGTCACGGAGAAGACGGCGAGCAGCGCCTGCATCAGAACGCGGCGCGGCAGAGCGATTTTCGGCCAGGCTTTCATGGGCTGAAACTAAAGAGGCGCAGCCCCAGCGGCAAGCGCCTGCGCGTCAAGCCGCCTGCAGCGCCCCGACGAGGCCCTGGAACAGCGGCATCCCGTCGGTGCCGCCATGGCCGGCATCGGCTGCCCGCTCGGGGTGCGGCATCAGCCCCAGCACCCGGCGATTGGCGGAAAGGATGCCGGCGATATCGGCCTGGCTGCCATTGGGATTGCGCTCGTAGGTGAAGGCGATGCGGTCTTCGCCCTTCAGCTCGGCCAGCGTCTCGGGGCTGGCGAGGTAATTGCCGTCGTGATGCGCGATGGGGATCTCGATGCGCTGGCCCGGCTTGTAGCCGCGGGTGAAGGCACTGTCGGTCGTGGCCACAAACAGCGGCTCGGGCCGCGAGATGAAGGTGAGGCCCGCATTGCGCATCAGAACGCCGGGCAGCAGGCCCGTCTCGGTCAGTACCTGAAAGCCGTTGCAGACGCCAAGGGCATAGCCGCCCCGCTCGACATGGGCGATGAGCCCGGCCATCACCGGAGAGCGCGCCGCGATGGCGCCGCAGCGCAGGTAATCACCGAAGGAGAAGCCACCCGGCACGGCGACGAGATCGACGCTCGAAGGAAGCTCGGCCTCCTTGTGCCAGACCATGGTGACATCGGCCCCGGCGGCGCGCAGGGCCACGGCGAGATCACGGTCGCAATTGGACCCCGGAAAGACGATGACAGCGGCTTTCATGGCGGCTCCTTGGTTTGGCCGAGCTAAGAGCATTGTGGGCGGGAGGGGTCAAGAGGCTCAGGGGCTGGTGGTGTGCAGTGGGTCGCCAGACAGGCGTCGCGGGCCAGGAAACGCGCGCCAGAGAAGGCTACGTCTCACGCCGGCCCGTGGGGTGGCGCCCTCCTGCTCCGCTATCGAACTTTATGCGCGCAACACCCCTCCCAGCGGCGAGCTCGGCACTGCCTTCACCAGAGCGCCAGCCCGTGGGGAGGGGCCGGCGCTCGCGCGGCGGCCTGCCGGCCTTGATTCCGCGCAAGGTATGGAGCGGCTAGGTCTGGTCGTCGTGCGGCGAATGTCGGTGGTCAGACACCCTGCCGGAGAGCGAGCTTCAGCCCAGCTCCACCCGGTAGCTCTCGATCACGGTGTTGGCGAGCAGCCGCTGGCACATCGCCTCGGCCTCTTCCTTCGCCTTCGTCTCGTCGGTCTCGGCGAGGTCGAGCTCGATCACCTTGCCCTGGCGCACGCCTTCCACCCCGGCGAAGCCGAGCGAGCCGAGCGCGTGGCGCACGGCCTCTCCCTGCGGGTCGAGCACGCCGTCCTTGAGCATGATGGTGACGATGGCCTTCATGGGACCTCCCGGGGATTTCAACGGCTTGCAGGGCATGGCTCAGGCGGCGGAGCGCTCCGCCGCCCGGGCGCGGTTCAGTTGATCAGCGTCGGCTTCGGCCGGTGCGTGACATTCGAGGGCAGCACGCCCAGGCGGCGGGCCACCTCGGTATAGGCATCGCTCAACGAGCCCAGATCGCGGCGGAACACATCCTTGTCGAGATGGGCGCCGGTCTCGACATCCCACAGCCGGCAGCTGTCGGGGCTGATCTCGTCGGCGACGACAAGGCGGGGATAATCGTTCTCCCAGATCCGGCCGACCTCGATCTTGAAGTCGACCAGCTTGATACCGACGCCATGCATGACGCCCGACAGGAAGTCGTTCACCCGCAGCGCCAGGCTGACGATATCGTCAAGATCCTGCTGCGAAGCCCAGCCGAAGGCGATCACGTATTCCTCGGGCACCAGCGGGTCACCGAGCGCGTCGTCCTTGTAGCAGAACTCCACGATCGGCCGGGGCAGCACGGTGCCCTCTTCCATCCCCAGCCGCTTGGCCATCGAGCCGGCGGCGAAATTGCGCACGATCACCTCGAGCGGGATGATCTCGACATGGCGGATCAGCTGCTCGCGCATATTCAGCCGGCGGATGAAATGCGTCGGGATTCCAATGCTCTGCAGGCCGGTCATGAAGAACTCGCTCAGGCGGTTGTTCAGCACGCCCTTGCCGTCGATCACGTCCTTCTTGGCGCCGTTGCCGGCGGTGGCATCGTCCTTAAAATACTGCACCAGAGTGCCCGGTTCCGGGCCCTCATAGAGGATCTTCGCCTTGCCCTCGTAGACCTTCTTGCGGCGTGCCATGGTCTCTCCACTCCGAAATTTGCCCCCGGCCCCGCCGGATAGGGGATGTGCGGCCATCACCCCGGGCCCCGGGAAGGGGCCGGCCTCTTGGCTCGGCTCATACGCCAAGCCCCCCTTGCGGGCAAGAGAGCTGGCGGGCATATGAGAGCAAGACCGCGCCCGTTCCGGGGCCCATCCAGGGGGAGTCAGATGAGCACCTTCGAAGACCGCGAGAACGCGTTCGAATCCAAATTTGCCCACGATGCCGAGATGAAATTCCGGGCCGAGGCACGCGCCAACAAGCTGCTGGGCCTCTGGGCCGCCGGCCTGCTGGGCAAAGAGGGCGCCGAGGCCGATGCCTATGCGTCTGAAGTCGTCCGCTCCGATTTTGAAGAGGCCGGCAGCGAAGACGTCTTCCGCAAGGTGAAGGCCGATCTGGGCGGCAAGGCGGATGACGACACCATCCGCGCCAAGATGGCCGAGAGCCTTCTGGCGGCCAAGGAAAGCTTCCTCAAGGAAAGCTGATCCGGGTTCGGGTGAGGCGGCGCCGCTGCGGCGGCCCGCCCCCCTCAATCGCGACAATTGCGCGATTAACCCCTCGTTCAGGCGCCTCTCCTACCCAGCCCCCCGGGTGAGCAACCGGGGAGTGGGCGTTGTCACAACATCAAAGACCAGAGCAGTTCGTAGCCGCGCGAACGGGCCAGGGCCCGTCGTGGCCGATTCAATTGCGCCGGGTGGCGCTGCCGATTGGCGCGCTTGTCGCCTGCGGCTGGCTGCTGCGCGGCGAGCTGGCGGGGCTCGATCTGGCTGCGCTTGGCGCGCAGCTCTCGGGCTTCGCGTCGCCCCGCTGGGCAGCGGCGATCCTGCTCGCGCTGGTAGGCCTCTGGGCCATGGGCCGGCTCGAGGGCCGGCTGCATGCCATCTTCGCCACCGGCGTCGAGCGACGGCGCGCCCGCTGTGCCGGCATGCTCGCCGTAGCCGTCTCACAGGCCCTCGGCCTTGGGGCGCTGACTGGCGGGGCAGTGCGCCTGCGCTGCCTGCCCGAATGCAGCCTTTGGACGATCTCGAAGCTATCGATCGCCGTCTCCCTGGCCTTCCTCGCCGCCGTCGCAGCGCTGACGGGCCTTGCCCGGCTGGGCATGGTGGCGGGCGCGGCGGGCGCCATCGCCCTGCCCCTCCTCCTCGGCATCGCCCTCATGCGGCTCGGCCCCGTGTTGCCGGGGCCGACGAAAGAGCGGCGTATCTCTGGCATCGACCTGGCCGCGATCCTCTTCTGGGCCGGGCTCGACATGCTGGCCTTCGCCGCGACGCTCTGGCTGTTCCTGCCCGCCGCCGTGCCGCCGATGACGCTATTGCTGGCAGTGATGACGGCCACGGGTGTGGGCCTGCTCAGCCAGAGCCCCGGCGGCCTCGGCGCCTTCGAGCTGGTGCTGCTGGCGCTGCTGCCCGCCGTGCCCGAGGCAGAGCTGTTGGCCGCCGTGCTTGCGACCCGCGTCGCCTATCAGGGCCTGCCCGCTCTCGGCGCCGGCCTTCTGCTTCTCCGCCGCCCGCGCCGGGCCCGCGCCCCTTCGCTCGCGCTCGCCCGGCCGAAGGAGGTGACGGCCACCCTGCAGGCCCCGCCGGAGGCGAGCTGGGGCCTTGCCTGGCAGGGCGGTGCACTCGCCCTCTCCTCCAGCGGCGCGCGGGGCTGGCACATCCGCTCTGCGCCCGGCACTTTCGCTGCGCTTGGTGCGCCGCTCGGGCGGCCCGATTTCGACGGGCTGCAAAGCCTCGCCGCCCATCACGGCCGCCGCGCCCTTGCCTACGACATCGACGCGCCCACCGCCCTCGCCGCCCGGCGTGCGGGCTGGGCCGTGCTCCGCCTCGCCTCCCGCGCCACGCTCGACCCGCAGTTGTGGAGCGTTGATCGCCCCGCTTGCCGGCAACTGCGCCGCAAGCTGCGCGCCGCCCGTGCGGCGGGGGTGACGGCGGAGCTTGCCTCCTACTCCCCGCCGCTCGCGGCCATGGGTGTCATTGCCCGGGCCTGGACGGACGCATCTGGCCGTGAACGCGGCTTCTCCACCGGGCGCTACAACCCCGCCTTCCTGCGCCAGCAGGTGGTGATCCTCGCCCATGCCGGCGAGCGGCTCGTCGGCTTCGCCAGCTTCCACTACGCACCTGGCAGCTGGTCGCTCGAGCTGATGCGCTGGCTGCCCGATGCGCCGGCCGGCACCATGCAGCTCGTCCTCGCCACCGCCGTGGAGGAGGCCCGCATGGCCGGGGTCACTCACCTGTCGCTCGGCAATGCGCCCGAGGGCAACCGCCGGCTGGCCGGGATCGACCTCGACGCCTGGCTCGGTGTCTCGGGCCTTCGCCAGTTCAAGGCCGCCTTCGGCCCGGTGTGGGAGCCGCGCTACGCTGCCGCGCCCAGCCGCCCTGCCCTCGCGCTCGGCCTCGCGGCTGCCGCACAGGCAATCTGGCGGCCCGATCCGCTGCCGGCGACGTTTCCGTTTGAAGTTCCGCCCGCCGCATGTCATTCGCTCAGCGAAAATTCCCTCATCCTGCGGGAGACCTCCTCATGCCCGACGCGCTCAGCGCCCTCCTCGCCAGCCGTGACTGGCTCCTCGCCGATGGCGCCACCGGCACCAACCTCTTCAACATGGGGCTCGAAGCTGGCGAAGCCCCTGAACTCTGGAACGAGGCGCATCCGGACCGCATTCAGGCGCTCTATCTAGGCGCCGTCGAGGCCGGGTCGGACATCTTCCTGACCAACTCCTTCGGCGGCAATGCCTCGCGGCTCAAGCTGCACGGGGCCGAGGCGCGGGCCCATGAGCTCAACCGTATGGCCGCCGAGATCGGCCGCGAGGTCGCCGACAAGGCGGGCCGCAAGGTTGTGGTCGCCGGCTCTGTCGGGCCGACCGGTGAGATCATGGAGCCGATGGGCTCGCTCACCAGGGCCGGCGCGGTGGAGATGTTCCACGAACAGGCCGAGGGGCTGAAGGCCGGCGGCGCCGATGTGCTCTGGGTCGAGACGATCTCGGCCGCCGAAGAATTCAAGGCCGCCGCCGAAGCCTTCGCGCTCGCTGGCATGCCCTGGTGCGGCACCATGAGCTTCGATACCGCCGGGCGCACCATGATGGGCCTGACGGCGGCGGAGCTGGTGAAGCTGGTGACCAAGCTGCCGAACCCGCCGCTTGCCTTCGGCGCAAATTGCGGTGTCGGCGCATCGGACTTGATCCGCACGACGCTGAGCTTCTCTGCCGCCGGGCCCGAGCTGCCGCTCATCGCCAAGGGCAATGCCGGCATTCCGAAATATGTCGACGGGCATATCCACTACGACGGCACGCCGGAGCTGATGGCCGAATACGCGCTGCTGGCCCGCGCCTCGGGTGCCACGATCATCGGCGGCTGCTGCGGCACGATGCCGGAGCATCTGCGCGCCATGCGCGAGGCGCTCGAAAGCCGCGACCCCGGCCCGCGCCCGGCGCTGGAAGAGGTGGTGGAAAAGCTCGGCGCCTTCTCCTCGGCCTCCGACGGCACCGGCGACAACGAGCCGGCCCGGCGCGCCCGCACCGGCCGGCGCCGCGCCTGAGGCGAAGAGCGGAAACCATATGGTTTCCGCCTCCGATTTCCATATGGAAATCGGTGCGCAGCGGCGATGCGGCGCGAGGCGCCTGAGCTTTCGCAAGCCTCGCCGCGGTAAGATGGAAATCGCGCGATTTCCGTGCACGATTTCCGCGCGGAAATCGGCCCGGCGGCAACCGCGCGATCAGCTGCGAACAGCGCCCTTGCCGTCGACGAGATACTTGAAGCTCGTCAGCTGCTCGGCCCCGACCGGACCGCGCGCGTGCAGCTTGCCGGTGGCGATGCCGATCTCGGCTCCCATGCCGAACTCACCGCCATCGGCGAACTGCGTCGATGCGTTGCGCATCAGGATGGCGCTATCCAGCCGCTCAAAGAAATGCGCCGCCGCCTGATCGTCTTCGGTGATGATCGCTTCGGTATGGCCGGAGCCATAAGTGCGGATGTGCTCGATCGCCTCGTCCACCCCGTCCACCAGCTTGGCGGCGCAGATCATGTCGAGGAATTCTCGGCCGAAATCATCGTCCTGCGCCTTCACCGTGCCGGGCACCTTGGCCAGATCGCCCGCCGCCCGCACCTCCACCCCGGCCTTCAGCAGCGCCTCGATCAGGATCGGCCCGTGCTGCGTGTAGAAGCGCCAATCGATCAGCAGGCATTCGAGCGAGCCGCAGATGCCGGTGCGGCGGGTCTTGGCGTTGAGGACGATCTCCAGCGCCATGGCGGGGTCGGCGGTGGCGCCGACATATGTGTGGCAGATGCCCTCCAGATGCGCGAAGACCGGCACCCGCGCCTCGCGCTGCACCAGCCCGACAAGGCCCTTGCCGCCGCGCGGCACGATCACGTCGATATATTGCGTGGCTTTTAGCATCTCTGACACGGCGGCACGGTCGCGCACCGGAACGAGCTGGATGGCATGCTCCGGCAGGCCGGCCTGCTTGAGGCCTGTCACCAGGCACTCATGGATCAGCTTGGAGGAGTTAAAGCTCTCTGATCCGCCGCGCAGGATCACCGCATTGCCGGCCTTGAGGCAGAGCGCGCCGGCATCGGCGGTGACATTGGGCCGGCTCTCGTAGATCACCCCGATAACGCCCAGGGGCGTGCGCACGCGGCGGATGTTCAGGCCGGTGGCCATGTCCCATTCGGCGATAACCTCGCCCACAGGGTCGCGCTGCTCGGCAATCGCCCGCATGGAATCGACGATGCCGCGGATGCGCCGCTCGTCGAGCATCAGCCTGTCCATCATTGCGGGGCTGAGGCCCTTTTCCTCGCCATAGACGAGATCTTCGCAATTGGCGTCGATGATGTCCTGGCGGCGCTGCCAGATCGCATCGGCGGCGCCAATCAGCGCGGCGTATTTGCGCTCTGTCGGGGCGAAGGCCAGCTCTGCCGCGGCGGCGCGCGCATTGCGGCCGATCTCGTCCATCACGGCGGGGATGTCGGTGAGGTCTTTCATGGGCGGCGTCTCCTGGCTCGGGAGAGGTTTAGGCCCAATCGCTGCCGTTGGGAATATCGGCCAGCGCAGCGGCCAGGGCCGCCTGCATCTGGCGGTCGAAACTAGTGGGCAGTCCGCTCGACTGGTTCCAGAGCTCCGACAGCCCGACGAGGGCGAGGCCCCAGGCGACAAGGCGGCCCGGCTCTTCCTCCAGCCCGTCGCCCAAGGCCTCCGCCAGTGCGCGAATACGGGCCGGCGACAGGGCGAGGTCTTCGCGGCCGACTGGATTGCGGAACAGGTTCGCCGTCTCAAAGCCGGGATCGCCGTAGAGGCCCTTGGGGTCGATGAGCTTCCAGCCCTCCGGGGGCTCGATGATGTTGTCGTGGTGGAAATCGCCATGCAGCACGACTGCAGGGCGCGGGGTGGCGAAGAGCTGGTGGGCGGCGGCCCGGGGCGCCGCGAGAAGGGGGGCGTCGCTTTGCAGCAGCGGGGAGAACATCTCTTCGAGGCAGAGGAGCGGCGTGGGGTGGCCAGTGATGGAGGGGGGCTGTCTGCCCCCCGCGCCTGTGGCGCCCCCCCGAGGATTTTCCTGGAGCAAAGACTGGGGCACGGAGTGGAGACGGCGGATCAGGGCGGCGAGGGATGGGAATGTTGTGCCGTCGCCATGGGCGCGGATGCGGGCGCCCAGCGAGGGGCCGGGGAGGTATTGCAGAAGCATGGCGCCGGGCGCTTCGGCGTAGAGGCGAGCGGCGGACCGGCCCTGCCAGTGGCGAAGGGCAGCGGCGCCGCGATGCTCATCGGCGCCGGCTTCCGTGAGGTGCTTGAGCACAGCGGGCCCGTGCGGGCTGTCGCAGCGGTAGAGGGTGGAGGAGCGGGTGGTGGCGATCTTTGTGAGCGGGCCGAGCTGCCAGAGCCGGCGGAACGTGTCCGCGTCGGGCGCGCTCTCGGTCACAGCACCATGTCGTCGCGGTGGATCAGGGCGGCGCGGCCCTTGTAGCCGAGGATCGCCTCGATCTCGGCCGAGCGGCGGGCCTGGATCAGGCGGGCCTCTTCCGCCGTGTAGCGGATCAGGCCGAGGCCGAGTTGGCGGCCGGTGGCCGAGCGGATCGTCACCGGATCGCCACGCCCGAAGCGGCCCGTCACCCCCGTCACCCCAGCGGGGAGCAGGGATTTGCCGTTGGCGAGCGCCTGCTCCGCGCCGGCATCGACGATGACCTCGCCGCGCGGCTTCATCGCCGCGATCCACATCTTGCGGGCGAGCTGCGGATCGCCATGGGCAGTGAACCAGGTGGCGGGGGCGCCATTTTCCAGCGCCTGCAAGGGGTTGTTCGGCGATCCTAAGGTAATCGCCATGGCGCAGCCGCCCTCCACCGCCAGCCGTGCGGCCATCACCTTGGTGCGCATGCCGCCCTTGGAGAGGCCGGAAAGACCGTCGCCGGCCATCGCCTCGATGTCGGGCGTGATCTTGTCGACCACCTCCAGTCGCCGGGCCGTGGGATCGAGCCCGGGATTGGCGGTGTAGAGGCCGTCGACATCGGAGAGCAGCACCAGCACGTCGGCCCCGATGGTCACCGCGACCTGGGCGGCGAGGCGGTCGTTGTCGCCATAGCGGATCTCGTCGGTCGCGATGGTGTCGTTCTCGTTGACGATGGGCGTCACGCCGAGGCCGAGCAACGTTTCCATCGTGGCGCGGGAGTTGAGATAGCGGCGGCGGTCGGCGCTGTCTTCCAGCGTCACCAGTACCTGGCCGGTGGTGAGGCCATGCGGCGCCAGCGCCTCTTCATAGGCGCGCGCCAGGCGGATCTGGCCGACGGCGGCGGCGGCCTGGGCCTGCTCAAGCGCCAGGGCACCGGCGGGCAGGCCGAGGGCGCCACGCCCGAGCGCGATCGAGCCGGAGGAGACGAGCACCACCTGCTGGCCGCGGCCGCGCAGGCGGGCGACATCTTCGGCCAAAGCGTGCAGCCAGCCCTCGCGCAAGGCCCCTGTTTCGCGATCCACGAGCAGCGCCGAGCCGATCTTCACGACCAGCCGGCGCGCCTCGCTCAGGGCTGCCATGGCCCCTCCTCCGCCTCGTCCTCGCCGCTCTCGGCCTTGCGGGCGCGCAGGATCTCGCGGCGGAGCGCGCGGAGTACGCCGGTGACTCCGTCACCGGTGACGCCCGACATGGCATGCACGGGGCCGCCGGTGCGCTCGCGGAAAGCGTCGATCAGCTCTTCGAGATGATCCTCGGGGATCGCGTCGGTCTTGTTGATGACCGTCACACGGGGCTTCTCGGCCAGGGCGCCGCCATAGGCTTCGAGTTCGGTGATGATCGTGGCGTAATCCTCGAGCGGGTCCATCGCCGTGCCGTCAACGAGATGCAGCAGCACCGCGCAGCGCTCGACATGGCCGAGGAACGTATCGCCGAGGCCCCTGCCCTCGCTGGCGCCTTCGATGAGGCCGGGGATGTCGGCCACCACGAATTCCGCGCCGTCCACGGCGACGACGCCGAGGTTCGGCACCAGCGTGGTGAACGGATAGTCCGCAATCTTCGGGCGGGCGTTGGAGGTGGCGGCGAGGAAGGTGCTCTTGCCGGCATTGGGCAGTCCGAGAAGGCCCACATCGGCGATGAGCTTCAGGCGCAGCCAGATCTCGCGCTCGACCCCCTCTTGCCCGGGGTTCGCCTTGCGCGGGGCCTGGTTGGTGGAAGTCTTGAAGCGCAGGTTGCCCCAGCCGCCGTTGCCGCCCTTGGCGAGCAGCACGCGCTGGCCGGGCGTGGTGAGGTCGGCGATCAGCGTCTCGCCGTCTTCATCGAGGATCTCGGTGCCGGTAGGCACGCGCAGCGTGATATCGTCGCCATCGGCGCCGGTGCGCTGGCTGCCCTGGCCCGAGCGGCCATTCTTGGCGAAGAAATGCTGCTGGTAGCGAAAGTCGATGAGCGTGTTGAGCCCCTCGACCGCCTCGGCCCAGACATCGCCGCCGCGCCCGCCATCGCCGCCGTCGGGCCCGCCGAACTCGACGTATTTCTCCCGCCGGAACGAGCTGCAGCCGTTGCCGCCCGCGCCAGAGCGGATCGTAACCCGTGCCAGATCTAGAAATTTCATGTCAGCTTTCGTCCCGCCCTGAGAGAGGGGGCTTACCCCAGCCGGCGCCCGCGCTCAAGCGGCAGCACCGGCGGGGCTAGTCTTGCGCAGAGGCGGCCATCCAGGCCTCGCGGGTGAGCTGCCAGTCGCTGCCCTGCTGCACCTCGCCCTTCGCCCGGCTCCACACGTCGTTACTGCCGATCTGGGTGAAGCCGAGTTTGAGGAGCACGCGAATGGCGGACTGGTTGCCGTCATAGACGCCGGCGGTGATGGCGGTGAGATCGGGATAGCTTTGGAACGTATGGTTCAGCAGGCCACGGGCGGCCTCTGTCGCCACGCCTTTGCCGGCGGATTCGGTGATGAACATATAGGCCAGGTCGCCGTCGATGAGGCTGACGATGCCCACGAACTCGCCGCCGAACTCCACCGCCGCCTCGATATAGCGGTCAGCGGGCAGCTCGGGCTCAGCTGCGTCCTCGACGCTGCCCATATCGGCAGGCCAGGGCCAGCTCTTGCGCCAGCGCACGATGTCGAACTTGCTGACGAGAGACAGAGCCTTCGGCAAATCGGCTCCGATCAAATCGCGAAGCACGAGGCGGTCGGTGAAAATACGCATAAATTCTCTTGCCGGTCGGTGACCCGGCAAACCGAATGGGGACAAATGATCGTTCTGAGGGCGCCCGAAAACCTTGGGCGGAACTGGAAAAGGCACGCGCCAGCCCATCGCAGCGGGGCTCGCCTTTGACGACAAAACGCTCAGAGAAGCGTCATGGTTTCGCCGTCGAGGCGCGCGGCCTAGACAAGTCTATCTCGACTCACAAGCAACAATGAGGCCACGATCACAGGATCGTTTCCGCTACGTTAGGTAATTGTGGTGGGACGCTACGTGACCTGGCGGCTGGCGAGCCAATCCTGGCGGCTGAGCCGGAAACGGCGGGTCGCCATGACGGAGCGTCGCGCCTTGGAATAATCCTGCTCCATGGCCTCTTCGCGGAAGCCGAGCTTGAGAAGAACGCGGGCCGAGGCAGGGTTGTCGACCCAGGCGCTGCCCGTCACCTCCTGCAGCCCCTGCGCGAAGGCTTCGGTGAGGGCCGCGGTGCCGGCCGTTGTTGCCAGGCCCCGGCCGGCCTGATCGAGCCGGTACATGTAGCCAAGGTCGCCGTCTTTGACACCGACGGTGCCGACAAGTGTGCCGCCGCGGAAGACGCCCCAGATGAAGCCGGGCCCCTCATGGGGCTTGCTCCGCCCCTCGGTGAAGGCACGGTTTGGCGGCCAGGGCCAGCCGCCGAGCTGGCGCACGACGTTCCAGTCAGAGGCGATGGCGTGCAGCGCATCGGCATCCTCCGCCTGGAGCGGGCGGTATGTGAGGCCGGTCTGGGCCGCCTCCCAGTCCGCACGGGTGAGCACGAGCTCGACCCCCGGCAAGTCGGCGCCGTGGAAAGCGGAGGCTTGCATCACGCGCCCGATCTCGACGAAGCCGAGCTTGGCCAGAAGGCGGGCCGAGGCGGTATTCTCGGTGAAGTGGCCGGCTTGGATTTTCGCGAGGTCTGGCCGCGTAGCGAAGACATGGCCAATGAGCGCGTGCGTGGCCTCAAGCGCCAGCCCCCGCCCCCAGGTCTCGCGGGCCAGCATGAGGCCGAGTGCGCCGTCGATGATGGCGGTCTGGCCGATGTAGCGGCCATCCTTCGTGATGGCGACGCGCAGGCCGCGCTCGGGCGCCACGGGCGTAAAGCGGCTGCGCGTGAGCTCCTCGTCCGCCGGATGGGGCCAGATGGCGCAGTAGCGGATGACTTCGGGGTCGCTGACCAGCGCGTGGAAGGCGGGGAAATCCCCCTCCCTCCGCTCGCGCAGCACGAGGCGCTTGGTCTCGATGCGGATGGGCGCGTCGATCACGCCGCGCCGCCCTGTCGCGATTCCCACACCTCGCGGGTCAGCACCATTTCCTGGAGGGCGAGGGTCTGCTTCAGCGGCGCATGATAGCGCGCCACGATCCGCGTTGGCGCGAAGCCGAGGCCGGTGAGCACGGCGCGCGAGGGGCCGTTGCCGACGAAATAGCCGGAGGAGATCGGCGACTGATCCTGCCCGAAGCGCCAGGCCAGCGCCGCTTCGGCCGCCTCGCGCATCAGGCCGGCGCCCCAATGCGAGGGGGCGAGCCAGTAGCCCAGTTCGGCCCCGACATCGATCGTGCCGGCGACGGCGTCGCCCGATTTCGGCACCAGCCCGAAACAGTCCGCCGAGGCCTCGTCGCCGATGAACCACTCGGCATCCGCCAGCCCATAGGGCCAGGGCGGCGTTGAGAGCCATTGCATGACCCGCCAGTCGCCGATGCCTGCCGCCACGGCCGGCGCGTCGCCCGGTACCAGAGGGCGCAGCACCAGCCGCGCCGTCTCCAGCACCGGCAGGCTCATGGTTTCAGCTTCAGCGTATAGGTCCAGGTCGGCACGGAGGCAGAGCGGGCAAGGCAATAGGCCTCGGCATCGCCCAGATAGTCGAAGCCGGCATTGCTGAGCACGCGGGCTGAGCCCGGATTGTCCTGAAAGACCTCGGCGAAGAGCTGGCAGCTGTCATGCGGGTTGGCGGCGATCAGGGCGCGCAGGGCCTCGGTGGCGAGCCCTGTGTTCCAGAAGGCCGGCGCCACCCAGTAGCGCACCTGGCTTTGCGCCCGCTCCAGCGGGGTCATCACCACGATGCCGAGGAACTCGCTGCCGCCATCGGCGGAGCTGTCCATCGCCCACACATCCTCTGTCCGGTCAGGAGCCGTGGCGCGCTTGATAAAGGCCTCGGCGGCCCCCGGCGGATAGGGATGCGGAATGTTCGGGGTGGCGCGGGCCAGGCGACGATCGCCGGCATAGAGCGTGATAAGGCCGGCATCCGACGGGCGCAGCGGCCGCAAGACGAAGCGCTCTGCCGCGATTTGCGGCTGCGTGACCTGCTCTGCAATGGTCATTGGTCTCTCCTCCGGCGGCTCGAACCCGCCCCTTTTGGACCTGTTTTGTAAAGAAGCGCGCCCCTCGAAGGCTTGTTTAGAAACGAAAAGAGGGGACCGGCTCCTCCACCGGTCCCCTCTCCTGATGTGATCTGGCGGGGCCGGCCTATTCGGCGGCTTCGGCCACCGGCAGTACGGAAATGAAGGTTCGGCCCTTCAGACCCTTGTGGAAGGTCACCTGGCCTTCGACCGTGGCGAAGATCGTGTGATCCTTGCCCATGCCGACGCCGTTGCCCGGCCACATCTTCGTGCCGCGCTGGCGCATGATGATGTTGCCCGGAATGACGATCTCGCCACCGAACTTCTTCACGCCAAGACGGCGGCCGGCAGAGTCGCGGCCGTTGCGGGACGAGCCGCCTGCTTTTTTGTGAGCCATGAGTCTTGCTCCTTATTCTTTGCCGGCCAGGTCTTTGGCCTGGTCGATCCAGCCTTCACGGTCGATGCGGCCCTTGAAGTCGAGCGCTTCGTCCATTTCGGCAACGTCAGATTCCGTCCATGCGGCGATCTGGGCGAAGGTGGTCACACCAGCGTCGTTCAGCTTGCCGGCGAGCACTTTGCCGACGCCGGACAGCTTGGTGAGGTCGTCACCGCCCTCGGCCTTGGCGGCCTTCTTCGGCGCGGCTTTCTTCGTCTCGGCCTTGGGGGCCTCGGCGGTGTCGGCCTTGGCGGCTTTCTTCGGCGCGGCCTTCTTGGCCGGCGCGTCGGCGGAAGCCGAAGCGGAAACGCTGCCCGCGCCAATGGCGGCCATGACGCCCGAGGAATCGGCGCCCGATTCCAGCAGGTCGGTCACGCGCACCAGCGTCAGCTGCTGGCGGTGGCCCTTGGTGCGCTTGGAAGAGTGCTTCCGGCGGCGACGCACGAAGTTGATGACCTTGTCACCCTTGATCTGGTCGATGACCTCGGCCTGCACGGCCGCGCCGGAGACCAGAGGCGCACCCACGGTGCCGCCCATGACGAGGATGTCGTTGAATTGAACCTTGTCGCCGGCATTGGCCGCCAGCTTCTCGACGCGCAGAACGTCGCCAGAGGCGACCTTGTACTGCTTGCCGCCGGTCCGAAGAACCGCAAACATATGTCTTTCCTTCTTAACCCGCGCCCTCTGGCCCCATCAGGCCCCGGAATTCCCGGGCCATTCGGCGTTTTGGCCTTGCGGCCGCCTCGGACAGCGCGCCCCATATGGGCGTTCATTGACGTCTGGTTGGCGATCCACCGCGCATGACGGCACCGCCACGGCAATTGCCTTGCCGGGATGCGGGCTTATCTGCGCATGTCCCTTTCAAGTCAAGCCCTCAAGGAGCTTCCATGCGCCCCATCCTGATCCCGATCCTGGCCGCCGGCCTTGCCCTGTCGGCCTGCGCCGCCAGCGACCCGAGAGACAACCCCGTCACCTGGCCCTACTACGCCGCCCGCGCCGCCGCGGAAGACCCCGGCTATGCCGACCGGCGCGGCGAAGTCGAGCGCATCGTCAAGACAGACCCGCCCGCCTTCTGGGCCGAAGTGGATGCCGGCACCGGCCCGCTGCTCAACGCTGCCTTCACCGCCGCCGGCGTGCCCCCGGCCCGCCAGCCGCTGGTGCTCGGTGCGCTCAGGGCCGACGACCAGATCTACGGGTCGAACTACACGCTTCTGATTGCTGCGTTCATGGCGAACGGGTGAGGCGCGGCGCGCGGGGCCTTTTCTGCCCCTCGCGCTGTGCTTCCTCACTGCCGACTATCCCTGCCCGGTATTAGCCCACAGGTGCCGGGCCAGAGCCCGCGCAGGTTGAGTGTCATCGGTGCTGAACTTGGCCGACCCTTAGGCCCTGCCGACTTGCAATGTAAAACGTTCGTTTTACATTGCTGTCCATGGACACCGAAGGAGGCTCTCCATGGACATGACGGCCAAGCTCACTGCCGCCGCCGAGCGGCTCTTCGACCGGCACGGCTACATGGCCACCGGCATGGACCGGCTGACGGAAGCGGCGGGCATGTCGAGCCGGACGCTCTACAAGCACGCCGGCAGCAAGGTGCAGCTCATGGCCCGGGTGCTGACCGAGCGCGACAGGAGGTTCATGGCCCGGCTGGAGGTGCAAAGCGTCGACGCCCTCTTTGCAGCGCTCGAAGACTGGGTGCGCGTCGAGGGCACGCGGGGCTGCCTGTTCCTGCGGTCGCGGGCAGAGACCGGGGGCGACACGCCCGAGATCGCCGAGGCGGTCGCGGCGCATAAGACGGCGTTCCACCAGCTGATCGTAGAGGTGGTTGCCGCAGACCTCGGGCGCGAAGACCCCGCCCTCGCCGAGCAGGTGCTGGTGCTCCTTGAGGGAGCGACCCATGCCGCCGTCTACAGGGGGGCAGATGCTGTGTCTGCCGCCCGGGCGGCCGCGGCCATCCTGATGGAGAGGGCGCGGCCATGAGCCCCGCCTTCCGCATCGGCGTAACAGGCTTCTGCCTGATCGGGCTCTGCTACGGTTTCGCCCGCTTCGCCTTCGGCCTGTTCCTGCCGCAGATCGACGCTGATCTCAGCCTCGGCCCCTCGCTCAGCGGCATCATCTCCGGCGGCTCGTTTGCTGGCTACTGCATGGCCATCATCGCCTCAGCGGTGCTGACAGAGCGGATCGGCGCGCGCGCTGTCGCCATCGGCGCCGCCATCGTCGCTGCCGTCGGCATGGCCGGGATCGCCCTCGCCCCGTCGCCCCTGATCCTTGCCGCAGCCGTGATGGTGGCCGGGTCGAGCACAGGCCTCGCCTCGCCGCCCATGGCCGCCGCGGTTGCAGCGGCGGTGCAAAAGAGCCGTCAGGACATGACGAACACCGTCATCAATGCCGGCACAAGCGCGGGCGTGGCGCTGACGGGACCGATCGCCCTGGCCATTGCCGGCCAATGGCGCCTGGCCTTCGGCGCCTTCGCCACCCTTGCTGTGGTGCTCGCGGTCACGGCGGCGGTCACCCTGCCGGCCTCCCGCGGCGGCGAAGGCGCTGGCGGTCTGCCCCCGGTGACGGGCCCTGTGCTGCGCCTGATTTCCGCGTCGCTCCTGATGGGGGCGGCCAGCACGGCCTTGTGGTCGTTCGGGGGGCAGCTGGTCTCTCAGCAGCTGGGCTGGGGGCCGACCGGAACCGGCCTTCTCTGGACCTGCATCGGCGTGGGCGGCCTGGCCGGCGCCTGGGCGGGCTCGCTCATCGGCCGCTTCGGGCTCGACCCTGTGCACTGGACGTCTCTGGGGTTGATGGCGGCAGGCATCGTCGCGGTCGGAACGGGCATCGCTACGCCTCCGCTCGCCTTGATCGGAGGCACGCTCTTCGGCGCGGCCTATCTGATGCTGACGGGGGTCTACCTCGTCTGGGGCATCCGCGCCCTGCCGGACCGCCCCGCGACCGGGCTCATGATCGGGTTTCTGACCATCGCCATCGGCCAGACCGCCGGCGCGCCGCTCTTCGGATTTCTGATGGCAGGCCCGGGTGCCGGGACGGCTGTGACCTGCTTCGCCCTACTCGCGCTCGTCGCGGGGGTCTTCCGGGCAAGACGCGGGGCTGACGGCGCGGCGGCGTAGCCTACGGAATGCACACGGGAGGGCCAGCCGCGCTAAAGCTGCTGCCCCACCACGAAGCGCGCCGCCGCCTGGCCAAGCTCACGGCTCATGTCGTTGTACATCTCGTCGAAGGCGGCGAAGAGCCCGTCGTTGAGGGCCTGGCCCGGGTCTGTCTCGGAGAAGGCGATGTAGGCGTCGAGCGCGGCATCGTCCAAGGGCTCGTAGGCCAGCGTCAGGAAGGAATAGGTCCATTCCCGCGTGCTCTGCCGGATCTGCGGCTCCGACTCCCAGACCTGCTGCAGGATCTCCCCCTCGCTCATTGTGGGAAAGCCGCCGCCATCCGCCAGCCCGAGCATGAAGTTGAGCGAGCCGTTCAGCCCGCCCTGCACATTCGCCTCGATCAGATCGTTGGCCGCGACGAAACGCTCCAGCTGCTGCTGGCGCGCCGTCTCGTCGGCCATGGCGATGGCGGCGGCCTCTCGGGCCATCTCTTCGACATCGTCCTGCAGCAGCGCCCCTCGGGCCTCGACCTCCAGCCCAGCGATGGTGATTCCGGGCTCGGAGGTGAAGAAGTCGATCATCGCGCCGATGTCCTCACCCTCCAGCTCGTCGGTGAGGTTCGCCAGCACGGTCTGGCGCATCTCGTCTTCGTCGTAGATCGCGGCCACCCGCTTCTCCCATTCGCCGCGCGGCGCCTCGGGGAAGAGCTGACTGGCGACGGAATTGCCGTATTCGACGCCCTCGAGCTGCATGATGTGGATGATGCCGGGCAGCTGCATCGCCTCGGCAAGTTGCCCCACCTGCTCGGCATCGGGCCAGGCCGGCGCACCCAGGCCGGTGGCGAGGGGGACAAGGGCGACGGCGAGAGAGGCGCGCATGAGCAGGCTCCTGAGCTTGAAGTTTGACCGAGGATAGGAGCGCGCCCCACCCCCGCCAAGGCCCCCTGCCCGCCCGTCGCGCGATTGTCAGGGAGGCGGGAGTGCGAGTGCGCCCGCGCCGCACGGAAGGGGCTTGCAAGCGACCGTTGGAGGCCTTAGACGGCGC
This sequence comes from Pseudoroseicyclus sp. H15, assembly GCF_054353345.1. NCBI lineage: Bacteria > Pseudomonadati > Pseudomonadota > Alphaproteobacteria > Rhodobacterales > Paracoccaceae > Pseudoroseicyclus > Pseudoroseicyclus sp. H15. The sequence goes on from NZ_JBTHJE010000002.1 coordinate 48,800, forward strand.
GGGCGATCACGGAGAGGTGCCGGAGTGGTCGAACGGGGCGGTCTCGAAAACCGTTGACCCTTCACGGGGTCCCAGGGTTCGAATCCCTGTCTCTCCGCCACTTGCCTGCCCCTGTGCAGGCAAGCGCTTCCCCGAAAATATGCCCTCCTACAGCACCTTGTCCAAGGTGATCGGCAGATCGCGCACGCGTTTGCCGGTTGCGTTGAAGACAGCATTGGCCACCGCTGCCGCGACGCCGGTGATGCTGATCTCGCCGATGCCGCGGGCGCCCAGGGGCGTGCGGGGGTCGGGGATGCCGGTCCACATCACGTCGATGAGCGGCACGTCCAGATGCGCGGGCACGTGGTAGTCCGCCAGCGAGGGGTTCATGATCCGGCCGGTGCGATCATCGTAGGCCGTCTCTTCCGTCAGCGCGAGGCCGAGGCCCATGATCATGCCGCCGCGAAACTGGCTCGTCGCCGTGCGCGGGTTGAGGATCGTGCCGCAGTCGAACGACCCCAGCATCCGGTCGACCCGCACCTCGCCGGTTACTGAGCTGACGCGCACTCCGGCGAAGACCGCCGAGGTGCTGTGCATGGCATATTTGAAGAGCTCCATGGGCATCGTGCCGCTGGCCGACACGGATAGCTCGTCGCGGTTGGCCCGGCTCAGGACCGAAGCGAAGCTCTCAAATCGGTCGGCATCGTTCACTGCAACCAGCCCTCCTCGCTCGAACCTCACGTCGCCGGCGCGCAGCCCGGCGAGCGGGCTTGCGTTGCCGGCCAGGCGCAGCAGCTCGCCGGACAGCTTGGCCGCCGCCGCGATCACCGCCCCGGCGATGGAGACGGTCTGCGCCGATCCGCCGGCCACAGCGGCGGCGGGAAGGTCGGAATCGCCCATCTGGAAACGCACGGCCTGCAGCGGCAGGCCGAGGCGGTCGGCCGCGTGCTGGCTCTGCACCGTCGATGTGCCCATGCCCATATCCTGCGCAGAGCAGGCGACGGTCGCGGTGCCGTCGGCATGCAGGGTGATCCGCGCTGCAGAGCCCGGCATCCGGGCATAGGGGAAATTCCCGCAGGCGCAGCCCATCCCGAGCAGCCATTCGCCCTCGCGCCGCGTCGCCGGATCGGCCGATCGCTGCGCCCAACCGAACCGCTCGGCGCCGTCCTTGAGGGCCTTGTCCAGCGCGTGCTGCGAGAAGGCCGTGCCGGAGACCGGGTGCACATCGGGCAGGTTGCGCAGGCGCAGCTCTACCGGGTCGATGCCCATGGTATGGGCCAGCTCGTCCACCGCGCTCTCCACTGCGAAGGTGCCGACGGCCTCTCCGGGGGCACGCATGAAGGTATTGGGCACCACGGCCAGATCGACATGGCGCTGGCCGAAGGCGTAGCTCTTGGCGCGGTACATGCCGCGGGTGCCCAGGGTATAGGCCTCGGGGCTGGCGCCATAGGGCGGCATCACCGAATATCCGGTATGTATGAGCGAGGCGAAGTGCCCCTCCTCGTCCGCCCCGATGGCGACCCGCTGCTCAGTCTGGCTGCGCCCGCCGATCATCCGGTAGGTGCCCTCCCGCGTCAGCATCAGCCGCAACGGCCGGCCAACCATGCGCGCCGCGGCGACGGCGATGATCTGGTGATCCCAGAAGCCTTTGGCGCCGAAGCCGCCGCCCACGAAGGGGGAATGCACGCGCACGTTTTCTCGCTTGAGCCCGAAGAGCTTGGCGAGGGTCGTGGCGGTTGCGGCGATCATCTGGGTTGCGTCGTGCACGGTGAGGCGCTCGCCCTCCCAGATCACCGTCAGGGCGTGCAGCTCGATGGCGTTATGGTTCTGCCAAGGCGTCGTATATGTCTGATCGACCTTGTAGGCGCTGCGGGCCAGCTCGCCTTCGGCATCCCCGGCGCTCTGCCGGGTTGGCTCGATCAGCAGGCTGGGAATGGTGCGGGCCTCTGCCTTGCCGGCGTCGAAGTCGGTCGGGGCGGCGCTCTCTTCATAGGCAATGGTGAGGAGCGAGGCGGCATGGTCGGCCTCTTCCTGCGTGGCTGCGATCACGGCGGCCACGACCTGGCCGTTGTAATGCACCTTGTCGTCCTGAAGGACCGGCAGGTCGCTGTTGCCGACAGCCGAGAGGTTGGCCGTCCCCATCAGCGGGGGCGTCCCCAGCCGGGGCATGTTGCGATGGGTGACGACCGCCAGCACCCCAGGCGCGGCCTCGGCGGCGGCTGTCTCCAGCGTTCGAATCCGGCCGCGCGTGATCGGCGCATGCAAGAGCGACGCGTAGCACAGACCGTCGACCGCGACCTCGGCGGCGAACCGGGCGGTGCCTGTCACCTTTTGCGGCGCATCGTTCAGGGCCGATTGCCGGCCCACCTCGCCATGTGTGCCGATCAGCGGGTCGGGGGAGCCGCCGGGAAGCCACGTCCCGGGCACCCAGCCGACGGCGGTGCGGACCGATCCGATGAGGAAGTTCTGAAAGTTGCTCATCGTGCTTGCTCCGAAAGAGTGCCTAGGACAGCGCAGATCGTGCGCCTTGCGAGGTCTGTCTTGAAGGCGTTGGCAGGCTGGGTGACGGCGTCCGCCAGTTCCGCTTTCGCCGCGCGGGCGATTGCTTCTGGCATGGCCACTTCGCCGATCAGGAGCGCCTCGGCCTTCGATGCACGCCAGGGCTTTGTGCCGACGCCGCCAAGGGCGAGGCGCAGCTCGGTGATGGTCTCGCCCTCCATGCGCAGCCCGGCCGCGACGGACACGAGGGCGAAGGCATAGCTCGCCCGGTCGCGCACCTTCCGGTAGGTCGCGTGTTCCGCGATGCCCGACGGGGGCAGCGAGATGGCGGTGATGATCTCTCCCGGCGCAAGGGCTGTCTCGCGATGCGGCGTGTCGCCGGGCAGCAGGTAGAACTCGTTCAGCGGGAGGCTGCGCTCGCCGCCCGGGCCCTGCAGATGCACCTGCGCGTCGAGCGCGACCATCGCCACGGCCATGTCGGAGGGATGCGCGGCGATGCAGGATTGCGAGGTTCCAAGGATTGCGTTGTAGCGCGCGACACCGCCGATGGCATCGCAGCCGCTGCCGGGGCTCCGCTTGTTGCAGGACGATCCGGCGACATCGGCGAAATAGGCACAGCGGGTGCGTTGCATCACGTTGCCCGCCACCGTCGCCATGTTGCGGATCTGGGCCGAGGCCCCGGCGAGGATGGCCCGCGTCAGCATCGGGTAGCGCGTGCGTACCATCGGATGGGCGGCGAGGGCCGCATTGCGCACGGCGCCGCCGATCAGCAGGCCGCCGTCTTCTGTCTCTTCGATGGCGGTGGACAGGCCGGTGACATCGACAAGCTGCGCGGGCGTTTCGACGCCCTTGCGCATCAGGTCCACAAGGTTCGTGCCGCCACCGAGCAACTTAGAGCCGGCCTCCAGGCTGACGGCATCTGCAGCGCTGGCGGCGCGGGCGTAGGTGACGGGGTTCATTGCCGGCCCTCCGCGACCGAATACACGGCCTCTATGATGCCGTTATGGGCGCCGCAGCGGCACAGGTTGCCGCTCATGCGCTCGCGGATCTCCTCGCGGGTCAGAGGCGGCTTGGCGGAGAGGTCTGCGGTGACGTAGCTCAGCACGCCTGCCTCGATCTCGCGCAGCAGGGCGGTGGCGGCGCAAATCTGCCCGGGCGTGCAATAGCCGCATTGCATGGCGTCGTTCTCGATGAAGGCGGATTGCATCTCGTGCAGCGCCTGCTCCGAGCCCAGCCCCTCGATGGTCGTCACCTCGCGCCCGTCGACCTGCGCCGCGAGGGTGAGGCAGGACAGAACGCGCTCTCCATCGACCAGCACCGTGCAGGCCCCGCAGGCGCCCTGGTTGCAGCCGACCTTGGTGCCGGCGAGGTGAACATGTTCCCGCAGGAAATCGAGAAGCGAAACCCGGGCATCGGCCGGGGGATCGTATGCGGTGTCGTTGACTGTGATGGCCATGGAATACTCCCTGCTCCGCCGCTCTTCGTGGATGATACGGCGAAATTCGGAGTATTCAAGTTTCGATGTAAACGATCTTCGCCATAAGACCGATGATCGTGTCGCGCTCCTGCGGCGTGAGAGGCGCAAGCATCTGGGCGCAAAGGTCTTTGTAGGCGCGCATCAGATCTTGCGTCAGCGCCTTCCCCGAGGCCGTAGGCTGCAGGGCGACGGCGCGGCGATCCTCTTCGGGGCGATGCCGCTCGATCAGGCCTCGCCTGACCAGACGGTCGGTGGCGGAGGTCGTCGTCGTGGCCGGGGTGCCGAGCAGTCGCGCAACATCCGTCGGGCCCACGCCCGGCTGGTGCGCGACGTGGAGCAGGATCTGCTTGTCCAGCTCGTTCAGGGCGCTTTTGCCCTCATGAGAGGTAGCGAGCTTGTAGCGCCGGGTGAACGCCTCCAGAGCGGCGCTGAGATCTTCGAGTTGCTGGTCGGTCGGCTGCGTCATGCGGTCGATATATGCCGAGCGGCTGGCGATGGCTATTGCCCGTTGCGACGCAGGTCGCGCGCCGAGCGGCGCCCGTGTGGCAGGGCTTCCGGCTACCTTTTCACGGCAAGCCGAGTATCGTTGGCGGCGGCACCTAGCCCGCCGCCAACGCGTCGCTTCAGTAGTCGAACGCCTCGCTCCAGCTGCGCTCGAAGACCTTCTCGTCGCCCTCGAAGGCCTCGTAGCTGGCGTCGAGGCAGAGCTGGCCGTCCTTCCAGGAGACATGCGAGCGGGTCTCCAGCCGAACCTGCCACCCGCCCTCGCGCCAGTAGCGCGAGCTGGCCGCGAAGGTGGCGCGGGTCTTGCTGCCGTCGCGTGGGTCGACGACGCTGGTGTGGCCGCCGTTGCCAGCCATGACCATGCCGCCAAGCTCCCAGGTGGCGCGGCGGTTGGTGACCACCATCTCCACCTCGCCACTGCCGAGGTGCCAGACAATGTCGCGGGCGATCGCGCCGGGCTCCAGCACTTCGGACGGCACCGGGGAGGCATGGATGGCCGGGCCGTAATCGGGCTGGGTGTGATCCGTCTCGGGCGGCATGCCGGGGAGGTTGAACGACATCGTGCCGGGCTCCAGCGTGATCGCGTTCTTCTCCCGCTCCGGCCAGACCATCGGCCAGTAGCTGGTCGAGAGAGCCACGCGGATGCGGTGGCCGGGCGTGAACTCGTGTGCCACGCCTTTCAGCGGGACCTCCGCCTCGAAGGGCTCGCCCGGCGCCACGCCCTCGGGCCGCTTGAGGCGGCGGACGGCGAAGGTGACGCGGCCGGAGGTGCCGTCGGGCCAGACCTCGTTCAGGCGCACGACGATCAGCGCCCGCGGACCCTCGAAGGAGAGACGCACCTTCAGCACCGGCATGCCGACCAGGAAGAGCGGTTCGTCGAGCGGCGGCGTATCGAAGCAGAGCGACATGCCGTCATCCGCGCGGGCATCGCCGGCGAACTCGGGCCCGTTGCCGCCGCCATCGAGCGGGCACCACTCGCCGCCCCATGTGCCGATGGAGAGCGGCGAGTCCAGAACGATCGTCTCCTCGGTCGCGCCGCGCTCCGGCGAGAGACGACGGTCATCGGGGTAGAACAGCTGGTCCGGCGCTTCCGGCGGCCAGGCTGGCAGGCCGATCCAGCGGCCACCGATTTCGGGGTTGCGGGTGTCGGGCAGAGGATCCTTGCCGAGCCAGAGCTGCAGCTGCGGCTCGTCCATGATGCCGGTGTCCTCATCCATCAGCCAGTGCTTCCACCAGCGCATGGCATCCTGCAGGAAGCCGATCTGTGGCCCGGGCTGGCCCCAGGTGGGATACATATGGGTCCACGGTCCGATCAGGGCCTTCTTCGGGCCGGGCAGGTTCTCCATCAGCCGCAGGATCGGATCTGTGTAGCCATCGACCCAGCCGCCCACGGCCCAGACGGCAGCAGTGATGTCGCTGTAATCCTCGCAGACCGAGCCGTGCTTCCAGAAGTCGTCGTAGTCGGTATGGGCCAGCCAGCGGGCGAGCGGCGGCTCCTTGATGCCGTCGAGCCGCTTCAGCCACATCTCGCGCCAGTCGTCGCCGACATGCGCCGGATCCGGTGGGCGGCCGAGCTGCGAGAACAGGCCCGACCCCCACTGCATCCCGTCGTGCAGCAGCGCGCCGCCCATGAAATGCACGTCGTCGGTGTAGCGGTTGTCGGTCGAGCAGGCGGTGATGATGGCTTTCAGCGCCGGCGGGCGGCGCGCGGCGACCTGCAGGCCGGCGAAGCCGCCCCAGGAGATGCCGATCATGCCGACATTGCCGTTGCACCACTCCTGCTCGGCGAACCAGGCGATGACCTCGCAGGCATCGTCCTGCTCCTGCTTGAGGTATTCGTCGATCAGCAGCCCCTCCGAGTTTCCGGAGCCGCGAATGTCTACCCGCGCGGCGGCGATGCCGTTCTCAGCGAAATAGCCGTGCATCATACTGTCCTGGAGGGCCGTGCCGTCGGACTGGCGGTAGGGGATCCATTCCAGCACGAGCGGCACTTTCTCGGCGGCCGGCTGCTCCGGCAGCCAGAGGCGGGCGTGCAGGATTGTGCCGTCCGAGAGCGGGATGGTGATCTGCTGGAAGGGCGCCGGCGTGTCGCTGGTCACGCTGACGGTGAAATTCTGCATGGGGGGTCCTTTCTTCTGGGTTCCCTGCGGGTGGTGGGGCTGCGCCTCAGGGCGCGGGCGGGATGGAGCGGGCGGCATTGGCCGCGCTGCGTTCGGGCACGATGTCCGGCCCGTCGAGGCCGGGGCCGGGATGGCGGGCGCGGTGCCAGGCGGCGCCGAGCGCGGTGACGGAGCAGAGCACGCCGCCAATGACGAAGACGGCCGGCATGCCGATGGCGTCGGCCACGGCGCCGGCGATGAGAGAGCCGATGGGCACGGTGCCGAGCATCATCATCGAATAGATCGCCATGATCCGCCCCCGGTAGCCGGGCGGGGCGAAGTGCTGCAGCAGCGTGTTCGACGCGAGGTTCTGGCTGAGGATGGCGAAACCCATCGGCAGCGCCAGAAGCGCCGTCAGCCAGACATTCGTCGAGAGCCCCATGCCGATGAGCAGCAGGCCCAGGCCGAAGGCCGACCAGACGGGCCAGAAGCGCATCCCGTCGAGCTTGTCCGAGAATGTCAGCGTCAGCCCGGCGGCGACGGCGCCGATGCCGGAGATCGACATGAGGGTGCCGGCGAGTCCCGCATCCGCGCCCAGCATCTCGCCCGCCAGCACCGGCAGGAACGAGAAATAGGGCACCGAGGTGAAGGAGCAGATGCCGACGAGGATCAGGATGCGACCCGCCTCGTTATGCGTGCGCACGAACGCGAGGCCCTTGGCCATGTCGTCGAAAAAGCGGCCTCGGCTCACCGGATCGCGATGGGGAAGGGTCATGGTGGCGACGACATAGGCGGGGGCGAGGAAGGCCAGCGCCTTGAGGAAGAAGGCATAGCCCTCCCCCACCCAGGCGGCCACCACCCCGCCGATGGCAGGGCCGATCAGGCGGGCCGAGTTGAAGAGCAGCGAGTTGAGCGCCAGGGCGTTGCGCAGGTCTTCCGGCGGCACCAGCTCGGCCACGAAGGTCTGCCGCGTGGGGCTGTCGAAGGCCTGCACGATGCCGATAAGCGGTGTGATCGCCAGAAGGAGGCCGATGGTCACGTTATCGGTGACGGTCATCACCGCAAGGAAGGTGACGAGCGTGAAGTTGAGGCCGAGGAGCGTCAGCATCAGCTTGCGCCGGTCGACCCTGTCGATGACCGTGCCGGTGACGGGGCCGAGCAGGAACGTGGGGCCAAGGTCGCAGACGGCGAGCACCCCCAGCATGAAGGGTGAGGCCGAGAGCCGCCACATCAGCCAGCCAAGCGCGATGGAGTGGATCCAGCTGCCCACCACCATTGGAACCTGTGAGAAGAAATAGCGCCGGTATTGCGGATGGCTCAGGGCGCGAAAGGCCCGCCGCCAGCGCGCAAGCGCCGGCGACACCACAGGTGAGGTCGTCACGTTCAGTTACTCCTGCCGCGCCGGGGCCGGCGGGCTTGCCTTGGGTCTTGAAAGGCCCCGGAGCATGCCGCTCCGGGGCAAGGGGCGCTCAGACGCCCTTGAAGTCGCGCAGCAGTGCCCATTGCGCGTCGGCCGAGTAAGCGGCCTCGACGTCGGGCTTCGAGATCCAGGCGTTCACGCCGTGGTAGAGGAAGACATATGCGCCGGTCTCCTCCAGCTCGTTCTGCAGCTCGACATACATCTGGTCGCGAACCTCCGGGTCGGTCTCCTCCGCAGCCGCCGCGTTCTTGGCGTCCCACTCGGCGCTGCCGGTGCGCTGGAAGTTCCACACGCCGATCTGGCCGGAGGTGAACCACTCGGTGACCCAGGAGGGGTCGGGCGCGGTGGTGAAGGTGTTGAAGAAGAGCTCGATCTCCTTGTGGGTGCCGCCCTCGTTGTCCTGCTGCTGGGCGGTGAGCGTGGCGCCATCCATCTGGCGGATGTTCAGCTTGATGCCCGCGGCGGCGAGCTGGGCCTGGATGACCTGAGCCGCGATGAGGAGGTCGGGGTCGGCGCCGAAGAACAGCGTCACCTCAAGCCCCTCGGCCCCCGCTTCTGCGAGCAGTTCCTGCGACGCCGCGGGATCGTAGGGATAGAGGTTTTCGTAGCGCGCGCCGAGCAGCGGCGGCGGGACGATGCCGTACGCCTGCGTCACGGCCTCGCCGAAGGTGGCGACGACCACTTCGGCCGGGTCGATGGCTCGCTGGATGGCGCGGCGCACCCGCACGTCCTGCAGCTTCTCGCTTTCGACGTTCATGCCGAGCCATGTGTAGGCAAGGGCCGGCTTGACGACGAGGTTGTCTGCCTCGGGGTCTCGCACCGGGATGGAGTTCACCGCAATCTGCGTCGCATCGAGGTCGCCGGCATCGAAGGCGGTTTCGGCGGCAGTCAGATCGTCGATCGGGAGCAGCTCGATGACGTCGTAATAGGGCTCGGGGCCGGTCCAGCCGGGGTTGCGCGTCAGCCTGATCCGCTCTCGCGGGCGCCACTCGCCGATCTGGTAGGGGCCGGAGCAGGCGAGCGGGTCGGTCTCGATCACCGCGCCGCCGGAGGCTTCCAGCGCAGCCTTGCTGACGATCAGCCCCGAGGCATGCGGCATGGTGGACGTGAAGAGCGGCGCGAAGGGCTGCTTGAGGTGGATGATGCCGGTGTAGGTGCCTGTGACCTCCACGCTGTCGAGCGCGACCCAGTCAGAGCCGTAGACGGCGTCGACCGCGGGGTCGAGGAAGCGCTCGTAGGAGAATTTCACATCCTCGGCCGTCAGCTCGCCGAAGTCGTTCGTGAACATGATGCCGGGGCGCAGGGTGAAGCCGATGTGCAAGGGATCGCTGTCATCGATGCTCTCGGCAGCATCGAGCTCCCAGCCCCATTCGTCGCCGGAGGGGTAGCGGATCAGGCCGCTGAAGATAGCGAACATGATGGTCTCGTCATACCAGCCGCCGCGGGTTGCCGGATCGAGCCGGCGGATGTCGCCGTCGTTGCGGATGCGCAGGGTCGTGCCGTCCTGCGCGAAGGCGGCGCCGGCCGAGAAGAGACTGCCGGCGGAGAGGGCCAGGCCCCCTGCCCCGAGGCTCTGCATCACCTGGCGTCTGTTGAGCTTGATTTCCGTCATGTGTCGTTTCTCCAAAGTGGGTCTTCAAATGCTGGTGGCGCGCGCTGCCTGACGTGGCAGAGGCGTGACGTTGGACATCTCGGGTGCGGCCTGCCCCGCTTCGGCATGGTGGCAGGCGACGATATGGCCCGGCCCGATGGCCCGCCGCTCCGGCGCCATGGCGCGGCAGATGTCGGTGGCGCGCGGGCAGCGGGTGTGGAACTCGCAGCCCGAGGGCCGGGCTTTCAGGCTGGGCACCTCGCCCTCGATCGGCGGCGCGGCGGGCGCTCCGCCCACTGCCCGCGCCTTGAGGAGCGCACGGGTGTAGGGATGCGCCGGTTCGGCGAAGATCCGCGCCGAGGGGCCGGTCTCGACGATGCGGCCGAGATACATGATGGCGATGCGGTCGGTGACATGGCGCGCCACGGCGAGGTTGTGGGTGATGAGCAGAAAGCTCACGCCCAGCCGCTCCTGCAGCTCGTTGAGCAGGTTGAGGAGTTCGCCCTGCACCGACAGATCCAGTCCCGCCGTCGGCTCGTCGGCGATGACCAGCGCGGGGTCGAGCGCCAGCGCCCGTGCTACTGTCACCCGCCGCGCCTGGCCGCCGGAGATCTCGTGCGGGTAGCGCCGGGCGAAGTCCGGCCCGAGGCCCACCTTGCCGAGCAGCTCCACCGCCTTGTCCATCCGGTCGCCCTTGAGCATCCGGTGGATCACCAGCGGCTCCGTCACCGAGCGGCCGATGCTCATGCGCGGGTCGAGCGCGGCCTGGGCATCCTGGAACATCAGTCCGACATTGCGGCGGATGCGCGCCCAGGTCTGGCCCGAGGCCTGCGAGGTGACCTCATCGCCGATGCGGATGGTGCCGCCGGAGATCGGCGTCAGGCCAAGGGCGGCGCGGCCGAGCGTCGTCTTGCCCGAGCCGCTCTCGCCGATGAGGCCGAGCGTCTCGCCGCGTTCGATGCGTAGGGCGACGCCGGGCAGGATGGTCACCTCATGCGGCGCGCCCCGCAGCCGCTCGATAAGCGTGCCGGAGGGGTAGCGAACGACGAGGTCGTTGATTTCGAGGAGCGGCAGGTTGGGTGTCGTTGGCATGGCTCAGACGGCTCCCGCGAAGTGGCAGGCGCTGGCCCTTTCGGGTCCCAGGGGGCGGCGCGCCGGCGCGGTGGTCTGGCATTCCGCCTCGGCCATCGCGCAACGGGGCGCGAAGATGCAGCCCGGCGGGAGGGCGCCGGGGGCCGGTACGGTGCCGGGGATGGTCGGCAGGTGGCGCGTGGGCGTGACGATGCTGGCCGGGTCACATTCGAGCAGCGCGCGGGTGTAGGGGTGCTTGGGATCGGCCATCACCTCGGCCACCGGCCCGGTCTCCACCAGCTCGCCGGCGTAGAGCACGGCGACCCGGTCGCACAGGCGGCGGACGACACCCATGTCGTGGGTGATGAAGACGACGGCCCCGTCGATCAGGCGCCGGGCCTCGCGGATCAGCTCGATGATCTGGTCCTCGGTCGTGGCATCGAGTGCCGTGGTCGGCTCGTCGGCGATCAGAAGGCGCGGGCCGGCCAGCAGGGCCGCGGCGATGGACACCCGCTGGCGGATGCCGCCGGAGAGCTGGTGCGGATATTGCTTCATCCGCGCGCCCGGGTCGGAGAGGCCTACCCGCGTCAGCATCTCCTCCGCCCGCGCCCAGAGCGCCCGCCGCCCCTCGCCGCGCCAATGCTGGAACTCCACGAGCTGCCGGCCGATGCGGGTGACGGGGTTGAGCGAGGTGAACGGGTCCTGCGCGATGGTGGCGATGGCGCTGCCGCGCAATCGGCGCTGGGCGTCGGCGCCCATAGCGGCCATGTCCTGCCCCTCGAAGAGCACCTGTCCGGTCACATGCGCGCCGTTCGGCAAGAGGCCGGTGATCGCCGAGGCGAGGCTCGACTTTCCCGAGCCGCTCTCACCGACCAGCCCCAGCGTCTCGCCCGCCGCCAGCTCCAGCGTCACCCCGCGCACGGCGGCGACATGGCCGCGGCCCTTGGCGTAGTTCACCGAGACGTCGTTGAGGGACAGGACCGCGCTCATGACCGCCCCCTCGCCCGCGGGTCGAGCGCATCGCGCAGGGCCTCGCCGAAGAAGGTGAAGGCGATGGTGGCGAGCACGATGGGCGCCCCCGCGGTCAGCGCGATATGCGGCGCCTGGCGGAGATAGGCGTAGCCCTCCGACAGCATGTTGCCCCAACTCGCCTCGGGCGGCTGCACGCCCTGGCCAAGGAAGCTCAGCCCGCTCTCGATGCCGATGACGGCCGGGATATCCATGGCGATGAGCACAAGGATCGGGCCGAGGAGATTGGGGAGCAGATGCGAGGCGGCGAGGCGCAGCTTCGAGGCCCCCATCGCCTCGGCGGCGGTCACATAGTCGGCGTTGCGCAGCACCATCACCTGGCTGCGCACCACGCGGAAGTAGCCGGGCGCCATCGAGATGGTGATGACGACGATGAGCGTCACCATCGACGGCCCGTAGATCGAGACGAGCGCCAGGGCGAATAGTACCAGCGGCAGCGCCTTCAGCGAGTCGTTGATGAGCACCAGCAGGCTGTCGAGCCACTTGGGCGCGAGGCCCGAGACGAGCCCCAGCGTCAGCCCCACGGCCAGCGCGCCGGCGGTGCCTGTCAGCGCCACGCGAAGCGCGGTGCGGGTGCCGAAGATGATGCGGCTCAGCACGTCGCGGCCGAGCTGGTCGGTGCCGAGCCAATGCGCCAGCGACGGCCCCTGCATCCGGTCGCGCGGCGAGATGGCGATGGGATCGTCAGGCGCAACGAGCGGCGCGAAGATGGCGACGAAGAAGAGCAGCAGGATCACGGCGAGCGAAACGGCGCCGGCCGGATTGCGCAGGAGGCGCTGGAGCGGCCCCTGGGCGAGCTGCAGCCGCAGGCCGCGGCGGGCGGGAAAGGCGGTGACGTCGGTCATGGCTCAGCCCCCTTCCGCGACGCGCGGGTCGAGCAGGCCGATGACGGCATCGGCGAGGACGTTGGCGGTGACGTAAAGGCCCGTCGTCACCACCACTGCGCCGAGCAGCACCGGAAAGTTGCGGCTGATGACGGCGTCATAGGCGAGCGAGCCAAGGCCGGGCCGCGAGAACACCACCTCCACCAGCACGGCGCCGGAGAGCAGGTTGCCCATCCCCACCCCGAGCACGGAGACGACGGGCACGACGGCAATCGGCAGCGCGAAACGCAGCGCGATGCGCAGGTCAGACACGCCGTAGGAGCGGTAGGTGCGCACATGGTTCTCGCTCAGCGTCTCGATCAGCGCCACGCGCACGAGCCGTGCGATATAGCCGACCCAGGCGAGGCCCACGGCCAGTGCCGGCAGGACGAGATGGCTGACCTGGTCGCCGAAATCGCCCGGCTCCCCTGCCCCGATGGCCGGGAACCAGCCCAGGGTGACGGAGAAGAGCATCAGCCCGTAGATCGCCATCAGGAAGGCCGGCAGCGCGACGACGGAGGTGGAGATGACACCGACGATCCGGTCGATCAGGCTGTTGGGCTTCAAAGCAGAGATGACGCCGAGCGGAAGGCCGATGACGATGGCCCAGCCGAGCCCGGTAACCGCCAGCATCACCGTGCGGGGCAGCGCGGCCAAGACGAGATCGGCGACGGGCCGCTGGGTGAGCAGGTCATTGCCCATGTCGCCGCGCAGGATCTGCCCGAGAAAGCGCAGGGCCTGAACGAGGAGCGGCTGATCGAGGCCCATGCGCTCGCGGAAGGCGATCTTCTGCGCCTCGCTGGCACGGGGGCCGAGGGCGATCTGCGCCGGATCGCCGGGCACCGCGTAGATCAGAACGAACAGGACAAGCAGGGCGATGATGAGCACCCCCAGCCCCAGAAAGACGCGCCGCGCCAGATATGCCCCCAAGATCGTCCCCTTCCCGACCGCCCCCGGTCGTCTCTCATATCAGATACTCACTGTGATATATTACGACAGACATTGCCCGGCAGGGCGCAAGACCTTAAGGGTCATTTGGCCGGCAGCGCCCTGTCCGGCGCCCGGTTTGTCAGCGCGAAGATGGAGGCTTTGGGGAGAGAATGAGCGGCCCGCGAACAGAACGCGCCTATCAGCTTCAGCCTGACGCAGCGGAACCCGACCTGAAGCCCGCCTCGCTCGCCGATCAGGCCCACGCCACGATTCGCCAGCGAATCGTCAGCTGCGAAATGGCGCCCGGCTCGGAGTTCATCGAAGCCGATCTCGCCACCAAGCTGGCGATGAGCAAAACGCCCGTTCGCGAGGCCCTGCTACGCCTGCAGGTCGAGGGCCTGGTGCAGGCCATTCCCCGGCGCGGCTATCAGGTGACGCCGATCCATGTCTCTGACATCGACGACATCTTCGACTTCCGCCTTGCCATCGAGGGTGATTGCGCCGCTCTCGCCGCCGAACGGGCGGGCAACGAGGCCATCGACGAGCTGACCTATCTGGCTGACGCGACCAACGACGAGCAGCATGCGCTCGCCGGCAACGATATCGAACGGATCAGCGCGCAGAACCAGCTCAACAACGTCTTCCACGAATCCGTTGCCCTGGCCGCCGGCAACGCCCGGCTTCATCGCACCGCCGTGCAGGCGCTGCGCGAATTCGAACGGTTCTTCTTTCTGGAATGGAAGTCCCCTGCGCTCTACGCGCCCGACCACAAGGACCATTTCGAGATCGTCCGCCACATCAGCGCCGGCGACGCCGCCCAGGCCCGCGCCTCGATGGTCGCCCATATCGACAGCTCCCGTCAGGCGCTCCTCTCCGTCCTCACCTCGCAGAGCCGAAGCCTGGGGTGGCTGACGAGGGTTTAATGCTGCTGTTGTAGCGTCGGGCGAGAGGCGGACCTTCGCGGGACGTCTCACGCTCCTGAGCTTACGCGCCCGCATTGGTCGGAGACTGAGCGCAAGCTTTTCGCTCCCTCTGACTTGCCCACCAGAAACCCGCCAGTTAGTAGTTATGTTATAACGTATCGAATCTGGTCGGACGGTACAGCCGAGCCGGCGACACAGCAATGCACCTACCGGTTCGGCATTTGCGAGAAAGGGCCCGCACATGTCCCACAACCTCGGGCGCACCAGCCTGAAGAAACGCGGGCGCGAGGGAGACGCCATGCGCGAGTTCGAAAGTTTGCCCGCCCCTCTGCGGAAATGGGTGGCCGGCGCCATGCTGCCCTGGCGGCCCGGCTCGGTCCGCCGCGCCTACCGAAAGGCACTGGAGCGCACTGGCTGCCCGGAGACGGCGCTGAGAGAACTCGACGCGATGGAGCACCGGCTGGTCGCCAAGGACGCGGCTCGCGTCTGGGGCGCGGCGCATCCCTTTGCCTCGGGGTGGGGAGAGTGAGGCGGATGGCACGAGTTGGCTGGCGGGGCTTCGCGATAGCGGAAAGTCCCGGCTTCAGAAGCTGGAAAGAGGGTTCAGCGGCCCGTCCCTTTCGCAAGGCGAAGACAGGCCCGGAAAGTCCTTTCTCCACGTAGCATACCCCCCTAGGGTATGTTCTTTTATCAATAAAAGCAGCATCTTAGCTTCCCACCACCCAACCCCCATGCTAACCAGACCACCGGAGGAGCCGGCGAGCACCGGGAGGAGGCCTCATGTCATTCAGCAACCGTCCCGCCACCGCGGCGGGCGCCGTCATCTTGCGCCGGAGGGACCGCCCGTGAGCATCCGCTTCGATCTCGCCGGCTTCGCCCGTGACGATACGCTCGGCGACCATGCCCGGCTCATGCGGCTGGCGGAGCGGGCGGACGTGCTGGGCTATGGCGGCATCTGGTTCAACGAATTCCACTTCCGCGGCGCGACCAATCCCTACCCGCACACGCTGCTGCTCGGCGCGGCCATCCTCGCGCGGACAGAGCGGCTGCGGTTCGGCACGTCGATCCTCGTCCTACCGCTGCATCACCCGCTCATGCTGGCCGAACAGGTGGCGCAGCTCGACTTTCAGAGCGGCGGCCGCATCGATGTCGGCGTCGGGCGGGGGACCAACCCGGGCACTTTCAGGACGCTCGGGTTGCCCCTTGAGGCGAAGGAGAGCTTCGGCGAGGCGCTGGACATCATGCTAAAGGCATGGAGCGGCGCGCCCGTCTCCGCCACCGGCCCCACCTGGCAGTTCGAGGATGTCACCGTCGGCCCGCCGCCGGTGCAGCGTCCGCACCCGCCCGTCTACGTCGCCGCCGTCTCGCCCGAGACCATGGCGCTCGCGGTGGAACGGCGGCTGCCGCTGCTCCTGTCGCTGGAGCCCAACGAGACCCGCCAGATCGGCCCCTTCACCGAGGCCTTGGGAGAGGATCGCGCGCCCCTCCGCGCCTCCTCTCTCTCGCGCTACATCATCATTCACCGCGATGCGGCGGTGGCGGAGGAGAAGCTGCAGGCCCTCCTCGCCCTCCTCAACAAGCGCAGGGCCGATCGCGCCGACGCCAAGGGCGAGGCCCCTCCCCCGCCCCGCACCCGTGCCGAGATGCTGCAGGGCCATGCCATCGCCGGCACGCCGGAGGCCTGCGCGGCCCAGATCGAGGCGCTGACCGCCCGCACCGGCGTCCACTCCATCCGCCTCTTCCCCTCGGCCAACGGCGCCCTGCCGCTGGCCGAGGCCGAGCGCACTATTGACCTCTTCGCCCAGACCGTGCTGCCCGCCTTCGCCAGCAGCCGGGCCCCGGCCCCACGCGTCAGCCAAGGAGCCACATCATGATGCGACATCTCACCACCGCCGCCACGCTCGCCCTCATCGCCGGCAGCGCCGCCGCGCAGGACAGCCATTACCCTTACACGGATGACAATTGCGGCGTGGAGACCACCTACGAGGCCGCGCCCGAGCGGGCCGTCACCCTCTCCAACAACGCCACCGAGTTGATGCTGGCTCTGGGGCTAGAGGACCATATGGCCGGCACCTCCTACATGGCCGGCATGCAGATCAGCCCGGAATACGAGGCGACCTATAACGAGATCCCCATCCTCTCGCCGCTCGTCGCTACCACCGAGCAGCTCATCGATGCCGAGGCGGATTTCGTCTATGCCGGCTACCCCGACGGCTTTTCCGAAAGCCGCCACACCCGCGACCAGCTGCATGACCTCGGCATGAAGACGCGGCTGAACACCGAGGGCTGCAACCTCGGCCGCTTCGGCTTCGACGAGCTCTATGGCGAGATCCGCTCCGTCGCCGGCATCTTCGGCGTGCCGGAGCGGGGCGAGGCGCTGATCGAGGAGATGCAAGGTGAGGTCGCCGAGGTCGAGGCGGCGCTGGAGGGGACCGAGGCGATCCCGGTCTTCATCTACAATGGCGGCGAGGATGCGCCCCGCGCCGTGCTCGGCAACACCATGCTGAGCCACGTGGTGGAGCGGGCCGGGGCCACGAACATCCTCGGCGAGGAGAACAACCGCTACGGCAGCACCTCTTGGGAGCAGCTGGTGGCCGAGGCGCCGGAGTACATCGTGGTGTTCTACTCGGGCACCGAGAGCGGGCAGGTCGTGGACGATCCGTCGAACAACATCGGCCAGGCCCGTGTGGACTTCCTGATGAGCCAGCCGATCATCGCGGGCGTGCCGGCGGTGGAGGAAGGCAACTTCATCACCATCTCCTCCGTCATCGGCCAGCCGGGGCCGAGCTCTGTGACCGCGCTTCAGGAGCTGGCCCGCGCCTTCCACCCCGGAGCGTTCGAGTAGCCATGCGAGTGGTGGCGGCACCCCCGGCGGAGGAGACCAGCCCCGAGGATCGGCACCGCGCCGAGCTTCTGGCGATCCTGCGCAGTCCGCCGCCCTCCAAAGTTGCGGCGTCCCGGCCTCCACCGGGCGCCGCGCATGCCGGCGGATATCCCAGCGCCGGCGCCCGGCGAGGGCGACACCTCCTCGCCCTCGCCGGTATGACATCCCTCGTCGTGATCGCCGGGCTGGCCGGGCTGATGATCGGCTCGGTGCATATCCCGGCGGGCACGGCGGCAGCGATTTTCCTGCACTGGATCAGCGGCGGCTGGCTCTTCGAGCCGACATGGCGCGAGGCCTACGAGATCATCGTGGTGCAGACGCGGGTTCCGCGGGTGATCCTCGCCGCCGTCGTGGGCGCCAGCCTCGGCGTCTGCGGCATGGTCATCCAGGCCATCGTGCGCAACCCGCTGGCGGGGCCGTCGATCCTCGGCGTCTCCTCCGGCGCGGCGACCGGCGCCGTGGTCGTGATGCGCTTCGGCCTCGTGACGCTCGGCGCCTTCACGCTGCACATCGCCGCCTTCCTCGGCGGGCTCGCGACGCTCACAATCGTCTTCTGGATCGCCCGCACCGGCGGGCGGATGACACCGACGCGGCTCGTCCTCGCCGGCGTGGCGATGAGCGCCGTCCTGTCGGCCTTCACCTCGCTCCTCGTCCTCACCTCGCCCGACCCCCAGCTCGCCGCCCGCGTGCTGTTCTGGACGCTCGGCGGCTTCGGCGGCGCGCAGTGGAAGCTGCTGCCGATCCCTGTCGCCGCCCTCGCCCTCGGCCTCGCGGTGATGCTCGTGCAGGCGCGCCGGCTGAACCTCTTGATGGCGGGCGACGAGAGCGCCGTGGCGCTCGGCCTCAATGTCGAGGCGCATCGCCGCGCCATGTTCGTGCTGACCGCCGCGCTGACCGGGATCACCGTGGCCGTCGCCGGGGTCATCGGCTTCGTCGGCCTCATCATGCCGCATATCGTGCGCCTCATGGTCGGCGCCGATCACCGCCATGCCCTGCCCGCCGTCGCTCTCCTCGGCGCGGCCTTCACCATCGCGGCAGACCTCGTCGCCCGCTCGATCATCGCGCCTCTGGAGCTGCCGGTGGGCATCGTCACCGCGCTGGTCGGCGGGCCGTTCTTCATCTGGCTCCTGCGCCGTGACGCCCGCTCGCTTGCAGGTGCCCCGTGAGCCTGCCGCCGGGCCGCCTGGCGCTGGAGGGGGTGAGCTTCGAGGCCGGCGGGCGGCCGCTTGTCCAGAACGCCTCGCTGGAAGTGGCGCCCGGCGAGATGGTCGGCCTCCTCGGCCCCAACGGCGCCGGCAAGTCGACGCTCCTGCGCACCATCTACCGCATCAACCGCCCCACCGCGGGCCGGGTGCTGGTGGATGGCGAGGATGCCTGGAGCCAGTCCGCCGCGTGGGTGGCCCAACGCGTCGGCGCCGTCCTGCAGGACATGCCCTCCGACTTCCCCCTGACGGTCGAAGAGGTCGTCGCCATGGGCCGCTCGGCCCACAAGCGCCTGCTGGAGCCCGACAGCGCCCACGATCACGCCCTGATCGACGCCGCCGTCGCCCTCCTCGGGCTGGAGAGTTTTCGTGCCCGCCCCTTCCGCACCCTCTCCGGCGGAGAACGCCAGCGGGTGCTGCTCGCCCGAGCCATGGTTCAGCAGCCTCGCATCCTGGTGCTCGACGAGCCGACGAACCACCTCGACATCCGCTACCAGCTGTCGCTGCTGCGCTTCGTCCGCGAGATCGGCGTGACGGTCATCGCCGCGCTGCACGACCTCAACCTCGCCGCCATGTTCTGCGACCGGCTCTGCGTGCTGGACGGGGGCCGCGTGGTGGCGACGGGCAAGCCGGACGACGTGTTGACGGCGGAGCGGGTCAGCGAGGTCTGGGGTGCGGAGATGATCGTCCAGCGGCACCCGACGACCGGCAAGATCTGGCTGCTGCCGGCGTGATCAGTCTCAGCGGTGCCGGAGCTTTCCGACCGGCCCACGCTCCTAGCGGTAAGGCTCCACGCGGTCCGCCGACAGCGCGTAGCCGATATCGGCGAGCTGGGTGGAGACGGAGGCGGCGCCGAACATGCCGGTGACGACGATCGGCTCGAAGAGGCCCTCGGACTCGTAGGGGCGCTCGGTGGTGACCAGGATCAGCTGGTTCGCCGGCGGCGGCGGTACGTGGATGCATGCGCCGACATAGGGCACCAGCATGAAGGCGCTGACCCCGGTGCCGGAGTAGTCGAGCGGGATCATGAAGCCTGCGATGCGCACCGTCTCGCCGTTCCAGTCAGAGCGCACGCCGGTAGAGATCGGCTGCTGCGCGGCCAGGCTGCTGGCTTCATCGTGCTCGACGAGGCCGGATAGGTCGGGCGCCGCCGCGCCGCCGGGGGGCACCAGATCCTCCCATTCCAGATCGATGGGTGCAGCATAGAGCGGGCGGGCGAGCAGCCCTGCCGGCAGCGCAGCGAGCAAGGTGCGGCGGGTTACCATACGTAGGTCTCGATCTCTTCAGCAGTCAGGCGGTAGCCGATCTCGGCGATCTCGGTGGAGCTGGCCTCTGTGCGTATGACGCCCGTCACCCAGATCGCTGTCCACATGTCGTCATTGCCCCAGGGCTCTTCGGTGGTGACATAAACCAGCTGGTTCGGCGGCGGCGGCGGCACGTGAATGCAGGCGCCGACGTAGGGCACGAGGATGAACTCCGTCACGCCATCCGCCCCCGTCTCCATCGGGATGATGTAGCCGGGCATGCGGATCAGCTTGCCGTCATAAGCCGTGTTCATCTTCAGGCCGTTCTCGTCCCATTCCGGGCGCCAGATGTCGTTGACCTCGTCATAGACGCCCTGCCCCGCGATCTCTGGCCACGGCGTGCCCGGGGGCACCAGATCGTCCCAGGTGATCTCGATCGGGTCGGCCGCGAGGGCGGCGCGGGGCATCAGCGGTGCGGCAAGGGCGCCGGCACCGAGGGAAAGCAGCGTGCGTCGGCCGAGGGAGAGGGAGGCGGGCATGGCGGGTCTCCTTATGTCCGCACCATCATACCATCTGCGAGTGACAGTCTGTAGGCCCGCAGCGCTGGCAGAAGGCTCACGATGACGGCAACGGCGATGACGGCGCCGAGGGTCTGCAGCTCTCGAAGGCTCGGCGGGTCGAGCGGCAGCCAGAGGCCGAAGGCGGCATCGATGAGCGGCCGGCCGATGGCGAGCGCGGCATAGAGCAGCGCCATGCCGGCGAGCGCGCCGATGGCGGCCATCAGCGCCGCCTCCAGCACCAGCAGGCCGAGGATCGTGCTGGGCTTGGCGCCCATCGCCCGGAAGATCGCCATCTCCCGCCGTCGCTCGTTGAGCGAGGAGAAGATCATCGCCATCATGCCGATCAGCGCCGTGACGACGACCATGGCGGAGACGCCGATCAGCGCCGTCTCGGCCACGCCGACGATGGCCCAGAGCTCCTGCAGCGCCACGCCGGGCAGCACGGCGAGCAACGGCTCTTCGGGATACTCGTTGATCCAGCGCTGCAGGCCGAAGATCTGCAGGCGGGATTCCGTCCCAACCAGCGCGGCGGTGATGGCGGTGGGTGTCAGATCCATCTGCCGGATCTGCTCGACCGGTGTCGTCTGGCCGGGGATGCGCCCGCCGGATTGCCAATCGACATGGATCGCCTCGATGGCTTCGAGGCTGACGATCACCGTCCGGTCCACGGGGGTGCCCGTCTTCTCCAGGATGCCGGCGATGCGGAAGGGCTGGTCTTCGTGCTCGGTGAAGGAAGCGAGGCCATGCGAGACGACGATGGGGTCATCGACCGAATAGCCCAGCGTCTCCGCCACGTCGGCGCCGACAACGGCGTCGTAGAGATCCTCCAGCCCGTGGCCGTCTTCAAAGGCAAGGTCTCGCCCGCCGCGATACTTGTAGCGGTCGAAGAACTCCGCGGTCGTGCCCATGACCCGGAACTGCCGGTGACTGTCGCCCAGCGAGATCGGCACGATCCAGTCCACCTCGGGGCGGGCCGCGATGTCCTGATAGCTCTGCCAGGTGACGTTGTTGGTGGCGTTGCCGATACGGAAGACGGAATAGAGCAGCAGCTGGACGGAGCCGGAGCGGGCGCCGACGATGAGGTCCGTGTTGCTGATCGTGTCGGCGAAGCTGGCGCGGGCGCCGGTGCGCACCTTCTCCACCCCGAGGAACAGGGCGACGGAGAGGGCGATGGACAGAACGGTCATTCCAACGGTCAGTGACCGCGCGAGGAGCGAGGCGAAAGCGAGGCGAAAGATCATGCGGCAGCGGCCCGCTCAGTTGTGACGATGTCGGTGAGTTGCACGACGCGGTCGAAGCGGTCGCCTATGCGGGGGTCGTGGCTGACCATGAGCAGGGCCGATCCGGCGGCGCGGCACTGATCGAAGAGCAGGTCGAGGAAAGTGCCCTGCGTGGTTGCATCGAGCGCCGAGGTGGGCTCGTCGGCCACGATCAGCTCGGGCGCGCCGATCAGCGCCCGGGCCACAGCGACGCGCTGCTGCTGGCCGACCGAGAGGTTGCGCGCGGCGCTGGCCGCCGTCCCTTCCGGCAGGCCGAGCGCGGCGAGCAGCGCCCGGGCACGGGCTGGCGGGTCGGACACGCGGGCGCGGCGGGCGGAGGAAAAGTGCAGCGGCAGCAGGACGTTGTCCTGCGCGGAGGCATAGGGCAGCAGGTTGAACTGCTGGAAGATGACGCCGATATGTTCGGCGCGGAAGGCATCGCGCGCCGCCGGTTTCAGCTTCGACATCTCGGTGCCGGCAATGTCGATCTGCCCTTCTTTCGGGGCGAGGATGCCGCAGATCAGGCTGAGCAAAGTCGACTTGCCAGAGCCACTTTCGCCGAGGAGCAGAACGCTTTCGGTCTGCCCGACTTCGAAATTGGGGCAGCGCAGCGTGAAACCGCCCCCACCGTCGTATTGATGGAGCAACCCAGTGAGGGTGAGGGCGGAAACGCTCATCGCTCAGTTGAGCGCGAGCTGGGAAGCGTCGCGCGTGATTTCGGCCGCGCTGGCCCCCGTCTCGGTGATGAGTTGCACTTCGATCTCCTGCGCATTCGGGAAGGCGTCGAGGTAGGGGAAGGTCATTTCGGTCACAGGCCCGGTGCAGGTGATGGAATAGACCGCCTCGAACTCGCTGTGGCCGCCTTCATGGTCGTGATCATGGTCTTCATCGTGCTCGTCATGATCGGCGTGCTCGTCATGGTCATCATGATCCTCGTCTTCGCTGTCTTCATGCTCGTCATGATCGTCCTCTTCGGCGTGCTCATGGTCATGCTCGTCGTGATCGCCGTGAACCACTTCCGCCTCGGCGGCAGAGACGGTGCAGCCGGCATCCGCGCCAAAGTCGAATAGCGCCAGCGGGTCGGAGAGGGTTTGCAGCGCAGCTTCGACGGCGGCAACGTCTTCGTCGCTCTCGGCCTCGTATTCGAAGCCCACGATATCGGCGCCCGGCGCGTGCAGCATCAGGGCAATGTCGCTGCCTTCGATGGCGATGTCGAGCGTGCTGACGCCGTGCTCATGCGCCCCAAGCTCGCGGTGCTCGTCCTGGGCCCAGGCTGCAGAGCCAAGCAGAACGCTCAGGCCGGCGGCCAGCGGGGTCATGTTGCGGATCATCTTGGGCATGCGCCTCTCCTGTTCAGTCAGCCGGTGAGGTCGAGGCCTGCCCGGCAATACGATATAACGTAACATGATGCTACAACATAACAGGCGCATGACGAAAGTGGCTTTTTCGGATCTGCAGCAACGGAAAGCTATCCCTTGGATCGGTGGCAAGTCGTGGCTGTTAACCCCTCCCCGGCCTCCAAGCCCTTGATAACGCGCCCCTGCCCCGGAAAGCAAACGGGCCGCCCCGGGTGGAGCGGCCCGCTTAAGGCTTAGTGCGCGCCGTGGGCCGGCGGGCCGCCCATGTCCGGCGGGCGGCGCACGAAGAAGCTCGCGGCGATCAAACCGAGCGAGATGATCGCGGCGGTGAAGAAGCCGCTGCGCAGCCCCGCCGCAGTTCCGGCCACTACATCGGCGCCGGCCATGATCTCTGCCTGCGCGCGCACCGACATGATCGAGACAAAGAGCGCGATGCCCGCGGCCCCGGCCACTTGTTGCGCCGTGCCGATCACCGCCGAGCCGTAGGAGTAGAGATGCGGCGGCAGCGAGCCGAGCGACGAGGTGAAGAGCGGCGTGAAGAGGCAGGCCAGCCCGACGCTGAGAACGATATGTGCCAGCAGCAGCATCGGCATGCCCGTGTCCAAGCCGAAGGTCGACATCAGCCAGAGCGCCGCGCTCACCAGCACCGCGCCGGGGATCACCAGCTTGCGGGCGCCCACCTTGTCGAACAGGCGGCCGACGAAGGGGGCGAGCAGGCCCATGGTCAGACCGCCGGGCAGCAGCAGCAGGCCGGAGGTGAGGGCCGAGAGGCCGAGCACGTTCTGCATGAAGAGCGGCAGCAGGATGATCATGCCGAAGAGCGACATCATCGCCAGCCCCATCATGACGACAGAAACGGTGAAGACCCGCACCTTGAAGGTGCGCAGATCGAGCAGAGCCTTCTCCTTCGGCCCCAGGATGAGCTGGCGCCAGATGAAGAGCGCCAGCACCACGCCACCCACGACAAGCGGCACCCAGACGGGCATCGCCGCCTCGCGCTCGCCCGCGCCCTCGCCGATGGTCGACAGGCCATAGACAACGCCGCCGAAGCCGATGGCGGCGAGCGGGACCGATATGATGTCGAGCGGCGGGCGCCGCGGCTCGGTCACGTTCTGAAGCTTGAGGTAGCCAAGCAGCAGGGCGCCGAGGCCGATGGGCAGCACCAGCCAGAACATCCAGCGCCAGGCGAGGTAGTTCAGGATGATGCCCGAGATCGTCGGGCCGATGGCGGGTGCCACCGAGATGACGATGGAGATGTTGCCCATCGTCTGGCCGCGCTTCGACGGCGGCACGAGGTTCATCACCGTGGTCATCAGCAGCGGCATCATCATCGCCGTGCCGACAGCCTGCACCACGCGCCCGCCGATCAGCATCGGCAGCGCCGGCGACAGCGCGCAAATCAGCGTGCCGAGGCTGAAGAAAGACATCGCGCTCAGGAACACCTGCCGCGTGTGAAATCGCTGCAGCAGAAAGCCGGTGATCGGGATGATCACGGCCATGGTCAGCAGGAAGGCGGTCGTCAGCCATTGCGCCGCGCTTGCCGTGACGCCGAGATCGGCCATCAGGCGCGGCAGCGCGACCGACATGATCGTCTCGTTGAGGATCACGGTGAACGCCGAAACAAGCAACAATGTAATAACCAGCCGATTCCGGGCGGAGTGATCGACGTCGGCCTCCCCGGCCGAAAGGTTGTTGTCAACGGATGTCATGGAAGCCTCAAACGGATGGGGCGCAAGGAACGCGCCCGCGCTGGCCTCGCGTTCTATCACGAGGATGTCAAGCATCCCATCTTGGATGCCTGTGCGGAATGATGCGCCGTGTCGCACCCTCTGCCCGAAAGGCTGGCGCGCCGCGATTGCCGGAAGGGCAATCGGCGGCTACGGTCGAGCGACATTCAAGGAGCGTGCCATGCCTGTTCATGCGATTGGCGGTGTCTTCTTCCGCGCAACCGACCCCGACGCCCTCGCCGAATGGTACGCGCGGCACCTTGGCGTCGGCCCCGGCCTGTCACCCGCCGGGCCGACGGGCGACAAATGGGCCTGGAGCACCGAAGGCGGGCCGGTTGTATTTGCGCCTTTCCGCACAACGTCGGACTACTTCGCTCCCGAGCAGAGCGTGATGCTCAACTTCCGCGTCTCGGGCCTGGCGGAGATGATCGAGCGGCTGCGCGCCGACGGGGTGGCGGTCGAGACCCGCCCCGAGTGGGACGACCCGCAAACCGGCCGCTTCGCCCGCATCCACGACCCGGAGGGCAATGCGGTGGAGCTTTGGGAGCCGCCGGCGGCGTAAGGCGCCCCGCCCTCCCCCTTGCCGCCGCCGCTGCTTTGCGGCAAGGCGCGCAACATGCTGCGCATTGACAACATCTCCTATTCCGTCGCCGGCCGGTCGCTGATCGAAGAGGCCTCCGCCGTCATCCCCGAAGGTCACAAGGTGGGCCTGGTCGGGCGCAACGGAACGGGCAAGACCACGCTCTTCCGCATGATCCGCGGCGAGCTGGCGCTGGATGGCGGCGAGATCACCATCCCCAAGTCATGGCGCATCGGCGGCGTGGCGCAGGAGGTGCCTGGCAACGAGGTTTCGCTGCTCAACACCGTGCTGGCGGCCGACGAAGAGCGCGCCGCCCTGATGGCGGAGGAATCGCAGGATGCCGGCCGCATCGCCGAGATCGCCGCGCGCCTGACCGATATCGACGCCTGGAGCGCCGAGGCGCGGGCCGCGACCATCCTCAAGGGCCTCGGCTTCACCGATGAAGAGATGCACCAGCCCTGCTCTGCCTTCTCCGGCGGCTGGCGGATGCGCGTGGCCCTCGCCGGCGTGCTCTTCTCCGAGCCGGACCTGCTGCTCCTCGACGAGCCGACGAACTACCTCGACCTTGAAGGCGCGCTCTGGCTCGAAGCCTATATCGCCCGCTACCCGCACACGGTGCTGATCGTCAGCCACGACCGCGAGCTCCTGAACCGCTCCGTCACCGGCATCCTGCATCTGGAGCACAAGAAGCTCACCTACTGGACGGGCACCTACGACCAGTTCGCCAAGGCCCGCGCCGAAAAGCACGCCCTGCTCGCCGCCGAAGCCAAGAAGCAGGACGCCCGCCGCGCCCACCTGCAAAGCTTCGTCGACCGGTTCAAGGCCAAGGCCAGCAAGGCACGGCAGGCGCAGAGCCGCGTGAAGATGCTGGAGAAGATGGAGACGATCCGCCTGCCCGAGGATGCGGCCCGCACGGTCTTCACCTTCCCCGAGCCCGAAGAACTTTCGCCGCCCATCATCTCCACCGAGGGCGCCTCTGTCGGCTACGATGGCAAGGCCATCCTCACCAAGCTCGACCTGCGCATCGACCAGGACGACCGCATCGCGCTGCTCGGCCGCAACGGCGAGGGCAAGTCGACGCTGGCCAAGCTGCTCTCCGACCGGCTGGAGAAGATGGGCGGCTCGCTCACCAAGAGTTCCAAGCTGCGCATCGGCTTCTTCGCCCAGCATCAGGTCGACGAGCTGCATGCCGACGAGACGCCCCTGCAGCATGTCGCCCGCGCCCTGCCCGAGCTGACGCCGCCGAAACGCCGCGCCCGGCTGGCCGGCTTCGGCCTTGGCGAGGCGCAGGCCGATACCGAGGTGCGCCGCCTTTCGGGCGGGCAGAAGGCGCGGCTGTCGCTCCTGCTGGCGACGTATCACGCGCCGCACCTTCTGATCCTCGACGAGCCGACCAACCACCTCGATATCGAGAGCCGCGAGGCGCTGATGGAGGCGCTGACCGCCTATTCCGGCGCCGTCATCCTCGTCTCCCACGACATGCACCTGCTCTCCATGGTCGCCGACCGGCTCTGGCTGGTGAAGGACGGCCGCGTCGCGCCCTACGAGGAAGATCTCGAAGCCTATCGCAAGATGCTGCTCGGGCAGGACAAGCCGAAGGAGAGCAAGGGCAAGGACAAGGCCCCGAAGGCCAAGGCCAAGCCCGCCGACATCGCCGCGCTCCGCAGCGACGTGAAGGCCTGCGAGGCCCGCGTCGCCAAGATCGAGGCGATGCGCGACAAGCTCGCCAAGAAGCTGGCCGACCCGGCGCTCTACGAAGACGGCCGCGCCGGCGAGCTTGAGACGTGGAACAAGAAGTATGCCGAGGTGATGGACGGGCTCGGCCGCGCCGAAGCCATGTGGATGGCCGCTCTGGAAAAGCTGGAGAATGCGCAGGCGTGAGGGCCCGTGGGCTGACGCCCGCCCTGCCCCGCGCCTGCTACGCGTCCTTCAGCGGCATCCGGAAGGTGAATTCCGTCCGCCCGTCTTTGGACGTTACCCGCAGCGTGCCGTCATGCGCCCGCGCGATCTCGTTGGCGATGTAGAGCCCCAGCCCCACGCCCTCTTCGCGGCGCCGCGACTTCGAGCGTGAATAGGGCTTGAACAGGTTCGCCATGTCCTCGGCAGGGATCGTGCCGCCATTGGCCACCTTGATCGACAATTCGCCGTCGCCCTGTGCGACATCGACCTCGATCGGCGCATCGGCGCTGCCATGGCTGGCGGCGTTGGAGACGAGGTTGGCCAGCAGCTGACCCAACCGCTGACGGTCGCAATGCACCGCCTGCGGCACATCGATATGCGCCTCGATCTCTCGGCCTGTGCTGGCGCGGGTCTCGTCAATGATACCGGCGAAATCCTCGGCCAGCTTGTCGCAGCGGTCGGCCTGCAGGGGGATGCCGTCGCCCAGGCGGCCGCGGGTGAGATCCATCAGGTTCTCGATGATCTGCTCCGCCCGGTCCATCGCGCGGGTCATCTCGCCGATCAGCGCCTCTTGCCGCGCCGCATCGCCGCCGCCGCGCCGCATCATGCGCAGCCCGGCAGAGACGGCCTGCAGCGGGTTCCGCAGATCATGGCCGACGACGCCGATGAATTCCTCGCGCAGATGGGCTGTCAGCTTCTCTTCGGCGAGCCGGCGCACGGCCTCTTCGAATTCCACCTCGGTGGAGAGCTGCATGCCGATCAGGTCGGCCATCAGCCGGTAGGTGCCCAGGACCTTGCTGTTGTTCAGCTCGCGCGGTTCCGTGTCGATGGCGCAAAGCGTGCCGAAAAACTCGCCCTCGGCGGTGACAATGGGCACCGAGATATAGCTGCGGAACTTGTAGAGCTTCGGCGTGGGGTGCAGCCGGTAGATCTCGTCTTTTTCGGCATCGTCAAAGACGATGGCCTTCTCGGCGCAGCGCACCTCATTGCAAATGGTGGATTCCACCGGCAGCTCGTCGCCCGGGCCCAGGCCGAATTCTATCTCGTCGAGCGAGGCACAGGTCACCCATTTCTCGGGTGAGACATGCGCCACCGCGACGAAGCGCATGCCGCTGACGAGCCGGCAGGCTTCCAGGATCGCGGGAACCTGGCCGAGAGACTCGATGCGGTCGACCTCTGCCGAGCGGGGCATGTTCATGGGTCGTCCTCTTGGGCTGGCATTCTTGGCGCGTGCCGGTTGTTCCGGCTTTGCGGGAGTGAAACGCCCGATCTGGCACCTTCTTAAGCAGACGAACTCAGTTTGAAGCATGCACAGAGCCAGGTCAACGCGGCCACCACGGCGCCCCATGCATCCCTCCCATGCGGGGCCCAGGCCCGCCTCGCCGCCGCGTAGCGGGGCGCCGTCCGGGCGCTTTCCCTTGCCGCCGGGCGAGGGAAGCTCCACATCTGGGGCATGATGGAGCCCGTCACCCTCGTCACCGTCTTCACGACGCTGTTCGTGATCATCGACCCGCCGGGGCTCGTGCCGGTCTTCATTGCGCTGACGCGCGGCATGACAGCCCGCCACCGGCGCACGCTGGCGCTGCGGGCCATCGCCGTCTCTGCCGTGTTGATGCTGGCCTTCCTGCTGCTCGGCGAGGCGGTGCTGGGCTTCGTCGGCATCACCCTGCCCGCCTTCCGCATCGCAGGCGGCGTGCTGCTGTTCCTCACCGCGCTCGACATGCTGTTCGAGCGCCGGCAGGACAGGCGCCGCGGCACGGCCGAGGGCGAGGCCGCCGATGCCGATCACGACCCCTCGGTCTTTCCGCTCGCCCTGCCCTTGATCGTCGGCCCCGGCGCCATAACGACGCTGATCCTCTTTGCCGGGCAGAGTGACGGCCCAGCCGATCTGGTGGCGGTGGGCGCGGTGGCAGCGGCAATCCTTGCCATCGTCTTCGTGGCGCTGCTGGCGGCGACGTCGATCGAACGCCTGCTGGGAGCGGTGGGCATCAATGTGGTGACCCGGGTGCTGGGGATGCTGCTGGCGGCGCTGTCCGTGCAGTTCATCCTCGACGGGCTGAGCGGTGCGGGGATGATCGGATGAGCGGCTTTGGCGGCGATGAGGCGATGCGCCTGTTCTACCTGGTGCTGCTCGGCGCCGCGATCCTCGGCTGGTTCCTTGTGGCCAACCGCGGCCGTCTGGGGCGCGTCGCCAGCCAGGCCGCTGTGTGGGGGCTGATCTTCGTGGGCGCCATCGCTGCCTATGGCCTGTGGGACGACGTGTCCCGCGATATGCGCCCCACGGCGACGGTGCTGGGCGACGGGCGCATGGTCATCCCGCGCGGCCGCGACGGGCATTACCACGTGACGGCCGATGTAAACGGCACGCCGGTCGCGATGATCGTTGATACCGGTGCCTCGGGTGTCGTGCTCAGCCAGAGCGATGCCGAGGCCGCGGGGCTGGAGCCGGATCGGCTGGCCTATGTGAACTCTGCGCAGACGGCGAGCGGCACGGTCAACATCGCTACGGTGCGGCTCGACAGCCTCCAGATCGGCGATTTCGTCGATGACGGGCTTCTCGCCTCGGTCACCGAGGGCGACAACGGGCTGTCGCTGCTGGGCATGGATTACCTGTCCCGCCTCAGCCATATCGAGATCACCGGCGGCGAGATGATCCTGACGCGCTGACGGTCGCGGGGCTCGTCTGCCAGCCTGTCTGAAGCACGACCGCAAACGCTCGCCCCGCTTCCGCTTCATCTGGCCGAAAGTACCTCGGGGGCCAGCCGCCCCGTGATCCCGCTAGTCGTGATCCGGATGCTGCCGGTTCGAGGCGGCGATGGCCGGCGCTTCGGGCATGTCCTCCTCGGTAGTCCCCTTGCGCGCGACACTGCCAATCTCGTCCATCTGCGGCTGGCGGCCTTCCAGCCCGCATTCCTCGCGGAGGGGCGGAAGGCTGGCGGGGTCGTCGAAGGTGCCCATCATCAGCGAAAAGCCCCGGCCCTCGTCATAGCCGTAAAAGAGCGGCGTGCCGCAGGCGGCGCAGAAGCCGCGCGTCGCATGGTCCGACGAGCGGAAGGTCGCGGGCGTGCCGCGCGTGAAGGTCAGCGCGCCGTCGGCGGCAGAGATCAGCGGGGCGAAGAGATTGCCGGTGGCCTTCTGGCACATGCGGCAATGGCAGATATGGGCATTGTCGGTCAGCGCCGTCACGCGATAGCGCACGGCGCCGCATTGGCAGCCGCCGCTGCGGGGGCGCGTCAGCTCTCGGCCTTCTTCTTCCATCGCCCGTCCTCCTGCGCCCAGTATTGCGCTTTGGCCCCTGAGCCGGTGAGCGCCTTCCACTGGCCCCGCGCCTGAACGACGGCGGCCTCGTCGGCGCCATCGAAGAGCACGCAGACGCGGGCCTTTGCGCTGACCTCATCAGCCGTCACCTCGGCGCCGCCGACGCTCATGATGCAGGCCGGGTCATTGGCCGGCGCCTCGCCAGCGGTGAGCAGGACAGGCTGGCGCGCGTCATGCGCCCCGCCGGCGCGGCCATGGGGCAGGAAGCCGTCCTCTGCCCCGAGCCAGAGCGCCTCGTCGAGCCGGTCCATCTGCGCCGCCTCACGCCCCCGCAGCTCCACACGCCAGCCGGCCTCGAGCGCCTTGCCGAGCAGCATCGGCAGCGCCCGTTCGAGGGGGCTTTCGGTGAGGTGATAGAAGAAGACGTCGCCCATCGGGTCCTTCGCGATTCTGCTGGGGGAGCATACCTTAGGTGGCGGGAATGTCCCGCGAGTTTGGGCGACTGCGATGGAGGCGATGGAAACCCCTTCGCTCCCCCTCGCACGCCGGCCCGTGGGGTGGCGCCTCAACCTCCCAGCTACAGCACTTACGCCGCCACGCCCTTCCCAGCGGAGGGCTATGCCCCAGCGTCACTAGAGCGCCAGCCCATGGGGACGGGCCGGCGCTCGTGCGGCGGGCTCAAACCCTTGATTCCGGGCAAGGGAAAGAGCGGCAAGGGTTGCGCTACGACGGAGATGCAGTGGGCGACACAGCCCCCCGATCACCCCTTCTCGAACCCGTCCCGCACGAGCCGGTCGAGCGCCAGCACACCCCAGCCCGTCGCGCCCTTCGGCGAGAAATCCGTGCCCGAGGCGGCCCAGGCCGTCGCCGCGATGTCGAGGTGGATCCACGGCACCTCGGGTTTGACGAAGTTGTTCAGGAACCGCGCCGCGATCACCGCGCCGCCGGGCCGGCCGCCCACGTTTTTCAGATCGGCCACCCGGCTCTTCAGCAGCTTGTCATAGGCGGCCGTCAGCGGCATGTGCCAGGCGCCCTCGCCCTCGGCCTTCGCCGCGCTCAGGAAGCGGCTCGTGAAGGCATCGTCATTCCCGAAGACGCCCGTATGCTCCGGCCCCAGCGCCACCACGATGGCGCCCGTCAGCGTGGCGAGGTCCACCATCGCCGCCGGCTGGAAGCGCTCCTGCGCGTACCAGAGCACATCGGCCAGCACGAGCCGGCCCTCGGCGTCGGTGTTGATGTTCTCTACCGTGTCGCCCTTCATCGAGCGCACGACGTCGCCGGGGCGGGTGGCCGAACCGGAGGGCATGTTCTCCACGAGGCCCACCAGCCCCACCACGTTGGCCTTGGCGCGCCGCAGCGCCAGCGCCCGCATGGTGCCGGCGACGGTGCCGGCGCCGCCCATGTCCATCACCATGTCTTCCATGCCGGGGCCAGGCTTCAGCGAGATGCCCCCGGTATCGAACACCACGCCCTTGCCGATCAGCGCCAGAGGCGGCTCGTCTCCGCCGCCGTTCCAGCGCATCACCACCACCTTCGACGGCGCGTCAGAGCCCTGCCCGACGGACAGCAGCAACCGCAGGCCAAGTTGGGCCAGCTCCTCCTCTTCGAGGATCTCCACCTCCAGCCCGATCTCCTGCATCGCGGCAAGGCGGGCGGCGAAATCGTCTGTCGTCAGAACGTTGGCGGGCGTGTTGACGAGATCGCGGGTGAAGAAAATGCCCTCCGCCAGCGCGGCCATGGGCCCCGAGGCCTCGGCGACCTCCTCCGGCTTGGCGCACATCACCTCCACCTGCCGCGGCGCCGGCGGCTCACCGGTGCGGAAATCGCGGAAGTCATAGGCGCGCAGCACGAAGCCGAAGGCCAGCTCTGCCGCGCGGGGGAAGGTGGCGGCGGCGATGGTCACCCGGCCCTCACCCGCCTTGGCGGCGATAGCGGCGCCGGCCTTGCGGGCCAGGGCGGCATCGGCCCGTCGCGGCATCTTGGCGACCAGCAGCGTCTCGGCCGACACGCCAGCCGGCATGGTGAGCACGGCGAGCTCGCCCTCGCCGAGCGAGGCCCAGTGCTTCGACTCGGCCAGCCGGCTCAGCGCCTTGCGCGTGGCGGTGTTCACCCGGCGCGCGGCGGCATCCATCTCTCCTCCGGGGCCGAGCAGGACGGCAATCGTGCCCTCCTTCTGCAGCAGCGTGGCTGCCTCGGTCTCGGTGAAGGTGACGGGGATCGGCGAGGTCATGCAGTTCTCCTCAAACGTGACCGGCGGAGCCTAGCCAGCGGCGCCGCGATTGACCAGAAACGAGTTCAAAGCCGACGCGGCGTCGGGTAGCTTGCCTGCGCCGGCCACTCCCGGCCTGGACCAAGAAGGAGCGGCATGGGCCGGTTCGACCGATATTTTCTGGCGATGCTCCTGGCCCATTTCGGCTTCTTCGCGCTGGTGCTGATCCTGATCTACTGGATCAACAGGGCGGTGACGCTGTTCGACCAGCTCATCGGCAACGGCCAGACGATCGGGACGTTCCTTGAGCTGACCGCGCTGTCGCTGCCGGGGATCATCCGCATCATCCTGCCCATCGCCGCCTTCGCCGCAGCCATTTCGGCCACCAACCGGCTCTCCTCGGATAGCGAACTCGTGGCGGTGCAGGCGACCGGCTTCTCAGTCTGGCGGCTGGCGCGGCCGGTGGCGGTGTTCGGGCTCATCGTCATGCTGCTGGTCTGGGTGCTGACCCACCTGCTCTCGCCGATGGCGCAGTCGCAGCTCTCTGCACGGCAGGCCGAGATCGCCGAAAGCGTCGCCGCCGCTCTGTTGCAGGAAGGGCAATTCGTCACGCCGACGCCGGGCGTCACCTTCTACGTGCGCGACATCACGCCCGAGGGCGAGCTGCAGGATATCTTCCTCGCCGACCGGCGCAGCGAGAGCCAGTCGATCACCTATACCGCCGCGCGCGCCTATCTGGTGCGCGGCGAGGGCGGGCCGCAGCTGGTGATGATCGACGGTATGGCGCAGACCTTCCGCCCGGGCCAGAGCGAGACCGCCGAGGGCACGCTCGGCGTCACCGCCTTCGACGATCTGGCCTATGACATCGGCGCGCTCACCGGCAGCGCCGCCAGCCGCCAGCCAGCCCTCAACGAAATGCCAACGTTGGAGCTTCTGTTCGCCGACGAGGCCCTCGCCGAGCGGACGGGCCGCACCATCGGCGCGCTGGTGGCGCAGGGGCACGACCGTTTCGCGCAGGGCATCCTCGGCTTCGTCGGCCCGCTGATCGGCTTCTCGACCCTGCTCGTGGGCGGCTTCTCGCGTTTCGGCGTCTGGCGGCAGATCGTGGCGGCCATCGCGCTGGTCGTCGTGGTCAAGGTGGTGGAGAGCGGCGTCACCGGGCTGGTGCGCAGCAATCCTGCCGCCTGGCCCACGCTCTACCTGCCGGGGCTGACCGGGCTGTTGCTCAGCTGGGCGGCGCTCAGCCTTGCTGCCCGCCCGCATCTCTTCCGCCGCCGCCGCGGGCCGAAGGAGGCCGCGGCATGATCCTGCACCGCTATTTCGCCCGCCGCTTCGCCGCCGCCTTCGCGATGATCTTCGGCGCCTTCACGCTGCTGCTGGTCTTCGTCGAGCTGATCGAGCAGGCCCGCCGACACAGCGATGTCGCCGGCTTCATGACGCTGGTGCAGCTGTCGCTGCTGTCGCTGCCCGGCTCGATTTACGAACTGATGCCCATCGTCGCGATCCTCGCCTCGGTGATGCTGTTCCTGTCGCTCTCCCGCTCGTCCGAGATGGTGGTCACTCGGGCCTCGGGCCGATCCGCTCTGAGGGCGCTCGTGGCGCCGGTGCTGGTGACGCTTGTCATCGGCTTTGCGGCGCTGGCGGTGCTCAACCCGCTCTCGGCGAGCACGGCGCGGGAATACGAGGCACGCAGCCTGCAGCTCAGCGGCACCACGGCCGTTCAGGCACTGGCGGAGGACGGGCTTTGGCTGCGCCAGGGTGGGCGCGAGGGACAGAGCGTGATCCATGCCGGGCGCGCCTCGCTCGACGGCACCGAGCTCAGCGAGGTGTCCTTCCTCACCTATGCGACGGGCGATCTGCCGGTGGAGCGGCTGGAAGCCGCGACGGCCCGGCTTGTGCCCGGCGCGTGGGAGCTGACGGGCGTGAAGCGCTGGCCGCTCGATGCGCCGAACCCCGAGGCCGCCGCGGATGTGTTGCCGAGCTTGACCCTCACCTCCAGTCTCACCGCCGATTCCATCCGCGACAGCTTCGGCACCCCCGCTTCGATCCCCATCTGGGAGCTGCCGCGCTTCATTGCCGAGCTGAAGGAGGCCGGCTTCTCGGCCCGCCGCCACATGGTGCATCTGCAGATGGAGCTGGCGAACCCGCTCTTCCTCGTCGCGATGGTGCTGATCGGCGCCGGCTTCACCATGCGCCACCAGCGTGGCGGGCGGACGGGCATGATGGTGCTCTTTGCCATCCTCCTGGGCTTTGCGACCTATTTCATCCGCAACTTCGCCAGGGTGCTCGGCGAGAATGGCGACATCCCCGCCGGCCTCGCCGCCTGGGCGCCGCCCGCCGCCGCCGTCGCGCTCGCGCTCGGCGTCATCCTCCATCTGGAGGACGGCTGATGCTCCGCTTGGCTATGGTCCGCCGTGCCGCCGCCATTGCCCTGGCGCTTCTGCTGCCCCTCGCCGCAGCCGCGCAATCGCTACCCTCGCTGGTGGCTGACAGCCTGACGGTCGAGGGCCGCACGCTCTATGTCGAGGGCAATGTCGAGGTGCTCTACGAGGGCACCCGCCTCTCCGCCGCCGCCATCCGCTACGATCAGGCGGCGGACAACCTCGCCATCACCGGCCCCATCTTCATCGAAACACCCGAGGGCGACATCTTCACCGCCACCCGCGCCGAGCTCGACCCGCGTCTCGAACGAGGCATCCTGCTCGGCGCCCGGCTGGTGCTCGACCGGCGCCTGCAACTCGCCGCCGCTGCCATTCGCCGCGAGGGCGATCTGACCGAGCTGTCGCGCACCGTCGCCACCTCCTGCCATGTCTGCTCCGGCCAGGCGCCGCTGTGGGAGATCCGCGCCGAGCGGGTCGTGCATGACGAGGCGGCGCGCCAGCTCTGGTTCGAGAAGGCGACCTTCCACATCCGCGGCCTGCCGGTGGCCTATATCCCGCGCCTGCGCCTGCCCGACCCCACCGTTGACCGCGCCACCGGCCTGCTGGTGCCCTCGATCAAGACCTCTGACCGCCTCGGTGTGGGCGTGCGGCTGCCCTATTTCTTCGCGCTCGGCGACAGCCGCGACCTGACGCTCACGCCCTATCTCTCTCCCCTGACCCGCACGCTGGAGGCGCGTTACCGCCAGGCCTTTTTCGCCGGCGACATGAGCATCCTCGGCGCTATCAGCGCCGACGACGTGCGCCCCGGCGGCCTGCGGGGCTATGTCTTCGCCCATGCCGATTACCGCTTTGCCGAGATCTGGCAGCTGGATGGCGATCTGCAGCTCGCCTCCGACCGGGCTTACCTTGGCACCTACGGCTATTCCGATGCCGACCTGCTGACCTCCGCAATCCGCCTGACCGGGGTGACCGATCACAGCCTCACGCAGGCCGACCTCAGCTATTTCTCGACTCTCCGGCAGGACGAATCGCAAGACAACCTGCCCCCCCTCGCCCTGCACGCGGCGCATGAGCAGCGCCTGAGCTTCGGCGCCGGCGGGCGCGCTGACTTTGGCCTCTCGCTCGATGCGTTCCAGCGCCCCGGCGGCGGGCGCGACATGGCGCGGATGGGGCTTTGGGGCTCTGCCGGTGTCACACGCATCCTCGGCCCCGGGCTCGTCATCGACCTCGGCGCCCGCGCCCGCGCCGATGCCTACCGGATCGAGGATGACCCGGCCGCCGGCATCCTCACCCGCGCCGAGCCAGCGCTCTCCGCCACCCTCCGCTGGCCCCTGATCCGTGCCGGCGCCGATGTGACGCAGGTGCTGGAGCCCATCGTCGCCATCGCCTGGTCGCAGCCCTATGGCGGAACCCCGCCGAACGAAGACAGCCCGCTCGCCGAGCTCGACGAGGCCAACCTCTTCGCCCTCTCTCGCTTCCCCGGCGAGGATGCCAGCGAGCGCGGCCTGCGCGTTGCCGCCGGCCTGTCTTGGCAGGCGAGCACGGCGGAGGGGGCGCGTCTGCGGCTGACCTTCGGCCGGCTCTTCAGGCCCGAGGCGATCTCGGGCTTCTCGCCCTCCTCCGGCCTCGACGGGCGCCGCTCGGATTACCTCGCCGCCAGTCAGCTGGAGTTCCCCAGCGGCCTCACACTCACCGCCCGCACCCTCTACGACCCCGAGACCGGCTTCGGCAAAACCGGGGCCGAGATCGACTGGCTGCGCGGCCCCGTCGACCTTGGTGCGGCCTATGTCTGGCTGCCCGGCGATCCGGCCGAGGGGCGCAGCCAGCCCGTCGCCGAATGGTCTGTCGATGCCGATTACCGCATCAACGAGCGCTGGCGTGTCAGCCTCGACGGGCGCTATGACGTCGCCAATTCTCAGCCTGCCCGCGCCGGCATCGGCATCGGCTGGCGCAATGAATGCGTGAGTGTGGATTTTTCCCTGTCGCGCCGCTACACCACCGCTACCGCCGGCCCGCCGGTGACCGACCTGGGCCTGAGCGTCTCG
Source organism: Pseudoroseicyclus sp. H15 (assembly GCF_054353345.1). Classification (NCBI taxonomy): domain Bacteria; kingdom Pseudomonadati; phylum Pseudomonadota; class Alphaproteobacteria; order Rhodobacterales; family Paracoccaceae; genus Pseudoroseicyclus; species Pseudoroseicyclus sp. H15. The sequence goes on from NZ_JBTHJE010000002.1 coordinate 85,791, forward strand.
CTTGAAGGCTTCAGCGCCGGCGCTGCGGCCCCGGTCGCGGCGGCCTCTTGCAGCCAATAGGCCGCGGGATCGGGCGGGCGGGGAAGAGCAGACAAGGCCGCGTAAGCCGGCCACAGGAAGGTGGGGCCATGCGGACCATTCAGAGCATCTTGATCGCGGGCGCCCTCGGCCTGTCGGCGTTGACCGCCGCGCCCCTGGCGGCGCAGGGCCTCTTCTCGCCCGTCGTCAGCATCGGCGACCGCGTGGTGACCAATTACGAGGTTCAGCAGCGCGCATTGATGCTCGAAGTGTTCCGCACCCCAGGCGACCTGCAGGAGCTGGCGTTGCAGCAGCTGGTGGAAGAGCGCGTCAAGCAGGGCGCGCTCGATCGCGCCGGCCTCGCCCTCACCGAAGAGGGCCTCGTCGCGGCGATGACCGATTTCGCCGCCAATGCCAGCCTGCCGCTCGACCAGTTCATCGGCGTGCTCGCAGAAGTCGGCGTCGATGAGCAGAGCTTCCGCGATTACCTCGCCGTCAACGTCGCCTGGCGCGACTACATCCGCCTGCGCTACAGCGATGCGGTGACGATCACCGAGGCCGATATCGACCGCGCGCTCGAAGGGCTCGGCCCCAGCAACGCTGGCGTCGAAGTGCTGCTCAACGAGATCATTCTGCCCGCCCCGCCGGACCGCGCCGCCGAGGCGCAGCGCGTGGCCGAGCAGATCGGCCAGATCCGCTCGATCTCGGAATTCGAGGCTGCGGCGCGCGAGGTGTCCGCCTCCCAGAGCCGCGAGCAATCGGGCCGCCTGCCCTGGACGCCGCTCTCCAACTATCCGCCGGTGTTGCACCCGGTGCTGCTGGGGCTGGAGCCAGGCGAAGTGTCGCCGCCGCTGCCCATCACCAACGGCATCGTTCTGTTCCAGCTGCGCGATGTGCGCGAGGTGGCGGCCTCGCGCCCGGCGCCCGCCCAGATCGACTACGCCATCTTCACCCTGCCCAATACCGAGGGCAGCCTCTCCGAGGCCGCCGGCATCGCCGCCAGGCTCGACACCTGCGACGATCTCTACGGCGTCGCCTATGGCCTGCCCGAGGAGCGGCTGATCCGCGAGAGCGCCACCCCCGGCGCCATCCCGCAGGACATCGCGCTGGAGCTGGCCAAGCTCGATGCCGATGAGACCTCGGTGCGCCTCACCAGCCCTGACGGTTCGCTGCGCTACCTGCTGATGCTCTGCGCCCGCCTGCCCGAGGCCTCGGTCGGCGCCGACCGCGAGACGGTACGCAGCAACCTGCGCTCCGAGCAGCTGGCCGGCTATGCCGATGCGCTGCTGGCCGACCTGATGGCCGCCGCCAACATCAGCTACCGATGAGCCTCGTCGTCTCCTGCGGCGAGCCCGCGGGCATCGGGCCGGAGGTCGCCGCAAAGGCCTGGGCCGCTCTCAGCGCCACCCTGCCCTTCGCCTGGATCGGCGACCCGGCCCACCTACCCGCAGGCACCCCGTGGCAGGAGGTTACCGCCCCGGCCGAGGCCGAAACCGTAGCGCCGCGCGCCCTGCCCGTCCTGCCGCTCGCCTTTGGCCCTGCCGCCACGCCCGGCGTCCCGCAGGCGGCACACGCCCCGCAGGTGATCGAGGCGATCCGCCTCGGTGCCAGCCTCGCGGCAGAGGGCGCGGCCAGCGGCCTCGTCACGGCCCCCATCTCCAAGGCCGCCCTGATCGGCGGCGCCGGCTTCGCCTTTCCCGGCCATACCGAATACCTCGCCCATCTGGCCGGCGACGTGCCCGTCGTGATGATGCTTGCCTGCCCCGAGCTGCGCGTCGTGCCCGCCACGATCCACATCGCCCTGTCGCAGGTGCCCGCCGCCCTCACCGAGGCGGGGCTGGAGCAGGTGATCCGCATCACCCATGCCGCCCTGCAGCGCGATTTCGGCCTGCCCGCCCCCCGCATCGCGGTGACCGGCCTCAACCCGCACGCCGGCGAAGAGGGCCGCATGGGCGGCGAAGAGATCGCCTTCATCACTCCCCTGCTCGACCGGCTCCGCGCCGAAGGCCTCGCCCTCACCGGCCCTCATCCGGCCGACACGATGTTCCACGCCGCCGCCCGCGCCCGCTATGATGCGGCCATCGCGATGTACCACGACCAGGCGCTCATTCCGATCAAGACGATCGACTTCGCCGGCGGCGTCAATGTAACCCTCGGCCTGCCGTTCATCCGCACCTCGCCCGATCACGGCACCGCCTTCGACATCGCGGGCCGCGGCGTCGCCGATCCCACCTCGATGATCGCTGCCCTCCGCCTTGCCTCCGACATGGCCGCGCGCAAGGCCACAGCCCTCCCCTCTTCATGATCTCGCTTTCTTCGAAATACTCCGGGGGGGCGCCAAAGGCGCGGGGGGCAGCGCCCCCTCCCCCCTCTCCACCGGCACCCCCGTATGAGCCAGATCGACACGCTCCCGCCCCTCCGCGAGGTGATCGCCACGCACGGCCTCTCGGCCCGCAAGGCGCTCGGCCAGAACTTCCTGCTCGATCTCAACCTCACCGCCAAGATCGCCCGCGCCGCCGGCGATCTCACCGGCAGCGATATTCTGGAGATCGGCCCCGGCCCCGGCGGCCTCACACGCGGGCTGCTGGCCGAGGGCGCGCGCCGCGTCGTCGCCATCGAGAAAGACCCGCGCTGCATCCCGGCGCTGGAAGAGATCGCCGCCGCCTATCCCGGCCGGCTGGAGGTGCTGCAGGGCGATGCTCTGGCGCTGGATCTGACCGGCAAGCTCTCTGCCCCCGTCAGGATCTGCGCCAACTTGCCCTATAACGTCGGCACCGAGCTGCTGATCCGCTGGCTCACCCCGCCTGAGTGGCCACCATTCTGGCAGAGCATGACGCTGATGTTCCAGCGCGAGGTGGCGCAGCGCATCACCGCCGCGCCCGGCTCGAAGGCCTATGGCCGGCTCGCCCTTCTCGCCCAGTGGCGCTGCGAGGCGCGGGTGGTGATGGACCTGCCGCCCTCGGCCTTCACCCCGCCGCCCAAGGTCTCCTCCGCCGTCGTCCATCTGACAGCGCTTGCCGAGCCGCGCTATCCGGCCGACGCCAAGACGCTGGAGCGCGTCGTCGCTATGGCCTTCAACCAGCGTCGCAAGATGCTGCGCGCCGCGCTCAAAGGGCTGGGCCCGGATGTCGAAGACAAACTCAACGCCGCCGGCATCCCGCCGACGGCCCGCGCCGAGGAAATTGAGCTGGAGCGCTTCTGCGCCCTCGCTCGGCTGGTGAAACCTGTCTGACGAGGCGTCCGAACGCTCGTTATCAAGCGTTTAAGACATTCCTTTGCAAGATGTTGGTTGACGCATCCGCCTCGCACAAGTCACTGCCCATGGGCCGCCCCCGCGCGGCAACGGGAGAGAGAGACTTATGCAAAGGCGCCTTAAGACCTGGTTTCGCACGCTGTCGCTGCGAACCTGGCTGATCATCGGCATGGCGGTGGCGCTGCTGCCGCTCTTCGTCATGGCCGCCTTCACCTATGGCACCTATCACGACCGCATCGCCGAGCCTTTCCGCGACGTGATCACTGCCCAGCACCGCGTCCTGGTCAATCTTGAGCGTATCCAAGGCAAGCTCTGGCAGATGTCCGTTGCCGTCAACGATTTCGCCCTGACCGGCGACGAGGGCTACCGCGCCGATTTTCTGGAAGCCGAGCGCGACATTGTCCGCCATCTGCCGGCGCTGCGGGCGGCGGCCGAGGCGCATCCGGGCTACCTGCCCACGCTTGAGGGGATCGAGGCGGAATGGGGGCGGCTGACGGAAATCGCCGGCGGCCTGCGCCCGGGCACGGCCAGCAGTGCCGACCCCGATCTGCAGGGCTTCGAGACGCTGATCGTCGATGTCGCGCTGAGGATGGAGGATGTCGCCGAGGCGATCCGCAGCGAGAACGAGGCCAGCCATGCCGACGCACTGGCTGCGATGGAACAGCTCGAACGTTTCGCGCTCGCGGCGGCGGCGCTGACGCTGATCTTCACCCTCGCCGCCATCCAGATCATCGACCGCGCACTGATCAACAGCACCGACGAGCTGGTCGCGGGCGCGCGGCGCATCACCAAAGGCGACCGCGAGCACAAGATCGACGTGCAGGTCCCGCCCGAGCTTGCCGCTGTCGCCACCGCCTTCAACGACATGACGCTGCAGATCGTCCGGCAGGAGCAGGCGCTGGCCCTCTCCGCCCGCACCGACAGCCTGACGGGTCTGTTCAACCGCCGCGAGTTCGATGTGGTGCTCGCCCGCGAGATCGCGGCGGCCGAAAAGGCCGGCGCGCGCGTCGCGCTGCTCATGATCGACGTCGATCATTTCAAGCGCTTCAACGACCGCCACGGCCATCTCGCCGGCGACGAGGCACTCCGCCAGATCGCCGGGGTCCTCCGCGAAGCGGGCGGCCACCCGGAGCACAGCTTCCGCTATGGCGGCGAGGAATTCGCCTTCATCCTGACCGGCGTGAACGAGGCGGCGGCGCTGGAAGCCGCGGAACACATCCGTGCCGCGGTCGAGGCGGCAGGCGTGACCATCGAGGGCCAGCGCATGGCGATGAGCGTGAGCATCGGCGTGTCGATCTTCGGCGGCCCGACCAAGCCGCGCGACATGATCGAACGCTCCGACCGCGCGCTCTACGAGGCCAAGAATGCCGGCCGCAACCAGGTGCGCGCCGCCGGGCGGGTCGATCAGAAGGCAGTTTGATTGGGAGTTTGGTGCACCCGACAGGATTCGAACCTGTGGCCTCTGCCTTCGGAGGGCAGCGCTCTATCCAGCTGAGCTACGGGTGCCGTGGGGCGGTCTATACCGGCGGCGCCAGGGCGCTGCAACGGTCAATCGGCCCAACCCTGGCCGCTGCGCGCCACCGAATTTCGCGCGAAATTCGAGACGGAATTCGCGCGAATTCCGCGCCCGTGATCAGCCGAAGAGCTCGTGGCAGAACTCAAGCGCGCTCACTAGCCGGTCGACCTCTTCTTCGGTGTTGTACATGGCGAAAGAGGCGCGGGCCGTCGCCGTGACGCCCATGTGCTCCATCAGCGGCATTGCGCAATGGCTGCCGGCGCGCACCGCGATGCCGCGCTTGTCGAGCACGGTGGAAAGGTCATGCGCATGCGCGCCCTCCATCGTGAACGAGAAAATGGCCGCCTTATCTGCCGACTGGCCCTGCACCTGCAGCCAGTTCAGCCCGTCGAGCTTGGCACGGGCATAGTCGCGCAGATCCCGCTCGTGGGCGGCGATCGCCTCCAAGCCGAGGTCCATCATGTATTCCAGCGCCACACCGAGGCCGATGGTCTGCACGATGCCGGGAGTGCCGGCCTCGAACTTCATCGGCGGGTCGTTGTAGGTGACGCTCTCGCGCGTGACCTCGCGGATCATGTCGCCGCCGCCCAGGAAGGGGCGCATCTCGTCCATCCGTTCGCGGCGGATGTAGATGGCGCCGGAACCGGAGGGCCCATAGAGCTTGTGGCCGGTGATGGCGTAGAAATCGCAGCCGATGTCGGCCACGTTCACCGGCATGTGCACGGCGCCCTGGCTCCCGTCGACCAGCACGGGGATGCCCTTCTCGCGCGCCCCGTCGCAGATCGCTTTGACATCCACCACCGTGCCGGTGACGTTGCTCAAATGCGTGACCGCGATCAGCTTGGTCTTCGGCCCGCAGGCGGCCAGCACGGCCTCAGGGTCGAGGTCGCCATTGGCATCAGTCTCGACCCATTTGATCACCACGCCCTGCCGCTCGCGCAGGAAGTGCCAGGGCACGATATTGGCGTGATGCTCCATGATGGAGAGGACGATCTCGTCGCCCGCCTGTAGCCGCGGCGCGGCCCAGGACGAGGCGACCATGTTGATCCCCTCCGTCGTGCCGGAGTTGAAGACGATCTCGTCTTCGCTCGGCGCGTGCAGGAAACGGGCGATGATGCCGCGCACGGCTTCGTAGCGCTCGGTCGAGATGTTCGAAAGGGTGTGCAGGCCCCGGTGCACGTTGGAATAATCGTGCTCGTAGACCTGCGTCATGGCGTCGATCACCACACGCGGCTTCTGGGCCGATGCGCCATTGTCGAGATAGGTCAGCGGCTTGCCGTTCACCTCACGCGAGAGGATCGGAAAATCGGCGCGCACCTTGGCAAGATCGAAGGGCATCAGACGCCTCCCAGCAGAAGTTCGAGGCCGGCCAGCAGGATCGCGGCAGTCACGATGAGCGCCAGGCCGAAGCCGATGAGCATGAGGAAGCTCTTCATGAGGCTGCCGAAGCGGTGCAGCTCGTTGACGAAATGCACCGAGATCCACACCTCCAGGATCAGCACCGCGAAGGCCGTGACCACCAGGATCGGCGGGAAGATGACGGCGAGCAGAAGCTGCGCCAGCCCGAGAACGGTCGAGAGCACCTGAATCCAGAGCACAACCGTCATGGCGCCGGTGAAATCGCCCTGCCCGCCTAGCGCGCGGCCGCCGAAATCTAGCACGACCACGAACGCGACCAGCCCGATCGCTGCGATGATGGCGAAGCCGAAGGGCTGCAGGGCAACCATGCCCGGCGCGAGCTGAATGGTGCCCAGCGTCGGCAGGCCGGCCAACAGGGCGGTCACTACCGCAATGAGAATGATGCCGGGCCAAAGCACCGCCCGCGACAGCCTCATGTCGAGCAACTCGCGTGCGGCCGAGGACGGGTCGCGAAAGCTCTCGGCGATCAGCCGCAGGAACGGGTTGCTGCCATTGGGGGAAGAGGTCATGCCGGGCGCCCGGCGGCGGCGCGCAGGGCGCCGATCAGGATGAAGAGGAACCCTGCGATCCAGATGGCACCAACGAGGTTCGCCCCCGGCCCCGGGCCCACGAAGCCCTCCATCAGCCCGTAAAGCAGCGCCGCCGGCACCGAGGCGAGCAGCGACCAAAACAGCGCGAGGCGCAGCTCCCAGCCCTCAAGCCGCGCGCGGAACAATCGCAGAAGGCCGGCGGCGAGGCCGGTGACGATGTAAAGCACGAGCGGCCAGACGAACATCCAGGCGAGGAATTCATAGGCGATCAGGCGGTTCAGCTCATCGCCCGTCAGCTCGGCCGTGCGCACCAGGCGCGGCCATTGGGCGATGAAGATGATGAAGCAGCCCGTCATCAGAAAGACGAGCGCCCTGTCCTCACGACGGCCGGCGGCGAGCAGCCGGCGCATCACAGAGCGCGGCGCCCGCCAACTGGCCAGGATGTCGGTCGAGACGGCCATCGCTCAGTCGCGCCGGCGTTCGAGCCAGCCTTCCAGCCGGGTGCGGATCTCGTCGGCAAGGCTCTCGTCCTCAATCTCCTCCAGTGCTTCGGCGACGAAGGAGAGCGTCAGCATATCCGTTGCCTGCTCCTTCGGCACACCGCGCGAGCGCAGGTAGTAAAGCGCCGTCTCGTCAATGGCACCGGAGGTGGAGCCGTGGCTGCAGGCGACGTCGTCAGCGTAGATTTCCAGCTCGGGCTTGGCGAGGAACTGGCTGTCGCCATCGAGCAGCAACGACTGGCTGATCTGGTAGCCATCGGTCTTCTGCGCGCCGGGCTGCACGAGGATCTTGCCCTGGAAGACGCCGGTCGCGCCGTTGCGCAGCACCTTCTTGAACACCTGGCGGCTTTCGCAATTCAGCGCGTCATGGGTGATGAAGATCGTGTCGTCGTCGTGGAAATCCTTGCCGTCGCCCAGCGAGGCGCCGGCGATATGGGCCACGCCGTCGTCGCCATCCATCCAGATGACGCCCTCGTTGCGGGTCAGCGCGCCATTGGCGGTGAGGGTGAAGCTCTTGAACGTGCTCTCCTCACCCAGCCGGGCATAGAGATGGCTGACACAGCGGCGCTCGTGGTCACGCCCCTGGGCGCGGATGTGGTGGAAGGTGGCGCCGTCGGAGACCTCGACCTCCATCACATGATTGAAGCGGGCCGCGGCGGGGCCATTCTCCAGCAGCGTCATCTCGGCGCCCGGCTCCAGCCAGATGAGGTTGTGCAGGGCCGGGTCAGAGCTTTCGGCCTGGCGTTCGTACGAGATGTGGACGGGTTTCTCGGCCTTGCCGGTCACGCGGATCACCACGCCGTCGGTGGCGGTGGCGGAGTTCAGCGCGGCAAAGGGGCGATCGACCGGATCGTGGCCACGCGCTTCAAGTTTGCCGTAGAAGTCTTTGATCCAATGGATGTCCGTGGCCATCGCATCGGCCAGGCGAACGATCTCCAGCCCCGTGCCTTCGAGCGCATCGGAGGCTTCCGGCGAGAAGACGCCATCGACGAAGGTGATATGGATGCGCTCGCGGCTGGAGAAGATGTCCTCTTCCCCCGCCTGCATAACGTCAGCCGGGGCCGGATCGGGCCTGTTCAGGCTGTCAGGCCGGGTGAAGCGCCAGTATTCGTCGCGGCCATGCGGAAGGCCCATGGCGCGCAGGCGGCCAAGCGCCGCTTCGCGGGCCTCGCGCGCCCAGCGGGCGCCTTCGGGCAGCGTCAGCGTGGCGAGTCGGGCGTCCGTCGTGTCCTGTTTGGGCTTGGTCAGCGCCATCAGGCCGTCTCCCCCAGGATGTCGGCATAGCCGTTCTCTTCCACTTCCAGCGCCAGCTCGGGGCCGCCGGTCTTGATGATGCGCCCGTCGGACATGATGTGCACGACATCGGGCGTGATGTGGTTGAGCAGGCGCTGATAGTGCGTGATCACCAGAAAGCTGCGGCCCTCAGAGCGCAGCGCGTTCACGCCATCGGCGACGAGCTTCATGGCATCGACATCAAGGCCGGAATCGGTCTCGTCGAGGATGCACATCTTCGGCTCGAGCACCGCCATCTGCAGGATCTCGTTGCGCTTCTTCTCACCGCCGGAGAAGCCGACGTTGACCGGGCGCTTGAGCATGTCGGCGTCGATCTTCAGATCCTTCGCCTTCTCGCGCACGAGCTTGAGGAACTCCGCCGCGCTCGCCTCTGGCTCGCCGCGCGCCTTGCGTTGCGAGTTGTAGGCGGTGCGCAGGAAGGTCATGTTGCCCACCCCGGGGATCTCCACCGGGTACTGGAACGCCAGGAACAGGCCGGCGGCGGCGCGCTCCTCGGGGTCCATGTCCAGCAGGTCCTCGCCGTCGAGCGTGGCGGAGCCCTCTTTCACCTCGTAGCCGTCGCGGCCGGAGAGCACGTAGGACAGCGTCGACTTGCCGGAGCCGTTGGGCCCCATGATCGCGTGCACCTGCCCGGCGCCGACCTCGAGGTCGACCCCTTTGAGGATCTGCTTGTCTTCTTCTTCAAGATCGACCTTCAGGCCTTTGATATTCAGCATGTTTCTTCTTCCTTCAGCCCAGTCGGACGGCCGTTCCGGAGGCCGTCACCATGAGCATCTGATTGATGACTTCGAAATCGAGGTCGACACCGACGACGGCATCCGCCCCCAGCTTTTTCGCCTCGTCTTCCATTTCTTCGATCGCGATCCGCCGCGCCTTGCCGATGCCGCGCTCGTAGCCGCCGGCGCGCCCGCCGACGAAATCGCGGACATTGGCGAACATGTCGCGGAACACGTTGGCGCCGAGAATGGCCTCGCCCGTGACGATGCCGAGATACTCGGTGGCCGGGCGGCCCTCGATGCTGGTCGTGGTGGTGGTGATCATCCGACAGACCCTTCCAGGGAAATGGCAACCAGCTGCTGCGCTTCCATGGCGAATTCCATCGGCAGCGCCTGCAGCACGTCGCGGCAGAAGCCGTTGACGACGAGGGCGACGGCCTCTTCCTCGTCCATGCCGCGCTGGCGGCAGTAGAAGAGCTGGTCGTCATCGACCTTGCTGGTCGTGGCCTCGTGCTCGACGCGGCTGCTGTTATTCTTCACCTCGATATAGGGCACGGTATGCGCCCCGCAGCCCGAACCGATCAGCAGGCTGTCGCACTGCGTGTAGTTCCGGCTGTTGGTCGCCTTGGGGTGCATCGAGACGAGGCCGCGGTAGGTGTTCTGCGCCTTGCCGGCGCTGATCCCCTTGCTGACGATGCGGCTCTTTGTGTTCTTGCCGAGATGCATCATCTTCGTGCCGGTATCGGCCTGCTGGGCGTTGTTGGTGATGGCGATGGAGTAGAACTCGCCCTGGCTGTCATCGCCCCGCAGGATGCAGGAGGGGTACTTCCAGGTGATGGCGGAGCCGGTTTCGACCTGCGTCCACATCACCTTCGCCCGGTCGCCCCGGCAATCGGCGCGCTTGGTGACGAAGTTGTAGATGCCGCCCTTGCCTTCGTCGTCGCCGGGGAACCAGTTCTGCACCGTGGAGTACTTCACCTCGGCATCTTCCTCGACAACGATCTCGACGACCGCCGCGTGCAGCTGAGCCACGTCGCGCTGGGGCGCCGTGCAGCCTTCGAGGTAGCTGACATAAGAGCCCTTGTCGGCGATGATCAGCGTCCGCTCGAACTGGCCGGTGTTCTCGGCATTGATGCGGAAGTAGGTGGAGAGCTCCATCGGGCAGCGCACGCCCGGCGGGATGTAGACGAACGAGCCGTCGGAGAAGACCGCCGAGTTGAGCGTGGCGTAGAAGTTGTCGCTGACGGGCACCACGGAGCCGAGGTACTTCTTCACCAGCTCGGGGTGCTCGCGGATCGCTTCCGAGATCGAACAGAAGATGACGCCGGCCTTGGCGAGCTCTTCCTTGAAGGTCGTGCCGACCGAGACGGAGTCGAAGACTGCATCGACGGCAACGCGGCGATCTTCCTCGCCCTCGGCAGGTTCGACACCGGCGAGCAAAGCCTGCTCTTTCAACGGGATACCGAGCTTTTCGTATGTAGCGAGCAGCTTGGGGTCGACCTCGTCGAGCGATTTGGGCTTCACGTCCATGCTCTTCGGGCGGGCGTAGTAATACTGGTGCTGAAAGTCGATGTCGGGCAGGTCGAGCATCGGCCAGGTGGGGTTCTCCTTGCCTTCCCAGCGGCGGAAGGCCGCAAGGCGCCAGTCGAGCATCCACTCGGGCTCTTCGTTCTTCATCGAGATCAGGCGCACGATGTCCTCGTTGAGGCCCTTCGGCGCGTATTCCGTCTCGATCTCGGTTTCCCAGCCGAACTTGTACTTGCCGGCGAGGCGGGCGACGGCATCCACCGTATCCTGTTCGACACCCTCGCGGGTTGTGACGACTTCGTTCATGCGTCCATCCTCGTCTGCTGGCGGGGGGCAATGGCCCGGCGCCGCTTTTCTCCAAATGTGCGGGCGAAGGCCAGCACCGTCTCGTCGCTTGTCTGCGGCCCCAGCGAGATACGCAGGCTGCAGGCCGCATCCTCGCCGTAACCCATCGCCTCCAGCACGCGGCTCAGCCGCACCTTGCCAGAGGAGCAGGCCGAGCCCGCAGAGACTGCGAACCCCGCCAGATCCATCACCATGACCTGCGTCTCGCCCTTCCAACCGGGCGAGATGACATTCGTCACGTTCGGCAGGCGCGGGCCATCCTTGCCCACGATATGGAGCCCCGGCGCCGCCTCTTCCAGTGCGTCTTCCAGAAGTTTGCGGCGGGCCGCAACCTCTTCCCAAACGCCATTCGCCAGATCGGCCTGCGCCGCGGCGGCCGCGGCGCCGAGGCCCGCGATACCGATGATGTTCTCGGTGCCCGCCCGGCGCGACATCTCCTGCCCGCCGCCGAGGGCGCGGGCGGCGACCTCGGTGCCCGGCTTAAGCACCAGCGCGCCGACGCCCTTGGGCCCGCCGAACTTGTGGGCCGAGAGCACGGCCATGCCGAGGCCGGACCATGAGAAGGCGAAGGGCAGCTTGCCGAAAGCTTGCGTGATGTCGCTGAGCGCCAACCCCTCCGGCAGCTCCTGCAGGATGCCGGTCTCGCTGTTGGCGAGCTGAAGCGTCGCCTTCACCGGTTCGGGGATCGTCACACGCCCGTCACCGGAGACCTCTAGGGAGGGCTCACACCAGGCGAGCGCCGCCTCATGCTCGACCGGCGCGCAGGCCAGGCCACGGCCGGCGAGGCCCAGCCCCAGCGCTTCTGTGGCGCCAGAGGTGAAGATGATGTCGTTGGCATCGGCGCCCACGGCCTCGGCCAGCTGGGCGCGCGCCTTCTCGACGAGCCCCTTGGCCGCTCGCCCCTCGGAATGCACAGAAGAGGGGTTGCCGGCGACATCCATTGCCGCCGCCATGGCCTCTCGCGCTTCGGGGCGCAGCGGCGTGGTGGCCGCGTGATCGAGGTAATGCCTCACAAGTTCCTTTCCGTCCGGGCCATGCCCGGCGTCGTTTGCGGCGGGGCGCTCTGCCCTGGCCAAGCCCCGTTAGCCGAGGATCTGCGGCTCGCCCACGCCCTCTCTGGCGGCCTCGTCCGTTGCCGCGCGTTCGGCCCCCAGCGCCTCTTCGACGACTTCGAAGAGCGCCGGCACCGCGCGGCAGGGGGCGAGACCGTTGCTGGTGACATCCGACAGGCGCGTCTGGTGCAGGAAGACATAGACATGCGCCGCCAGCGATTCCCACAGCCGGTTGGTCAGGCTTTGCGCCCGGCTGCCCGACGCGCCGCCCGAGGCGCCGGCGCCCTTGTGCATGGCGCTCACCGTCTCATCCACGGCGACCAGAACGTCGGCGACGCTGATCTCGCTCGCCGGGCGGGCCAGGCGGTAGCCGCCGCGCGGGCCGCGCACGCTTTCCACCAGATTGGCGCGGCGCAGGCGCACGAAGAGTTGCTCCAGATAGGGCAGCGACAGGTCCTGGCGCTGCGACAGCTCGCTGAGGCTCATCAGTTCGCCGTCCTTCTGAAGAGCTAGGTCGCACAAAGCCACCATTGCATAACGGCCCTTGGTCGACAGCTTCATCGGCGCGTTCCTTCTCGTCCTCCGGCCCATCCGACCGGCTGGCGGCAACCGCCCACATGAGGCCCCGGCCCCAATTGCATTGACGCCGCGCCGGGTGTCACATACTTCCCGTGCAGCTTGGCCGGGCCGCGATGGCGCCGGTTTAGAATTATTCTAAAGAGCCCGAGCGTTTCCGTCAAGAAACCCTCGAGGCTCCAGAGGACGACGATGCCCGAAGTCATCTTCCCCGGTCCTGAAGGCCGGCTTGAAGGCCGCTACCACCCGCAACGAGCCAACGACGCGCCGATCGCGATCATCCTGCATCCGCATCCACAATTCGGCGGCACGATGAACAACCGGGTCGTCTACAACCTGCATTACGCCTTCCACGATCTCGGCTTTACCGTGCTGCGGTTCAACTTCCGCGGCGTGGGGCGCAGCCAGGGCGAATACGATCAGGGCATCGGCGAGCTCTCCGACGCCGCCTCGGCGCTCGACTACCTGCAGTCGATGAACTCCAACTCCAAGCATTGCTGGGTTGCGGGCTTCTCCTTCGGCGCCTGGATCGGCATGCAGCTGCTGATGCGCCGGCCCGAGATCACCGGGTTCATCTCGGTGGCGCCGCAGGCCAACATGTACGATTTCTCGTTCCTCGCCCCCTGCCCGTCTTCCGGCCTGATCATCAACGGCTCGGCCGACCGTGTGGCCCCGCCCGCCGATACCGTGCAGCTCGTCAAGAAGCTGCACGAGCAGAAGGGCATCACGATCACTCACGAGACGATCGAGGGCGCCGGCCACTTCTTTGAAGAGCCGCACATGGATACGATGATCGACTCGGTGAAGGGCTATGTCTCGCGCCGGCTGACGGAAACGACGCGTTAGGCCCATGAGCAGCATCACCGACGAGATCGCCGACAAGCTGGCCATCGAGACGATCCGCGTGATGGATGCGCTCGGCGACGATCAGTATTTCATGCAGGTCGCAAAAGAGATCGGCTCTTCCAGCCAGACGATGGAGGAGGCCTTCCTCACTGCTATGCGGGTGCGCCTGGCCGAACGCCGGGCGCGCGTGATGCTGACGACCGAGGCCGAGCGCATCGCCCGTGCCCGCGGCGCCAAACCGCTGACGTCGGACGAATGAGCGGGCGGCTTGCCGCCCAGCTCGCCTTTCTCACCGAGGCCGACAAGCTCAAGGGCATCTCCCGCGCCAGCACGCTGATGGATGGCACGCGCCGCGAGAACACGGCCGAGCATTCCTGGCATCTCGCCCTCTGGGCCATGGTTTTCGCCGATCTCGCCCCCGCGGGCACCAACCCCGACCGGGCGCTGCTGATGGCGCTGATCCACGACCTCGTCGAGATCGACGCCGGCGACCACCCGATCCACCTGCCCCACGACCGCGCCACCGTCGCCGCCAAGGAGGCTGCGGCCGCCAAGCGGCTCTACGGCCTGCTGCCGGGCGATCAGGGCGCGCCGCTTCTGGCGCTCTGGCAGGAATTCGAAGCCGGGCGCACGCCCGAGGCGCGCTTCGTCCGCATGCTCGATATCGCGCAGCCCGGCTTCCAGGTGCTCGGCGCCACAGTGCAGACAGAGACCGACCGTGACATCACCCGCGCCGCCCTCACCACCGGCCGCGCCGCCGCCCTCGCCGACAGCTGGCCGCAGTTCCACGCCCATGCCACCGGGCTGCTGGAGCGGCGCGGCCAGCCAGCCCCCGAGCCGCTGGCCCGGCAGCTGCGCTTTCTGGCCGAAGCTGACCGGCTGAAGGGCATCCTGCGCGGCACCACCATCTTCGACGGCTCGCGCCGCGAGAATTCCGCCGAGCATTCGTGGCACCTCGGGCTCTTCGCGCATCTGCTCGGCGAGCACGCCGTCCGCCCGGCCGACACCTCCCGCGCCCTGCGCATGCTCATTCTGCACGACCTCGTTGAAATCGACGCGGGCGACGCGCCGATCCATGGCGACCACGATGTGGCCGCTCTGGAGGCCAAGGAGCGCCGCGCCGCCGACCGCCTCTTCGGCCTCCTGCCCGAGGATCAAGGCGGGACCTTCCGCAGCCTGTGGGACGAGTTCGAGACCGCCGACTCCGACGATGCGGTCTATGCGAAAAGCATCGACCGGGTGCAGCCCGTCATGGCCAATCTGGAAACGGGCGGCGGCACTTGGGTTGAATACGAGGTCACGCCCGAAAAGCTGGAGAACCGCGTCGGCGGCAAAGTCCGCCGCGGCGCCCCGGCGGTGTGGGAAGCGCTGCGCCCTCGCATCGAGGCGTGGTTCCAGGGCGCTGAGCTTAATAGCTAGGGCGCCGGCCTTGGCCGCTTCCTTCGTAAGGTGCTCACGCAGAATGCGGGCGTTGCGCAGGTTCGCCTTGAAGCCCGCGTCGAACAGGTCACCCAGCAGCGGAACCAGACCGACCACGTAGTCGAGACCCGTATTCCCAGCCATCTGCGCCAGCTTGTGCTTCGGCACGCCGAGCTGATGGCCGCGCCAGACCATATAGGCCGAGGGCGCGAGTGTGATGGTATCGCCGATGCCGGGCACAATGCCGAGAACCGAATCGAGCCCCACGGGGAAGCCGAAGATCCGCCACCTCGCGTCGAGCAGATTGGCCAGCCGGTCGAGCCGGGCCAGTTCGGCCGCGTGATCGACCGGTTTTCTCGTGGCTGCCCGGGCGGTAGGGCCTTGGTCGCTATCCGTGATATCCATCTGTCACCTCCGTCAGCCCAACGCCGCCGGAGCGAAGTGGTTCAGATCGCGCATAGCGGTATACCGCTGCATACCTTCCCTGCCGGGCCGATATCGGGTAAGCGGACCCGAAATCGATTCAAGCGGGAGCGCTCCATGACCAAGATCAAGGTTGAAAACCCCGTCGTCGAACTCGACGGCGATGAAATGACCCGCATCATCTGGGATTTCATCAAGCAGAAGCTCATTCTGCCCTATCTCGACATCGACCTGCTCTATTACGACCTCGGCATCGAGGCGCGCGACGAGACGGATGACCAGATCACCGTCGACGCCGCCAACAAGATCAAGGAAGTCGGCGTTGGCGTGAAATGCGCCACCATCACGCCCGACGAGGCGCGCGTTGAGGAATTCGGCCTCAAGCGCATGTATCGCTCGCCCAACGGCACGATCCGCAACATCCTCGGCGGCGTCATCTTCCGCGAGCCGATCATCTGCAAGAACGTCCCCCGCCTGGTACCGGGCTGGACGCAGCCCATCGTGGTGGGCCGTCACGCCTTCGGTGACCAGTACCGCGCGACGGACTTCCTTTTCCCCGGCCCCGGCAAGCTGACGATGAAGTTCGTCGGCGAAGACGGCCAGACCATCGAGCGCGAGGTCTTCGACGCGCCCGCCGCCGGTGTGGCCATGGGCATGTATAACCTCGACGAGAGCATCTACGATTTTGCTCGCGCCTCGCTGAACTACGGCCTCAACCGCGGCTACCCGGTGTATCTCTCCACCAAGAACACCATCCTCAAAGCCTATGACGGTCGCTTCAAGGACATCTTCCAGAAGGTCTACGAGGAAGAGTTCGAAGAGAAGTTCAAAGCCGCGAAGATCTGGTACGAGCACCGCCTGATCGACGACATGGTCGCCGCCTCGATGAAGTGGTCGGGCGGCTATGTCTGGGCCTGCAAGAACTACGACGGCGACGTGCAGTCCGACACCGTGGCGCAGGGCTTCGGCTCGCTCGGCCTGATGACCAGCCAGCTGATGACGCCCGACGGCAAGATCGTGGAAGCCGAAGCGGCGCACGGCACGGTTACGCGGCACTATCGCCAGCACCAGAAGGGCGAGCAGACTTCGACCAACTCGATCGCCTCGATCTACGCCTGGACGGGCGGCCTGAAGCACCGCGCCAAGCTCGACGGCAACGACCAGCTGATGACCTTCGCCGAAACGCTGGAGACGGTGATCGTCGACACGGTGGAATCGGGCTTCATGACGAAGGACCTCGCCCTGCTCGTCGGGCCCGACCAGAAGTGGCTGACCACCATGGGCTTCCTCGAGAAGGTCGCCGAGAACCTCGACAAGCAGCTCGCGCTCTAAGCGTCAGAACTCAGGCAAACATCAGCACGGCGGCGTGGAGAAATCCGCGCCGCCGTGTCGCATTTGCGGGGGGCTGGCGCAGGCGCTGCGGGATTGGCAGAAGGGGCTGGGGGCTGCGGCCCCCTTTTCGAGTCGCCCGGCACCGCGAGGGAGAGCCGCATGCCCGCCCACTACATCTGGCTGTTCTTCGCAATCCTCGCCGAAACCATCGGCACGACGGCCCTGAAGGCGTCGGACCAGTTCACGCGGTTCTGGCCCTCGGTGCTTGTCGTTGTGGCCTATGGCATCTCGTTCTACGCCATGACCTATGCGCTGAAGGTGATGCCCGTGGGCGTGGTCTACGCCATCTGGTCGGGCCTCGGCATCGTGCTCCTCGGTCTCGCCGGCTGGCTGATCTTCGGGCAGAAGCTCGACGCGGCGGCCGTGATCGGCATGTCGCTGATCCTCGCGGGCGTGCTCATCATCAACCTCTTCTCCGGCGCCTCGCCGCACTGACGGCCCGACGGTCTGCTGCAAGAGCAGGCAGAGCGCACGCGCGCCCCCTTCCCTCGCGCCACACCGCTGGACGGCGCCTGACCGTTGGTTAAAGTCGCGCCATGCCAGCCGCAGTGCCCTACCCGCCAGAAGACGCGCCCCGCCACAAACCGGCGGAGGATGCGCAAGGTTTGGCCATGGGCGTGCTGCTCACCTCCACCGGCCTCGTGATCCTGACCCATCTGGGGCTGATCACCGGGCAGACGGCAGGCATCGCCGTCATCATCTCGTATCTCACCGGCTGGTCGTTCGGCGTGGTGTTCTTCATCGTCAACCTGCCGTTCTACTGGCTGGCCTACCGGCGCATGGGGCTGGAATTCACCCTCAAGAGCATCGGCTGCGTCATCGGCCTGTCGATCCTGAGCGATCTCATCCCCGGCTGGTTTCACCTTGGCGACGTCAACCCGGCCTTCGGCGCCGTGCTCTTCGGCGCCATGACGGGGCTCGGGCTGCTTGCCATCTTCCGCCACAAGGGCTCGCTCGGCGGGCTTGGCGTCGTGGCGGTGCTGATCCAGGACACCACCGGCTTCCGCGCGGGGAACGTGCAGCTCATAGTCGACGCGGTGATCTTCCTCGTCGCCTTCTTCCTCTTCCCCGCCGAACGGGTGCTCTGGTCGCTGCTGGGGGCGCTGGTGCTGAACGGCGTCATCGCCTTCAACCATCGCCGCGACTGGTACGTCGTGCGCTGACAAAGCCACAGGGCCGTTTCGCCGCGTCACAGCGGTGGTAAGCGCGGCGCTTCTGCCCTATATCGGCTTTCATCACGGCCAGCCCAACCCGAAGGGCGACGCCGACTGGCGCATATATGCGCAGGACGACCGCTCTATATTCAACTGACGCTGTTGGTGCTGGCCTTTTCTGCGGCTGCATTGTAAGCGCCCGGCAACTCCCCCTTCGAGGCACTATTCATGGACCTTCGCAATATCGCGATTATCGCGCACGTTGACCACGGCAAGACGACGCTG
This sequence comes from Pseudoroseicyclus sp. H15, assembly GCF_054353345.1. NCBI lineage: Bacteria > Pseudomonadati > Pseudomonadota > Alphaproteobacteria > Rhodobacterales > Paracoccaceae > Pseudoroseicyclus > Pseudoroseicyclus sp. H15. Next base: position 104,055 of record NZ_JBTHJE010000002.1, read on the forward strand.
GTGGACGAGCTTCTCAAGCAATCCGGCACCTACCGCGAAAACCAGGCGACGACCGAGCGTGCCATGGATTCCAACGATATCGAGCGTGAGCGCGGCATCACCATCCTCGCCAAATGCACGAGCGTCGAGCATGGCTCGACCCGCATCAACATCGTCGACACGCCCGGCCACGCCGATTTCGGCGGTGAGGTCGAGCGGATCCTGTCGATGGTGGATGGCGTTGTGCTGCTGGTCGACGCCGCCGAGGGCCCGATGCCGCAGACGAAGTTCGTCACCGCCAAGGCGCTCGCTCTGGGGCTGAAGCCCATCGTGGTGCTCAACAAGGTCGACAAGGCCGATGCCGAGCCCGACCGCGCGCTCGACGAATGCTTCGACCTTTTCGCCAACCTCGGCGCGACCGACGAACAGCTTGATTTCCCGCATCTTTACGCCTCCGGCCGTGCCGGCTGGGCCGATACCGAGCTCGACGGGCCGCGCAAGAATCTCGACGCGCTCTTCGATCTCATCATCTCCCACGTCGAGCCGCCGAAGCAGCAGGCCCGCGACAGCGAGCCCTTCTCGATGCTTGCGACGACGCTGTCGTCCGACCCGTTCATGGGCCGCGTTCTGACCGGCCGCGTCGAATCCGGCCGCCTGAAGACAGGCGAGACGGTGAAGGCCCTCTCCCGCAAGGGCGACAAGATCGAGCAGTTCCGCGTCAGCAAGGTTCTCGCCTTCCGCGGCCTCTCGCAGCAGCCGATCGACGAGGCGGTGGCTGGCGATATCGTCACCCTCGCGGGCATGACGAAAGCCACCGTGGCTGACACGATCTGTGCTCTCGAGGTCGAGGATGCGATCCCCTCGCAGCCGATCGACCCGCCGACCATCACCGTGACCTTCGGCATCAACGATTCGCCCCTCGCCGGGCGCGAAGGCAAGAAGGTGCAAAGCCGTGTCATCCGTGACCGGCTGATGAAGGAAGCCGAATCCAACGTCGCGATCCGCATCGCCGACACCCCCGGCGGCGAGGCCTTTGAGGTCTCCGGCCGCGGCGAGCTTCAGATGGGCGTGCTCATCGAGAACATGCGCCGCGAAGGCTTCGAGCTGTCGATCTCGCGCCCGCAGGTGATCTTCCGGCAGGAAAACGGCCAGACGATGGAGCCGGTCGAGGAAGTCACCATCGACGTCGATGATGAATACACCGGCGCCGTCGTTGAAAAGCTCACCGGCCAGCGCAAGGGCGACCTCGTCGAGATGAAGCCTGCCGGCGCCGGCAAGACCCGCATCGTGGCCCATGTGCCCTCGCGCGGGCTGATCGGCTACCACGGCGAGTTCCTGACCGACACGCGCGGCTCGGGCGTGCTCAACCGCATCTTCCACGGCTGGACGCCGCACCGCGGCCCCATCCAGGGTCGCCGCCAGGGCGTGCTGATCTCGATGGGCGGCGGCACGGCCGTGGCCTATTCGCTGTGGAAGCTCGAAGATCGCGGCAAGATGTTCATCGAGCCGCAAGACCCGGTCTACGAGGGCATGATTATTGGCGAGCACAGCCGCGAGAACGATCTCGATGTGAACCCGCTCAAGGGCAAGCAGCTGACCAACGTGCGCGCCTCCGGCACCGACGAAGCCGTGCGCCTGACGACTCCGGTCATCATGACGCTGGAGCAGGCCATCGCCTATATCGACGATGACGAGCTGGTGGAGGTCACGCCGAACTCCATCCGCCTGCGCAAGCGCTACCTCGACCCCCACGAGCGCAAGCGCCAGGGCCGCGCCGCCAGCTAAGCGGTAGCGCCCCCGGCACACAGCACAATCGTCACGGGCCTGCCGGGCCCGTGACCGTGCGGGGCATGAAGTTTCAATCCAACATTTGACGTTGCCCCCGCCAGTTGACGGGCCCCCTCGTTCCCCTATTGTTCTCAAAAGGGATTACCTGGAGGTTACCGCCGATGGCCCATGTCGTTCTGCTGCACTCCGTTCTGGGCCTGCGCCCCGTCGAGCAAGCCATGCGCGCCCGGTGGGAGGCGAACGGCCATACCGTCTCCCTCCCCGATCTCTACGATGGCGCCAGCGCCGAGACCTACGACGAGGGCTTCGCGATCCGCCGCGAGGTAGGGGATGCCGTCGCTGAACGCGCCCATGCGGCGATCATGGCGGCGCCGCGGGGCGCGGTGCTCGCCGGCGTCTCGCTCGGCGCGATGTTTGTGGGGGAAAGCTGGGGCCAGCGGCCCGATATCGGCGGGGCGTTGTTCTTTGCAGGCGGCGCCGAATTCGTGCCGGGGCTGAAGCCGGGGCTGCGGGTGCAGGCCCATATCGCCCGCCCCGATCCCTTTGACGATGAAGCCTATTTCGCCGAATGGGCCGCCAGTAAGGGCAGTGCCGAGCTGGAGATCTTCCGCTACGACGGCGTCGGCCACTACTTCCTCGACCGCGCGCTGGAAGATTACGGGGCCGAGGCGGCCGAGCTCTGCCTCAGCCGCGCCGACGCCTTTCTCGCGTCGATCTAGGCGACCTCTTCCACGATCACGACCGAGCGCTCGGCCGCGCCCTTGGCGTGCTCGAGCGCGGCCTGATACTCGGGCGAGTTGTAGCAATCATGCGCTGCCTGCAGTGAGGGGAAGCGCGCCACGACGTTGCGGGCGTGATCCTCGCCTTCGAGCTGCTCGTACTTGCCGCCGCGGACCAGGAAGACGCCGCCATGACCCTCGATGGCGCCCGTCGCCAGCTCGGCATAACGGCCGTAGGATTCGGCGTTCGTGACGTTCACATGGGCAATCCAGAGCGCGCTCATGCCAGATCTCCAATCAGTTTCTCGGCCGCGGCAATGGCGCCGTCGGCATTCTCGGCGCTCGCGGCGCCCCCTTGGGCCAGATCGGGCCGGCCTCCGCCGCCCTTGCCGCCCAATTCCGCCACGGCGGTCTTCAGCAGATCGACCGCCGAGAGCCGCGCCGTCAGGTCGCCGGTCACGCCCGCGGCCACCGCTGCCTTGCCGCCGCTATCGGCGATGAGCAGCACGGCGCCAGAGCCAAGCTCGCCCTTCATCTCGTCGATGATGGCGGGCAGATCCTTGCCGGTGACGCCCTGCATCACCTGAGCCACGAGCTTCACCCCGTTGATCTCTTTGGCTTTCGGCCCGCCATGCGCGCCGCCGGACATCGCAAGTTCGCGGCGCAACTGAGCAACCTCGTTGGCGAGCGTGCGGCGCTCGTCCATCAGCGCCTTCACCCGCTCGGCCACATCGGTGCCGCCGGTCTTCAGCAGTGTTTCGATTTCGCCCAGCGTCATGTCGCGCCGGCGCAGCTCGGCCACCGCCGCCGCGCCCGTCAGCGCCTCGATCCGGCGGACGCCGGAGGAGGAGGCGCTGTCAGCCACCAGCGCGAAGAGGCCGATGTCGCCGGTACGGGTCACGTGTGTGCCGCCGCAAAGCTCGATCGACCAGGTGTCGCCCTTCGGGCCCTTGCCGGTATCGGCCTGGCCCATCGAGACAACGCGAACCTCGTCGCCGTATTTCTCGCCGAACAGCGCCTGGGCGCCCATGCCGCGCGCATCGTCAGGCGTCATGATCCGCGTCTCGACAGGCGAGTTCTGGCGGATCATCTCGTTCACCTGCCCCTCGACGCGGGCAATCTCTTCGCGGCTCAGCGCCTTGTTGTGACTGAAGTCGAAGCGCAGCCGGTCGGGCGCGTTGAGCGAGCCGCGCTGCGCGACGTGATCGCCAAGCGCCTCGCGCAGCGCCTCGTTGAGCAGGTGCGTGGCGGAATGGTTCGCGCGGATCATGCCGCGGCGCTCGTGATCGACGCGCAGCTCGGCGCCCTGCCCGCGCTCGATGCGGCCTTCGGTCACCTGGCCGATATGCACGAAGACGCCGGCGATCTTGCGGCAATCGGTGATCGTCACCTCGCCCGTGTCGGTCTTCAGCACGCCGGTGTCACCAACCTGGCCGCCGGATTCGGCATAGAACGGCGTCTGGTTCAGCACCAGCCGCAGCTCGGCCCCGGCCTCGGCACTGTCGACCAAAGCTGCGCCGTCGCCGACGAGGGCAAGGATCTGCCCCTCGGCCACCTCGGTGTCGTAGCCGAGGAATTCTGTCGGCCCGTGCTTGTCGGCCAAGTCAAACCAGATGCCCTCTTCCGCCGCCTCGCCAGAGCCGGACCAGGCCGCGCGGGCCTTGGCCTTCTGCTCGGCCATGGCGCTGTCGAAACCTTCGGTATCGACGCCCCGGCCCTTCTCGCGCAGGGCATCCTGCGTGAGGTCGAGCGGGAAGCCGTAGGTGTCGTAGAGCTTGAAGGCGGAGGCCCCGGGCAGCTCGGCGCCCTCGGGCAGGCCGGCCAGCTCATCGTCCAGCAGTTTCAGGCCGCGGTCGAGTGTCTGACGAAAGCGCTCTTCCTCGGTCTTCAGCGTCTCGGTAATCAGCGCGCGCGCCTGCCCGAGCTCGGGATAGGCGACGCCCATCTCGGTCTCCAGCGCCGGCACCAGGCGGTACATCACCGGGTCTTTCGCGCCGAGCAGATGCGCATGGCGCATGGCGCGGCGCATGATGCGGCGCAGCACGTAGCCGCGCCCCTCATTGGAGGGCAGCACGCCTTCCGCGATGAGGAAGCACATGGCGCGCAGATGGTCGGCGATGACCCGGTTGTGCACCTTGCCGGGGCCGTCGGGGTCTGTCGAGGTGACATGCGCCGAGGCCTCGATGAGGGCGCGCATGAGGTCGGTGTCGTAATTGTCGTGCTTGCCCTGCAGCAGCGCGCCGATCCGCTCCAGCCCCATCCCGGTGTCGATCGAGGGGTTGGGCAGCGGCTTGCGCGTGCCGTCCTCAAACTGTTCGAACTGCATGAACACGAGGTTCCAGATCTCGATGAAGCGGTCGCCGTCTTCCTCGGGGCTGCCGGGCGGGCCGCCCCAGATGTGGTCGCCGTGGTCGTAGAAGATTTCGGAGGAAGGGCCGCAGGGGCCGGTCGGGCCCATCATCCAGAAGTTGTCATCGGTGGGGATGCGGATGATCTTCTCATCCGGCAGGCCGGCGATCTTCTTCCAGAGCGCGGCAGCCTCGTCGTCGGTGTGGTAGACGGTGACGAGCAGCTTGTCCTTGTTGAGGCCGAAGCCTTTCGTCAGCAGGTCCCAGGCATAGGTGATCGCCTCTTCCTTGAAATAGTCCTGGAAGGAGAAATTCCCCAGCATTTCGAAGAAGGTATGGTGTCGGGCCGTGTAGCCGACATTGTCGAGGTCATTGTGCTTGCCGCCGGCGCGCAGGCATTTCTGGCTGGTCGTGGCGCGGCTGTAGGGCCGGTGCTCGACGCCGGTGAAGACGTTCTTGAACTGGACCATGCCAGAGTTGGTGAACAGCAGCGTCGGGTCGTTGCGCGGCACCAGCGGCGAGGCTGCCACACGCTCGTGGCCCTGGCCCGCGTAGAAATCGAGGAAGGTCGAGCGAATGTCGGCGAGACTGGTCATGGCGAGGTCCGTCAAATGGGTCGGACTGCGGTGTATCGCTGCGGTCTGCCCCTGTCCACCGGATGTGATTTATGCGTGAGCGCCCGGAGCTGTGCGAGCGGAAACCATATGGTTTCCGCCTGCGATTTCCATATGGAAATCGGTGTGGGGACCGGCGTCACGTGAGAGGGCGACCCACGACGGGCCGCCCTTTGAATGTCTCCGAGAGTAGAGGCCCACGAGGGTGCGTCACATCTCGACGAGGTCGTCGTCGCCGCCCGATTTGCCGTCGTCATCGCTAGACCCAAAATCCAGCCCGTGCGAGGCGCGGATCTTGTCTTCGATCTCGTAGGCGATGTCGGGGTTCTCACGCAGGAAGGTCTTGGAATTCTCCCGCCCCTGCCCGATCCGCTCGTCACCATAAGAGAACCAGGCACCGGATTTGTTGACCACGCCGGCCTTCACGCCGAGGTCGATGAGCTCGCCCGTCTTCGAGATGCCCTCGCCATACATGATGTCGAACTCGACCTGCTTGAACGGCGGGGCCACCTTGTTCTTCACCACCTTCACGCGGGTCGAGTTGCCGACGACCTCGTCGCGGTCCTTCACGGCGCCGATGCGGCGGATGTCGAGGCGGACCGAGGAGTAGAACTTCAGCGCGTTGCCGCCCGTCGTCGTCTCCGGCGAGCCGAACATCACGCCGATCTTCATGCGGATCTGGTTGATGAAGATGACCATGCAGTTGGAACGGCTGATCGAGCCGGTCAGCTTGCGCATGGCCTGGCTCATCAGGCGGGCATGCACGCCGACCGAGCTGTCGCCCATGTCGCCCTCAAGCTCCGACTTCGGTGTCAGCGCGGCGACCGAGTCGACCACCACAAGGCTGACGGCGCCCGAGCGCACCAGCGTGTCCACGATCTCAAGCGCCTGCTCGCCCGTGTCGGGCTGCGAGATCAGCAGCTCGTCCAGATCGACGCCCAGCTTCTTGGCATATTGCGGGTCGAGCGCGTGTTCAGCGTCGACAAAGGCGCAAACGCCGCCCTTCTTCTGCTCTTCGGCCACCACATGCAGGGTGAGCGTGGTCTTGCCCGAGCTTTCCGGCCCGTAGATCTCGATGATCCGGCCCTTCGGCAGGCCGCCGATGCCCAGAGCGATGTCGAGGCCCAGAGAGCCCGTGGACGTCGCCTCGATATCCGGCATGGCGTTCTCGCCGCCGAGCTTCATGATCGAGCCCTTGCCGAACTGCCGCTCGATCTGTGCCAGGGCGCTGTCGAGCGCCTTTTGCTTGTCTGCCACGCGCTTGTCGTTCATCGAAAGAATGTCCGCTGCCGCCATTGCCCTGGTCCCTTGTTTCATGTTGCCCTGACCCCGGCAACTGCCTTCGATGTTCACGGGGTGTTCCGCATTACATGAGACCAAAAAGAGAACAAAGCAAGAAAAAAGTGGTTAATCGGTCATGAAGGCGGGAGAGAGCCAGATGTTGGTTGAAGTGCCGGGAGGGTTCGCAAGATGATGGTGTTCTGGCAGAAGCGGCTGGCGATCCTCGCCGTGCCGAAGACGGGCACGACCGCGCTGGAGAAGGCTCTGGGGCCGCAGGCAGACATCGTGTTTCGCGACCCGCCGGGCCTGAAGCACATGACGCTCTACCGCTACAACCGCTTCGTCGCCCCGCTGATGGAACGCGGTGGCTGCCCCAAGGCCGAGACGGTCGCCGTGGTGCGCGAACCGCTCGACTGGCTCGGCAGCTGGTACCGGTATCGCCAGCGCGACGATGCCTGGATCTCTACGAAGGGTCTGAGCTTCGACGAGTTCGTCGATGGCTGGTGCCGCGGCAAGCGACCTGACTATGCCGATGTCGGTACGCAATGGGCGATGGTGAAGAACGAAGAGGGCGGTATCGGGGTCGACCATGTGTTCCGCTACGATCAGTTGGATGCCCTGCACGCCTTTCTCGAGGAGCGGCTGGAGCGGAAAATCGAGGTGCCGCCCGCCAATGTCTCCCCGCCCATGGATCTGGCGCTGAAGCCCGGCATGGTGCAGCGCCTGAAGAAGAAGGGCGCCGAGGAATTCGCGCTTTGGGAGCAGCTCGGCGGCGCTCCGTCCGTCTGACGCCCCTGCTCCGCTGCAAAAACCGGCAGGCCGGCAACGGTTTGCGGCGGCGTCGGCCCGTGCGCGCGTTCGGGGTTTGTGCCGGGGGCGCAAGCATGAAATTCAAGGGCAAGCAGCGCGGAGACGAGCAATATGGCGATCAAGGCAGCGATCACCCATCTGACGCATTACCAGTATGACCGGCCCGTCACGCTGGGGCCGCAGGTCATCCGCCTGCGCCCGGCGCCACATAGCCGCACCAGGGTGATCTCGCACAGCCTGAAGGTCTCGCCGCAGCCCCATTTCGTCAATCACCAGCAAGACCCCTACGGCAACTGGCTGGCCCGCTATGTCTTCCCCGAGCCGGTGCGCGAGTTCCGCATCGAGGTGGGGCTGGTGGCGGATATGACCGTCTACAACCCGTTCGACTTCTTCGTGGAAGACGATGCGAAGGATTTCCCCTTCAACTATCATTCCGACATCGCGCCCGACCTGGTGATCTACCGCCGGCCCGAAAAGGCGGGCCCCCTGCTGCGCGAGTTCATGAAGCGGGTCGACCGGCGCAAGCGCCCGGTCACCGACTTCATCGTCGAGCTGAACCAGCTGGTCTCGAATGCCGTAGGCTATGTCATCCGCATGGAGCCCGGCGTGCAGACGCCGGAAGAGACGCTGGAGCGCGGCACCGGCTCCTGCCGCGATAGCTCCTGGCTACTGGTGCAGGTGTTCCGCCAGCTCGGCTTCGCGGCGCGCTTCGTCTCGGGCTACCTCATTCAGCTGAAGCCCGATGTCGAGGCGCTGGAAGGCCCGAGCGGGACAGATCATGATTTCACCGATCTGCACGCCTGGGCCGAGGTCTATCTGCCCGGTGCCGGCTGGGTGGGGCTCGACCCGACCTCGGGCCTCCTGACCGGCGAAAGCCACATCCCACTGGCCGCGACGCCGCATTACAAGAACGCCGCCCCCATCTCTGGCATGGCGACGGCCGCGGAGGTCGATTTCGACTTCGACATGCGGATCGACCGAGTGGCCGAGCATCCGCGCATCACCAAGCCCTTCTCGGAAGAGAGCTGGCAGGCGCTGGATGCGCTGGGGCATAAGGTCGATGCCGCGCTGAAAGAGGGCGACGTGCGCCTCACCATGGGCGGCGAGCCGACCTTCGTCTCCACCCAGGATTTCGAGAGCGGCCAGTGGAACGAGGATGCCACCGGCCCCGACAAGCGCGCGCTGGCCGACCAGCTGATCCGCCGCCTGCAGAAGCGCTTCGCGCCGGGCGGGTTCCTCCACTACGGCCAGGGCAAGTGGTATCCGGGTGAGACGTTGCCGCGATGGACCTTCAGCCTTTACTGGCGGAAGGACGGCGTGCCGATCTGGCGCAATGCCGATCTCATCGCCGAAGAGACGGCCGAGAACGACGTCACGCATGAGGACGCGGGCCGTCTGACTGTCGCCATCGCCGAAGAGCTGGGCGTGACGGGCGAGAACATCGCCGCCGCCTATGAAGACCCGGCGCACTGGATCCTGAAGGAAGCCGAACTGCCGGAGAATGTGTCGCCGGAGAACAGCAAGCTGCAGAACGCAGAAGAGCGCTTCCGCATGGCCAAGGTCTTCGAGCGCGGCCTGACGGAGCCTGTGGGCTACGTTCTGCCCGTGCAGCGCTGGCAGGCCCGCGCAAGCGACCGCCGCTGGGCCAGCGAGCGCTGGAAGTTCCGGCGCGGCCGGCTGTTCCTGGTACCCGGCGACAGCGCGCTCGGCTACCGCATTCCGCTGAATTCACTGCCCTGGCTGCCGGCCTCGCGCTATCCCTACACCAACCCGGCCGACACGATGCAGGACCTGCCGGAGCTGCCCGACCCGCATGCCGCGAGCGACGGTGCTATGGCCCGCCACGGCCAGCCCGTGGCCAGCTTCACCCCGGCGGAGCCGCAGGAGGATCGCCCGGGCCAGAGTATGGCGCCCGATATCGACGGGCATGTGCGCAGCGCCCTCGCCGTCGAGCCGCGCGATGGGCGGCTCTGCGTGTTCATGCCGCCGGTCGAGAAGGTCGACGATTACCTCGAACTGGTCGCAGCGGCAGAGGCCGCGGCAGAGCGCCTGGGCATGCCCGTGCATATCGAGGGCTACGCCCCGCCGTTCGATCCGCGCGTGAATGTCATCCGCGTGGCCCCCGACCCGGGCGTGCTGGAGGTCAACGTGCACCCGGCCAGCGACTGGCAGGGCTGCGTCGAGACCACCGAGGCCGTCTATGAGGAGGCCCGGCAATGCCGCCTCGGCGCCGACAAGTTCATGATCGACGGCAAGCACACGGGCACCGGCGGCGGCAACCATGTGGTGGTCGGCGGCGACACGCCGCAGGATTCGCCCTTCCTGCGCCGGCCCGATCTGCTGAAGAGCCTGATCCTGCATTGGAACCGGCATCCTTGCCTGTCCTACATGTTCTCCGGCCTTTTCGTCGGCCCGACCTCTCAGGCGCCGCGCATCGACGAGGCCCGCCACGATGCGCTCTACGAGCTGGAGATCGCCATGGCGCAGATGCCGGCCCCGGGTGAGGGCGTACCGCCCCTGCCCTGGCTGACCGACCGGCTGCTGCGCAACATTCTGACCGATGTCACCGGCAACACCCACCGCGCCGAGATCTGTATCGACAAGCTCTACTCCCCCGATGGCCCCACCGGGCGGCTCGGCCTCGTGGAGTTCCGCGGTTTCGAGATGCCGCCCGAGCCGCGCATGAGCCTGGCCCAGCAGCTGTTGATCCGCGCCCTGATCGCCCGCTTCTGGAAGAGCCCCGCCGATGGCCGCCTCACCCGCTGGGGCACGGCGCTGCATGACCGCTTCATGCTGCCCGAGATGCTCTGGGCCGACTTCCGCGACGTGTTGGCCGACCTGCGTGAGCACGGCTTCGAGATGCGCGAGGAGTGGTTCGAGGCGCAGGCCGAGTTCCGCTTCCCCTTCTGCGGCGAGATCGAGGCCGAGGGCGTGCATCTGGAGCTGCGCCAGGCTCTGGAGCCTTGGCATGTGCTGGGTGAGACCGGCGCCATCGGCGGCACAGTGCGCTATACCGACAGCTCGACCGAGCGGTTGCAGGTGAAGCTGAGCGCCGCCGATCCGGCCCGCTACGAGGTGGCCTGCAACGGCCGGCGCGTGCCGCTGACGCAGGTGGCCAATGGCGCGGCGGTGGGCGCGGTGCGCTTCAAGGCCTGGCAGCCCTCGATGGCGATCCACCCCGTGCTGCCGGTCGATGCGCCGCTGACCTTGGATATCTACGACACCTGGTCGGGCCGCTCGCTGGCAGGCTGCACCTATCACGTCGCCCACCCGGGCGGGCGCAGCTACGATACCTTCCCGGTCAACTCCTATGAGGCGGAGGCGCGGCGGTTGGCGCGCTTCGAGCCGCATGGCGGCAGTTCGGGCAGCTTCACGCCGCCGGAGGAGCATCCGCATCCGGAATTCCCGATGACGCTCGATCTGCGCCGCCCGCCGGGGCTGTGGAGCTGATGCGAGGGACGCGCGGGGAGGTCGGCGTTGGAGGGGGGCTGTCTGCCCCCCGCTGCCTTTGGCAGCCCCCCCGAGGATTTTGTCGGAGCAAAGACAGGGGGGCCCGTTTCGGGCGGTTTGCCTTTCCTGAAGACCGGCCTGCGATATTGGGCGGGTGATGACGAAGGACCTCAAGCCTCAACCGCCCCGCCCGGCATTGCTGGACGGCTACGAGCCGCTCAAGGGCGTGCCCGATGAGCTGATCGGCGAGGACGGGCAGCTCAGGCCGGCCTGGGGCGAGCTGATCGCGGCGCTGTCGCGCATGGCGCCCGATGAGCTGGCCGGGCGGCACGCGGCGGCGGACCGCTATCTCAGCGATGCCGGGGTGTTCTACCGGCAATACGAGCAGGAAACCTCCACCCCCCGCGACTGGCCGATGAGCCATATGCCGGTGCTGATCGACCGGGCCGAATGGGAGGAGATCGCGGCTGGCCTGACAGAGCGGGCCGACCTGCTGGAAAAGGTCATGGCAGATCTCTACGGGCCGGGCCGGCTGGTGGCGGGCGGGCATCTGCCGCCGGGGCTGATCGCCGGCAATCCCGAATGGCTGCGGCCCATGGTGGGGGTGCAGCCCCGCTCCGGACACTTCCTCCATTACCTTGCCTTCGACATCGGGCGCGGCCCCGGCGGCAAGTGGTGGGTGCTGGGCGACCGGACGCAGGCTCCCTCGGGCGCCGGTTTCGCACTGGAGAACCGCATCGCAACCGCCCGCGCCTATAGCGAGCATTACGCCCGCGCCAATGTCGAACGGCTGGCCGGCTTCTTCCGACGCTTTCGCGATGCGCTGATGCAGATGGGCGGCGCCAGCGAGGGGCGCGTGGCCATCATGACACCGGGACCGCACAACGCCTCGTATTTCGAGCACGCCTATATCGCCCGCTACCTTGGCGTGCCGCTGCTGGAAGGCGACGACATGACCGTGCGGGGCGGCCAGCTGATGGTGCGCACCGTGGCGGGGCTGCGCCCCATCTCGGTGCTCTGGCGCCGGCTCGACGCGACCTTCGCCGACCCGCTGGAGCTGGAGGAACACAGCCATCTCGGCACGCCCGGGCTGGTTTCGGTGCTGCGCTCGGGCAACCTCTCGATGGTCAACGCCCTCGGCTCCGGCGTGTTGGAGACGCGGGCGCTGCTGGCCTTCCTGCCCCGCATCTCCCAGCTGGTCGACGGTAAGCCCCTGCGGATGCCCAACATCGCCACCTGGTGGTGCGGCGGCGCCGAAGAGCGCGCCTATGTGCTGCGCCATGCCGAGCGGATGACAATCTCGGGCGCCCTCTCCACCCGCGCGCTCTTCGACGCAGGCGAGACGGCGGCAGAGGCGGCACGGACGGGTGGGCGCTTTGCCGACTGGCTGGAGGAGGCGGGCGCCGGGCTGGTGGGGCAAGAGGCGGTGACGCTGTCAACCACGCCGGCCTTCGAGGAGGGCAAGCTGGTGCCGCGGCCCATGAGCCTGCGTGTCTTCCTCGCCCGCACCGAGAAAGGCTGGCAGGTTATGCCCGGCGGCTATGCCCGCATCGGGCGCGAGAGCCGGCCGGCGGAGCTGGCTCTGCAGCGCGGCGGGCTGGCGGCGGATGTGTGGGTGGTCTCGCCCCACCCCGTGCCGTCGGAGACGATGCTGCCTGCCACGGGCGACGATCCGCTGCGCCTGCAGCCCTCGGCCCTGCCCTCGCGCGCCGCCGACAACCTGTTCTGGCTCGGTCGCTATATCGAGCGCGCCGAGATGATCGTGCGGCTCTGGCGTGCCTGGCATGTGCGGCTGGCCGAACAGGGCGCCAGCGACGGCGCCATATTCGCCCGGCTGGAGGCGCATCTGGCCGCGCGCGGTGTGCAGCTCGGCGCCGGCATCGGAGCCGCCGTCGGGCCGGTGCTGCAATCGGCGATCGGCTCGGCGGGCCATGTGCGCGACCGCTTCTCGCTCGACGGCTGGCTCGCGCTGACAGACTTGGAGCGGACGCTGGCCGAAGTGAGCGCGGCCGAGCCGGGCGACGACACCGTGCGCGCCATGTCGGCCCTGCTGCGAATGATCGCCGCCTTCTCGGGCCTCGTGCATGAGAACATGTATCGCTTCGCGGGCTGGCGCTATCTTTCCATCGGGCGCGACCTGGAGCGGGCGCATAGCGTGGCGCGCCTTCTGGAGGATTTCGCCGACCCGGGCGCGCCGGACGGGGCGCTCGATCTGGTCATCGAGCTTGGCGACAGCACCATGAGCCACCGGCGCCGCTATGCCGCCGCGCCCACCCGCGCCACGGTGATCGACCTGCTCGCGCTCGACACGCTCAACCCGCGCGCCATCGCCTTCCAACTCACGGAGGTGGCCGAGCATGTGGGCTACCTGCCGGGCACCGAGCGCCACCGCCAGCTCAGCGCCTTCCAGCGGTCGCTGCTGCATGTGCAGGCTGCCGTGCAGGGTGCCACCCCGGCGGAGCTGACGACCGAGCGGCTCAACGCGGCGGCGGAGGAGATGGGCGTGCTGTCGACCCTGCTCTCCGACGCCTATTTCCGGTAGGCCCATGCTCTACGACGTGACCCTGCGCATCGCTTACGGATACGACCACCCGGCCCCCGGTGCCCGGCATATGCTGCGCATGACGCCGGCCGACGGCCCCGGCCAGCGGGTGATCGCCGCTGCGCTCGATGTCTCTCCCCGCCCGTCAGAGCGGCAGGAGATCCGCGATTTCTGGGGAAACCGGGTCACGGCGCTGGCCTTCGACGAGGCGGTGCCCAAGGTCGCCTTCACGCTGCGCGCGCGGATCGAGCGGCAGGCGCTGTCCCCGGCGCTGGATGGCTCGCCGCCGCTCGCACGCCTGGCAGCAGAGCTGGCCGCCCTGCCCCGGATCGACGCGCTCTCGCCGCATCACTACCTGCATCCCTCGCCCCGCATCGGCCTCGCCTCTGCCTCCGTCGCCGCCTTCGCGCGCGAGGCGGTGGCCGGCGCCGGCAGCACGGCGGAGGCGGTGGTGGCGCTCGGGCAGGCGCTGAACGGCTACATGACCTTCGAGTCGGGCGCGACGCATGTGGATACCAGCGTAGATGAGGCCTTTGAGGGGCGGCGCGGGGTCTGCCAGGACTACACCCACATCATGATCGCCATGCTGCGCGAGCTGGGCATCCCGGCGGGCTATGTCTCTGGCTTCCTGCGCACCGAGCCGCCCGAGGGCCAGCCGCGGCTGGAGGGGGCGGATGCCATGCACGCCTGGGTGCGCGCCTGGTGCGGCGCGGCGATGGGCTGGATGGAATACGACCCCACCAACGCCATGCCGGCGGGGACAGATCATCTGACGGTCGCCATCGGGCGCGACTATTCCGACGTGGCGCCCGTGCGCGGCGCCATCCGCCTGGCCGGGGCGCATCGTTCCAGCCAGGGGGTGGATGTCGTGCCGGTGGGCTGAGGGCCGGCCTCAGGGGTCGGCGCCCTCATCCTCCAGCGGCGGCAGGTTGAAGATCTGGCCGGGGTAGATGAGATCGGGATCGCGGATCTGATCTTTATTGGCCTCGTAGACATGCACGTAAAGGATGCCCTCGCCGTAGCGATCCCGCGCGATGGCCCAGAGCGTATTGCCGGGCTGGACGGTGCGCACGGCGACAGAGACCGCGGGGTCGGCCATCTCATCGGCCATCGCAGCTTCGAGCCGGGCCCTGTCTTCCCGCAGGAACGGCGTTTCGATGCGGGCGATGACCTCGCCGGTCGCGCTGATCTGATCGACGCGCATCCGGTAGACACCGGGAGAAACGCCGGGCAGTGGCAGGCTCCATTGCTCGTCCGCGCCGATGGCGACGCGGCCGGCGAGCTCGTTGTCGAGATAGATCCGCACCTCGCCGCCGCCGTAGCCACGGCCAGAGAGCACGACCTCGCCGGCATCGTCATAGGCGATGGTATCGAGCACGACGCTCGCCGGTGAATCCTGCTCGGCCCCGGGCGGCAGGCTGGGCGCGGCCAGGCGCACGCCGGTGCTGTCGGAGATGAGCAAGGCGGGCGCCTGCGGGGGCGTCCTGTCGGCGGCGGGCTCTGGCGGGTTGTCGGGCGGCTCGGCCGGCGCGGGTTGCGGCGCGGCATCGGCCGGGCCTTCGCTGGCGGCGGGGGCGTTGGTGGCCTCCGGCTGGGCGACGGGGCCGGGGCTGCCGGCGGTGGCGTCGGGGCTGGAGGGCGTGCCCTCGGCCGACGGGGCCGTGCCGCTCTCGGGCGCATCGGCCTCGGCGGCGGGCGGGCTGGTGGCGACCGGCGGATCGGCGGGGGCACTGCCCGGCTCGGCGGCGGCGGGTACAGGGGCCTCGGCTGGCGGCTCTGCGGTTGTGGAGGGGGCGGGCGTGCCGGGGGCGCTTTCCTGCGGCAGGCCGGGGGCGGTTGGGTCCGTCTCGAGGAGCGCGACCTCGACATCGCCGGGTGGCACGTCGCCTGAGCCTTCCGCGCCGGAGGGGGACGGGTCCGCGGAGGGGCTGGTCTCAGGGGCATCGCTGGAGGCGACGCTCTGCGGCTCGGTCGGCGGGGTGCTTTCGTCGGCTTCCGGCAGCTCTTCGGGGAGTTCGATCGCGGCGACGCCGCCCGATGCGGGCTGCCAGGCGGGGGCGGTTGTGGCGGGGGCCGAGGCTGCGGGGCTGGGGGCCTCGGTTTCGGGTTCGGCTTCGGCGAGCAGGGTGGCGTCGTCTTGGCTGGCGTCTGCCTCGTCAGGTTCCTGTGCGGGGGCGCCACCGGGGTCCATTTCCGGAGCGGACGTACCCTCGACTTGGCCGGTCCCAGCGTCGGCTGTGAGGGCTGTCTCCTCCGAGGGGCTGGCATGCTGGTCATCGGCCTCGGCGGAGCGAGCGCCGGAGCTCGCGTCTGCCGCAAGGTTCTCCGCTTCGGACGCGTCGGCCTCTTCTGACGGCTGCTCGCCGACCGGCGAGCTGTCAGGTGTCCCAGGCGTGCCAGCCGATGTTCCGGCGGACGCGACCTCGGTATCTTGGTCCTGAGCAGTCCCGGCGTCCGGAGCGGTCTCGACGTCGCCCTCTACCACGATCACATCGCCAGAGGTCTCCTCAGAAGCCGCAGGTGCGGGCTCATCCCCTGCCCCCGCATCCGCCGTCTGTGCGGGCGCCTCGGCCTCTTCGGCCGGCGCCGCGTCGGACTCAGCCTCTGCGCCATCCGCATCGCCGGCGCCTGCCTCGGCCATCGGTATCTCGCCCTCAGCCCCCTCCCCCTCAACCTCCGCCAGAGCAATCTCCGGCGGGTTCACGGGGGCGACGAGGATGGTTTCGTCGGAGGCGACGGCGGCGTCGCCCTCGCCCGCCAGTAGCGTCAGCGCGCGGGGAGTGGCGGCGGCGGGTAGCGCCAGCATGGCGAAGAACTCGCCCGTGGCGTCGGCGACCGTCTCGGCCACGCTCGCGCCATCGACAAGGATGGCCACCTGCGCGCCAGGGGCGGCGCGGCCGGCGATGATGCCGGTACCGTCGGTGTCGATGAGCAGGGTATCGACGCTGGGGGCGACGGGCGCAGGCGCCTCAGCCTCAGGCGCCGCCTCTGCCGCCTGTTCCTGCTCCGGCTCCGCAGCCTCTGGCGCGGCGACCCGCAGTTCTCCCTCGCCCGGGGCATCCTCTGCCCCCTCGCCGGCATCCGGCCACAGCTGGCTGACCCCCACCCCGACGGCGGAGACAAGGACGCCGGCCCCGACGAGGGCGGCGAGTACAACTCTGTTTGTGCCGGCCAAGCCCAGCGTCCCCCATGATAGCCGCGGCGGTCTGTTGCCGCATCCGCGGTCGCGAGACCATAGCAATGCGGTTCATGGCGGTCAAAAGCCTTTCCGATCAGGGCGCAGAATGCTGTCAAGGAGGCATGTGGGAGCACCCTGCCCTGCCTCTCCGCCCGCAGCAGTCCCACGCGCCCTCGGGCAAAGTTCTACCCGGCTCCGGCCCCGCTGCGGCCACATTCGGGGGCAAGGCTGCCGCGCAAACCCAGCCTGCCGGAGTTGCTGCCATGCCCCTCGCCCGCCCCCTGTTCGCCCTTGCCCTGCTCGCCGCCAGCCCCGCCGCGGCTGAGGTAACCCTCGGCGCCGCCGCCGATGCCGAGGCGCCCCATCGCACCGGCTTCGAGACCGCGGCGAGCGCCATCCTGCCCGGCACTGTGTGGGAGGAGGACGGCATCCTCGTGGAACAGGTGAACGGCATCGAGGAGGGCATCCTCACCGAGTTGCCGGCGGAGGGACGCGAGGGCCTTCGCTCGTGGTATCCCAACGGCGCAGATGCCGGCTATACGGTGATCTCGCTGGCGGACGGCTCTGTGATGACGAGCGTCACCCTGCTGATCGGCAACGGCAATTTCGAGCCGCGCACGGTGCGCTACCGGATGGCGCTAGATGGCGCCGTGGTGGATGAAGGCACGTTCGAGGACAGCGGCACCTTCGCCCGCGTCCGCTTCGACGGGCGGGAGTTCGACGCCCTGTGGCTGCGCAACCGCGCCACCCCGGAAGACCCGGCGCCGGACTTCGGGGACGGGACGGCGAATACGCTGGCGGTGGATGCGGTGGAGGTTCGGGTGGTGGAGTGAGGGCGGCTACCACTAAGAGCTACATTTATCTAGAAAGTTCAAAAACCAGTAGCCTACTAGCAGTCGTGTATATTCAACTCACGCCTGCGGCAGAAGACCTGAAATCTCGCCTTAAAAATCCTCCTCGCCTTCTGCTGTGCAAGCTGAGTCTTGGTCGAAGCAGCCGGAACTCTAGAGCAGATAACGAGAAATCCAATATTCGCCCTAAGCCTATTCTTTACGTTCTCGTGCTCTGCCGAAGTGAATAGCTGCGTACAGGCGTGGTCAACATTACAACCTTTGAGCTCCACGAGAACCGATTTATCCTGGCAGGAGACGAAATAATCCGCCCGGATACCCTCGGTGATAAGGCATCCATCTATTTTACCAACTTCAAATTCATCCTTGCAGTCGTTGAGAAAAATCGCCTTGCGGCCGTTTTCTTCAACTTTGACCCGAGAGTGGCTTACAACGTTAATACAGGAAGTCATATTTCTTCCTCGATATCCAGAAGATCACTAAAGTCGCTAGAAATAACGTCCGAAATCTTGTCGAGAAATTCAGCATCTACGAGACCCTCATCCTGATCGACAATGGATGAGATGACACCATTTTCGATCTTTAGAGCCGAAAAGTCCTCCAGTTTTAGCCAAGCATCGCGAGGAACAATTTCGCCGATCTCTTTATTTTTCTTCTTTCGCTTTGATAGAGATCCAGCTTTTAGAAGGACGTTCAAACGCGACATGATATATGGACTATGCGTAGTGATCACCATTTTTCGGTGACTCGCCTCGCTGGCCACTTTCGAAATCAAGACATCTAAGAGATCGCTCTGAGCATTGGGGAATAGATGTGCCTCGGGCTCCTCAATATAAACCAATTCAGAAGCTATTTTTCCATACTTAGAGGCACGATTCTTCATCCTCTCGTCAAGGTTCATGACGTTATCGATAAAGTACCAGATCGGAAGCAACTCTTGCTGCCCGCTCGAAAGCGACGAGAACGGGACCTTCCTTCCATCCTGCATTTCTATATACTCGCTTTCGCGCTTAAGTTGTATAACTCCACCGAAGAAGCTGGTCATAACCTGAAGACGGGAAAACTGAAAATCTGGGTCTCTTAGGGCACGAGGTAGATAACTCGACTGATCACGCCACCTGGCAAACAGCCTAGCGAACCGCAAAGTGGCGGGGTCCAAGCTGACACCTTGCTCCAGACCTGCAACCATTCTTCCTATGCTGGTAAAGAACGCCCGGCCAGCAGGAATAAACGTTTGACTACGAACCAAATCGCCGCCTGACGTTCGGCCGATCTCCGCCCACATGGCGCTCCGCACTCGAGACGATATTTCTATCGGGCTGGTCGCTAGAAAGTCATCAGATTCATCAGCGTTCTCAGCACTCTCAGAGACCCTCTCGAAAGTTTGCAGCGTCCGAAAATACAGCCTCTCTGTCCATGGGCTCAGCCTGACTGAGACCTCATCCGATAGCTTTCCCTCTATCCGGCGCCGAAGTACACGCACGCCGTGATTGCCTTCCGTAAAGTTAATAATAAAGCGCTTACTTCCCCACGCCATAGGTGGGAACCAGATTGCGAAAGATCTCTCAATGCCTCTCTTAAATTCAGTCAGGCTTATACCGTCCTCGGCGCTTGAAAACATGCTCAGGACAATGTCGTTCATGAAAAAGACGACTTTTGTGAAGACGCTCTTTCCCGATCCTTGGGGCCCAATGAGAACGGTTACCTTCTTTAGGTCGACCTCTGCCTTCTCTATGCAAGAGAAGTCTCTTATCGTTACCGTCGCCATTAGTAGTTCCTCGAGGGAAGATTTCGACCCAAATATACTAGAGTAGGTTGTACCACGAGCGTGCCTTTAGCAAGAATTTCCGCAAAGGAGATTTCGCCAAGAGGCTCGAATAGGCCTTTGGTTGCCCGATGTTGCGAGGAAAGCTGTAGAAAAAGCCCCCCGGCATCACACCGGAGGGCCTCAATCATCTCATCGCACCAGGGCCCTCACCAGGCCCCCCGCGCCTCACATCCGCGAGGCGACGTTTTCCCAGTTCACCAGGTTGTCGACGAAGTTCTTCAGGTAGGCCGGGCGCTTGTTGCGGAAATCGATGTAGTAGCTGTGCTCCCACACGTCGACGCCGAGCAGCGCGGTCTGGCCGAAGCAGAGCGGGTTCACGCCGTTCTCCGTCTTCGTCACCTTCAGCGAGCCGTCGGTGTCTTTCACCAGCCAGGCCCAGCCAGAGCCGAACTGGCCCGCGCCGGCGGCGGCGAAATCTTCCTTGAACTTGTCGACCGAGCCGAAGCTCTCGGTCAGCGCACTCTCCAGTTCGGAGGGCATGGCCGATTTGCCGGGGCCCATCATCTCCCAGAACTGGTTGTGGTTCCAGAATTGCGAGGCGTTGTTGAAGATGCCGGACTGGGCGACCGCGTTCGGATCGTAGGTGCCCTTGATGATCTCTTCGACAGACTTGCCCTCCCACTCGGTGCCGGCGATGGCCTTGTTGCCATTGTCGACATAGGCCTTGTGGTGGATGTCGTGGTGATACTCGAGCGTCTCTTTCGACATGCCGTTGTCGGCGAGAGCGTCATGCGAATATGGCAGATCGGGAAGTTCAAAAGCCATGTCGGGCTCCTTTCGGAAGCTGGTTTGATTTGTCCTTAACATGGCCACGCACGGGCGAAGGTCAATGGCACGCGGGGCCGCAGGGGGCGTTCCACGACATGAGTTTTTGCCGCAGGCGGGGCGTTAGAGCCAGGTCACCCGCTCGCGAAAATCCTGACGGTCGGGGAAGTTGGCGACATGGCGGGCCATCAGCGCACGGGCATCGTCGGGCCGGCGGAGCGGGCGACACAGGGTGATCATGCGCTCCAGCGCATCGGGGCGGGCGGGGTCGACCTCGGTGGCCTTGGTGAGGGCGGCCCAGGCGGTTTGCAGGTCGTCGAGCCGGCGCGCGGCCGTCGCCTCCATGATCAGCGCCTCGGCGGAGGCGTCGGCGAGCTCGCGGTTGCTCGCCATCAGATCGAGGATGTCGCCGTATTTCTCCAGCCGGCTCAGCATCTTGGCCGAAGAGATCAGCCCCTCGCCCGTCACCGCCGCAGGGTCGGCCCCTGCCCCGCCGGGCAGGTAGCGGGTGAGCACGTTCGACATGATGCGGTCGACCAGCTCGGGCGAGACATGGCGGTAGTCGTTACGGCTCCACGCGACTTCCGGCGAGGAAAGCGTGACGAATTCGTAGGAAGGGAAGTAATCCACGCCCTCCTTGCCGATGACGAACTCATCGAGCGCGGCGCGCTGGACGGATTTGGAATAGGCATTGGCCACCAGCACATCCATGTCGCGGAAGGTGGCGAGCAGCGGCACCGGGCTGACCGTCACCAGCATTTTCAGGGGCTTGGTGCGGCTGCGGGTGAGCAGCGCATGCAGCTCCTCCAGCCCCTCCAGGATGTCGCGGTAAGAGAGCACGCGAAAATCGAAGCGCTCGGGTTCGGCCTTGATGGCCTGCATGGGCGGCATGACGTTGAGATAGAGGCCGAGCTTGCGGTCGAACCATGTCTCAACATAGCCCAGCGTGAGGATCACGACATCCGCCTCGGCCACGGCCTTCAGCCCGTCGAGATAGCGGTGGCGGAAGGCGAGGATCTCCTCGGGTGAGAAGTCGAGCCGCGCCATGCCGAGCTGCGCATCGAACCAGGTACCCTTGGCGCCCGGATAGAGAATGTCCTGCCCCGGGAAGGTGTCACGCTCCAGCGCCCAGGTGATCTCGTTCAGCACCGAGTGGATGGAGTACTTGTTGAAGAAATTGCCGGCGTCATCGAGGCTCTCGCCGATCTCGCCCAGATCGAATTCGCGGGAGAGTACGCGCATCCCTGCCCCATCGAGCGCCCGCTCGATATTGCGCGCAAAGCATGAGCCGATGGCGAAAATGCTCTCATCGCGGCCGATCTCGAAGCTGGGGGTGCAGGAGGGCGCGGCGAGCGGATAGAGACGCTCGCCATCCTTGTCGGGCGAGGGAAAGCGGCGCAGCGGATTGGTGCGCGCGCGGCTCATCGCCTGGGCGGCGGAGATGCTCTCGATATTTCTCATGCCCGGCCTCCTTGGTGGTGCCCCGGAAGTGTCGCCGGGGAGTGCGATGTCACAATGTCCAAATTAGGGCAAAATTCTATGGAATGCATGGGGCATCCCGGCGATGAAGCCGGTGCGCAGAACAGAACGAGCAGTCATGGCAGAGCCCCTTCCCTTTGACGTGCCGGATATTTCCGGCTCGATCGCCACTGAGATCACCGAGCTGGAGGGCGCCTTCGTCATCCCCCCGCCCAAGGGCGCGCCCAACCAGAGCGTGCAGCGCGCCGGGGTGCTGACGGCGGATGGCGCGCCGGTGGAGAATGCGATCACCTGGCGCGGCACCTCGCCGTTGACGACGATGCCCGACATGCCGGTGGGTGAAGTCGAGCGGCTGGAGGGCAACTGGCTGTTCCTCGGCTCGCTCTTCGGCCATTTCGGCCATTTCCTGGTCGAAAGCATCTGCCGGATCTGGGCGGTCGACGCGCTGAAGGGCAAGCTCGACGGCGTGCTCTATGTGCCGAAGTTCCAGAACCGGCCGGAGCATGTGGCGAATGTCTACCGCCCCTTCCTGCAGTCGCTGGGTGTCGACCTGCCGATGCGCAACCTCGAAGACCCGACGCAGGTGGAACGGCTGTTCGTGCCGCGTCAGGGCTTCGGCATGTTCCAGATGATCGAGGGCGCGCCGGAGTTTCGCGCCTTCGCCAAGGCCCATGCCGGCAAGGATGTTGAGCCGGAGGGCGACGAAAAGATCTACATTTCTCGCTCCGAACTCCCGGGTGCCCGCGGTTCGGTGCTGTTCGAGAAGCGGCTGGAGGGCTGGCTGCAGTCCGAGGGCTACGTGCCCTACCATCCGCAGAAGCACGATCATCGGGCGCAGATCGCCGCTTACCGGGCGGCTCGGCAGATCATCGCCGTGGATTGCTCGCCGCTGCACCTGCTGGCCCTTGTGGGGGATGAGGCGCAGAAGGTCGGCGTCATCGCCCGGCGCGACGGTGATCTCGACCAGATCTTTGCGCGCCAGATCCAGGCCTTCCAGGGTGCAGAGGCGCATGCGATCAACCATCTGCGCCGCAACTGGATCGAGGCGCATGGAAACCGGCCCAGCCGCACGAGCTGGGGCGAGCTGGACTACCCGGCGCTGCGCGAGAGCCTGATTGCCGCGGGTCTGATCGAGGGCGTGGAGGCCTGGGACGAGCCGACCGATGCGGAGTACCAGGCCGAGCTGGAGCGGA
Source organism: Pseudoroseicyclus sp. H15 (assembly GCF_054353345.1). NCBI lineage: Bacteria > Pseudomonadati > Pseudomonadota > Alphaproteobacteria > Rhodobacterales > Paracoccaceae > Pseudoroseicyclus > Pseudoroseicyclus sp. H15. The sequence continues at coordinate 126,880 of NZ_JBTHJE010000002.1, forward strand.
TCGCCGCGGCTGCGGGCCACAAGTTCAAGCCCTATGAGGGGCCCAAGGGCACAGCGCCGTCTGACGGCGACTGAGGTGCGGCCGCGCTCGCCTGCCGGGGTCAGGCGGAGCGCGGGGCCACCAGCGGCAGGAAGATGTCGTCGATGATCTCGTCGATGCCGGCGTCCGAGATCGTCTCCAGCGTCATGACCTCCTCGTAGATCGTCAGGTCGATCATCAGCGTCGTGATCCGCGGCGTCAGGCGCGCGGGGTCGATTTCTCCCCGCGCAACGCCGCGGTCGAGGATGCGGCGTACTGCATCTGGATCGGCGATGTCAGCCCGCAGCTGATACATGCTCGACCGGGCCTCCTGCAGATCGTCGCCCATCTCGAAGATGTAGCGGAGCAAGGTGGGCGGCGTACGATCGGCAAGGCCGCGGAGCAGCGCGCGCAGCTCGTCCCGCAGGTTGCCCATATCGGGCACGACGACGGGATGCTGGCGCACGAAGCGGGCCAGCGCCGCCGTCGCCAGCGCCATGACACTGGGCCAGCGGCGCGCCAGCACCGGCCGGCTGGTGCCGGCCCGGCTGGCCACCGCCTGCAGGGTCAAGCCGCGATACCCGCCCGCGTTCAGCTCCTCCCACGCCGCGTCGAGAATGGCGGCCTCAAGGGCTTCGCCGCGCCGCCGGCTGCCAGTGCTGTCTGTCGTATCGTTCATGGCTAAGATGCAAACAGCATCCTATTGACGGGATCAAGGCGCAAGATTAGATGCATCATGCATCTTATGGCCGGCCTGCACCCGGCGCCTCCCGCGGAGACCGGCATGACTCCGAGCCTCGAACTGAAGTCCGTCACCAAGCTCTTCCCCTCTGGCGACGGGGTAAGCGGCATCGATTTCACCATCAGGGCCGGCGAGATCCACGCGCTCGTCGGGCTCAACGGCGCCGGCAAGTCGACGCTGATGCGGCTGATGCTGGGCATGAAGCGGCCGGACAGCGGCGAAGTGCTGATCGACGGCGCCCCGCTTCAGAGCCTCGATCCGCAGCGCTGGTCGCGCGTCGGCCATCTCATCGAGTACCCCTTCGCCTATGGCGAGCTGAGCGTCCGCCAGAACCTCGTGCTCGCGGCCCGGCTGCGTGGCCTTTCCCCGGCCCGCGCCCGGACGTCAGCCGACGACATCATCACAGGGCTGGCCCTGGAGAAGTTCGCCGAGCGCCGGGTGGCGGACCTGTCGCTGGGCAACCGGCAGCGCGTCGGCCTCGCCGCGGCGCTGCAGCACGGCCCCGACCTCGTGATCCTCGACGAGCCGACCAACGCGCTCGATCCATCCGGCATGATCGCGCTGCGCGACACGCTCCTCGCCCGCGCCGCCGCCGGCGCCGCGATCCTCGTGTCGAGCCATCACCTCGACGAGATCGCCCGCATCGCGGACCGGATCACGGTGATCAACGCCGGCCGCATCATCGGGGCGCTGGAGCCCGGACAGGCGGAGATCGAGCGCGCCTTCTTCTCGCTCGTCAGCGCAGATGCGGAGGCCGCGTGACATGACCACCCTGCGCACGGCGCTCGGCGTCGAATGGTCGAAGTTCCGCCACGCCCGCTTCGGGCAGCTCACGACCCTCGGCATCATCCTCGTCACCGCGGTGATCAGCCCGCTGATGAACATGGGCGATGCCTCGACCCTCTCAGCGGGCGACTGGGCCCGCTACTTCGATCTCAGCGCCGGTACCGTCGCCACCGGCGGCCTCTTCGGGTTCGGCCTCGTCGCCGTCTGGCTCTTCGCCCGCGAATTCGCCGACGGCACGATTGCGGGCCTGTTCGGATTGCCGGTCCGGCTGTCCACCGTGGCGCTGGCGAAGCTGGTCATGTTCGCGCTCTGGGCGACCGCGACGACGCTGGTCATGACGCTCGCGCTGGTCCTCGCGGGCCTGCCGTTCGGCCTTGGCCCCTGCGGCGCAGAGGCAACGATGGCGCTGGGAAGGCTCGTCGCGGTGAGCCTGCTGACGGCCTGGCTGACGCTGCCCTTCGCGCTGGTGGCGAGCCTGTCGCGCGACTACCTCGGCCCGATCGGGGCGATCCTGCTGGCGGTCATCGTCAGCTCCGTCCTCGCCGATGGCGGGCTCGGCGGCTGGGTGCCCTTCGCCGCGCCCGGATACTGGGCGGCGGCAGGCGGCTCGGCCGATCCGCTGGCCACGATCCTGCAGGTGTCGGGGAGCCTCGTGCTAGGCCTCGTCTGCGGCGCGCTGACCCTGCGTGCCTGGCGGCGGCTGGAGATCTAAGCGCCTGTCCCGACGGGCCCCGCTGCCGCCACGAATTCCGCGCGGAATTCGTCACGGAAATCGCGCGATTTCCGTGGGCCCGCCGCTCAGAAGTAGCCCACCGGCCCCGCCGCTGCCGAATGGGTCAGCAGCTCTTCGACGTAATCCGCCACCGAGCGGAAGCAGATCACGTCAAAGCTGTCCTCGCCGCTCACCCAGAAGGCCGCCGGCACTTGTGCCAGCCGCGAGCGGCGGAACTCGCCCTCCGGCAGCCGCTCCACCGACAGATCGGCGGGCGAGGCCTTCGCCAGCACCTCGCGCACGAACGGCCCGGTCATGCGAAAGCGCACACGCATGGATGAGACATCCTGCACCAGATGGTGCACACCGGTCAGCTTGTCGGTCAGCGCTTCCACCATGCCCGGCGCCGCGCCCTCCGCGCAGAAAAGCAGCAGCTCGTCGAGCGACATCCAGGCCAGTGCCCTGTCGGCGCCGCCCGTGATCTGGCGCTTCTCCGGCATGGCCACACCGGCCACATGTGCCGCCGCCTCGCCGACCGCGCCGTGATCGCCGCGGATCAGCACCATCCCGCAGGGGACGCGAAGGATGCTCGTGTCAGCCATTCAGCCGCTCCCCTTCCGGATCGTAGAGCGTGGTCTCGCAGACGGTCGCCGTGATCGTGCCGCCCTTGCCGTCGGTCACCTCGACCGTCTCGCCCATCCTGTCTGGCCCGTGGATCAGCAGCGCCATGGCGATACCGCGCCCGAAGGTCGGGGAATAATAGGTCGAGGTGATGCGCCCCTGGGTGTTGCGCTGGCCGTTGGCATTGTCGCCCGCCGCCAGGATGTAGGCGCCCTCGGGCAGTACGACATCGTCTTCGGCGCGCAGGCCTACCAGCTTCCAGCGGTTCGGATCGGCCATGTGGCTGCGCTCATGGGCGCGCTTGCCGAGGTAGTCGTCTTTCTTCTTGGCGATGGCCCAGCCGAGGTTCAGGTCCTGCGGAATGATCGTGCCGTCGGTCTCTTCGCCGATCATCACATAGCCCTTCTCGGCGCGCAGCACGTGCATTGCCTCGGTGCCATAGGGGGTCACCCCATGCGGCTGACCGGCCTGTAGCAGCGCCTCCCAAAGCTCCGGCCCGTGGCTGGCGGGCACGGCGATCTCGTAGGACAGCTCGCCCGAGAACGAGATGCGGAAGATCCGCGCCGGCAGACCGCCGAGCGTGCCCTCTCCCCAGCCCATGAAGGGCAGTGCCTCTTTCGAGACATCGACGCCGCCCAGCGTCTCCAGCACCTCGCGGGCCTTCGGGCCGACGACCGCGACCTGTGCCCATTCCTCGGTGACATTGGCGGTGTAGACCTGCCAGTCCCACCATTCGCATTGCAGCCAGTCTTCCATATGAGCGTGGATGCTCTCGGCCCCGCCCGTGGTGGTGTGGCAGAGCCAGGTATCTTCGCTCAGACGCGCCGCAACGCCATCGTCGATGAGGAAGCCGTTTTCGTTGCAGATCAGGCCGTAGCGGCACTTGCCGACGGGGATGGTCGAGGGGCGGCCGGTGTAGATCATGTCGAGAAAGCGCCCGGCATCGGGGCCCTTCACGACGATCTTGCCCAGGGTCGAGGCGTCGAGCATCCCCAGCGAGCTGCGCACCGCTTTCACCTCGCGGGCGACCGCGGCGTGAGTGTCTTCACCCGACTTGAGGTAGGCGTAGGGACGGCGCCACTGGCCGACCGGCTCCCACGTCGCGCCGTGGGAGGCGTGCCAGTCGTGCATCGGCGTCTTGCGCACGGGCTGGAAGCGCGGGCCGGTGGCGGAGCCCGCAATCGAGCCCATCGAGATGGGCGTATAGGGCGGGCGGAAGGTCGTGGTGCCGGTGGCCGGAATAGCCGCGTTCAGCGCATTAGAAAGCACCGCCAGACCGTTGATATTGCTCAGCTTGCCTTGATCGGTCGCCATGCCGAGCGTGGTGTAGCGCTTGGCATGCTCGACGCTCTCGTAGCCCTCGCGGGCCGCGAGCTCGACGTCGGAGACCTTCACGTCGTTCTGGTAATCGAGGAACATCTTGCGCTTCAGCGCCGGCCCGGCGCCCTGGGGCATCAGCCAGACGGGCGCGAGCGGCTGCTCCTCCGCCTCGCTCACGGGCACCGTCAGCCCGGCATCTTCCAGCGCGGCGGCGGTGCCGAGATGGCCGTTGGCCGAGCCGACGACGCGGGCCATGGCCTGGCCCTTGTCACCCAACGGCGGGCGGCTGGCGTCGGGGCGGAACATGGCACCGGCCTCGTCCCAGTTCAGCTTGCCGCCGGAATGGGACCACAGGTGCACGGCCGGCGACCAGCCGCCCGACATGGCGACGGCATCGCAGGCGATCTCTTCCAGAGCGCCGCCCTCGCCGATCTGCAGACCGATGCCAACGCCGGTGACCTGCTTGCCGCCATGCACTTTCACCACCGCCCGGCCCGGCTCCACCCGGATACCTGCATCGCGGGCGGCCTGCGGCAGCGCGCCGGTCACCTCGGTCCGCGCATCGATGATGGCGGCCACCGACAGGCCGGCACGATGCAGCGCCAGGGCGGTGCGATAGGCGTCGTCATTGTTGGTCACCACGACCGTGCGGTCGCCGGGGCTCACAGCCCAGTTGACGAGGTAGTCGCGCATGGCAGAGGCCAGCATCACCCCGGGCACGTCATTGCCAGCGAAGGAAAGCGGGCGCTCCAGCGCGCCGGTGGCCAGCACAATCTCTTGCGTGCGCAGCCGCCACAGGCGGTGGCGCGGGCCGGGCTCGCCGGGGGCGTGGTCCGTCAGCCGCTCATAGGCCAGCAGGTAGCCGTGATCGTATAGACCGGCGGCCATGCAACGCAGGCGCAGGCGAACATTCTCCATGCCCTCAAGCTCTTGCACGGCGCTCTTTACCCAATCCTCGGCGCTCTGGCCGTCGATCTCGGGCGCATCCACCACGGCGCGACCGCCCCAATGGGCGCTCTGCTCCATCAGCAGCACCTGCCGGCCCTCGCGACCGGCGGCGCGCGCCGTGGCCAGGCCGGCGATGCCGCCGCCGACGATGACGAGATCGACATGGGCGTGGAAATGCTCGTAGGTCGAGCCGTCCTTCTCTTTCGGCGGTTTGCCGAGGCCGGCGGACTGCCGGATGAAGGGCTCGTAGAGATGCTTCCAGAAGGCGCGCGGCCAGAGGAAGGTCTTGTAATAAAAGCCCGCGGGCAGAAAGCGCGTCAGCGCCGTGTTCACCGCGCCGATGTCATGATCGAGGCTCGGCCAGTGGTTCTGGCTGATAGCGGTGAGCCCGTCGTAGAGCTCCGTCACCGTCGCCCGCTGGTTCGGCTCGAAAAAGGCACCTTCACCCAGCCCAACAAGCGCGTTCGGCTCTTCGGCGCCCGAGGCCACGGCGCCGCGCGGGCGGTGATACTTGAACGAGCGGCCCAGGAGCATCTGGCCCTGGCCCATCAGCGCAGAGGCGAGCGTATCGCCGGCAAAGCCGCGCAAGCGTTTGCCATCGAAGCGAAATTCCAGCGGCGCGGCCCTGTCGAGAAGCCGGCCGCCCTGGGGCAGGCGTGCGCTCATGAAAACTCTCTCCAGCGCCAGCCGGGATGGCGGGCGGTGATGGCCTCGCGGATATGCTCCGGCGGCTCGGTGGTTTGGGCGGGATAGGTGCCGAACACCTCCAGCGTGGCGGTGTCGCGGGCGGCGAGGAACCATTTGCCGCAGCCGGACGCATGGCGCCAGCGCTCGAAATGCGGGCCGCGCGGGTTCTCACGCTCGAAGAGATAGGCCTCGAAGGCTTCGTCCGCCGCATCGGTGCCGGCGCGCTTAACATGCGCCTCACCGCCGGGATGGAGCTCCGTCTCGTCGGCGGCAATGCCGCAGCAGGGACAGGTGAGAGTCAGCATGTGCGGCCCCCAAGGTTGGAGGCCGCGGCGCCCCTCACATGAGGGACGCTTTTCAAGCCGTTGAGTTTATTCGCTGGCCGGGGCGTCAGCGGCGGTGTCGCCAGTCGCGGCGTCGTCAGCCGGTTCGATCTCGGCGCCATCGGCAGGGCCGGCGCCATTGTCGACATTGACGGTGACATCGGCAGCCGGGTCGGTCGCGAGGCCTTCTTCGATGGGGCCGCGATCCGGCAGAAGCCAGGCGAGCAGAGCGATGATGACGACGATGGCGACAATGGCCGCGGCGATGAGGCCGGCGCTGCCGCCGCGCGATCGCGCAGGCTCCACGACGACGCGAGTGGATTCATCGTGCGACACGGGGCGCGTGGGGTCATTGGGGTCGTAACGGTCTGCCATTCTGGCCTCCAGGGGTCAATTTCCCCCCAAACGCCCCTCGCCGCTTGCCGGTTCCCCGCGGCGCAGGCGGGTTGCCGCCGATCTTCCTGCCGGGCGCCCATCAGTGCGCCACCCCGGCTGCGACGCTCTCGTCGATGAAGCGCCCTTCGCGGAAGCGGTTGAGCCCGAAGTCATTGGCCAGCGGCGCGCTGCCCTTGGCCATCAGCTCGGCCATGGCCCAGCCAGAACCCGGGATGGCCTTGAAGCCGCCGGTGCCCCAGCCGCAATTGACGAAGATGCCGCCCACCGGGGTTTTCGAGATGATCGGCGAGCGGTCGCCTGTCATGTCGACGATGCCGCCCCATTGGCGCAGCATCTTGAGGCGCGAGATCATCGGGAAGGTCTCGACCAGCGCGCGCACCGTCTCTTCGATATGATGGAAGCTGCCGCGCTGGGTGTAGTTGTTGAACCCGTCGGTGCCGCCCCCGATGACCATCTCGCCCTTGTCGGACTGGCTCATATAGCCGTGCACCGTGTTGGCCATGACCACCACATCCATGCAGGGCTTCACCGGCTCGCTCACCAGCGCTTGCAGCGCGAGGCTCTCGATCGGCAGGCGGAAGCCGGCCCTCTTGGCCAGCACGCCGGAATGGCCGGCGACGACCAGCCCCAGCTTGCCGCAGCCGATCTCGCCCTTGCTCGTCTCCACCGCCGTCACCTGCCCGCCTTCGGAGCGGATGCCGGTGACCTCGCAATTCTGGATGATGTCCATGCCCATGTTCGAGCAGGCGCGCGCGTAGCCCCAAGCCACGGCATCGTGCCGCGCCGTGCCGCCACGCGCCTGCCAGAGCGCGCCCAGCACCGGGTAGCGCGGGCCTTTCAGCTCGATGATCGGCAGCAGCTCTTTCACCCGCTCGGGGCTGATGAATTCCGTCTGCACGCCCTGGATCGAGTTGGCATGGGCCGTGCGCTTGTATCCGCGCACCTCATGCTCGGTCTGCGCCAGCATCATGACGCCGCGGGGGCTGAACATGACGTTGTAGTTCAGCTCCTGGCTGAGCGTCTCGTAAAGGCTTCGGCTCTTCTCGTAGATCGCGGCAGACGGGTCCTGCAGGTAGTTGGAGCGAATGATCGTGGTGTTCCGCCCCGTGTTGCCGCCGCCGAGCCAGCCCTTCTCAAGCACCGCCACATTGCGGATGCCGAAGTTCTTGCCGAGGTAATAGGCGGTGGCGAGGCCGTGCCCGCCGGCGCCCACGATAATGACATCGTAGCGTGGCTTGGGGCTCGCCTTGGCCCAGGCGCGCTGCCAGCCAAGGTGGTCGCGCAGGGCTTCGCGGGCGATGGCGAAGGCGGAATATCGGCGGGTGGGCATGCGAATCCCCGTATAGGTGTCGGTGCCTTGTTGACGCTATGCGCCCTCGCCTAAGCCTTCCAGAGCGGCGCATCTATGCACGAATGCGACAGGCGCCTTCGGGGGCCTTTCGCGCGGTGCGGCACGGCGCTAGAGAGGCGGCATGTTCTTCTGGCTTCTGGCACTTCTCATGGCGCTCGGCGTCGGGCTCATCCTCTGCCTGCCGCTTCTGCGGCCCCGCAATGTTGCGGGGGGCGGCAGCGACCGGGCGCTCTACAAGGCGCAGCTGGCAGAGGTCGAGCGCGACCGAGAGCGCGGCCTGCTTGGCGAGGCCGAGGCCGAGCGTGTGCGCGCCGAGGTGGCCCGCCGCCTGATCGGCTCGGCCGAGGCCGAGGCTGGCCGCAACGCCCCCCGCCCTGCCGCCATTGCCGCCGCTGCCGCCGTTGTGCTGGCGCTCGCGGCGGGCGGCGCCGGGCTCTACCTCTGGATCGGCGCGCCGGGCTACCCTGACCTGCCGCAATCGCTGCGCAAGACCATGGCCGCCGAGGCGGAAAGCGAGCGCATGCCTCAGGCTCAGGCCGAGGAGCTGGCGCTGGAGGCGATGCCGCCGCCGCCCGAGGCGCCCGAGGATTATGCTGCAATGATCCAGCAGCTGCGCGAAGCGGTGCCGACGCGCCCCGACGACCCGCGCGGCTGGGAGCTGCTGGCCGAGCATGAATTCGCCCTCGGCAATTACGCCGCCGCCGCCCGTGCGCAGGAGCGTCTGATCGCGCTGAAGGGCGACGAGGCGACGGCCACCGATCAGGCCGGCCTGATCGACCGGCTGGTCGCGGCAGCGGGCGGCTATGTCTCGCCCGAGGCCGAGGCGGTTGCCCGCGCTCTACTGGCGGAGGACGAAACCAACCCCGCCGGGCGCTATTACATCGGCCTGCTGCACGCCCAGTTCGGCCGGCCCGACCTGGCCTTCGGGCTCTGGCAGCCGCTGGCCGAGGAGGCCCCGACGAGCCCCTATAACGAGCTTGCACGCATGCAGGTCTCTGACGTCGCCGCCGAGATCGGCATGAGCTACACGCCTCCTGCCCGCCCCGGCGCCACCGCCGGCCCGAGCGCCGAGGCTATGGCGGCTGCCGAGGACATGACGCCCGAAGAGCGGCAGGCCATGATCGAGGGCATGGTGAACGGCCTTCTGGATAGGCTCGCGAGCGAAGGCGGCCCGGCGGAGGATTGGGCGCGGGCCATCACGGCGCTCGGCGTGCTCGGCCGCCTTGACGCTGCCGGCCCGATCTATGCCGAGGCGCAGGATGTTTTTGCTGGCGATGACGAGGCGCTGGCCCTGCTGGCCGATGCCGCCGCAGGTGCCGGGCTGCAGACGGATGCCTCCGATGGCTAGGCGCGCCGCCCTGCGCCCGGGAGCGCCCGCATGATCTGCGAGAGCGCCGAGGATTTTGCCGCCGCCCTGCCCCCCATGGGTGCCCTCATCGGCGGCGATCTTGGCACAGTCACGCTCGGCGTGGCCGTCTCTGACACCCTCCGCGCCGTCGCCTCGCCGATCGAGACGATCAAGCGCAAGAAATTCACGCTCGATGCCGCCCGCTTCCTTGAGATCGCGGGCAAGCGCGGCTGTGTCGGCATCGTGCTCGGCCTGCCGATCAATATGGATGGCACCGAGGGCCCGCGCGCCCAGAGCACCCGCGCCTTCGCGCGCAACCTCAGCCGGCTCACCGAGCTGCCCATCGCCTTCTGGGACGAGCGCCTCTCCACCATGGCCGCCGAGCGCGCGCTCTTGGAGGCCGACACGTCGCGCCGCCGACGTGCCGAGGTGATCGACCATGTGGCGGCGGGCTACATCCTGCAGGGACTGCTCGACCGGCTCGGCCATATGAGGCGCAATCCATGAGCGATGACGTCTGGCGCCGGCCCGAGATCGAGAGCCCTTGCGTGAATGTCTGCGTGATCCATCCGCGGGCGAAGATCTGCGCCGGCTGCTACCGCACCATCGACGAAATCGCGCAATGGAGCCGCCTGAGGCCCGAGGAACGTCAGCTGATCATGGCGGATCTTCCGGCTCGCGCGCCTCTGCTGAAGAAGCGCCAGGGTGGCCGCGCCGGCCGGAAGCGCGGCGAGGAGTAAGGGCGGGCGCCCGGAAGAGCCGGGCGCCCGCTTGTCGTCAAACCTTGCGCTCGGCGCGCAGGCCCTTCCAGATGGCCCAGCACATCACCAAGAGCACGATGGTGAAGGGCAGGCCCGTCGAGATCACCATACTCTGCAAGGATGCCAGGCCCCCCGCCGAGAGCAGCAGCACGATGGCCACGGCCCCTTCGAAGACGCACCAGAACACCCGCTGCGGCACCGGCGCATCGACCTTGCCGCCGGCGGTGATCGTGTCGATCACCAGCGACCCGGAGTCGGACGAGGTGACGAAGAACACGATGACCAGCACGATCGCGATGATCGAGGTGATGGATGCCAGCGGCAGCCCCTCAAGCATGGCGAAGAGCGACAGCGGCGGATTGTAGCTGTCGATCACCTCGGCCTTCACCGGCGAATTGGCCGGATCGGTGAGCACCTGATCGATGGCGGCGCCGCCGAAGACGGCCATCCAAAGCACGCAGACGAGGCTGGGGATGATGAGCACGCAGATCACGAACTCACGCACCGTGCGGCCACGGCTGACGCGGGCGATGAACATGCCCACGAACGGTGACCAGGAGATCCACCACGCCCAGTAGAAGCTCGTCCAGCCCTGCACGAAGCCGGTGTCTTCGCGGCCGACGGGGTTCGAGAGCGGGATGATGTCCACCACGTAGGAAACGAGGCCGTTGCCGAAATCGGTGAGGATCACCAGCGTCGGCCCGATGATCAGCACGAAGAGCAGCAGCAAGCCCGCCAGCCCCATGTTGATCTCCGAAAGCAGCTTCACCCCGCCGTCGAGGCCGCGCAGCACCGAGATGAGCGCGATGGCGGTGATGCCGGTTATGAGGATCACCTGCGTCGTCGGCCCGATCGGGATGCCGAAGACGTAGTTCAGCCCCGCATTGGCCTGCTGCGCGCCGAAGCCGAGCGAGGTCGCCAGGCCGAAGAGCGTGGCGAAGACGGCCAGCGTGTCGATGACATGGCCCCACCAGCCCCAGACGCGCTCGCCCAAGATCGGGTAGAAAGCCGAGCGGATCGTCAGCGGCAGGCCCTTGTTGTAGCTGAAGAGCGCCAGTGCGAGAGCGACGACGGCATAGATCGCCCAGGGGTGCAGACCCCAGTGGAAGATCGTCGCCGCAAGGCCCATGGCCTTGGCTGCCTCGACATTCTCGGGGATCAGCGAGCCGTCTTCAGCGAAGGGCGATGGCACGCCCAGCGGCTCGGACACGCCCATGTGGTAAACGGGCTCGAGCACGCCGAAGAACATGAGGCCGATGCCCATGCCGGCGGCGAAGAGCATCGCGAACCAGCCGATGTAGCCGTAATCGGGCCTCGCATCGACGCCGCCCAATCGGACCGATCCGACGGGGGTGACGATCAGCACCAGGCAGAAGATGACGAAGACATTCGCCGCCGACAGGAAGAACCAGTCGAAGCTCTGCGTGACGGTGTTGAAGAGCCAGGTGAAGACGCTGCCCGCCTGCTCCGGCAGGGCCAGCGTGTAGAAGACGAAGACCACGATCGACAGGCCGGAGATGAGGAACACCGGGTTGTGGATGTCGAGGCCGAAGGGGCCGATCTTGCGTTCGATATTGTCCTGACCGATCTCGTAATCGGTCTCGATGACATCCGAGGCGCCCTCTGGCGCCGGGATGCCCTGACTGGCAGACTCGTCTGTCATCTCACGTCCCTCCTTTTCTTGTTGCTTGTCACTGTCATGTGCCGCGCACCACGAAGACGGAATGCTTGAAATGCCGCGCGATCTTGCCGCCGTTCGACGGCCAGAGGTGATCGGCCAGGCCCGGCACATGGCTGGCCATGACGATCAGATCGGCACCGATCTCGTCCGCCGCGGCAAGCAGCTTGTCGTCGAGATCGACCGACGGGTCGTGGCTGACGATGTCATGCGCCTTGGCGGTCTGCCCGTGCGCCTCGCTCTGCGTGGCCGCGAAGGCCTGCAGCTTTTCGGCGAATTCCTTCGGCGTATGCGCCACCGATCCCGGCGTTTCGGCATGCACGGCGACATAGGTGGTTGTCGCGCCATAAGCCTTGGCGAGGTCGGCGGCGACAGAGAGTGCCCTGTCTAACTGGCCCGCATGGGCCAGGTCGACGGGCACCATGATATGGTTGAACATATGGCCCTCCTTCCGTTTTTCAGCCCTCGTGTTCTGCAATGGGCCGCGCCGAACGCACGGGCAATGCAGCCCTCGGGCCGCCCCGGACCAGCCGGGGTTGGTTAATGTGTGACACATCGCCGAACGGATTGAAACAAAAGCGACATCGGCGATGCCGCTTTTCAGCTATCTCGGGGGGCTGGCCGCGGTGGCTGGCTTCAGCCGTTCAGATCCACCACCACGCGGCCGCGCACCTGGCCCTGCAGGATCTCGGCGCCGAGGCGCGGCAGATCCTCCAGCGTGGCTGGCACGATCATCTCTTCGAGCAGCTCCATCGGCAGGCTCTCCGCCAGCCGCGCCCAGGCGGTGAGGCGCTGCTCATAGGGCACATAGACGGAGTTGATGCCGATGAGCTTCACCCCACGCAGCAGGAAAGGCGTGACCTTCATCGGCACCTCGGCGCCGCCTGCCAGCCCCACAGAGGCGACTGCTCCGTTCGAGGCGATCTGCCCGACGAGCCGCGCCAGCATCGCGCCGCCGACGCTGTCGATGGCGGCGGCCCAGGCCTCGGATTCCAGCGGGCGCTTGATGGCCTCGTCGATGTCGCCGCGCGGCACGATCTGGCTGGCGCCGAGATGGCGCAGATAGGGCTCCTGCTCCGGCCGGCCAGTGACGGCGGCGACGGGATAGCCAAGCGCCGAGAGCAGCGCGACGGCGACGGAGCCAACGCCGCCGGACGCGCCGGTGACGAGCACGGGGCGCTCGCCGACGGTCAGCCCCTGCTCTTCCAGCGCCAGCGTGGCAAGCATGGCGGTGAAGCCGGCGGTGCCGACGGCCATGGCCTGCCGCGTCGTCAGACCCTCGGGCAGCGGCACAAGCCAGTCGCCTTTAACGCGGGCCTTCTGCCCGTAGCCACCCCAATGCCGCTCGCCCACGCCCCAGCCGGTGAGCACCACCTTGTCGCCGGGCGCATAGCGGGCGTCATCTGAGGCTTCGACCGTGCCGGCGAAGTCGATTCCGGGCACATGCGGATAGGTTCGCACCAGCCCGCCACCGGGGCCGATGCACAGGCCGTCCTTGTAGTTGAGGGTGGAGTATTCCACCGCGACGGTCACATCGCCCTCGGGCAGGCGGCTCTCGTCGATCTGCTGTACCGAGGCGTGGGTGCCGTCGTCCGTCTTCTCGACAATCAGGGCGTTGAACATGGGCCGGGCCTCCTTTTGGTGTTTGCGGCGAGACTGGTCTCGGCGGCCCTGCCGGTCAAGCCGGGCTGCTCACGCCCGGCGCAAGGCGGCTATGATCTCCGCCAGGATCGACACCGCAATCTCCGCAGGCGAGACGGCGCCGATGTTCAGCCCGACAGGTGCCTGAATGCGGGCGGCAGCCTCGGGCGAAATGCCGGCCTCCTCCAGCCGGTGCAGGCGCGCGGCATGGGTGCGGCGCGAGCCGAGGGCGCCGATGTAGAAGGCGGGCCAGGTCAGCGCGGCCTTGAGCGCGGCATCGTCGAGCGGGTGGTCATGCGTCAGCGTCACCACGGCGCTGCGCTCGTCGGGAGCCGCCTCGGCCAGCGCGTCCTCGGGGGCGTCGGAGGTGACGGGTGCGGCGTGGAAGACGGCGGCGAAGCCGGGACGCGGGTCGATGACGAGCGGCGAGAGACCGCAGGCGCGGGCCATGGGCACCAGCGCCTCGGCGATCTGCCCGGCGCCGAGGATCATCAGCCGCGCCGGCGTGCTTTGCAGGGCGACGAAGGTGTTCGTCTCGGCGTCGATGCCCGAGCGATCTGTGCGGAAGGGCTCCGGCCAGGCCTCCGGCCCCTCCAGCCGCGGCGCGCCACCCTCCAGCGGTGTGACCAGCGCCACGCGGCGCCGGGCTGCGCGCGCCTCTACCAGCTCCGCCAGCAGCGCCTCCGGCAGCGCAGAGCCGACCGGCTGCAGCAGGATGCGGATGCGCCCGCCGCAGGCGAGCCGGGCCTCCATGGCGCTCTCGTCGCTGACGCTCAACGCCAGCTCCTGCGCCTTGCCCTCCGCCAGCGCCTCGCGCGCAGCCGGGAGGGCCTCTGCCTCGACAGCGCCGCCGGCGAGGTCGCCGAGCTGCTCGCCAGCGCCGCTGATCGCCATCATGGCGCCCGGCCGCGTGGGGGCGGAGCTCCAGGCCTCCATGACCGTCGCGAGGACGGCGCCGCGGCCGGCGCGGTGCCAGTTCAGAAGGGCTTCGATGATGTCGGGCGGGCTGGCGGCGGAGTCGGTCATCTCAGGGGGCCTCGCGCTGGAACCTGCGTGACCCTACGCCCGTGACCCTTCCCGGGTAAATGCGAAACGGCCGCGGCGCTGGAATGCGCCGCGGCCGTGAGCCTGGGTCTTCGGTGGCTCTGGCTTACCAGCCGAGCTCGGTGAAGATCAGCTGGCCGGGGTTGCGACGCGAGCCGTCGTAGGAGCCGATCCAGATGTCGTAGAGACCCGGCTGCGGGTTGTAGAAGGTGATCGCCGGGTTCGTGCCACGGTAATCGTCATTGTAATAGAACGTCCCGTCCGGCGCGTTCACCAGCAGCACGGCGTCGGCGTTCGATTGCACGGCGATCGTCAGCTGCGAGGAATTCCCGTTCCAGTAGAGGTCGAAGTCGGGGCGCGAGGTGGTGAAGCCCGCCCAGCCAGCCGCGCCGCAGCCCGACAGGCTCTGCGTGCCGCCGGCGGTGATGTTGCGCACGTAGGGGTCGGGCGTGAAGCCGGCGTTGAGCGTGATCTGCCCGAAATAGGGCGCCGCCTGCCAGTCCGGGCAAGCCTGGGCCGCGCCGGTGCCCAAAGTGACCAAAGCCAGAAGTCCGGCCGCGAATTGCTTGATCATGTGACTAATCCTCCATGCGACGCCGAAATACGCGGCGACTTGATGGCGTATCATTCCGACGTCACAACAGTTTGAGTCAACTGTGAAGCCCGGCTTTTTGACCGTTTGGTCAGTAAAACCATACCCGGCGCAGCTTTTCCTTGACCGGGGGCCACCCGCCAGCGCGTGAACGCGGTGTTTCCATCCCTAAGACTTTTCTAAAATGCGAATGAATGGCACTGTCTGGGGGCTGCCGCTCCGGGCGGCCCGATGCCTTGACGAAAGCCAGACAGCCGCCCCATGCCGGATTACGACGAGATCCCCTCCCCCGACCTGTCGCTCGCCGACCTTTCGGCTGAAAGCTGGCGGGCGGGCCTTGCGCGGCTGGGCGAGGCGCAGGGGCATTACGAGCCGATCGGCCCGGCCCATGCGGCGCTGCTGGCCGACAACGGGCGCGACCTTCTCGTCACCTTCTCCACCTTCGCCGAGGCGCGCAGCCAGCCCGGCGCCCTGCCCTTCGGCTACCGTCTGGCGGCGGCCCGGGGCTGGTCGCATCTGGCGATCCTGGCTGAGGGCGAGACCTGGTTTCGCGATCCGCGCCTCTGGGGCTATTTCGACCGGATCTGCGACGATGGCTTCCTGGAAGATTTCGACAACGTGCTCTTCTACGGCGCCCATGCCGGCGGCTACGCAGCGGCGGCGTATTCACTCGCGGCCCCCGGGGCACGGGTGCTGGCGCTTCGCCCCGTGGCCACCCTGACGCCTGGCATCGCCGGCTGGGACAGGCGCCACCTGACCGCGCGGCGGCTCGACTTCACCACGCGCTACGGTTTTGCCCCCGACATGATCGAGGGCGCCCGCGCCGCCTATGTGCTGCACGACCCGCAGCTCGGCGCTGATGCTGCCCATGCCGCGCTCTTCCGCTCAGAGGCGGCAGTGCCGCTGCGGGCGCGCTACAGCGGCGCGGGGCTGGAGGCGATGTGTGCCCGGCTCAGCATCCTCGAGCCGATGATCGACGCCGCGATGGACGGCACGCTCAGCCCCGCCGCCTTCGCCCGCCTCTGGCGCGCCCGGCGGAACGATCCTTCATGGTTGCGCGCCCTGTCGCGTCGGCTCGACGGGCCGCGCAGCCGCCAGAGGCTGGCAGCCGTCGCCCGCTACGGCGCCACCACCGGAGACGGCGGCTATTACAAGCGGCTGCTCGAAGACCTCTCGGCTCACGAAGCCGCCTGAGGTTCGCTTCTACTTGGTGTAGCGCTCAAGCCCGACGGGCCGCGTCTCGCTCATAACATCGCCGTCGAACTGGCTGGAGAGGATCATCGCGGTCTTCACCTCAGGCAGATAGAGATAGGCCAGATCGAGCCCGCCCTGATCGCCCCAATCGTAGCGGATATCGGCGCGCACGGCCTCATAGCTGCAATCCGACAGCGTGATCGGCGGCGCCTCGCTGTAGCGAATGGTGACGCGCTCGTCGCGGGTGCTGCCATCGTCGAAGAGGTTCACGGTCTGCCCCTCCCATGAGACGCCGGGCAGCGGCTCGGGCAGGATGGCGGGGTCGGTCGGGAAATCGATCGTCAGCCCGGTGCCGGCGACAGTGCCGCCGGTCGGCGACGCCTCGCCCTCTTCAACGAAATAGATGCCGCGATGGGCGCGGAAATACATGGGCGCGCCGCCGTTGGCATAATGCTCTTCCATGCCGAGATAGCCGTCGCCCTGGCGGCGGCTGATCGTGTAATCGCCATTCTCGAAGCGCACGACGACGCCGCGGGTCAGATCGGACGAATCGAGGCACTCTGCGCCGGCCACGCTGGCCAGAAGGCTCAGGGCGGCAGCGCTGCCGCTCAGCAAATGTCTCATGAAATCTCCTCCTTCACCGCCACGGCGGCCTTCCAATTCTCTTCGCCGCCTCAGCGGTTGTTGGCCGCCGCGATCAGGCGGGTGGCGAAATAGCCAAGCCCGGCGCCGAGCACGAGCCAAAAGGGCGAGCCCCAGCTCACGATCATCAGCAGAACCGCCGCGATGAGCAGGCACAGGATGAACGACAGCAGCCGCTGCTCACCCGGCTCGAATGCCACCTTTCCCTTTGCCGCGCGCACGAGGGGCGCAGCCAGCGGCTCTTCGGCGTGTGGCGTCAGAAATCCGGCGACCAGCCCGAACAGAAATGCCAGCATCGGTCTCTCCCCTGAGTTATCGGCGCTCGGGGCGCATCATGACGGGCTGGCGGCGTGGATCAAGTGCTATGGCCAAGCCCGGCGCAGGCTTGTATTCGCCGGTTCATGAGCAAATCGAGCCCCGACAGCCTGACGATCCGCCAGCCCGACGACTGGCACCTGCACCTGCGCGACGGCGCCATGCTGCAGGCCGTGGCCCCCGAAAGCGCCCGCCATTTCGGCCGGGCGATCATCATGCCCAACCTCGTGCCCCCCGTGGTGACGGGCGATGACGCGAGCGCCTACCGCGACCGCATCCTCGCCGCCCTGCCGGAGGGCAGCCGCTTTCAGCCCCTGATGACGCTCTACCTGACGGAGGCGACCGACCCCGAGGATGTCGCCCGCGCCCATGCCGCCGGCATCGCGACGGCGGTGAAGCTCTACCCCGCCGGCGCCACCACCAACTCCGCCTCAGGCGTCCGTGACATCGACAAGGTCCGCCCGGTGCTGGAGCGGATGGCCGAGATCGGCATGCCGCTGTGCATCCACGGCGAGGTGACCGACCCCAGCATCGACATCTTCGACCGCGAGGCAGTCTTCATCGACAAGGTGCTGAAGCCCCTTCGCAAGAAGATCCCCGATCTGAAGATCGTCATGGAGCATGTCACCACCCAGACGGCGGTGGATTACGTGCGCGACGCCAAGAAGAACCTCGCGGCGACCATCACCACGCATCACCTGATCATCAACCGCAATGCCATCCTCGCCGGCGGCATCCGCCCGCATTACTACTGCCTGCCGGTCGCCAAGCGTGAGAGCCACCGGCTGGCGCTGGTCGAGGCCGCCGTATCCGGCGACCCGCGCTTCTTCCTCGGCACCGACAGCGCCCCGCACAGCGACCCGGCCAAGCTGCAGCCCTGCGGCTGCGCCGGCATCTTCACGGCGCCGGTCACGCTCTCCTGCCTCGCCGAGGTGTTCGCCACGGTGAAGAAGCTCGACAAGCTCGAGGCCTTCGCCTCGCTCAACGGGCCGCGCTATTACGGGCTGCCGCCGAACGAGGCGCGCGTCACCCTGCGCCGCGGCGCCCCCCTCACCCTGCCGGAGCGCATCGAGACGGGCGACGGCCCGGTCACCCTGTTCGACCCCGGCTTTCCCCTGCACTGGCATGTCGAGACGGAGGCCTGAATGATCCCCGCGAGTTTCCCCCCCAAGGACGAGATCGCCCGTCTTACCGCCGGCATGCTGCTGGATATCGGCGCGGTCAATTTCAACGCCGAAGAGCCGTTCACCCTCGCCTCCGGCAAGCAGGCGCCCACATACGTGAACTGCCGGCAGATCGTCTCCTTCCCCCGCGCCCGCTCGCTCATCATGGATTTCATGGCGATGACGATCATGCGCGAGGCCGGTGCCGAGGCCTTCCACAATATCGCCGGCGGCGAGACAGCGGGCATCCCCTTCTCGGCCTTCGTGGCCGAGCGGCTGGCGCTACCGATGACCTACGTGCGCAAGAAGCCCAAGGGCTACGGCCTGAACGCCCGGATCGAAGGCGTGATGGACCCGAGCCAGAACGTGCTGCTGGTCGAGGATCTCACCACCGACGGCGGCAGCAAGCTCTCCTTCGTCGACGCGATCCGCCAGACGGGCGCGAGCTGCAACTGGACGGCGGTGATCTTCTACTACGGCATCTTCGAGGGCGTGACAGAGGCGCTGGCCGCGCATGACATCCGCCTCATCCACCTGACCACCTGGTGGGATGTCCTCGCCGTCGCCCGCGAGCGCGGCACCTTCGAGGCCTCGACGCTGACGGAAGTCGAACGCTTCCTGCGCGACCCGCGCGGCTGGCAGGCAGCCCGGGCGTAAGCTTTGCGGCGGCGGTGGATGCTCCCGCCGCCTCTCAATCAATTGTTAAGCAGGCGCGCTCCCCGCACAGCACACCCCCCGCATGGGGTAGTGCCTCTCGCCTGACACCACCAAATATGCTAGGATGAGAGTTATCCACATCCTATTCACGTCTTATACATTTTGCCCTTCCGGCCCGCCCCGCGTTAAAAGATCACTCACCGCCGGGCGCGAGGCAGACAATCAGCGCGAAGGGTGGAATCGGGGGCAGCGATGAATGAAGTGACGGCAGTCCGTCCGCAGGCAGGCGCCGAGGACAGCGAAGAGAGCGTTCCGCATTCCATCGAGGCGGAGCGGCATGTCCTCGGCGCCATACTCACGAACAACGCGCTGCATGACGGCATCTCGACCATCCTGAAGCCGGAGCATTTCTACGAGCCGGTGCATGGCCGCATCTACGACATCGCCGGCCAGCGAATCGGCCGCGGCGCCCTCGCCTCGCCTGTCACGCTGAAGGCGTTCCTGGAGGAAGACGAAGGCCTCAAGCTGCTCGGCGGGGCACGTTACCTCGTGCAGCTCGCCGGCAGCGCCATCTCCTCCTTCGCGGCGCGCGATTACGCCCAGATGATCTACGACATGGCCCTGCGCCGCGAGCTCATCGCGCTGGGGCAGGACATCTCGGCCAAGGCCGGCAAGGTCGAGATCTCGTCCGAGCCCACCGAGCAGATCGTCGAGGCTGAAGCGGCGCTCTACCGCCTCGCCGAACAGGGGGGGACGGAGCAGGGCTTCAAATCTTTCCTGCGCTCCGCGACGGAAGCCGTTCAGGTCGCCGCCGCCGCCTATCAGCGTGACGGCGGCCTCGCCGGCATCTCCACCGGGCTCGTCGATCTCGACCGGAAGCTCGGCGGTCTGCACAAATCCGACCTTCTGATCCTCGCCGGCCGCCCGGCCATGGGGAAGACCTCGCTGGCGGTGAACATCGCCTTCAACGTCGCGAAAGCCTACCGCAAGGGCATCCTGCCCGACGGCACCGAAGGCGCGGTCGACGGCGGCGTCGTCGGCCTGTTCTCTCTCGAGATGGCGGCCGACCAGCTCGCCGCCCGTATCCTCTCCGACGCGGCCGAGGTGCCGAGCGAGCTGATCCGCAAGGGCGAGCTGAATGAGGTGGAGTTCCGCCGCTTCGTCGATGCCGCCAAGGATTTCGAGGCGGCGCCGCTCTTCATCGACGACACGCCCGCCATCACCATCGCCCAGCTCTCGGCCCGCGCCCGGCGGCTGAAGCGAACGCACGGGCTCGACGTCATCATCGTCGACTACCTTCAGCTACTCAGCGGCGGCGGAAAGAGCGAGAGCCGCGTCAACGAGATCTCCGAGATCACGCGGGGGCTGAAAGCCATCGCCAAGGAGCTCCACATCCCGGTCATCGCGCTCTCCCAGCTCTCGCGCCAGGTCGAAAGCCGCGAGGACAAGCGCCCGCAGCTCAGCGACCTTCGCGAATCCGGCTCGATCGAGCAGGACGCCGACGTCGTGATGTTCGTCTTCCGCGAGGAATATTACAAAGAGCGCGAGAAGCCGTCCGAGACCGAGCTCGAAAAGATGGCCGCCTGGCAGGACACGATGTCCCGCATTCACGGCAAGGCCGAGCTGATCATCGGCAAGCAGCGCCACGGCCCCGTCGGTACGGTCGAGCTCAGCTTCGACGGCCGCTTCACCCGCTTCGGCAACCTCGCCAAGGAATGGCAGAACGACGGCGGCGAGATCGGCTTCCAGTAAGCGCCCTCCCTTCCCTCGCTTTTCTTCAAATATCCCGGGGGGAGGCCGCAGGCCGGGGGGCTGGCCCCCCTGCCTCACCCGATCCAGAAGAGCGACAGCACCGGCAGCGCGAAGAGCAGAACCACCCGCGTCAGATCCGCCGTCAGAAACGGCACCATCGCCCGCCAGGTCTGGGTCAGCGGCACCGACGGGTCGAGCCGGTTGATGATGAACAGGTTCAACCCCACCGGCGGCGTGATCAGCCCGATCTCCACCACCGAGAGGGTGAGGATGCCGAACCAGACGGCCAGGCTGTCGGCGTCCATCCCGAAATCGAGCTGCAGGAGCAGTGGCCAGAAAACCGGGATGGTGAGCAGGATCATCGAGAGCGAATCCATCACGCAGCCGAGAAGCAGATAGAGCACCAAGATAAGCGCCAGCACCACCAGCGGCGCCAGGTCGGAGCTGCCGACTGCTCCGGCCAGATGTTGCGGCAGCCGGGCGAGCGCAAGGAAGCCGTTGTAAAAGCCCGCGCCGAAAATGATGAAATAGATCATCGCACTGGCTGCCGCCGTCTCCGCCAGCGCCGCACCGACATTGGCCCAGCTCAGCCGGCCCGAGGCGAGCGCGAAGAGCCCGGTGAGGATCGCCCCCACCGCCGCGGCTTCCGTCGGCGTGAAGAGGCCGCCGTAGATGCCGCCCACCACCAGCACGAAGAGCAGGCCCACCTGCCAGAGCTGCCCGAGGGCCCCGAGACGCTCCGCCCAGGAGCGGCGAGGAAGCACGCCCTCGCCCCCGCGGATCGAGGCGCGCGCCGCGCCCATGTAGAGCGCCGCCGCGATCAGCCCCGGCACCAGCGCGGCGAGGAAGAGATCGCCCACATTCGCCTCGGTCAGCATCGCGTAGATCACCAGGATCACCGAGGGCGGGATCAGAATGCCGAGCGTGCCGCCCGCCGCCAGCGCCGCCGTCGACAGCCCGCCGGGATAGCCGTGCCGCCGCAGCTCAGGCAGCGCGATCCGCCCCATCGTCGCCGCCGTCGCAAGTGACGAGCCGCAGATGGCGCCGAAGCCGGCCGAAGCGCCGATGGCCGCCATCGCCAGCCCGCCGCGCCGGTGGCCGAGGAAGGCAGCGGCACCGTCGAAAAGACTGCGCGACAGGCCCGAGAGCGCCGCGAACTGCCCCATGAGCAGGAACATCGGCACCACGGTGAGGTTGTAATTGGCGAAGGTCGAATAGCTCTCGCTCTTCAGCCGGGCCAGCGCGATGGAGGGGCTGCCCGTCGCGATCCAGAGGCCGGCAAAGCCGCAGGCCGACATGGCGAACCCGATCGGCAGGCGCAGGAAGATAAGTGCCAGTAGCACAGGCAGCGACAGATAGCCGAGCGCCAGGTCGCTCACGCCGCCGCCTTCCGGCCAATCCCAAGCCCAAGTGCCAGTTTCAGCCAGGACAGCGCCGCGCCCATCACCGCCAGCACGAAGCAGGCCGCATAGGGCCACCAGAGCGGGATGGCGAAGATGAAGCTCGTCTGGCCGTTGCGCATCTTGTCGCCCGTGCCCACGCCCAGCCGCCAGGCGATGATCGTCAGGGCCAGCGCCATCAGCAGCGCCCAGCCCCGGTCGAGCCAGTGCCGCCCGCCGAAGCGTTCGGTGAACACCTCCACCCGTGCATGCACCATGGTCAGATCGGCCAGCGGCAGGAAGGCGAACACACAGATCGCCGCGCCCATCTCCACCAGCTCGTAATCGCCTCTGATCTGGCCGAAGCGACCGAGCCAGGCAGCCAGCCCCTCCGGCAACCAGGCAGCGCCGGAGAGCGAGCCGAGGCCCCGGCCGGTGACCGAGACGCAGATGAGCAGGCCAAGGGCGACGAGCAGCGCCCCCCCGGCCAGCGCCATGCCGCGCGCCAGTCGCTCGGCCAGGGCCGCCATCATTGCGTGCCGGCTTCCTCGGCGATCAGGCGCTGCGCATCGGCCAGAAGGCCGGTGCCATCGCGGCCCGCATCGTCCATCTGCGCGACCCATTCCGCGATGACGGGCGCCGCGGCCTCGTGCCAGGCCCCCAGCTCGTCGCCCGAGACGGTGTAGATGTCGTTGCCCTCTTCCACCGCCAGCGCGCGGCCCGGCGCGTCGAGCGCCAGCTGCGTGGCCCCCGCCTCGCCGGAGAAATCGACGCCGGAATGCGCGTCGATCACGGCTTTCAGGTCATCGGGCAGCGCGTCGTAGCTGTCCTGGTTCATCGCGAAGAGGAAGGCGGCGGTGTAGAGATAGGGCCCCTCGAACTCGGTGTGATTATCGATCAGCTCGGCGACATGGATCGAGGTCGTCACCTCCCAGGGGATCACCGCCCCGTCGATCACCCCGCGCTGCAGCGCTTCGGGCACGGCGGGCACAGGCATACCCACGGCATTGGCGCCGAGCGACGAGAGCAGCGTCGTCACTGTACGCGTCGGCGCCCGCAGGTTCATGCCCGCCAGATCGCCGGGCTCATGCACCGGCGCGTTGGCGTGGATCGCCCCCGGCCCGTGCACCCAGAGGCCCAGCACTTTCATGCCGGCCAGCTCGCTGTCGAAGAGGTCACGCTCTTCGGCCAGCCGCCAGAGCGCACGGCTCGCCGGGCCGGCATCGGTGACGAGGAACGGCAGCTCCATCACCTCCAGCGAGGGGAAGCGCCCGGGCGTGTAGCCGGGCAGAACCCAGATCACATCGGCGATCCCGTCCTGCACCTGGTCCACCAGCTCGGGCGGGGTGCCGCCGAGCTGCATCGAGGGATAGTGCTCCACCGCGATGCGGCCATCGGATTCGGCCTCGATGGCCTCGATCCAGGGCGTCAGGATGTTGGCGGGCACCGCCGAGGTTTCCGGCAGGAACTGGTGCAGCCGCAGGGTTACCTCCTGCGCGGCGGCGCCGGTGGCGAAGAGCGCCAACGCGGTGCTCGCGGCGAGGGTCTTGATGGAAAAGCTCATGTCTCGTTCCTCCCGAATGATAGGTCAGGCCGGCGGCAGAATGGCGGTGCGCAGCGGCGTCAGCCCCTCGATCTCGGCCTCCAGCACATCGCCGGGGCTCACCGCTGCCACACCCGCGGGCGTGCCTGTCATGATGAGGTCGCCGGCGGCCAGCGTGTAGAGCCCGCCCAGATGCGCGATCAGCGAGGGCACATCCCACACCATGTCCGACAGCGGCGCCGACTGCCGCGTCTCGCCATTCACCTTCAGTGCGATATGGCTGCCGGCCAGCGGCCCGGGCGTGACGGTGCCGAGGATGGCCGAGCCCTCGAAATCTTTCGCCGTGGACCAGGGCCGGCGGCCGGATTTCGCGATGTCCTGCAGATCGCGCCGCGTCATATCCAGCCCGACGGCATGGCCGAAGATCTCGCCGCCCTCCCCCAGGGCCACGACAAGCTCGACCTCGTGATGCAGGTTCTCTGTGCCCGGC
Organism: Pseudoroseicyclus sp. H15; assembly: GCF_054353345.1. NCBI lineage: Bacteria > Pseudomonadati > Pseudomonadota > Alphaproteobacteria > Rhodobacterales > Paracoccaceae > Pseudoroseicyclus > Pseudoroseicyclus sp. H15. Next base: position 150,983 of record NZ_JBTHJE010000002.1, read on the forward strand.
GGGTAAACCATGTCGGCCCCGTCGCTGAGCACGCCATGCGGCGACTTGGTGAAATAGAATGGCGCCTCGCGGTCGACCTCGTTGCCCATCTCGGCGGCATGGGCGGCGTAATTGCGCCCGACGCAGAAGATCCGGCGCAGGGGAAAGCGGGAGTCCGAGCCCTCGATGGGCAGGCTCACCGGCTCTGGCGGAGCAAAGACGTAAGACATGCCGGTCTCCTTTGGCCATCGGTCATTTGCTCTTACGCCAAGCCCAAAAACTTTGCCACAGGACTTGCCCAACACATTCCGAAACTGTAATGTGTTCTTCAGCACAGACGGTCAGGAACCATCCTCCTGATTCTGGAGCAGATCTGCGTAACGAGTATCCTGAGTTTGGGCGGGGCCTTCGGGCCTCGCCTCACCTACGTCTCCATCCGCCGCCTGATGCGACGGATCGCCAGATAGACCACCCCCACCACGACAGGCACCAGTGCAGCCATCAGCAGCGGCTTCGGCACATCTGCCGCTTCTGCCGCCGGCGCGGCGAGATAGCTCGCGAGCCCCAGCGCGTAGTAAGAGATGGCGACGACGGAGAGCCCCTCGACCGTGTGCTGCAGCCGCAGGGCCAGATCAGACCGCCTGTCCATCGATTCCAGCAGGCGCTGATTCTGCGCCGAACGCTCCACATCCACGCGGGTGCGCAGCAGCTCGGCCGCCCTGCCCGCCCGTGCCGCCATGGCATCGAGCCTTGCTGCGGCGCTGGCCGCGGTGCGCACGGCAGGGTCGAACCGGCGCGTCATGAAATCGCCGAAGCTCTGGCGCCCGCCAAGCCGCTCCTCGCGCAAAGCCGCGATGCGCTCATGCACGATGGCGGCATAAGCGGCGGTGGCGCCGAAGCGGAAGGAGGAAGCTGCGATCAGCCGCTCCAGCTCGGCCGAGACCATGAGCAACGCGCCCAGCGTCTCCTCCGGCGAAAGTGTACCACCCATCTCGGCGACAAGCTCGCTGAGCTGCGTCTCTACCGCGCCCATCTCGCCCTCCATCCGCCGGGCGCGGGTGAGGCCGAGCATGGCGATGGCCTTGTAGGTTTCGATCTCGCAGAGCTGTTGCAGGATGCGCCCGATCCGGCGTGGCGAACAGCTCTCGGCCGAGAACAGGGCAAAGCGCATATGCCCGGCGGAATCGAAGCGGAAATCGCCGGCGATCACCAGCTCCCCCTCCTGCACCCGCGCGATGGCCACGCTTTGCGGCACGAACCAATCCTCGGCATTGGCGAGGATCTCGGCCTCGTCCTGCATGGGCAGAATTGTGAGAATCGCCGAGGTCAGCCGCGGGGCCGGAGCGTGCGACAGCCATTTCGGCGGAAACATCTCGAACGCCTCGGGCGCGAAGGGCCGGGCCGGCAGGCCGGGGAGGATGAGCGTGTAGGTGACGAACTCGGTGTGGCATTCCCACTTCAGCGTGGCGCGCCCGAGCTGGCAGGAATGATGCGTGGCCCCCGGCGGCGGATGCGGCGCGCCGAAATGGTCGAGCAGCTCCAGCAGGTAATCCCAATCGGCGGCGCGGTCGCGCCCCGCGGCATTCTCTGTTGGCTTAAGTGCCAGATAAACAGCCTGCCCGGGCGAGGCGGCCGTGGGAAAGGGCCGCGCATGCAGCTCGGCCGCCAGGGCGGCGCGGCGGGGATGATCTTGAAGGGGCAAAGCATTGGGCATGCGCGGCAGGCTAGGCGCCCGCCGCGCATGGCACAAGAAAATTCTGCGCTAACTCAATCGGTTAGCGGCATACCTTGGTATGCCGCCGCCGTACTCAGATGACATGCACGCCCAGCGGGGGGAAGCCGTTGAAGCAGACCGACGAGTAGGTCGTCGTGTAGGCGCCGGAGTTGCGGATCAGCACCTTGTCGCCCGACTGCAGGCCCATCGGCAGCATGACCGGGCGCTTTTCATAAAGCACGTCGGCGCTGTCGCAGGACGGGCCGGCGAGGATGCAGGGGCCCATGGCCTCGCCATCCTTCTCGGTCAGGAACTGGTAGCGGATCGCCTCGCCTTCCGTTTCGGCCAGGCCCGAGAAGCGGCCGATCGAGAGGTAGACCCAGCGGTGCATGTCGCGCTCGGATTTGCGCGACACCAGCATGACCTCGGCCACGATGACACCGGCCTCGGCAACCATGCCGCGGCCCGGCTCGGCCATCACGCGCGGCACGCCGGGGAAGAACTCCTCGATCTGCTCCATGACGCCGGCGGCATAGGCGGCGGGGGCCTCGATGCTTTCGCCATAGAAGGCCGGGAAGCCACCGCCGATGTTGAGCAGCGTCAGCTCGTGGCCACGGGCTTTCGCCTCTTCCCAGGTGCGGGCGAAGACCTTGAGCACCGGGCCCCACATCTCGGCCTTGCGGGTCTGGCTGCCCACGTGGAACGAGAAGCCGGTCGGCACGAGGCCGAGATCGCGGGCGGTGTCGAGCAGTTCCAGCGCCATGTCATGGTCGCAGCCGAACTTACGGGAGAGCGGCCAGTCGCCGGGCGACATCTCGACGATGAGCCGGATGTAGACCTGCGCGCCGGGGGCGTTTTCGGCAATCTTCTCCAGCTCTTCGGCGCTGTCGGCGGCGAATAGGGTGATGCCGTGCTCATGCGCCCAGGCGATGTCGCGGGCCCGCTTGATCGTGTTGCCGAAGGAGATCTGGTGCGGCTTGGCGCCGAGCGACAGGCACAGCTCGACTTCGCCCTTCGAGGCGGCGTCGAAATGGCTGCCGAGCGAGATCAGCCGCTCCAGCACTTCGCGCTGGGGGTTGGCCTTGACGGCATAGTGGATATCGGCGCGGCCGAGGCCGGCCTTCAGCCCACGGTACTGCTCTTCGACACGGTCGATGTCGAGGATCAGCGTGGGATGCTCGCACTCGTACTCAGCCGCGAAGGCTTCCAGACGATTGGAGACATCAAAGGAAGGCGCAACAGCGCCTGCGACATGCATGTTCATCGGGCATCTCCGACAGACGGGGGCTAGACCCCCAGGTTCCAAAGGAGACGTTACCGTCGCTGCATAAACGCGTGCTTGGAGTGGCTCCGGGCGTCCCGGGGTCCAGTCGTGGCCAGAGGCGCGTGCGTTGGCGTCCTGAGCGCGCATTTGGGGCAGTTGTGGATTCGGATCAAGAGGGAATTTGGGGTGGGGGCATTTTTCTGTGGCGGGGCCTTTGGCTGAGGCCCCGGGGGGCTGTCTGCCCCCCGACCCCCCCGAGGATTTTTCAGAGCAAAGACAGGGGGATGAGGGCTAGCCGTGTTCGGCTGAGATCAGTGTGGCGGCGGTTGCGAATGGGGTGGCGGGGAGTTGCGGATTGGGCGGGCGGCGGCGCATATGGGGCATGGCCCGCGTGATCCTCCTCAACAAGCCGTTCGGCGTTCTCTCGCAATTCACCGACGCGAAGAGCCCCTCGCCCCGGCCGACACTGTCGGCCTTCGTCGATGTGCCCGGCGTCTACCCGGCGGGTCGGCTCGATCGCGACAGCGAAGGGCTGTTGGTGCTGACGGATGACGGGCGGTTGCAGGCGCGGCTGGCCTCGCCGAAGCACAAGACGCCGAAGACCTACCTCGCGCAGGTGGAGGGAGCGCCAGAGGAGGCCGACCTGGAGCCGCTCCGCCGGGGCGTCACCCTGAAGGACGGGCCCTGCCGCCCTGCCCCGTGCCAGCTGATCGACCCGCCCGACCTGTGGGAGCGCGACCCTCCGGTTCGATTTCGCAAGTCGGTGCCCGACCGCTGGCTGCAGATAGAGCTGACAGAGGGGCGCAACCGGCAGGTGCGCCGCATGTGCGCCGCCATCGGCTTCCCGGTGCTGCGGCTGGTACGCTGGCGCCTGGGCGACTGGAGCGTAGAGGGTCTCGCGCCGGGAGAATGGCGACAGGTCTGAGCGGCGCCCTAGCTTTCGGAATCGGGGTCGGCCTTGCCGACCCCGCGGAAGATGGCCTTCAGCGGCAGCGCCCAGACCACGCCGAGGGCGATGTAGATCAGCAGCTCCAGCCAGATGGGCGGGCGGGGGATGGTGCTCATGATCAGCACCGCCACCATGATGTAACCCGGCAGCCCGATCACCAGGATCAGCAGCGACAGCCGGCGCCGGGCTTTGTACGACAGCGCCATCAGTCTGCGAAGGGATCGGTGACGAGGATCGTGTCTTCCCGCTCCGGCGAGGTGGAAACGAGCGCCACCGGGCAGCCGATCAGCTCTTCGATGCGGCGGACATACTTGATCGCCTGCCCCGGCAGATCGGCCCAGCTGCGGGCGCCGGCCGTGCTTTCCGCCCAGCCCGGCATCTCTTCATAGAGAGGGGTGCAGCGGGCCTGCTGATCGGCGGCGGTGGGCAGGTAATCCAGTTGCTGACCGTCAAGCTCGTAGCCTGTGCAGATGCGCAGCGTCTCGAAGCCGTCGAGCACGTCGAGCTTGGTCAGCGCGATGCCCGAGACGCCGGAGGTCGCGCAGGTCTGGCGCAGCAGGCAGGCGTCGAACCAGCCGCAGCGGCGCTTGCGCCCGGTGGTGGTGCCGAACTCATGGCCCCGCTCGCCCAGGCGCTGGCCGTCGTCATCGTGAAGCTCGGTGGGGAACGGCCCCTCGCCGACGCGGGTGGTGTAGGCCTTGGTGATGCCGAGCACGAAATCGATCGAGCCGGGGCCGATGCCCGTGCCCGTCGCCGCCTGCCCTGCGATGACGTTGGAGCTGGTCACATAAGGATAGGTGCCGAAGTCGATATCCAGCAGCGCCCCCTGCGCGCCCTCGAAGAGGATGCGTTTGCCGGCGCGGCGCGCCTCGGTCATGACCTTCCAGACCGGCTTGGCATAGGGCAGGATCTTCGGCGCCAGCTCGCGCAGCATCTCCAGCAGCGCCTCGCGATCTACCGGCTCCATGCCGAGGCCCGAGCGCAGCGCATTGTGGTGCACCAGCGCGCGGTCGACCCGCAGCTCCAGCGTGGCGGCATCGCCGAGATCGGCGACGCGGATCACGCGTCGGCCCACCTTGTCTTCATAGGCGGGGCCGATGCCGCGGCCAGTGGTGCCGATCTTGGCGACAGAATTCTGGTTCTCGCGCGCCCGGTCGAGCTCGCCATGCAGCGGCAGGATCAGCGGCGTGTTCTCGGCGATCATCAGCGTCTCGGGGGAGATCTCCACCCCCTGCGCGCGGATGGCGGCGATCTCTTCAAGCAGATGCCAGGGGTCGAGCACGACGCCGTTGCCGATGATTGAGAGCTTGCCGCCGCGCACCACGCCCGAGGGCAGCGCATGCAGCTTATAGACCTCGCCGTCGATAACCAGCGTATGCCCGGCGTTGTGGCCTCCCTGGAAGCGGGCGATCACATCTGCCCGCTCGGAAAGCCAATCCACGATCTTACCCTTGCCCTCGTCACCCCATTGGGTGCCGACGACCACCACGTTCGCCATGAGGCGCTCCTTGCCGAGACACAAACAGGGGCGGGTATAGCGCCGGGGTCACGCTGGCTTCAAGGCCGCGCCGGACCGGATGGACAGACAGTCGCGGAGCGCACAAAAGGTTCGATAAAATTTTAACGACCTGTGAGGCAGACACATGGCGATCCACTTCTTCACCCGGTGGGGGTTTGCAGGGCTCCTCATCGCGCTGACCTATAACCCCACCCCGTTCAATTACCTCGCCTGGTTCGGGCGCAATCACCTTGACCAATTGCCGCTGGCGGCGGTTCTGGGCGTGATGCTGGCCGCCGGCTACGTGGTGTCGCTGCGCGCGACGCTGCGGGCGCTGGGGCTGTTCGGCGTGATGATCGTGCTGTTCTTCGTGGGTGCGCTCGTCTGGCTGGGGCTCGATTACGGCATCCTGCATGTCGACACCAAGGACGGCGCGAGCTGGCTGGCGATCTTCACGGCCTCGCTGGTGCTGGGTACCGGGCTGTCATGGTCGATCATCCGCCGGCAGCTTTCTGGCCAGGTCGACGTGCTCGGCGAGGACTGAGCGCCGGGCCAGCTGCCGCCCCCCTGCCCGCCTTGGCTATAAGGCCCGGGCGGAGCGCGCCATGCCGGCGCAAAAGCCCCGCTTGTCCCTCCGGCACCCCGGAAGCGCTGCCTTCATGCTTGCGCTCTGGGTTTGCCGGTTCTAGATACCCCCCGTTGCACCGGGAGCCCCCATGGAAACCGTCGTTCTTATCGTTGACCTGCTCATCGCCCTCAGTTTGATCGGCGTCGTGCTGCTGCAGCGCTCCGAAGGGGGCGGCCTTGGCATGGGCGGCGGCGGTGGCGGCGGAGTCATGACCGGCCGCGCCGCGGCGGATGTGCTGGGCAAGGTCACCTGGGGCCTCGGCACCGCGTTCTTCGTTTGCACGCTGGCGCTGACGATCATCTCGGCCAACAACTCTGCCGGCGTCTCGGTGGTCGACCGGATTCAGCCGGTGGGCAGCTCCGGCGCCAACACGCCCGATCTCGGCACCTCGCTGCTGCCGCCCTCTGCCGAAGAGAGCGGCCCCGTTGTGCCCAATGCCGAAGACACCGACGCCGGCGTGCCGAACGCCACCACCGACGGCTTCGCGCTGCCGGAAGCGGGCGCGGCGCCGGAGAGTGACCTGGTTCTGCCGCAGGCCGATGAGTCCGCCGTAGAAGAGGTGCCCGAGGCCACCGCACCGGTGACCCAAGACACAAGCGCCCCGGCAGCGGCGGATGATGCCGCCGAGCCCGAGGCCGCCGCTCCTGCCGAGGACGACGCCCCCGCGGCGCCGGCCGGCAACTGACGAACCGCCGGGCGGCCTCGTGCCGCCCGAAGGTAGCGCCCTGCGCTGCCACAAGGGGTTGTCTGCTCTAGAAACTCCGCAACAAAATCTTGCGCACGGTGTGGACAGGGACCGCCGTTGTCGCGTATCATTGAGTCCCGTGATGCTGGGTGCGCAAGCCCCCGGCCTTGAGCTTTGATTTGGCCAGACACGGGGGTTTATCACCAATGGCGCGCTACGTTTTCATCACCGGCGGGGTGGTGTCCTCCCTCGGCAAAGGCCTTGCTTCGGCCGCCCTGGGGGCCCTTCTGCAGGCGCGCGGCTATTCGGTGCGGCTGAGAAAGCTCGACCCCTATCTCAACGTCGACCCGGGCACGATGAGCCCCTTCGAGCATGGCGAGGTCTTCGTCACAGATGACGGCGCCGAGACCGACCTCGACCTGGGCCATTACGAGCGCTTCACCGGCGTCGCGGCACGGCGAACGGATTCGGTATCCTCCGGGCGCATCTATTCGAACGTGCTGGAGAAAGAGCGCCGGGGCGACTACCTCGGCAAGACCATCCAGGTCATTCCGCACGTCACCGACGAGATCAAGGATTTCATCGACATCGGCGGTGATGAGGTCGACTTCATGCTCTGCGAGATCGGCGGCACCGTTGGCGATATCGAGGGCCTGCCTTTCTTCGAGGCGATCCGCCAGTTCAGCCAGGACAAGCCCCGCGGCCAGTGCATTTTCATGCACCTGACCCTCCTGCCCTGGATCAAGACCTCGGGCGAGCTCAAGACCAAGCCGACGCAGCACTCGGTGAAGGAGCTCCGCTCCATCGGTCTCGCCCCCGACATCCTCGTCTGCCGCTCCGAGGGGCCGATCCCGCAGAAAGAGCGGGAGAAGCTCGCGCTCTTCTGCAACGTCCGCCCCGACAGCGTGATCGCGGCGCAGGACCTCTCGACGATCTACGACGCGCCCCTCGCCTATCACCGCGAGGGTCTCGACCAGGCGGTGCTGGATGCCTTCCAGATCTCCCCTGCCCCGCGGCCCGATCTGACGAAGTGGGAAGATGTGAGCGACCGCATCCACCATGCCGAGGGCGTGGTGCGCGTGGCCATCGTTGGCAAGTACACGCAGCTGGAAGACGCCTATAAGTCGATCGCCGAAGCGCTGACCCATGGCGGCATGGCGAACCGGGTGAAGGTAAAGGCCGAGTGGATCGACGCCGAGATCTTCGAGCGCGAAGACCCGGCCCCGCATCTGGAGCGCTTCCACGCCATCCTCGTGCCCGGCGGCTTCGGTGAGCGCGGCACCGAGGGCAAGATCGCCGCCGCGAAGTTCGCTCGCGAGCACAAGGTGCCCTATCTCGGCATCTGCCTTGGCATGCAGATGGCGGTGATCGAGGCCGCCCGGAATGTCGCCGGCGTTGACAAGGCCGGCTCGGAGGAATTCGACCACGAGGCCGGCGTGCGGCGCTTCGAGCCGGTGGTCTATCACCTCAAGGAATGGATCCAGGGCAACCACGCCGTCCGCCGCAAGGTGGATGACGACAAGGGCGGCACGATGCGGCTTGGGGCCTATACGGCGATGCTCTCTGAGGGCTCGAAGGTCGCCGAGGTCTATGGCGAGACCGAGATCGAAGAGCGGCATCGTCACCGCTACGAGGTCGACACCAAATATCGCGAGCAGCTGGAGAAAGCGGGCCTGTGCTTCTCGGGGATGAGCCCGGACGGCCGGCTGCCGGAGATCGTGGAATGGAGCGATCACCCCTGGTTCATCGGCGTCCAGTTCCACCCCGAGCTGAAGTCGAAACCCTTCGACCCGCACCCGCTGTTCGCCAGCTTCGTGCGGGCGGCGCTGGAGACGAGCCGCCTGGTCTGAGGCGGCCGCCCTGGTTGAGAGGTTGGAGGGGGGCTGTCTGCCCCCCGCTGCCTTTGGCAGCCCCCCCGAGGATTTTGCTTGAGCAAAGACAGGCGGGCCGATTGCTGGCCGCGCTCGGCAGAGGTCGAGGGGGCGCGGGCGGCGACGGTGCGGCGGTTTTGCATTCTCATAAGGCAAGGGTTATGAGTGAGGTCGTGGAGGGGCGGCCATGATGATTGCTGACGTCGAAGACTACTTCACCCGGGGCTGCGCGCGCTGTGAGCGGTTCGATACGCCCGAATGTTCCACGCGCCGCTGGATCGGCGGGCTCGAGGTGCTGCGCCGGATCTGCCGGGAGGCGGGGCTGGAGGAGCAGGTGCGGTGGGCGCATCCCTGCTACGCCCATGCCGGGCGCAATATCGTGATCATCGGGGCGCTGAAGGAGTATTTCAGCCTGGGCTTCTTCGAGCCGGCGCTGATGAAAGACCCCGTGGGGGTGATGGTGCGGCAGGGGCCGAATACGAAGCACCCCAATATCATCAAGTTCACGGATGAGGATGGGCCGGCGCGGCTAGAGCCGGTGATCAGCAACTATCTGGCAGAAGCGATAAGCTATGCCGAAGCCGGGATCCGGGCGCCGAAGGAGGAGGAGGCGCTGGAGTTGCCGGAAGAACTGGTGGAGGCGCTGGACAGTGACAGCGAGCTTGCCGAGGCCTTTCACGCTCTGACACCGGGCCGGCAGAAAAGCTACGTGATTGCCCTCTCCTCCGCCAAGAAGGCGGAGACGCGGTTGGCCCGGGTAGAGAAATTTCGCGAGAAGATCATCGCGGGCAAGGGCGCGATGGAACGCTAGGGCCGCCCGCTGGCGGCCCCGCGGGAGCCGTGGCTCAGTAGATGTAGCGGATCTGGTCGGCCCAGTAGCGCTCGACCCGGCGCAGCGACATGGTGATGTTGTCGAGGCCTTCGAGATCGATCACACCGCGGCCGGTGAGACCTTCGGCATGGGCGGCGAAGAGCTTGGTGACGATGTCGCGCACCTCGCGGCCCTTCTCCGTCAGGCGAACGCGGACAGAGCGGCGGTCGATCTCGCAGCGCTGGTGATGCATGTAGCCCATCTCGACCAGCTTCTTGAGGTTGTACGAGACGTTCGAGCCCTGGTAATAGCCGCGGCTCTTCAGTTCGCCGGCCGTCACCTCGTTGTCGCCGATGTTGAACAGCAAGAGGGCCTGAACGGCATTGAGCTCAAGCATGCCGAGGCGTTCGAACTCATCCTTGATGACATCGAGCAGAAGGCGGTGAAGCCGTTCGACCAGCGTCAGCGCTTCAAGGTAGCTTTGCATGAAGCCCGCGTTAACACCGAGCTCAGAGTCGTCTTCAATCGCAGAGTGCAGGCTCATCGGGGCTTCTCCATTCAGCGGGTTTTGATCCTAACTTGGCGACAATTGCTCAAGATGTGGTTTAAAACCCAGTCGGAATGTGTCTGAAAAGGGGCAATTGGGGGGAAATGTCGGGGCGGGCGGCCAGCTAGGCCGGACGGGTGACACCCTGAGCCCCCTTGCGAATAAGGGTTAATACGCCTTCAAGCTCTGCCGGCGCCCCGTTGTCAGTACTTATCCAACGGTAAATGTCATGGTCGGATTCATTAAGCAGGCGCTCGTAATCGTCGAGGCGTGAATCACTCAGGGCCGGCAGTTCGGTCGCGGCGAAATTGCCTAAGATCAGGTCCATCTCGCGGATACCCCGGCGGATCGAGCGCATGTGCAGACGGCGCAGCCTGGTCTCGCGGGTCTCTCCGGCCGGGGGCGGTGTCTCGATCATGGTTTAGCTCGTGCTGCTGCGCAGGCGCTTTTCCAGCCGGCCGAGGCGGGCGAGCGTTGCCGTCATCTCGGCGCGGATCTTGCGCAGCTCGGTCAGCTCATGCCCACGCTCGGCTGTATCGGCCTCTGTCGGGGCTTCAGGCCCGTCGCCGACACCCGTGAGCATCCACGAAAGCGAGACGCCGAGCATGCCGGCAAGCATCTGCAGGCGGTTGGCGCGCGGCTCTGCCCGGTCATCCTCCCAGCGTTCGATCGTCGAGGCCTTCACGCCGAGGCGCGATGCCAGCTCTTTCTGGCCAAGGCCGGCGGCCTCGCGGGCACCGGCGATGCGGTCACCGAGTGTGGCACTGTCTTCGCTGTACCAGCCGTCATCGGGCGTCATGTGGGGCTCCTCCTTGCCGGGTCTCCTGCCCCGGCTTATGACAGCCGCGCCCCTTCGTTGCCAGCCCGGAGCCGACATGCCGCCTTTCCTCGCCGACACCCTCGCCCGCGTGAAGCCCTCGCCGACCATCGCGGTCACCACCAAGGCGGCGGAGCTGAAGGCCGCCGGGCGTGACGTGATCGGCCTCGGCGCCGGTGAGCCGGATTTCGACACGCCGGCCAATATCAAGGCCGCGGGCATCCGCGCCATCGAGGAAGGGCGGACGAAGTACACCCCCGTCGATGGCATCCCCGAGCTGAAGAAGGCCATCTGCGCCAAGTTCGAGCGAGAGAACGGGCTGCGCTATGAGCCGGCGCAGGTAACGGTGGGCACTGGCGGCAAGCAGGTGCTCTACAACGCTTTCATGGCGACGCTGAACCCCGGCGACGAGGTAATCATCCCCGCGCCCTACTGGGTCAGCTATCCCGACATGGTGCTGCTGGCGGGCGGCGAGCCTGTCGTGGTGCCCGCCTCGATGGAGACGGGCTTCAAGATCACCGCCGAGCAGCTCGAGGCGGCGATCACGCCCAAGACCAAGTGGTTCCTCTTCAACTCGCCGTCGAACCCGACCGGCGCGGGCTACAGCCGTGACGAGCTTAGGGCGCTGACGGACGTGCTGATGAAGCACCCGCATGTCTGGGTGATGACCGACGATATGTACGAGCATCTGACCTTTGGGGACTTCACCTTCTGCACCCCGGCAGAGGTCGAGCCCGGGCTCTACGAGCGCACGCTCACCGTCAACGGCGTCTCCAAGGCCTATGCGATGACCGGCTGGCGGATCGGCTATGCGGCGGGACCGAAGGAGCTGATCGGCGCCATGCGCAAGATCCAGAGCCAGAGCACGTCGAACCCCTGCTCGATCAGCCAATGGGCTGCGATCGAGGCGCTGAATGGCCCGCAGGATTTCATCGGCCCCAACCGGGCGCTGTTCGAGCGGCGGCGCGATCTGGTGGTCGCCGGCCTCAACGCCTCCCCCGGCATCACCTGCCCGGTGCCGGAGGGGGCCTTTTACGTCTACCCCGACATCTCAGGCTGCATCGGCAAGACCTCGGCCGCCGGAACGGCGATCACCGATGACGAGGCCTTCGCCACGGCGCTGCTGGAGGAGGAGAACGTCGCCGTCGTCTTCGGCGCCGCCTTCGGGCTTTCTCCGAACTTCCGCGTCAGCTACGCTACTTCCGACGCCGCGCTGACCGAGGCCTGCGCGCGCATCAAGCGGTTCTGCGAGGGGCTGAGCTAGGGGGGCCGGATGGCCGACAGGATCACCGCCAACCTGCCGGCCATCGACATGGCCGAGACTGAGGCGTTCTACGCCACCCTCGGCTTCGAGCCGCCCTACCGCTCGGATGGCTGGATGATCCTCACCCGGGGCCCGCTGGAGCTGGAGTTCTTCCATGCGCCCGGCCTCAAGCCAGCGGAGAGCTGGCACTCCGCCTGCATCCGGGTGGACGATCTGGACGGGCTCTACGCGGCCTTCACCGAGGCCGGCCTCTCGGATAACCCCCGCGCCATCCCCCGCCTCACCCCGCCGGGGCGCGACCCCGACCCGGAGGTGCCGCGCCTGTTCTTCCTCGTCGATCTGAACGGCAGCCTGCTGCGTTGTCTGGAAAACGGATGACCGACCTTCCCAAATTCTTCTACCGCATCCGCGAGAACGGCGCCGCCGTCTTCCTCGTCGAGACCGAGAACCGTGACCGGCGGCTGGAGCTGAACCAGATCGCCGTGGCGAACTGGAAGAACGGCGAGATCAAGCCGCATGGCGGCCATGAGCTGACGCCCGAAGAGAGCGCCGAGATCGGGGCCTGGATCGAAGAGCGGCGCAAGTTGCTGACACGGCGCGAGCTGGATGACATTCACCGCGCCATCGACCACATGAACCTCACTGCCCAATGGGTTCAGGCCCGCGCCACCCCCGAAGAGCTGGAGGAGGTGACGGACACGCTCCTCCTCGCCATGCACGACCTGCGCACCATCCTCGTGCGCCGCAAGGCCGAGCGGCTGGCCGAGGCGCCGGCGCAGCCGGTGACGCTCGGCTCAGGTCGCGATGCTGGGGGGGCCGGAGCTGGGCCCGAGGGCGGGGACGGCTGAGATCTTCACCGACTTGCGCCAGAAGCGCACGGTGAAGGCCAGCATCGCGGTCGTCACGCCGAGGAACAGCCCGTACCAAAGCCCCTCCGGCCCCAGCCCCAGCGGGAAAGCCAGCAGATAGGCGCCCGGCAGGCCGACGACCCAATAGCAGATCGTCGCGATGATCATGGGCACCCGCATGTCCTGCACGCCGCGCAGCAGGCCGAGCATGGTCGCCTGCCCGCCATCGCCGAACTGGAAGAGCGCGGCGATCAGCAGAAGCGGCGCGCCGATGGCGATGATGGCCGGGCGCTCGGGGTCGTTCGGGTCAATGAACAGCCCGACCAGCGGCTCTGACCAGATGAGGAAGCTGCCCACAACGAGAAAGCCGAAGAGCACGGCGATGGCTTGGGCGGTGATGGCCGTGCGGCGCAGGCCCAGCTCATCGCCGCGCCCCACATACGCGCCCGCGCGCACCGTGCCCGCTTGGCTCATGCCGACGTGGAACATGAAGAGCAGCGCCGTCAGCTGCATGGCGATGCCATGGGCGGCCAGCTCGATCTCGCCGATCCAGCCCATCATGACGGACGAGCCGGTGAACATCGCCGTCTCGGCCAGCGAGGTCAGGCCGATCGGCATGCCAAGGCGGAAGGCATCGCGCAGCGCCTCCCAGTCCGGCTTCCAGAACCGCACGAAGAGCTCGAACTGCGGCGCCTTGCGCACCGCATAGATGGCGGCGGCGGCGGCCATGGCGATTTCCAGCGTGACCGAGGCGATGGCGGCGCCGCGGATGCCCAGCTCGGGGGCGCCCAGATTGCCGAAGATCAGCGCGTAGTTGATCACGGCGTTCAGGCCGACGCCGAAGATGGTGATCCAGAGCTGGATCGCCGTCATCTCCAGCGCGCCCAGAAAGCCGCGCAGCGAGGTGGCGAAGAGCGTGCCAAAGAGGCCGAAGCAGGCGATGCGCAGATAGACCTGCGATTGCTCGGCGACATCCGCCGGCTGCCCGATGGCGAGCAGGATCGGCTCGGAGAACCACAGCGGCGGCAGGGCGAGCAGGCCGTAGCCCAGCGACAGCCACATCGCCATGCGCGTGAAGCGCCGCGCCCGCACCTCGTCGCCCCGCGCCGCGGCCGAGGCCACCACGGGCGCCACGGCGGTGCCGAAGCCGGCGCCGAGGATGAAGAGCGTGAACCAGAACGACGTGGCGATGGTCGAGGCCGCCAGAGCGGTGACCGAATACCACCCAAGCATGATGGTATCGGTCATGTGGATGAGAAATCCGGCGACGGATGCCCCAACAAGAGGCAGACCGATGCGCATAAGTGCAATTGCATCGGTACGGAAGCTTGACCTGAAGGCGCTCATGGCGCTCCTCTAGGCAGAGTTGCCTGCCCCGTCCAGAGGCCCCGATGAGTGCACCCAGCCATGCCGCGACCCAGGATGCCGATACGGCAGGCAGCGTTGCCTCAGCCGCCCCGCTCGGTGACGACTTTGTCGCAGCTACGCGGGAGTTTCTGGCCCGGCTCGATGCCAACAATGACCGCGACTGGTTCAAGGCCCACAAGGCCGAATACGACGCCCGGCTGAAGGCCCCGGCGGAGGCGCTGCTGGAAGAGATGCGCGCGCCTCTCCTCGGCCTTACGGGCCACGAGGCGACGCCCAAACTCTACCGCCCGCAGCGCGATGTGCGCTTCTCGCGTGACAAGCGGCCCTACAACACGCATCTGCATATGTCCTGGGCGCTCACCGCCGGCGGGGCCAGCGAGCCGGTCTGCTTCTTCGGCATCGGGCTCGATGACGTCACCGTCGGGCTCGGCACGATGAGCTTCGACAAGGAACAGCTCGGTCGCTGGCGCGCCCTGCTCGGCAGCGACGCCGCGCGCATGCAGTCACTGGCCGATCGGGCCGAGGCGGCGGGCTTCGCCTTTGGCGAGAGCGAATTGAAGCGCGTGCCGGCGCCTTACGACCCGGATCACCCGATGGCGCGGTTCCTGAAGATGAAATCCTGCGTCGCCAGCCGCGAGCTGGGCGGTAACGGCCCGCTGGTGCCCCGGCTGACCGAGGCCTTCCGTGAGGGCCTGCCAGTGCTGGAGCTGCTGCACCCGGTGCTCTAGGGCCCTACTCCGCCGCTTCGCTTTCTCGCACCGCGCCGGCCACCGGCGCCGCATCCGGTTCGATTGCGCGGATCCAGCCTTGCGGGCTGTCGCGGAAGAGCTCCGGGCTGGCGGGTACGAAGGCGTCGGCTTCCTCGGTGGCGCAATAGCGCGTCACCACCGCCTGACCGGGGCGGCAGTCGATGAGGTTGAAATCGTTGGGCTCTCCGCGCTTGCGCGTCGACAGGCCGGTGCCCGCCTGGATGAACAGCAGCGCCAGCCCGTCCGGCATCTCGAAGGTCTCTGCCTTCCAGGTGTGCAGGTGGCCCGTCAGCACGATATCGGCGCCGGCGTCGGAAAAGGCGCGCGCCGCCTTGACGGCCCCCGCCATAGGCGCCTTGTCGGAGCCGGGCGGATGCACGATCGGGTGGTGCATCACGATGACCTTCAGCGTGTCTTCGGGCAGGCTGCTGAGCCGCCCCACGACCTTATCGAGCCGCTCCGAATCCATCCGGCCCGCCTGATGCACCTTCGGGTCGACCGAGTTGACGCCGATGACGGCGACATCGCCGATGCGGGTCTGCGGCTCCTTGTCGTTGCCGAAATGGGCGCGGTATTTGCGAAACGGGTGCAGCACCCGCAGCAGCACGTTCCACAGCGGCACGTCATGGTTGCCCGGCACCACGAGCTTTGGCGCTTCCAACCGGTCGAGCAGCTTGGCGGCGGCGGCGAATTCGCGGTTGCGGGCGCGCTGCGAGAGGTCGCCGGAGACGGCGACGAGGTCGGGCGCCAGGGCGTTGACCTGCTCGACGAGCGGCGTCAGCAGCTCCGGCCGGGCGCGGCCGAAATGCAGGTCGGACATGTGAACGATCCGTGCCATCAGGCTGCTCCCGTCGCCGCCGGTTCTGCGTCTGGCGCGGGGCGCGGGCGCCCGGCCGAGCTGCCCTGCGGCACGACGACCTTCAGCGAATGCTCCAGCAGGCGCATTGTAACGGGCGTCTCGAAATGGAACCGCTCGCCATCGAGCGCCACGACCAGCTTCTTGCGCGAGCCGGCGACGTTCACCTTGATCTCGCGCCCCGAGAGCATGGCGAATTCATGCCCGCGCCGCGCCGCCTTCAGGCCCAGCCAGACGGCGGTGCGCAGCATGGCGAAACGCCCGGTGCTCTCACCGTAATAGAAGGCGAGCTTGCCCGTCTCCGGCAGCTCGGCACCATCGAGGTGGAAGATACGTAGCTGGAAGGGGTTGGAGCCGACGAAGACCATCGGCGTGACGATCCGCTGCTTCTGCCCGTCGAGCTCGACCTCCAGCTTCATGCCGTGGCCGGGCCGCGCGAGGATCTTGAGGACAGACCAATAGGCCGCCACCCGCGAGCGACCCCAGTTCTGGTAGACCGTCTCGCGCGCCCGCAGGATGGCGGGGTACACCCCGAGGCTGGCGTTGTTGAGGAACACCCGCCCGTTGATCTCGCCCACCGGAAAGTCGCGCACATTGCCCTTGGCCAGCGCCGTGACGGCAGCCTCGTCGCCTTCGGGGATATCGAGACCACGGGCAAAAAAGTTGAACGTGCCCATCGGCAGCGGCGCCATGGCGACATCGCTGCCCTTCAGCACATCGGCGATACCGGAGAGTGTGCCATCGCCCCCGGCGGCGAAGACGGTGCCGCGACCGATGTCGCGCGCGGCCTTGGCGGCCTCGCCGATCTCGTCACCCTGAACGGGGCGATACTCCAGCTCGGCACCGAGCTGCTCGGTGAGCATCTTGCGCAGCGCATCGAGCCGCTCGCGATCGCGGCGGCCGGATTTTGCGTTCGCGATCAGCGTGAATGGAGGTTCCATAGGATGCGTGCCTGTCCCCGTAAGATTGGCTTTGCGAAGACAACGCCGGGGCAGAGAGCATCGTTCCGCTTGCCCGGCCGTCAGAACCGCGCGTACCGCAGGCCGCTCATGTCATGCCCCGCCGGCTTGCCCTGCATGAGGTCCGCCAGCACCCGCCCGATCCCCGGCCCGATGCCGAAACCGTGGCCGGAGAGGCCCGTGCCCACCCAGAGCCCCGGCACGCCTGGGGCGGCATCGACGATGGGCACCTGGTCGGGCAGCACGTCGATCATGCCAGCCCAGGCGGCGCGGACCTTCGGCATCGGCAGCGTCGGGAAGCGCTTGTGGAACGCCTTCGTCAGATGCCTGATCCGCCGCTGGCTGGGCGCGGGGTTGAGGATGCGCATCGCCTCGAAGGGCGAGGCCCCCTCCCATTTGCGCGGCGTGCCCCAGGCATCGGGGAAGCCTTTCGGCGCGGCGGCGAGCGGGATGTTCTCCAGCGGGTCGGCCCACCAAAAGGGGAAGAAGTCGCGCAGCGAGCGGATGAGATCGGGCCCGACGAACACCTCGTGCCCCCAGCCCGGCGCCAGAGTGTAGCCGCCATCCTGTCGGTGCCGCAGCCCCAGCCGCCCGTCGACGGCGCCGCCGGCGAAGACCTCCGGCAGCGGCTCGGTCGCCACCACCGTGGCGCGGACAGAGGCCTGCGGGATGCGCAGCCCCTCCGCCCCTAGGAACAGGCGTGACCAGGCGCCGCCTGCGACCAGCACCTGCTCGCAGCGGATCGTGCCCGCCTCTGTCACGACGCCGGTCACAGCGCCACCCGAGCGCTCCAGCCCACGAGCAGCGCAGCTCTCACGGATCGTCAGCCCGTCGCGCACAGCGGCACGGGCGAAGGCGGGCACGGCCTTCCAGGGCTCGGCGGACATGTCGGAGGGGGTAATGACGCCGCCCTTCCAGTTCCACCGCGCATCGGGGAGCTGGTCGGCCAGCTCGGGGCGCGTCAGCAGGCGGATGTCGGTGCCATGGGCGCGGCCCTCCTCCTCGTGGCGGGCAAAGGTTTCCATGTCGCGGGCGTTGTCGGCCATGTAGAGAACGCCGCCGCGCTTCAAGCCGATATCCTCGCCGGTGCGCTCGGCCAGCTCAGGCCAAAGTCGGTTGGCCTCCACCATGATCGGCAGCTCGCGCAGGTCACGCGCCTGCTGGCGGATGAAACCCCAGTTGCGGCCCGATTGCTCGGCGCCGACGCGGCCCTTCTCGACCAGCACCGTCTTCACCCCGGCGCGGGCGAGGAACCATCCGGCCATGACACCGACGATGCCACCGCCGATGATCACCACATCTGCCGCCTCGGGCAGCGGGCCTTGGTGCTCAAGCGGCTTGTCCATCGTGTAGGGAAAGCTCATGCCCGGCCCTCCAGCAACATCTCCATGAAGGCCTGCCCCGCCTCGAACTGCTCGACGGTCAGGAACTCGTCGCGCTGGTGCGCCTGAGCGATGTTCCCCGGCCCACAGACCACCGAAGAGATGCCGGCGGCCTGGAAGTGCCCGGCCTCGGTGCCGTAGCTCACCACATGGGTAGCGTTGTCTCCGGTGAGACCGCGGGCCAGACGCTCGGCGGCGCCGCCGTCCTCCGGCACCAGTGGCGGCACCGTGAAGCCGGGCGTAGCCTCGATGAAGCAGCCGGGGTGGCGGGCTTTCATGTCGGCCTCCAGCTCGGCACGCTTTGCCTCGAACCTCTCGCGCCACTCTTCAAGGCTGTCGCCGGGCACGACGCGGAAGTCGAAGCCCAGCCGGCAGTCACCGGCCGTGATGTTGTGCGCCGTGCCACCCTCGATCTTGCCGACATGCGCCGTCGTGCAGGGCGGATAGAAATCCGCAGCCAACGGTCCCGGCTCGGCGGCCCGGTTCTCGGCGTTCAGCTCATCGGCCCACCGCACCAGCTTGGCGGCCTCGAAGATGGCAGAGACGCCGTCGTAGATCAGCGAGGAATGCACCTCGTGGCCCTTCACATGCACATGCCACAGGCAGCCGCCCTTGTGGCCCGTCACGACCTTCAACTCCGACGGCTCACCGATGATCGCCGCGCCCGCCTTCGGCACGCCGGCCCCGGCCATCGCCTCGATCACCGGCGGGGCGCCGTAGCAGCCCAGCTCCTCATCATAGCTCAGGGCCAGTTGCAGGGGCTGCGGCAGTCCGCGGAGGGCCGCCTGCCCCACCGCCCAGATCGCCAGAGCATCGAAGCCCTTCATGTCGGTGGTGCCACGCCCGAAGAACTTGCCTTCGCGCTCGACCAGCTCGAACGGGTCCGTCGCCCAGTTCTGCCCCGCCACCGGCACCACGTCGCTATGGCCGGAGAGGAGCACGGCCCCCTCCACCCATGCGCCGCCATGCGCCCAGAGCCCGGCCTTCGGTTCATCGGGCTTCGGCACCCGGCCCGTCTTCGCGCCACAGGCCTGCAGATAGGCCTCGACGAAGTCGATCAGCTCCAGATTGCTCTCGGAGCTGACAGTCGGGAAGGCGATGAGCCGGGCGAGGATGTCGCGCGGGGTGAGGTCTTTCATGGCAGATGCTCCTTCATGTGCCGTTCTGCGCGGCATTCCCGGGCAGGGAAAGACGATATTGCCCCGCACGTCACCCCGGGGCTTGCTCGACACCGGAAACTCGCTAGGCTCATGCCAACAAATTGGGCAAATCATCGCCCAGCAGGGAAAACAAAAACCAAAAGAACCATTTGGAGGTTCTGAATGCCCGCTGGGGCGACACCCGTTCTAGATGTCCGCTCGCTGAGCACCGTGTTCCACACCCGCGCGGGGAATATCCACGCGGTGAACGACGTCAGCTTTTCGCTGAACGCCGGGGAGCTACTGGGCGTGGTCGGCGAAAGCGGCAGCGGCAAGTCGGTGACGATGATGTCGCTGATCGGCCTGCTGCCGTCGCCGCCCGCCGTCATCGGCCCGGGCGAAGTGATGTTCGAGGGCGACGACCTGCTCAAGCTCGACCCGCCGGCCCTTCGCGAGGTGCGCGGCGGGCGCATCGGCTTCGTCTTTCAAGACCCGATGACCTCGCTCAACCCGGTCTTCACCGTTGGCATGCAGATCGCCGAGCCGCTGCGCCGGCACATGGGACTGAGCAAGCGCGCCGCCGCAGACCGTGCCGTCGAGCTGCTGGAGCTCGTGGGCATTCCCGGCGCCCGGCAGAGGCTGAGCGACTATCCCCACCAGTTTTCCGGCGGCATGCGTCAGCGGGTGATGATCGCCATCGCGCTGGCCTGCGACCCCAAGGTGCTGATCGCCGACGAGCCGACCACGGCACTCGACGTCACCATTCAGGCGCAGATTCTCGAGCTGATGCAGGAGCTGCGCGAGAAGCTCGGCATGGCTGTGATCTGGATCACCCATGACCTCGGCGTCATCGCCGGCATCGCCGACCGGGTGATGGTGATGTACGGCGGCCAGGTGGTGGAGCATGCGCCGGTCGAGGAGCTGTTCGCCAACCCCCGCCATCCCTACACGCAGGCGCTGCTCAAGACGGTGCCCAATGTGCACGGCGCGCGCGCCAAGCGCCTGACGGTCATCGAAGGGCAGCCGCCAATCCTGCTGGCCCCGCCCGCCGCCTGCTCTTTCCGCGACCGCTGCCCCCACGCCTGGGATCTCTGCCACCGCGCCCTGCCCCAGCGCTACCCGATGGCCAATGGCCACGACGCCGCCTGCTTCCTCTGCGACCCCGGCCTCGCGCCCACCAGCCCCGAGATTCAGGATGCTTGACGACGCGCCCGCCACGCCGCTCCTCGATGTGCGGGGGCTGAAAATGCACTTCCCCATCCATACCGGGGTCTTCCGGCGCCAGACCGGTGCCGTGAAGGCCGTCGACGGCGTGGATTTCAAGATCATGCCGGGCGAGACGCTGGGCCTCGTTGGGGAATCGGGCTGTGGCAAGAGCACCTGCGGCCGGGCCGTGCTGAGGCTCTACGACATCACCGAAGGCTCCATCGCCATCGACGGGCTCGAGATCGGGCATCTGAGCCAGGGCGCCCTGCGCAAGCACCGGCCCATGATGCAGATGGTGTTTCAAGACCCGCAGGCCTCGCTGAACCCGCGCATGAACGTCAGCCAGATCATCCGCGAGCCGCTGGATGAGCACACCAAGCTCTCCTCGGCCGAGAAGGACGAAAAGGTGCTGGAGCTGATGGATGCCGTCGGCCTCAACCGCGCCTTCGCCCGCCGCTTCCCGCATGCCTTCTCGGGCGGCCAGCGGCAGCGCATCGGCATCGCGCGGGCGCTGGCGCTCAACCCCAAGTTCATCGTCTGCGACGAACCAATCGCGGCGCTCGACGTCTCCATCCAGGCGCAGGTGGTGAACCTGCTGGAGGACCTGCAGGAGCAGTTTGGCCTCACCTACCTCTTCATCTCGCATGACCTCTCGATGGTGCGCCACATCGCAACGCGCGTCGCCGTCATGTACCTCGGCCGCATCGTCGAGCTCGCCCCGCGCGAGGCGCTCTATGCCGAGCCGCTGCACCCCTACACGCAGGCCCTGCTTTCCGCCGTGCCGGAGCCCGACCCGGCGCTGGCCCGCACGATCAACCGCACCATCCTGACGGGCGACGTGCCCTCGCCGGCCAATCCGCCGAAGGGCTGCAACTTCTGCACCCGCTGCCCGCGCGTGATGGACATCTGCCACCAGGTCGACCCGATGCCGCGGCACCTTGCCGACGGGCGCCAGGTCGCCTGCCACCTCTACGAAGATACCAACCAGACCGCCGGGCAAACGGCGGCGCCCGTGAGGCCAACAGAGCACCAACAAGGAGTGAGTTCATGAAACTGAAGACAGCGCTACTCGGCGCCGTTGCGGGCGTGCTTGTCGCCCCGGCGGCCTTTGCCGAGCGTGGCGAGGACGGTCATGTCAATCTGATCTACTGGCAGGCCCCCTCGACGATGAACCCCTATCTCTCGGGCGGCACCAAAGAGATCGAGGCCGCCAGCCTCGTGCTCGAGCCGCTGGCCCGCTACGACGAAACCGGCACGCTGGTGCCCTATCTCGTCACCGAAATTCCGACGCTCGACAACGGCGGCGTGGCCGAGGATCTGACCTCGATCACCTGGAACATCCTGCCGGATGTCATGTGGTCCGATGGCACCCCCGTCACCGCTGAAGACGTGCGCTTCACTTGGCAATATTGCACCGCTGAAGGCGGCGGCTGCGCGCAGGGCGCCAAGTTCGCCGGCATCGAGGATGTCGAGGTCGTCGACGACAAGACGGTCACGGTGCATTTCACCGAAGCCAAGCCGAACCCCTACCTGCCCTTCACCGGGGCGGAATCGCCGATCATCCAGGCCGCGCAATTCGCCGATTGCCTCGGCGCCGCCGCGCCGACCTGCACCGATGCCAACTTCAACCCGGTCGGCACCGGCGCTTTCACCGTCACCGACTTCCGCGTGAACGACGTGATCGAGATGGAGGCGAACGAGAACTACCGCGACGCCGACAAGCCGGCCTTCGCGACGCTGACGCTCAAGGGCGGCGGTGACGCGGCTGCTGCCGGCCGCGCCGTGCTGCAGACCGGCGAGTTCGACTACGCCTGGAACCTGCAGCTCGCCCCCGATGTCATCGACGAGATGAGTGAAGGCGGCGTGGGCACCCCCGTCTCGGCCTTCGGCACGCTCGTCGAGCGGATCGAGATGAACCTCACCGACCCCTCGCCCGACCTGCCGGAAGGCGAGCGCTCGACCGTCGCGCATCCCCACCCGTTCCTGACGGATCAGACGGTGCGTGAAGCCATGTCGATCGCCATCGACCGCGATCTGCTGGTTGAAGTCGGCTACGGCCAGGCCGGTCGCCCGACCTGTAACCTCGTGCCCGCACCGGAGCTTTACGCCTCCGACAACACCACCTGCATGCCGCAGGACATGGAGCGCGCCAAGCAGATGCTCGAAGATGCCGGCTATGTCGATACCGACGGTGACGGCGTGCGCGAGACGCCCGATGGCGAGCCGATGACCATCCTCTACCAGACTTCCACCAACGCCGTGCGTCAGGACTTCCAGGCCCTGATCAAGGAATGGTGGGAAGATCTCGGTCTTGAAGTCGAGCTGCGCAACGTCGACTCGTCCGTGTTCTTCGGCGGCGACCCCGGCTCGCCGGATACGTTCCAGCGCTTCTATGCCGACGTCGAGATGTACGCCAACAACTTCCCGGGCACCGACCCGGAGGGCTACCTGGGCGCCTATACCTGCGACAAGATCCCGTCGCCGGAGACCCAGTGGCAGGGTGAGAACATCAACCGCTACTGCGACCCGGCCTATGAAGAGCTGGTGGCCGAGCTTGGCCGCACCGGCGATCTCGAAGAGCGTGGTCGCATCGCCCGCGAGATGAACGACATGCTGACCAAGAACAGCAGCATCATCGTCGGTCTCGTCGACCGTGGTCGTGTTTCGGCCCATGCCAACTCCCTCGGCGGCGTTGTCCTGAACACCTGGGACAGCGAGCTGTGGAACGCGGCCGACTGGTACCGCATCGACGGCTAAGACAATCGGTCGGGCGCCCCGATGCGGGCGCCCGGCCAACCAGCAAGACCACGCGGCAAGACGGGGACGCACGGCATGCACGATCTTTGGGAGCAGGAACGCCGGCTCTGGCTGGATGGCCAGGAGGCCTATGAAGAGCTTCTGTCCGACGAGGTCCTGATGACCTTTCCCGCCCCCGGCGGCCCGCTGGACCGGGCCACGGTGATCGACTCGCTCGACGATTCAAACCGCTGGGAGGCCGTCGCCTTCGACGACCAGCATGTGCGCGAGCTCGGCGAAGACCGCTTGCTCATCTACACTGCCGAAGGGCGCCGCGAGGGCGAAGGCTATGCCGCCGGCTGCGCCTCTGTTTGGCGGCTCGAGGGCGACAAGTACCGCCTCTATTACCACCAGCAGACGCCGGTCTGACATGCTCGCGTTCACCATACGCCGCCTGATCCTGGCGATCCCCACGCTGATCTTCATCGCGTTGGTGATCTTCCTGCTCCTCGAGCTCGCGCCCGGCGACCCGATGGCGAATATCCCGCTGTCGATCCCGCCCGAAGTGCGCCAGCAGATGCGCGAGGCACTCGGCCTGGGCCAGCCGTGGTACGTGCGCTTCGGCCTCTGGCTCTACCAGTTTTTCGTCGTCGAGCCGCAATACTGGATCGACGCCCTGCTCGGCACGAATTTCGGCGATGGCGCGCAGCGCATCATCTCGTTCCAGTCGCGCTCGCCGGTTTTCGAGATCATCGCCGAGCGCATCCCGCAGACGCTCTGGGTCGTGGGCCTCTCCTATGTGGTGGGCGTGCTCATCGCCCTGCCCATCGGCATCGCCGGGGCCTATTGGCAATACTCCTGGTTCGACCAGCTCGGCGCCTTCATCTCGATGGTGGGCTTCTCGGTGCCGACCTTCTTCACCGGCGTGCTGCTCATCGTGATTTTCGCAGTGAACCTCGGCTGGTTCCCCTCGATCTACAACACCACGCTGGTGGTGGAGGATTGGCCAAGCTTCGTCGCCCAGATGCGGCAGATGGCGATGCCCGTCTTCGTGCTGGCGCTCTACACCGCCGCCCAGATCAGCCGCTACATGCGCGCCTCAATGCTCGACAACCTCGGCGCCGACTACGTGCGCACCGCCCGCGCCAAGGGGATGAACGAGCGGGTCGTCGTCCTGCGCCACGTGCTGCGCAATTCGATGATCCCGGTCATCACCGTCATCGCCTTGGGCGTGCCACAGGTCTTTGGCGGGGCGATCATCACCGAGCAGGTGTTCAAGGTGAACGGGCTCGGCCAGCTCCTCATCACCGCCATTCAGGGCAGCGACATTCCCATGGTGATGACGCTCACCTTCATCTTCGCGGTGCTCATCGTCGTCTTCAACCTGATCGCCGACATCCTTTACGGCGTCTTTGACCCGCGGATCCGCTATGACTGACCGCGACGACCGAGAAGCCACCACCCAGGCGGTGCCGAGCCCCGCCCTGCCCGCCGGCGGCGCGCCCGACGATGGTCCGCATCAGATGGAAGAAGCCGCCGGCTCCGCCGCGCCGGGGCAGGCCTCCACCAGCCTTTGGCGCGATGTCTGGGTGCAGTTCCGCCAACACAAGGGCGCGGTGATCGGGCTGAGCTTTCTGATCTTCATCACGCTCTTCGTGGTCATCGGCCCGTGGATCTGGCGGGTCGACCCGGGCGCGCTCGACATCCGCAACAAGGATGTCCGGCCGATCTACACGGTGATCTGGGACGGGGATGCCAAGGTCAGCTGGGCCAAGCCGCTCGGCAGCGACAACCTCGGCCGCGACATCCTCGCCAACCTCATGCAGGGCGGCCGCGTCTCGATGGCCGTGGGCTGGGTGGCGATGCTGCTGGCGCTGGTGCTGGGCACGGTGATCGGCGTGCTGGCCGGATATTTCCGCCGCATCGACGGGCTGCTCATGCGCTTCACCGACCTGATGCTCGCCCTGCCCCTGCTGCCGCTGCTCCTCGTCATGATGCTACTCTTCCGCGACCAGCTCCGCGCCGCCTTCGGGCCGGAACAGGGCATCTTCATCCTCATCGTCACGGCCATCGGCATCACAAGCTGGATGCACACCGCCCGCATCGTGCGCGGCGACGTGCTCGCGCTGAAGGAACGCGAGTTCGTGCTCGCCGCGCAATCCATCGGCACCCCGGCGCGGCGGATGATCACGCGGCACCTTTTGCCGAACGTGCTCTCGCCCATCATGGTCTCGGCCACGCTGGGGCTGGCGACGGCGATCATCACGGAAAGCGCGCTCAGCTTCCTGGGCCTCGGCTTCCCGTCGGACTACCCGACCTGGGGCAAGATCCTCTTCGACAGCGTCGAGCGGATGGAGCGTTTCCCCGAGCGGGTCATCTGGCCGGGCCTGTGCATCTCGCTGACGGTGCTGGCGGTGAACTACATCGGCGATGGCCTCCGCGACGCGCTCGACCCGCGCATTCGCGGCCGATGAGGCGGCTGGCAACAGCCGCTTCGCTGGCCCTCGCTCTCGCAGGCTGTGTGCAAGACCCGCCGCCCGACGTGGCGCGTCTGAACCTGCAGGCCGATGTCGCCGAGACGGGGCCGCATGGCGTGACGGTGGAGTTGCGGCTGACCAACGGAACGGACGCCCGCATCTGCATCACAGAGCCGCCGGCGAGCGACCCTTCGCTCAGCTTCCTGCGATTGCACGACAGCTCCGGCGTGGCCATCGGCTCGTTCATCGACGATCCCTTCGGCCTCGCCTCCGGCATCCATCACCCGCTTGTGGCCGTTGAGCCGGGGGCGACCTACCGCACCCGCGTCACCGCGCCGTTCTATCTGACGGATACGGTGCCGGAGGGATGGTCGGTCGCGCTCGATCCCGGCGCCTGCCCTGCGGTGATGATCGGCCCCCGCGCAACCTTCGAGCCGCGGATCATGAACTTCGAGAGCGAGCCACTGACCACACCGATCTACGCATTACAGTAGACCGGGCCACAGGGGGCGCAGCGGAAGGCGGGCAGCGCCCGCCCTGCCCGTCAGAGCACGTTCGCGTAGATCTCTGCGATCCGGTCCACCGCCGCGTCGAGGCTCATCTCTTCGCTCTCGCCGGTCTTGCGCGAGGTGAGTTCCACCACGCCTTTGTCCAGCCCGCGCGGGCCGACCGTCACCCGCCAGGGCAGGCCGATAAGGTCCATGGTGGCGAACTTGCCACCTGCCCGCTCGTCGCGGTCGTCATAGAGCGGGTCGAGCCCCTTGGCCTGCAGCGCGGCATAGAGCTGCTCGCAGGCGGCATCCGTCGCCGCATCGCCCTGGCGCAGGTTCACGATGCCGGCGTGGAAGGGCGTCACACCCTCGGGCCAGATGATGCCCTTGTCGTCGTGGCTGGCTTCGATGATCGCGCCAAGCAGGCGGGAGACGCCGATGCCGTGGGAGCCCATGTGCAGCGGCACCTTCTGGCCCTCGGCGTCGGTGACCACCGCCCCGAGCTTCTCGGAATATTCCGTGCCGAAGTAGAAGATCTGCCCCACCTCGATGCCCCGCGCCGAGCGGCGGCGCTCTTCGGGGATCTCGTTGAAAGCGGCCTCGTCATGCGTCTCGTCGGTGCGGGCGTAGCGGGAGGTGAACTCCTCCAGCACCGCCTGGCACTCGGCCTTGTCGTCGTAATCGATGGCGCGGTCGCCGAAGGTCAGCTCGGTGATCTCGCTGTCATAGAAGACCTCCGACTCGCCCGTCTCGGCCAGCACGAGGAACTCGTGGGTGTAGTCGCCGCCGATGGGGCCGGAATCGGCCCGCATCGGGATCGCCTGCAGACCCATGCGTTCGTAGGTGCGCAGGTAGGTGACGAGGTGGCGGTTGTAGGCGTGAAGGGCGTCTTCCTTCGTCAGGTCGAAGTTGTATCCGTCCTTCATCAGGAACTCGCGGCCCCGCATGACGCCGAAGCGCGGGCGGACCTCGTCGCGGAACTTCCACTGGATGTGGTATAGCGTCAGCGGCAGTGCCTTGTAGCTCGACACGTAGGCCGCGACGATATCGGTGATCATCTCCTCGTTCGTCGGTCCGTAGAGCATCTCGCGGTCATGCCGGTCGGTGAAGCGCAGCATCTCGGGGCCATAGGCATCGTAACGGCCCGATTTCTGCCAGAGCTCGGCCGATTGCAGCGTCGGCATCAGCAGCGGCAGGTGGCCGGCGCGCTGCTGCTCTTCGTGCACGATCTGCTCGATGCGCTTGAGCACCTTGAAGCCGAGAGGCAGCCAGGAATAGATGCCCGCCGCCTGCTGGCGGATCATCCCGGCGCGCAGCATCAGCCGGTGCGAGACGATCTGCGCCTCGGCGGGCGTCTCCTTGAGAACGGGAAGGAAGTAGCGGCTCAGGCGCATGGCAGACGGGACCCCTTGAAGTCGTGCCCGGCAGCTTTACCGGCGCGCGTGGCGGGAGGGCAAGGGGTGTCTCGGCCGCCCGGCCGGGGGGTGGCGGAGCGGTGCGTGCGGAGCACGCACCCTACGGGTTCCGCCGGGAGCGCGCCGAAGGCGCCGGCCCGTCCCTACGCGGTTGCGACGCGGCGGAACGTCTCGGGATAGTCGAGCACCAGTCCGGCGTCGTCGACCTCCAGCACAGCGGTGAAGCCGCGGAAGAGGCCATGGTAGCGGAAGCGCCGGCCCGGCGTGAGGCAGGTGTAGCGCTGCTCGGCCCGGTTGGGCAGAAAGGCACCTTCGATCTGGTGGGGCAGCGGCACGTAGGAGACAACGATGTCACGGCTCTCCCCCTCTGCCAGCCTCAGCCGGCGGATCGGCAGCGTGTTGGTGGCCGGCGTCATGCCGATATCGACATCGAGGCAGCCCTCCAGCTGCGGCAGCGCCTCGCCCGTCAGCCGGTCGATCCAGCGCCCCGCCCCGTCAGCCTCGACATACAGCTCCGGCCCACCAGCGTAGCGGACGCGCAGCTCGCGGGTGGCGAAGCGCTCGTCTGTCCGCACGAGGTAATGCCCGCCATAGAGGCCGCCGCGCGTGCCGGCCACGTTGCCTTCCAGACGCAATCCTTCGGCGCCCTCGCGGCAGAGGCAATGCTCCAGCCCCTCACCGGCCCAATCCTGCCACCGCACGATCCTGCCCATAATGCCCCCGCTCCCGCAACTGCCCTGAGCCAAGCCTAGTGCTGCTGCCACCGAAGGACAAAGGCAGGGTGCCACCGGCGCGGCTTTTCCCCGCAATGCTCCACAGCTACCGCCTTGATTGCCGCGGCCCCATGCTTCAAGTCTGATTCACCCCTTTGTTGAGGAGACGCCCGTGGCGCTGCCGGTCAGAAATCAGCTTCTCTACTGGGGGATCGGCGCCGTGGTGCTGTTCTTCCTGCTCTGGGCGCTCGGCAACGTCATCCTGCCCTTCGTGCTGGCGGGCGCCATCGCCTACATCCTCGACCCCGTTGCCGACAAATTGCAGCGGCTGGGGCTGTCGCGGGTGCTGGCCGTGATCACCATCACCATCGGTGCCGTGCTCATCTTCGCCGCCGTCATCCTGCTGCTGCTGCCGACGCTGGTGGAGCAGACGGCGCAGCTCATCGAGACAGCGCCCGCGATGATCGACAAGGTGCGCGCCTGGGCCGAGCAGCGCTTCCCGGGCCTCGTCGACGGCGATTCCCCAATCCGCGAGCAGCTGGCCAATCTGGGCCAGATCATCTCTGAGCGCAGCGCCGAGCTGATGCAGAGCGTGCTGAGCTCGGCCGCCGCGCTGGTGAACGTCGCGATCCTTATCGTCATCGTCCCTGTCGTCACCTTCTACCTGCTGCTCGACTGGGACCGCATGGTCGCCAATATCAACGATCTTCTGCCGCTCGATCATGCGCCGACGGTGCGCAAGCTCGCCAAGGATATCGACAAGACGCTCGCCTCGTTCATCCGCGGCCAGGGGCTGGTCTGCCTGATCCTCGGCACCTTCTATGCCGTGGCGCTGATGCTGCTGGGGCTGAACTTCGGCATCGCCATCGGCGCGTTTGCCGGCCTGGTCACCTTCATCCCTTACGTCGGCGCCGTCGTCGGCGGGGTGCTCTCCATCGGGCTGGCGCTGTTCCAGTTCTGGGGCGAATGGTGGTGGATCGCCGCCGTCGCCGCCGTCTTCGTCTTCGGCCAGTTCGTCGAGGGCAATATTCTCACGCCCAACCTCGTCGGCTCTTCCGTCGGGCTGCACCCGGTGTGGCTGCTGCTGGCCCTGTCGGTCTTCGGGGCGCTCTTCGGCTTCGTCGGCATGCTGGTCGCCGTGCCGGTCGCGGCGATGCTGGGCGTGATCGTCCGCTTCTTCGTGGAGCAATATCAGCGATCTCTGCTCTACATGGGCGTCTCGGCCAAACCGCGGCTGCACCCCGGCGAGCTGGTCGAGGAAGCGCAGCGCGACGAGGTGCAGGCGGGCGAATTGCCCGACGATCTGCGCAAGAGCGACCCGCTGACCAAGTGATGGCAGGCCAGCTGAGCTTTCACCTCCCCGGCCTCGTGTCGCAGGGGGCGGAGAATTACTTTCTCTCCGCCAGCAACGCCGCCCTGTGGGAGATGGTGACCGACCCGCCGCGCTGGCCCGCCGGCAAGCTGGCGCTCGTCGGCCCCGAGGCCTCGGGCAAGAGCCATCTGGCCCGGGTGCTGGAGAGCGTGGCTGAGGCGCGTGTGATCCGCGCCGCCCATCTCGCCCCCCTGCCCGAGCTGCCGCCGGGAGACAGCCTGATCGTGGTGGAGGATATGGAGGCGCTGCGCCCCGAGGGGCAGGAGCCGCTGTTTCACCTGCACAACCACCTCTTCGCCCATGGCGGCAAGCTGATGATGACCGCCCGCACCCCGCCGCGCGACTGGCCGATCACGCTCAACGATCTGGCCACCCGCGTGCAGGCCGCGCTGGTGCTGCGCATCCCCGAGCCGGACGACGCGCTGCTGGGCGGGCTGCTCCTGAAGCATTTCGCCGACCGGCAGCTCCGCCCGGCGCCCGACCTCATCCCCTGGCTCACGGGTCGGCTGGAGCGCAGCCATGCTGCCGCCGCAAAGATCGTCGCACGCCTCGACGCCGCGGCGCTCGCCGAAGGGCGCAACCTGACGGTGCCGTTCGCGCGCGAGGTCCTGGAGGGATAGCGCTTCGTCGCCGCTCCTTCCCCGCCCGGCGCGCGCCAAAGGCGCAGGGCGAGCGCCACCCCGCGCGCCGGCGCTCACCCTGCGCCGGCAGCGGCAACGCCTCTTGCGGCGGAGGATACCGGCGCTTCCTCACGCTGTCC
This sequence comes from Pseudoroseicyclus sp. H15, assembly GCF_054353345.1. Lineage (NCBI taxonomy): Bacteria > Pseudomonadati > Pseudomonadota > Alphaproteobacteria > Rhodobacterales > Paracoccaceae > Pseudoroseicyclus > Pseudoroseicyclus sp. H15. Next base: position 181,481 of record NZ_JBTHJE010000002.1, read on the forward strand.
CCGTCTCGGCAGCACGCGATTGCGCGAGACGCCCCCTATCCCCACTGGACAAGCGGCCCGGCACGTCAGAGGAAAGACCCATGCAGGCGAATTTTCTTGAGACATCGGCGCCGGCCCCCGTGCCGGCAGAGGCCGACATCACCGGGCCGGGCCGCTTCTTCAACCGCGAGCTGAGCTGGCTGGGCTTCAACTGGCGGGTGCTGAGCGAGGCCGAGAACCCGCGCGTACCGCTGCTGGAGCGGCTGCGGTTCCTCTCGATCTCCGCCACCAATCTCGACGAGTTCTACACCGTGCGCGTCGCAGGCCTGCGCGAGCTGGCCCAGGCCGGCACCGCCTCGCCCGCCGCCGACGGGCTGCTGCCGGCCGAGCAGCTGCGCCTGATCGATGACGATGCCCGCGCCCTGATGGACCGTCAGCAGCAGGTCTTCCGCAGCCTGACGACCGAAATGGAGGCCGAGGGTATCCACATCCTCAGCCGCGATCAGGTGCAGCAGAGCGACATGCCCTTCCTCGCGCGGCGCTTCATGGCGCAGGTCTTCCCCGTGGTCTCACCTCTAGCGATCGACCCGGCGCATCCCTTCCCCTTCATCCCCAACGAGGGCCTCGCCCTGGCCGTGGAGCTGGAGCGCAAGCAGGACAGGCGGCCCCTGCGCGTCCTCCTCCCCGTCCCCGGCCAGATCGACCGCTTCGTGCGGCTGGAAGAGCCCGAGGGCGAGACGCGCCTGCGCTACCTGCCGCTGGAGGAGCTCTTGCTCCTGCACATCGAGGTCATGTTCCCCGGCCATAAGATGCGTGGCCATTGCGCCTTCCGCGTCCTCCGCGACAGCGACCTCGAGGTCGAGGAAGAGGCCGAAGATCTCGTGCGCGAGTTCGAAGTCGCCCTGAAACGCCGCCGCCGCGGCGAGGTGGTGCGCATGAAGATCTCCGCCGGCGCGCCGCGCGCGCTTCAGGCGATGATCATGGAGGAGCTGCCCATCCAGAAAGGCGAGGTGATCGAGGTCGAGGGCGTCATCGGCATTGCCGATCTCTCGGAACTCGTCACCGATGCGCGGCCAGAGCTGCTCTGGCCGCCCTTCACCCCGCGCATCCCCGAGCGGGTCAGTGACCATGACGGCGACATGTTCGCCGCCATCCGTCAGAAGGACATGCTGCTGCACCACCCCTACGAGACCTTCGACAGTGTGGTGCGCTTTCTGCAGCAGGCCGCGCGCGACCCCGATGTCGTGGCGATCAAGCAGACGCTCTATCGGACCTCCCGCAACTCGCCGATCGTCGAAGCGCTCTGCGAAGCGGCGGAGGACGGCAAGAGCGTGACCGCGCTGGTCGAGCTGAAGGCCCGCTTCGACGAGGCCGCCAACATCCGCCAGTCGCGGCGGCTTGAGCGGTCCGGGGCGCATGTCGTCTACGGCTTCACCCAGCTCAAAACCCACGCCAAGATCAGCCTCGTGGTGCGCCGCGAGGGCGAGCGGCTGGTGACCTATACCCATTGGGGCACCGGCAACTACCACCCCATCACCGCGCGCATCTACACCGACCTGTCGCTTTTCACCTGCGATGAGGCACTGGGGCGCGATGCGGCCAAGGTGTTCAATTACGTCGGCGGCTATGCCGAGCCACAGGGGCTGGAGAATATCGCCCTCTCCCCCCTGAACCTCAAAGAGACACTGATCGCCATGATCGAGGCCGAGGCCGCGCATGCCCGCGCCGGCCGGCCCGCGCAGATCTGGGCGAAGATGAACTCCATCGTCGAGCCCGAGGTGATCGACGCGCTCTATGCCGCGAGCCAGGCCGGCGTGCAGATCGACCTTGTGATCCGCGGCATCTGCGGGCTGCGGCCGGGGATCGAGGGGCTGAGCGAGACCATCCGGGTGAAGAGCATCATCGGGCGGTTCCTCGAACACAGCCGCATCGTCTGCTTCGGCGGCGGGCGTGGCCTGCCCAGCAAGGCCGCGCGGGTGTTTTTCTCCAGCGCCGACTGGATGGGGCGGAACCTCAACCGCCGGGTCGAGACGCTGGTGGAGGTGAAGAACGCCACGGTGCGGGCGCAGATCATGGATCAGATCATGGCCGCCAATTTGGCGGACGTCGCGCAGTCCTGGGTCATGCGGCCCGACGGCAGCTTCGTGCGCGCCGAGCAGCCAGAGGATGGCCGCGCCTTCTCGTGCCACCGGTTCTTCATGCAGAACCCCTCGCTCTCGGGCCGAGGCTCTGCCGGGGCGGACGATGTGCCGAGCCTGACGCATAGCCACGACTAGGGAGGGTGGAGCACCAACTGCATCGCTCCTGCGCTTTATGCCTGCCACACCCCTCCCAGCTGAGGGCTCAGCACAGACGTCAGCCAGAGCGCCAGCCCGCCGGGACGCGCCGGCGCTCGCGCGGCGGCCTTAAGGCCTTGATACCGAGCAGGGTGATGAGCGGTTTCGCTGGGCGAAAATCGAAGGGCTAGCCGCCTACCGCCCAACCACCATCTGATGCGTCGCCCCCAGTGAGCTCGCCAGCGAGCCAAGGCGTGACGCCGCCACCTCGCCAAATAGCGGCTCCGCCCTCGGTGCGAGCTGCAGCGTCAGCTCTTTCTTCTGCGGTCGGAACTTCATCTCGCCCGGCACCTCTCCCGCGCCGAGCCAGAGCATGGCGCCAAGGCGCATGGCCTTGCCCAGCACCTCCGCCTCCTGAATCTCCTTCGGCTCCAGCAGGCCGAACAGCGCCTCATAGGGCGAACCGTCGCGCTTGTTCTGGTAGCGGTGCAGCAGCGCCAGCCCGAGGAAGATGCGCTCCTCATGCTTCAGCCCGCCAAGGTTGGCTCGGGTCGCATTGTCGAAGCACACCTCGGCCCGGTAGTCCGGATGCGCCCGCCAGGACACGTCATGCAGCAGGCAGGCCGCCTCGATGATGCGCTTCTTCTGCCAGTCGGCCCGGGGGAAGAGCGGCAGCACGAATTCGTAGAGCAGCTGGCCGAACCCCGGCATCCGCGCGTCCTTGGCCTCGGCGAAGCGGCAGGCCTCGATCAGCGGGTCGCGCTGGCGCAGCTGCGCCGGCATCTGCTCGAACAGCAGCCCCTCGCGGATACCGTAGGAGGAAATCGCGATGTCCTTCGGCTTGAAGGTCTTTACCAGCTCCTTCAGCACGAGCGACGCATAGGGCACCAGGCTCATCCGCTCGGAAGAGATGGAAAGCTTGCCGCGGAGTGCATCTAGATCGGAGGCGGCGATGTGCTTCTCCGTCGCCCGGACATCGGCATTCGACATCCGATATTCATGCAGCACCGTCAGCGGGTAGCCGCGCCTGTCCATGTCGACCCGGCCAAAGGCGCGCCACGAGCCCCCGACGAGGAACAGCCGCTTGCCCGTCTCGTTCTGCATCTTGTCATGTAGCTCGGCGACGACGGCCTTGATATGCGCCTTCAGCGCCTTGCGGTCGCCGGCCACCTCGCGCAGCTTCAGCGGCCCCAGCGGCGAGGTCACGCGCAGCCCCACCTCGCCATCGGCCAGGTTCGCCAGCTCCATTGACGAGCCGCCGATATCGCAGACCAGGCCATATGCGCCGGGCCAGCCGAGCAGAACGCCCTGCGCCGAGAGCCGCGCCTCCTCTTCGCCGTCGATGACGTAGAGATCGATGCCGGTCTGGCGCTTCACCTCCTCGCGGAAGGCCGGGCCATCCTCGGCCTCGCGCACGGCGGCGGTGGCCACGGCGCTGAGCGGCGAGATGCCCATGCCCTCAGCGAGCGCAGCGAAGCGGCGCAGCGCGCTCAGCGCCCGCTCCTTGCCCTTTTCGCTGAGCCTGCCCGTCTCCGACAGGCCGGAGCCGAGGGCGCACATGATCTTTTCGTTGTAGAAATAGGCCGGCGAGCGGCCCGCCCCGTCGAACACCACGAAGCGGACGGAGTTCGAGCCGACGTCGACCACCCCCACCCGAGACAGCGAGCGCGCCTCTTCATCAAGGAAGATCGGCCGGCTGAAAGGCCCGGGGCGCGGCGGGGAGGCAAGGGTTGCGTCAACCATGTGCCTTGCTTGCCCGATTGCGACCCCATGACGCAAGCGTTGCCGCAACGGCGCCTTTCCCCGTTTCTCGCGCGCCCCCAGCCGATAGGCTGTGTGGACAGGTCGGGGGAGCGAGCGATGCAGGCAGCGGTGAGCGAGGTATACGGCGGTGCTGCGGCTGCAGGTTCGGCCCGTGCCGGAGCCCGTCCGCGGCGAGATTCTCATCCGCCAGCACGCCAGCGCCGTCACCCGCACCGATGCCGCCACGCTGGCCGGCAAGCCGCGCGCCGCGCGGGTGGTGACGGGCCTCGGCAAGCCGAAGGTGCAGGTGCTGGGGCTGGAAATCGCCGGCACCGTCGCCGCCCGCGGCGAGGGCGCCACGCGCTTCGCCGAGGGGGCGGCGGTCTTCGGCCTCTCCCCCAGCCGATATGGCGGCCACGCGGACTACGTCTGCCTGCCGCAGGACGCGCCGCTCGCCGAGCTGCCGCCGGGGCTGGAGCTGCCCGATGCAGTGATCTGCGAAGGCGCCTGGTATGCCCATTCGGCGCTGGAGGCGATGGGCCTCACCGAGGGTCAGTCATTGCTCGTCTACGGCGCCGGCGGCGCCATCGGCAGTACCGCCCTTCAGCTTGGCACCGCGCGCGGGCTGCGGGTAACCGCGGTGGTCGAGCCGCATCAGCGCGCGCTGATGGAGGAGCTGGGCGCGGTAGATATCCAGGTCGCGCCAGATCCCACCACCCTCACCGGCACGTTCGACGGCGCGCTCGATGCCATCGGCAAGGCAGGTTGCCGGGCGCTCCACCCGCGCCTCGTCCCCGGTGCGCCTTTCGCGTCCAGCGATTTCGGCCCGGGCAACGAGCTGCTCTGGCTGGCGCCGTGGATGGCGCTCACCGGTCGGCGGCGGCAGGCGATGCTCCCCCTGCCCCGCGACGTTGCGAAGATCCCCGCCCTTGTCGCCAGCCTCTTCGAGGAGGGCCAGTACCGCCCGATTATCGACCGCCGCTTCCCGCTGGCCGACATCGCTGCGGCCTACGCTTACGTCCAGTCAGAACGCAAAACAGGCGCCGTCGCCCTCGACATCGCCTGATCTCGCTTTTCTTCAAATATCCTCTGGGGGAGCCGCAGGCGGGGGGCGGACAGCCCCCCTCCGCCGTCTCAGCCCATGTCTACAGCTCGACCTCGGCGCCCGGGTCCAGCTCGTCCTCGTCCGCCACCGGCGGCTCGTAGGGCGGCGCATCGGCGCGGCGGCGGATGATGATGTCGCCGTTCTCCATTACCTCGGGCATCTCGTAATAGCGGATCGAATCCACCGTCTCGAGCACATCCGCCAGGCCGGCGGCCATCTCGGCGGTCATCTCCTGCAGGGCCGGCTCCAGATCCTCGGCGAAGCTGCGCAGCTGGTCGAGCGCCGGGTCCATCTCGTCCATCAGGCCGCGCATGAACAGATTGGCGCCCTCCTGCATCAGGTTGAAACCGTCTCCGTCATCCTGCGCGGCGGCAGGGGCGGCGGCGAGGGAAAGAGCGAGGGCGGGGGCCAGAGCGATGGCGCGGAATGAATAGGTCATGTGGCTTTAGATAGGGCGCCCGCAGCGAACTCAAAGGTCGAGCGTCACGGGGAAATGGTCAGAGGCCGTCTGGAGGGCCAGGGCGAGGCGTGCGTCGGCGGCGAGGCCCGGGTCTTCCAGCGGGTTCCACACCCGCCAGCGAGGCCCTTCCGCCGCCAGATCCGGTGAGACGAGGATGAAGTCGAGCAGCGCCGAGAGCCAGCGCCCGTCGGCCAGGCGAAACCGCGCGCTGGTCGCGGGCCGGGCGCCGGCGGCATGCGGGTCGTAGAGCGGCAGCGGGCCATCGGCCCCGAGCAGCACCTCCACGCCGGAGCGGCCGAAGAGCGCCTCGTATTCGTCGAGCCCCGGCCCGTCGTTGAAATCGCCGGCGACGATGACGCTCTCGCCGCCTTCGAGATGCGCCGTCACGCGGGCGCGCAGCCACAGGCACTGGGCGAGCTGCTTGCGGCGGTTCTCGATGGCGATGCGGGTTGCCGCCGCCTCCGTCCCCGCCCCATGCGGCGCCTTCGACTTGGCGTGCACACCGATCAGCCGCAGCACCCGGCCCTGCCCCTTCAGCACCGCCTCCAGTGGCGGCTTGGAGAAGGCGATCGGCTCGGGCGCGCCGTCGAGATCGAGGTCGATCTTCCACTTGCCGTCGAAACGGGGGGCACCCCGCTCGCTGGGCGCATGCTCCGTCGTCAGCACATCGGGGTCGTAGAGCAGCATGATCTCCTGCTGCGTCTCAGAGGCGAAGCCGGAGAGCGCCTTGCGCGCCCGCAGCCCGGCATGGGCGGCGAAACGCTCCAGCGCGGAGCGGCCATCGCGGCGGGAGGAGAGGTCGGGCGCCTCGATCACCAGCAGCGCATCGGCGTCGAGCGCGCGGCAGACGCGCACCAGAGCGGTGATCTGCTCATGCCGGCGCACGCCGTGGCGGCCCGACCATTCGGCATCGTTTCGCAGATCGCCCTCATCATCGAAGAGCGCGTCGAACCATTCCACGTTGTAGCTGGCCAGCCTCACCGGGGGCGCGCGCTCATTGGGCGGGATGCCCGGCCCTGATCTGCTCCCAGGCGCGGTTGAGCGCGATCATGCGGGCCTCGGCCATGCGCAAAGCCTCCTCCGGCAGCCCGCGGGCGGCGAGCGCGTCGGGATGCGTCTGGCGAACCTCGGCGCGCCAGAGGCGGCGGATCTCGTCCATCGGCATGTCGGGGTCGGCGCCGATCACGTCATAGGGGTCGCGCTCGGCATCGGGCACGAAACGGGCGCGCATTCGCGAGAAGCTGCGCTCTTCAAAGCCGAAGATCTCGGCGACACGGGCGAGAAAGGCGTTCTCGGCCGGGTGGTAATCGCCATCGGCCATGGCGATGTGAAACAGCCCCTCCAGCAGGTCGGCCAGCGGCGCATCGGGGCCCTGGAACATGCGGGCGACCTTGGCGGCGTAATCCTCGAACCCCGCTACGTCCTGCCGGGCGAGGTTGAACACACGGGCGGCGGCAGCCTCGTCTGCGGGCGCGATCTCGAACACCTCGCGGAAGGCCGTCACCTCGTCGCGGGTGACCCGGCCATCGGCCTTGGCCATCTTCGCGCCGAGCGCGATGACGGCGATGGTGAAGGCGACGGAGCGGTCGGGCGCGGCGCGCAGCCGGTCGAAGACGTCCGACAGCGCCTCACCGGCGGCAAGGGCAGAGATGGCATCGGCAATGCGGGACCAGATCGACATGGGGATAACCCTATGGCCGCCGCCGGGCGGGAGAAAGGGGGAAGCCCGGGCAAGCGTTGCCCGCAAGCGGTTCCGGGCCGAGGCGCGCACGATTTCAGCGCCGACATCGCCCCGGACCTCGCGCGATTTCCGTGGCCCGGGCGGCCCCTACCCCAGCGCGTAGCCCGAGCCGCGCACCGTGCGGATGGGGTCGTTGCCGCCGGTGCCGTTGAGCACCTTGCGGAGCCGGCCGACATGCACGTCGACGGTGCGGGTGTCGACATAGATGTCGCGCCCCCAGACGCGGTCGAGCAGCTGCTCGCGGCTCCACACCCTGCCCGGCTTCTCCATGAACGTCGCGAGCAGACGAAATTCCGTCGGCCCGAGGCGCAGCAGCTCTTCGCCGCGATGCACCCGGTGCGTCTCGGCGTCGAGCGTGATGTCTTCGTATTCCAGCACCTGCCCCATGGCAGAGGGCCGCACCCGGCGCAGCTGCGTGCGCACCCGCGCCAGCAGCTCGGACAGCGAATAGGGCTTCACGACGTAATCGTCGGCCCCCGTCTCAAGCCCGCGCACCCGGTCGACCTCTTCGGAGCGGGCCGAGAGCATGATGATCGGCACGTTGCGCGTCTCGGCGCGGGCCTTCAGGCGCCGGCAGATCTCGATGCCGCTGACCGAGGGCAGCATCCAGTCGAGCACGATGACATCGGGCAACTCGTCGTTCACCAGCGACAAGGCCTCGTCGCCGTCGCCGGCGGCAGAGATGCGAAAGCCCTCAGCCTCAAGATTGTAAGACAGCACCTCCCGCTGGGCGGCCTCATCTTCGACCACCAGCACCAGAGGCGGCTGGGCATGCGTACTCATCCCGCTGTCTCCTCGGGGCCCGCCTTCATGGCGGTGATGTCTTCCTTCGGGCGGTCGGCGGCGGGGAACTCGCCGGTGGCGACATAGATCACCTGCTCGGCCATGTTGGTCACCAGATCGCCCATGCGCTCGATATTCTTGGCGATGAAATGCAGATGCATGCAGGCGGTGATGTTGCGCGGGTCTTCCATCATAAAGGTCAGGAACTCGCGAAACAGCGCGTTGTACATCTGGTCGACGTCGAGATCGCGCTGAATGACATCCTCGGCCAGCGCAGCGTCGCGCTGCACGAAAGCGTCCAGCGTGTCCTTCAGCATCGACTGCACGTCGCGCGCCATGCGGCGAAGCGTGACATCGCTGCCCGACATCGGATTCATCTCGGTGAGGATCGTCGTGCGCTTGGCGATGTTCTTGGCGTAATCGCCCAGCCGCTCCAGCGCGGCCGAGACGCGCAGCACCGACAGCACGATGCGCAGATCGGTCGCCATGGGCGTGCGGATGGCGATGGTACGCGCCGCCTCTTCGTTGATCTGCTCTTCCAGCGCGTCGATGGCGGCGTCGCCCTCGCGCACCTTCTGGGCCAGCTCCACATCGCGGCTCTCCAGCGCGCGGGCGCCATCGAGGATGGCGCTCTCGACGAGGCCACCCATCTTGATGACCATCGCCTGGATGGCTTCGAGATCGCGGTCGAAGGCAGAGACGATATGCTGATCGTTCATGGCTTTTCCTTCCTCAGCCGATCCGGCCGGAGATGTAGCTCTCCGTGCGCGGGTCTTGCGGGTTGGTGAAAATCTTGCCGGTCTCGTCGTATTCCACGAGGTTGCCGAGGTGGAAGAAGGCGGTTTTTTGGCTCACGCGCGCAGCCTGCTGCATCGAGTGCGTGACGATCACCACCGAGTAGCTGGAGCGCAGCTCGTCGATCAGCTCCTCCACCTGCCCCGTCGCGATGGGGTCGAGCGCCGAGCAGGGCTCGTCCATCAGCAGCACCTCGGGCTCCGTCGCGATGGCGCGGGCGATGCACAGGCGCTGCTGCTGACCACCGGAGAGGCCGGTGCCGGGCTTGTCGAGCCGGTCCTTGGCCTCGTTCCACAGGGCGGCGCGGCGCAGGGCCTGCTCGACGATGTTGTCGAGCTCCGCCTTGTTCTTGGCGAGGCCGTGGATGCGCGGCCCGTAGGCGACGTTGTCGTAGATCGACTTGGGGAAGGGGTTGGGCTTCTGGAAGACCATCCCCACCTTGGCGCGCAGCTGCACGGGATCGACGCGGGCGTCGTAGATATCCTCGCCGTCGATCTCGATATCGCCCTCGACACGGCAGCTGTCGATGGTGTCGTTCATCCGGTTGATGCAGCGCAGGAAGGTGGACTTGCCGCAGCCCGACGGGCCGATGAAGGCCGTCACCGTCTTGTCGGCGATCTCGACGCTGACATCCTTGATGGCATGCGTATCGCCGTAATACACCTGCACGCCGCGCGCACTGATCTTGATGTCTGCCATGTCCACTTCCCGCTCGGTGAGACGCTGATCTTTCATGTCTTTCGCTTTCTTACCTTACCACCGGCGCTCGAAGCGACGGCGCAGCAGGATGGCGATGATGTTGAGCGCGAACAGCAGCACAAGCATCACGATGATCGCCGCCTGGGCAAGCCCTTCGCGCACAGGCGTGTCCTGGTTCTGCGCGAAGAGATAGACCACGGTCGGCATGGATTGGGCCTGTTCCAGAAGGCCCCCGGTGAAGGGCGACGAAAGGATGCCCGCCCCGGTGGAAACGGAGAGGCCGATGAGCAGCAGCGGCGCCGTCTCGCCCAGGGCCTGAGCGATGCCGATGATCGTGCCGGTCAGAATGCCCGGCATCGCAAGCGGCAGCGTGTGGTGAAACACCGTTTGCAGCTTCGAGGCGCCGACGCCGAGCGCGGCATCGCGGATCGACGGCGGCACCGATTTCAGCGCGGCGCGGGTGGCGATCACGATGGTCGGCAGCGTCATCAGGGAGAGGACGATGCCGCCCAGCAGAGCCGTACCGCGGATCGAAGAGCCGAAGCCGAGGTCGCTGAGCGTCAGCAGGATGGCGGCGCCGAGGATGCCGAACACGATGGAGGGCACGGCGGCGAGGTTGGCGATGTTGATCTCGATGAGATCGGTCAGCCGGTTCTTGGGCGCGAATTCCTCCAGATAGATCGAGGCGGCGACGCCGAAGAGCAGGCTGAACACCAGCACTACCAGCATCATGTAGGCAGAGCCCATCAGCGCCGGACCGATGCCCGCCACCTCGCCGGACTGGCTGTATTCGTTGGTGAAGAAGCTCCAGCGGAAGTTGCGCTCGATCATCCCCGCATCAAGCATCGCGTCGATCAGGTCGAGCTGCGCGCGGTTGAAGCCCGGCGGCATGCCGGAGGTGCCCTCGCCAGACAGCTCGCCCGACAGGTAGCGCGTGATGTTGATGTCGATGGGCACGCCGACGGTAACTGTCTCGCCGACCAGATCGGGGTTCGCGACCAGCTCGTCGCGCACGTCGCGGCGGTTGGCGGCGTAGATCAGGGCAGAGAGGTCGCCATCCTCGAAGGCGGCGGTGTCGATGCCGTTGTCTTCCATCGTGCGGCGGAGCGACTGGGCGAAGATGCCCCGCTCGATGTCGGAGCGCAGCGACAGGCTGCCGAGCGCCTCGGGCCCCTGCCCGTCCTCCTCCAGAATGGCGGGATCGTAGAACAGCTCGATCTCGGCCTGGTACTGAAAGAACGCCGGCACGCCGCGCGACAGGATCGACCAGAGCAGCACGCCAAGGAAGAACAGCACCAGCGCGATGGCCCCCATGCCGAGGTAGCGCAGGATAGAGCCGCGCCGGTAGCGGCGGCGCACGTTGTCGGTCCGGGTGAAGAGCGACTGCGCGGTGCGCGGCGACGCTTCGGGGGTCACATCGGTCATTCGTATTGCTCCCGATAGCGGCGGACGATCCGCTGGGCGAGAAGGTTGAGCCCGAGCGTGATGAAGAACAGCGTGAAGGCCAGGGCGAAGACGGCGAGTACGTCGATGGAGTCAAAGCCGGAGGCCTCACCGGTGAGCACCGCCACGATGCGGGTGGTCACGGTCACGACGGCGCCGAAGGGGTTCGGCTCCAGCCCCTGCACGTTCGAGAGGGCCCCGGCGGCCAGCACCACGATCATCGTCTCGCCGATGGCGCGAGAGGCCGCCAGCACGATGGCGCCCACGATGCCGGGCAGCGCCGCGGGCAGGATCACCTTGGTGACGGTCTCCGACGGCGTGGCACCAAGGCCGAGCGAGCCGTCGCGCATCGCCTGGGGCACGGAGTTGATCACGTCATCCGACAGCGACGAGACGAAGGGCACCAGCATCATGCCCATCACAACGCCCGCCGTCATGACGGAGACGGTGTTGGGCATCACGGTCGTACCCACCACAGCCTGCAGGAAGGGCCCGATGGTGACGAGGGCGAAGAGGCCGTAGACGATGGTCGGCACCCCGGCCAGCACCTCCAGCGCCGGTTTGACGACCGAGCGCACGCGCCGGTTGGCGAATTCAGACAGGTAGATCGCGGCGAACAGGCCGAGCGGCACGGCGACGATCAAGGCGACGAGCGAGATGTAGAGCGTACCCCAGATCAGCGGCAGGAAGCCGAGCAGGCTTTCGTATTCGCCGTCCGGCCCTTCGGGCAGGCCCACCGTATCGCCTGCGGGCGCCCAGGTGAGGCCGAAGAGGAAATCGAACAGCCCGTATTCGCGGAAGAAGGTGATCGAGGGCAGCGTCACCGAGGCGAGGATTGCCAGCGTGGTGAGAATGGCCGTGGTCGAGGCGAAGATCAGCAGCCCCATCACCCAGCGTTCGACGGTATTGCGGGCGCGGAAATCGGCGCCGATGGCCATCAGCGACCAGATGAAGCCGATGAGCGCGAGCAGCACGACGATGATCGGCCCCAGCATCGAAAGGAAACTGTCGAAGCCGTAGAGCGAGATCGCCTCATCCAGCATGCCGGGCGTCACGCCGAGCGGGGCCACCTGCCCCACCTCGCGCATGCGGTCGTTCAGCGGGGTGACATCGTCGCGCCAGCTTTCAACCTCGGCGCGGTCCAGCGCGCCGGTCTCCAGCGCGCCACCGATGGCGCCGGCGAGGGTTTTGACGTTGCCGATGAAAAGATCGCGCCGGGCGGCCTCGCGCACGGCGATCTCTTCATCCGTCAGGTCGGCGCGCTGCGCTTCCGGCAGCTGCAGCTCGGCCATGTCGGCCTCGACCTGAAGGGAGACATAAGTGTTGGTGACCAGGCCCTGCAGAAAGGCCCAGAGAATAAGGACGCTCATCGAGGGGATCAGCGTGGCCAGCACCACAGACCAGCCGTGGTGCACGGGCCGCGAATGCAGCCGGCGGGTCTCGCCATCCACCGAAGCGACGGCCCTGCGGCGGCCCAGCACGTAGCCGATGACGCAGAGGACGGCGACAAACAGTAGGGCCGTGGGGAACGCGATCAGGCCGCTCATCGAAGGGTCCTTTCAGGATGCGGGCGACCGGAAGAACCGGCCGCCCGTGAGACTTGGCTCAGGCTTTTGGCCCGATCACATGGCCTCTTCGTTGGCAACCATCTCCTGGGTCGCGGCCAGTTCCGGGTCGGGCACCAGGCCGTATTCGGAGAGCGGGCCGCCCGGGCCGGCCATATCGTCAGAGACGAAGAACTCGGCGTATTCCTTCAGGCCGGGGATGACACCGATATGCGCGCCCTTGACGTAGAAGTAGAGCGGGCGGGAGACCGGGTATTCGCCGGAGGCGATGGTCTCGGTCGAGGGCGTGATGCCGGACATGGTGGCAACCTGCAGACGGTCGGTGTTGTTCTCGTAGAACGACAGGCCGAAGACGCCAATGCCGTTCGGCGTCGAGTCGAGGTTGGCCAGCGTCTGCGTGTAGTCGCCTTCGATGTCGACGGAGGTACCGTCGGTGCGGATGGTCATACAGGCGTCTTCGGCCGCATCTTCATCCATGCCCATGTCGAGCATCTGCTGCATGGCGCCCGACTCTTCGCAGCCCGCCAGGATGACGTTCTCTTCGAAGACTTCGCGGGTGCCGTGGTTGGTGCCGGGGATGAAGGTGTTGATCGCCTGATCGGGCAGATCGGCGTTCACTTCGGACCAGTTGGTGTTCGGGTTGGCGACCATTTCGCCATCCATCGGCAGCTCGGCGGCCAGCGCCATGTACCAATCGGCGGGGGTGAAGGCGAATTCCGGGCCGTTGATGTCGGAGGCGAAGACGATGCCGTCATAGCCGATGCGGACCTGGATGATGTCGGTCACGCCGTTGGCGGCACAGGTCTCGACTTCGCTGTCCTTGATGGCGCGGCTGGCGTCGGCGACGTCGATATAGCCTTCACCCACACCTTCGCAGAAGCGCGACAGGCCGGTGGAGGAGCCACCGCCCTCGACGACGGGCGTCGGGAAATCGAATTCGGCGCCGAAGGCTTCGGCCACGATGTTGGCGTAGGGCAGCACGGTGGAGGAGCCGGCGATCTGAACGGTGTCGCGCGACTGGGCAGCAGCACCCGTGGCGGCAGCGGTCGTGAAGGCAGCAGCGATCGCCATGGTCGAGGCGGTCAGTTTCACGAGGGACATTGGTATCTCCTGTCAGTTCGGACCGGTCAGTCTGACGCCGGCCTCATGGCGCCGTGCTAGGGCCGCTGGGCTATGCTTTTGTGACAGGAGTGTAAGAGTTTTGTGACACTCGACGCGGGCGGGGCTGGCGCAGCTATGGGCCTTGCCCTGCTGGCTGGACGGGGCAGGGTCGGGTTCGCCCGGGGCGGCACTGGGGCGGAGATTACGGATTGTTTGGGCTTCTGGCGTCGCGCAGGCCCCGCGACTCGGCCCCGGCCCCGCCGGTTGACACGAAAGGGGCGCCTATGTGAGTCGTCGGCCCTTTACGCTCCCGGCGTTCCGGTGCCGGGCCCGGCAGAAGGAAGGACCCATGGCACTCACCCTGCGCCGCAACCACGACCGCGACCTCGCCCCGCTGGCTCAGATGCTGCCCGATGAGGAGATCCCCCTGCTCAACCCCAATGCCAAAGTGCCCTTCGACGAGATGGAATGGCACCGCAAATGGCTGGGCGACCTGGAGGATGTCTCCTTCTACCTGCAGGACGAGACCGGCCGCGACGTGGGCTTCTTCGCCCTGCGCGAAGGCGTGGGGCCCGAGGTGCGGCACCTCACCTATGTCTTCCTCGCCGAAGAGGCGCGCGGCGGCGCGGCGGCAGAGCTGAACGCCCGCGTGGAAGAGGCGGCGCTGGATCTCGGCGCGCTGGTGCTGACCCTGAAGGTCGAGCTCGACAACGCCCCGGCCGTCAACGCCTACCTCTCGGCCGGCTACGAAGAGCTCTCCCGCCGCCAGGGAATGGCGACGATGCGGCTGGATCTGGAGGAGCGGCAGGTGGTTTGAGGGGGGCTGGTGCTGCAGAGGAGTGGCGGGGATCGCGCTGGTGGTGGGCTGCGAGGCGTCGTTTCGGGCCAGAGCTGCCGTTCGGTCCACTCTCGACCGAACGAGGCTCTCGACCCAACGAGGCTCTCGGCCCAGAGCCGACATTCACGACACCGTCGGCTACCCTAGCGCAGCTTCCCCCGAGTCAAACCCCAAATATCTCAGTGCCAGCTAGATCCGTTGAAAGAGAATAATATCGCCGTCAGGACTCAAGGTGCAGCGGAATTGCATCCCGACTGCGCTTACCTGGTAATTCTGCGTGCCAAAGATATCGGTGTTGATCGGACGAGCCACTGTCTCATCAAAGGTCACAGACATCGTGGCGGCGGCGCGTTCTCTACAAGAGAAGGCCGACGGATCTTCAATTAGCGCTACGGTTTCTGCTTCACTACATGCAACGAGCAATGCCGGGAGGCTGAGAAGAGCCAAATATCGCATCAGAGCAGCTCCAAGAGTGGAACACTAATTGGGATAGAGTGACAAAAGTCTGCATCCTTGCGCAGGCCAGGAGGTAGCCATTTGTTCCTACAATATAGTTAAATTTCAACTTTGCGTTCTCTCCGGAGCCGGGAAAAGATCGCCAGTTTCTCCGATGTCGCCCCTTTATTGAAGTAGGCCCAAAGCTCCCTTCGAAAGAGCGCTCTCGTTTCCGCACCGTTACAGAAGTGGAGAAATGTACTGTGATCACGCTTGACACAGCGTGACGTGTGCTGCCGAACTAGGCATTGGAGTGGACGTTGCGTAAGGACCTGCTCGCAGCAGGCGTCTAAAGGTTAGAGAGGCTAAAGTGAACTCAGGTTTTCGTCTTAAATTCAGTGTCGTGATCGCAACATCCATGCTTGGCGCAGCTCCGTCACATGCGCAGGATGGAACGGCCGACTGCACCATCAGCGATGGCGATCGGCTCGATGCGGTCGCGCTTTGCACGGTGATCGATGATGGCGCGACCGTGGAGTACATGGGCACGATCGACGAGAACGACGCGATGTTCACGGCTGTCATCAATCTCGAAGAGATGTCCGGACTGCTGATCGGGGCTGGAACGTTCTTCTTGGCCGACGGCCCAATTGAGTCGACCGAAGAGGGCATCTTCCAGTGGCCCAACGGATATGTGCTTGAGGTGTCGCAATAAAAAGAAAGGATTTTCCGCTAGATTCGTCGAATAGCTGCAGCAAGTCAGAATGACTGCATCTCTTTTGTATGGCGTGCTCTGCGTCGGCGGGATCATCGCGTTGGCACTGTGTTCCTACGGTCTGACCCGTTGGGCTTTACGATCCAAGGTCACGGAAGATACGCGAGACCTTGCGGGCTCTGTGCTATTCCGCATTGCCTCCTTGCATGGGCTCGTCCTTGCGCTTGTCTTTGCTCAGGATTTGTCGGGCATTCGCGATGTTGCTGTCTCGGCCTCACGCGAAGCGACGCTGGTTGCAGACATCTACTATGATGCGACGCGCTTCGATGCGGAGACGACCGCCAACCTTCGATCTGAGCTCGCGCAATACGCTATGATCGTGGTGGAAGAGGAATGGCCGTTACTCGCCGAAGAGCGGCACATGGCTCCCAGAGCTTGGGAAAAATGGGACCTAGCCTACCAGGAGGTCCTGAACCTTACCCCCACAACGCCCCGACAAGAGCGTCTGCTCGCTTTCATGCTGGCCGATGTACGAGAGCTCTCCGCATTACGCGACGAGCGCGAGAACGTGGCTCAGTCGCCTGCCTTGCCCCTGTTCCTGTGGGCGGCCCTGGTTGGTGTGATCCTCATCGGGGCGGCCTATTTCACCTGGCCGGCGACCGCGCTGAACATCGCGCTCATCTCCGGGTTCGGGGCCTTTACTGGATTGATCGTTTACATGATCGTGGCCTTTTCCAACCCCTTCGCAGCACCAGGTCGTGCCACTACGGTCGGCTTTGACCGCTTCCTGACACCCGAAGTTCGGGCCATGGCCGAGTATCCGTCCGGTTAGGAAGGTAGGAGCTCGTGCCGAAGGGCGGACATGTGCCGCTACATATTAGGTCGGAGGAATGCGATAAGTTGGATGACGAAGCACGGTGAACCGAGGTCCACCAAGAACCGGTCGCGGCAGGTGCTCTCCGTCCAGCACTTCCGAGCTCACCCAAAACCGACGCTGTCAGTATGGCTCCTTGCCGCCATTAGATCGATCGCAGCATTCTGGGGGACGAGATTTCAACGAACGTCGGCATTTGCACGGCCGGTGTGGAAATCGCGCACCTGCAGCGAATGGCCGGAATCCGCCCTTCTTAGCTCAGTGCCGCGAACGACCTGCGGCCGCCCTTCCCGCCAGATGCAGCAATGACGGCTCCCAGCCCGACGTGGCGCATGCTCGCATCGCCCCTCCCACCAAACGCGCTACCCTCCGCGTCCCCCAGCCCGCATCGCACCCTCCCGCTCGGCATCCCACAGCCGCATCATATCCGACCTGCGTCTGGCCGGCCTGCGGTCGAGAACCTCAAGGCCAGACATGCGCTCCACGCGGAAATGGCGAAGGGCCTCCCTGTCCTCGCACCAGGCGATCAGCAGGCAGCGGGTCTCCTCGTAGCCGAGCACGATCGGCCAGACGTGGCGCTGGCTGACCCTCCCGTCGAGCGCCGTGTAGCTGAACGACACCACGCGCCAGCGACGTATGGCCTCCCGCAGGGACGTGGTATCGAGCGTCGCCCCGGGGCCGCCCGCGATCGGTTTCACTCCCAAGGCGGGCTGCTCCAGCACCGTGCGGCTGGACTCAGGCAGTGACAGCCGGATCTTCGACAGGGCGTCCAGCGCAAGACGGGCCAGCGCCTTGTCGGGGTGACGGCTCACCCATTGTGCGCCGAGGGCGAGGGCTTCGGTCTCGTCGGGGCTCAGGGCCAGCGGGCGCATCTCGTAATCGTCGTCCAGCGTGTAGCCGAACCCTGCCGTGCCCTGGATCGGGACGCGGCGACCGATGAGATCGGCAATGTCGCGGTAGATCGTCCGGCGCGACACCTCGAGTTCGTCCGCGATGTCGGCGGCGGTCACGGGGCGGGTCGTGCGCCGCAGGATCTGGATGATCTGGAAAAGGCGGTCGGCGCTGCGCATCCCCGGTTTCCTGCTGCCACGATGCTGTCAGCAGGACCTCTCTAGAAGCACTCGCGACCGGTCAAGGGCCGGCAGCAAGGGAATAGAGAATGAAACTAACTTCAGTCCGCCTCATCGCGCGGGATGTCCGGGGCCTCGTGGCCTTCTATGAAACCGTCACCGGGGGAGAGGCCGACTGGCTGGCCCCCGTCTTCGCCGAGATCGTGACGCCGGGCGCCTCGCTGGCAATCGGCTCGGAAGAGACCGTGGCGCTCTTCCAGGAAGGCAGCGCCGAGGCCGGGGCGAACCGGACGGCGATCATCGAGCTTCAGGTGGAGGACATCGACGCCGAATTCGAACGCCTGAAGGGGCTGGACGTCGTCCATGCGCCCAAGCTCCTGCCCTGGGGCAACCGGACGTTCCAGCTGCGGGATCCGGAAGGGAACCTCGTCAGCCTCTACATGCCAGAGACTGAGGCCGCGAAGGCGCGATTTGGCTCAAGGCCTTAAGTCCGCGACAGTGGCGGGGCGCTCAGCAAACCCGCTGCGCCCTCACCGCTGCCGACGGCGCACCTTTTGCCCATCCGTGCTCAGCCGGTCCATCGCCCAGCCCACGGTGAAGCCGTGCAGCAGCGTCGAAAGCAGGATCGCCAGCGCCACCAGCGCCCAGATGGCGCTTTCATCCACGAACTGCATGTGGCCGCCCGCGTAGCACAGGTAGTAGATCGAGCCGATGCCCCGCACGCCGTAGACCGAGATCACCGCCTTGTCCGAGCGGGGCAATCCCGTGCCCGCCAGGCCTATCCAGCCGGACAGCGGGCGGACGACGACCAGCAGCAGCACGGCGATCACCACATGCTGCCAGGCCAGGCTCTTCATCAGGTCGGGCAGCATCAGGCCGAGGCCGACGAGCAGCACCGCCGTCAAGGCGTGCTCGATCGATTCGGAGAAATCGTGCAGGCGGCGGTGGAAGGCGTGGTCCTCCTCCACCCGGCGCAGGGTCAGGCCCATGATCGCAACGGCGATGAAGCCGTAGCCCTCCAGGAGCTCGGTGGAGCCGTAGCAGAGGATCACGCCGGCAAAGGCGATGACGCCCGAGCCCGTCTCGGCCAGCACCCGGCGGCGGGGGAAGACGAAGAGAACATAGCCAAGCGCCCGCCCGCCCAGCCAGCCGGCAAGGCCTCCCACCGCAATGCGGTAGACCACGTCGAAGAGCAGCCATTCGGCCGCCCAGGCCGAGGGGTTCAGCCCCTCTGCCGCGATGATCAGGCCGAGATAGACGAAGGGGAAGGCCAGCCCATCGTTCAGCGCGGCCTCTGTCGTCAGGCCGAAGCGCACGGGATGTTCGGTGCCCTCCTGCGGCGGCTCGACCTGCACATCGGCGGCGAGCACCGGGTCGGTCGGCGACAAGACGGCGCCGAGCAGGATCGCGCCGGCCCAGGTGAGCCCCGCCAGCCAGACGCCGAGCAGCGCGACGGCGAAGATCGTCAGCGGCATGGTGATCGCCAGAAGGCGCACCGTCGAGTTCCACTTCTTCCAGGGCCGCAGCATGTCGATCCGCATGCCGGCGCCGAAGAGCGCGATGATCACCGTCATCTCGCTCACCAGCGTCCAGGGCATCGGTGACGTCCGCGGGTCGGGGATCGCCGGCAGACCGGGCAGCAGCACCGCGGCGGCGGCCCCGAGCAGGATCATCAGGGGCGCGGCGGTCGGCTCGCGGTCTGACAGAAGGCGCGGCAGCCAATAGGCGGCGATCACCAGGCCTCCGACCACGGTGAGGGCGATATGATACCCACTGAACTCGAACACGCTGACCGCTCCCTCTCAACTGCTGGCGCCGCTCTTTGGGCGGGCCGCGCCACTCTATGGCAGGCCGGCGGGCGCGTCCCGCGCGATTTTGCTGCGGCGCCGCGGGGTTATGCGACGGGCAGGATCAGCGTGAAGGTCGTCCCCTTGCCCTCTTCGCTCTCCACCCGCAGGCGGCCGCGGTGCCGGTTGACGATATGCTTGACGATGGCCAGCCCCAGCCCGGTGCCGCCCACCTCGCGCGAGCGGTGCGAATCCACCCGGTAGAAGCGCTCGGTCAGCCGCGGGATGTGATGAGCGGGGATGCCCTCGCCCTCGTCGCGGACAGACAGGCGCACGCCTTCGCTGCGCAGGCTCGGCTCGGGCGCGGGGCCGGTCAGGCGGATCTCGACCATCTCGCCCTTGGCGCCGTATTTCAGAGCGTTCTCGATGAGGTTGTTGAGCACCTGCCGAAGCTGGTCGGCATCGCCGGGCACGGAGGGCACCGAGGCCGGCAGCTCCAGCGCCAGCCGCACCCCCGCCGCGCGGGCCTGCGGCTCGAAGGCAGCGGCGACCGATTCCGCCAGGGCCTTGAGGTCGACCGCCTTCATGGGGCGAACACGCTCTTCCTCCTCCACCCGGCTGAGCGAGAGGAGATCGGCCACGAGCTGCGCCATCCGCCCCGCCTCGCGCGCCATGATCGAGAGGAAGCGCTCGCGCGCGGCTGCATCGTCCTTCGCGGGGCCGCGGAGCGTTTCGACAAAGCCGAGCAGCGCCGTCAGCGGTGTGCGCAGCTCGTGGCTGACGTTGGCGACGAAATCACGGCGGATCTGGCCGGCCTCCTCGACCGCGGTGATATCCTCGAAGGCGAGGAGCACGCCCCTACCCTCCGGCGTCTCGACGGCGGCGACCTGCACGCGCCAGGTGGCGTCGCGGTTGCCGGCCTGGGCGAGGTAGCGGCTCTGGCGGGTCTCGCCATCGCGGAAGACCTGCTCGACGGCATCGAGCAGTACCGGCTGGCGGAGGGCGGTGATGTAGTGCCGCCCTGCCCCATCCCAGCCGAAGAGCCGCCCGGCAGCCGCGTTGGCCGCCAGCACGCGCTCGGCCGGGCCGATGAGCAGGGTCGGCATCGGCAGGGCGTTGAGGAGAGAGGCGGCAAAGACGCGGTCCATGCCGCCTCTTACGCGGGGCGCGGGGCGGGAGGCAATGTGGGTTGAGGTCGCTTGGGAGAGATGAAGACTTGATTGGTCTTCTTACGGGCATCGGGGCACCGTCGCGCCAAGAAACCGCAATCATTAGGGGCTGCGCTCGCCCGGCGCCTTCGGCTTGAGTCCGGGCGGGGTGTGGAGCGGTGACAGCGCAAAGCTGGAGGACAGCGGCGGTGTTCCGGAAAGACGGCGCGAGCTGTCTCCCTAATCCTCCGCCCGAAGCTCTGCACTAAACCGCCGGGCATTCGCCTGATACCCGAGGGCAGACTTTCGCAGCCCCTCGATCTCTTCGTCGCTCAGCATCCGCACCACCTTGCCGGGCGCACCGATCACCAGGCTGCCGTCGGGAATCTGCTTTCCTTCGGTCACCAGCGCCCCGGCTCCGATCAGGCAGTTCCGCCCGATCTTGGCGCCGTTCAGCACGGTCGCGCCCATGCCCACCAGGCTGTTTTCACCGATCTGGCAGCCATGCAGCATCGCCTTGTGCCCGATGGTGCAGCCGGGCCCGATGGTCAGCGGATAGCCCATATCGGTGTGCAGCACGGCGTTTTCCTGCACGTTACTGCCCTGCCCAACGACGATCGGCTCGTTGTCACCGCGCAGCACAGCGCCGAACCACACCGAAGTATCCTCGCCCAGCTCCACCTGCCCGATCACATGCGCCCCCGGCGCCACCCAGGCACTGTCCGCAACCAGCGGCGTCCGGTTCCCCAGCGCGTAGATCATGCGCTAGCCTCATGCTCGTCGCCCAGGGCGCGCACGAAGTCGCGCAACCACGGCTGGCGGGTGCGGCGCAGGCGCTCGGCGGCGACGATGGTCTTCACCTGCGCGGCGCAGGCGGCCAGATCGTCGTTGACCAGCACGTGGTCGTACTCGGCCCAATGGCTGATCTCGGCGAGGCTCTTTTCCATCCGTGCGGCGATCACCTCGTCGCTGTCCTGCCCACGCGCCCTGAGCCGGCCTTCCAGCGCGGCGATGGAGGGCGGCAGGATGAAGATGGAGACCACGTCGTGCCCCAGGGGCGATTCATTGATCTGCTGGCCGCCCTGCCAATCGATATCGAAGAGCGTGTCTTCGCCCGCCGTCATCGCAGCCTCCACCGGCGCGCGCGGCGTGCCGTAGAGATTGCCGAAGACACGGGCGTGCTCGAGCATCTCGCCACGCGCCACCATCGCCTCAAAATCCTCGCGGCTGACGAAGTGATACTCCCGCCCGTCGACCTCTCCGCTACGCGGCTCCCGCGTGGTGGCGGAGACGGAGAAGCGGATCGTCGGGTCCCACTCCCTCAGCGCCTTGGCGAGCGAGGATTTTCCGGCCCCGGAAGGCGACGACAGGATGATGAGCAGCCCGCGCCGAGCACCATGCTGGGCATTGGGCGCGGCGGCCGGGGCAAAAGTTGAAGAAGACGCCGTGGCCATCGCTACCTATTCCACATTCTGAATTTGCTCGCGCATCTGGTCTATCGTGGCCTTGAGGTCCAGCCCGATCCGCGTCAGCTCGGCGCTGCCCGCCTTCGAGCAGAGCGTATTGGCCTCGCGATTGAACTCCTGCGCGAGAAAGTCGAGCCGCCGCCCCACTGGCCCTCCGGCCTCAAGCAACTCGCGCGCAGCCGCGACATGGGCATTGAGCCGGTCGATCTCTTCGGTCACGTCGCCCTTCACGGCGAGCAGCGCCAGCTCCTGCGCCAGCCGGCTCTCGTCGATCTCGGTCGCCTCCAGTACCCGCTGCATCTGCCTGGCGAGGGTGCTGCGCATCTCGCCGCTGCGCGCGGCGGCGGAGGCGCTCGCCTCTTCGGTCAGCGCCTCGATGCGGGCGAGCTGGCCGGAAATGACCTCGGCCAGCGCCGCCCCCTCGCTGGCGCGCATGGCGAGGAACTCGGCGAGCAGCCCGTCGAAATCCTCCAGAAGCGGCTCCAGCAGCGCCTCTGCGCTGGGCGGCGGCGGGGACCGCAGCACGCCGCGCTGGGCCAGCAGATCGGCGGCGTTCACGGGGGCCAGAGCGATGCCCAGGCGCTCCGCCCGGGCGCGCACGGCGTGCACCTGCACCAGCACGCGTTCCAGCACGGCCTCGTCGATCTCCATGGCGCCGTCGCCCTCGCCGCCGCCTAGCCGCAGACCCACACTGACGTTGCCGCGCGAGACCCGGCCGCTGATGGCAGAGCGCAAACCGGCCTCCAGCCCCTCGATCCCGTCGGGCAGCCGCAGGCGCAGATCGAGCCCGCGCCCGTTGACGGCGCGCATCTCCCACGCCCAGTCCTGGGCACCTGCATGGCCAGTACGGCTGGCAAATCCGGTCATCGACGCGATCATCGGCGTCCTCGATCCTGAGTGGTCCATCGGGAGTAGGAGAAATGAAATCCCGCGACAAGAGCGCGGCGAATTAACTGTTTCCTAACTTTGATGGACACAATTTTCATTAAACCGGATAGTATCTGTCATGTCGGTAAGATGTGACGCACGGAGGTAGAAATGTCGGGCGATAGCAATACGGAAGATCGCACCCTCTCGACCGAGCCGCTTGAGCGGCTCGAGAGGTATTGGCGCAGTCTTGCCCGCCCGCAGAAGCTGCCGGCGCGGGGCGAGATCGACCCCAATCGCATCGACGATGCCCTGCCCCACTCCTTCATCCTCGAAAAGGTCGCCCCTGGCATCGGGCGGATGCGCGTCGCCGGCCACGCGCTGCGCGCCGAACTGGGGATGGAGCCGCGCGGCATGCCGATTTCGGCCTTTTTCCTGCCCGAGGCGCGCGGCGCCCTCCGCATGTGGCTGAACCAGCTGTGGAGCGTGCCGGCGCTGGTCGACATCCCCGTGCATTCCATCCGCACCCTTGGCCGCCCGCGTACGACCGGCCGGCTGCTGCTTCTGCCGCTCTCCGACGAAGCGGGTGAGACCACCCGCGCCCTCGGTGCCCTGATGCTCGATTCGCCCGCCGCCCGCGGCCCGCGCCGGCTGACCATCGGCCCGACCGAATCGCTGCGCTGGGAGCCGGCGATGCATCACATGTTCGCCCCCCGCCTGGTCAGCGCGGCGGATCACACCGTCGAACAGGCCCCCGTGCCCCGCGCCGCCGAAGGCCGCAGTCATCTGCGCCTCGTCTCCGGCAGCTGAAGCGACGGCCCGCTAGAACCACGCATCGCCAACGATGCCGCGCCTCTCATAGGGCGCCACGCCCTCCAGCATATCGCCGTGATAGAGTGGCACACCGGCCACCTCTTCCGGCGCAGCCATGCGCAGGTTTACCGCCGCCCGCCAGCGCCCACCCGGATGGGGCGAGACGGCCCGCCAGAACGGGATGGCGCCGCAGCTGGGGCAGAAGTGAAACTCGATCTCCCGATCTTCCCTCAGGAAAATGCGCGTCTCTCCTAAGCCATGCAGGGCGATGCGCTCGCCCACCCAGTCATAGGCCCAAAGCGCCCCGTAGCGCCGGCAGCTCTGGCAATTGCAGGCGGTTGCGCTCTCGGGCACGCCCTGCCACTCCCAGCCGGTCTTTCCGCAGTGACAGGTGCCGCGCATGCTGCCCTCCTTCACGCCCATAGATCGGCGACGCATTGGCCGCCGCGCCCGGGCAAGTCCACGAAGCTGACCAGCCCCTCGAAGGGCTTCACCGGGATAGCAGCCACCTCGGCCGGATCGTCGGCCATGCGCAGGTTGACCGCGAAGCGATGCGGCCCCTCGCCGCCGCGAATGTCCGTCCAGCCGAGGAGATTGCCGCAGGTCGGGCAATGGTGGAAGGCGATGTCGCGGTCGCCCCAGATGTACTGGAACGTCTCGCCGGTGATCTCGCCGCCCCGCCCTTCCTCGGCATAGGCCATGAGCACCCCGAACTTGCGGCAGTGGCTGCAGTTGCAGGAGGTGGCGTGCCCCGGCATCTCGGCCAGCCACCAGCCCGTGGCGCCGCAGACGCAATGTCCTTCCAGCATGGCACCGCCCTCCCTTGCAAAGCAAAGGGGCCCCGAAAGGCCCCTTCACGCAAGTCATTTCATGGGACGTCAGGAGGCAGCAGCCGCCTCCTGGATGGCGCTGCGGCGGCTGACCAGCTCTTCGGCAACGAGGAAGGCCAACTCCAGCGACTGGCTGGCGTTGAGCCGCGGGTCACAAGCGGTGTGGTACCGGTCGGACAGATCTTCATCCGTCACGGCGCGCACACCGCCGGTGCATTCGGTCACGTCGCGGCCCGTCATCTCGAAATGCACGCCGCCGGGGATCGTGCCTTCCGAAGCGTGGACGGCGAAGAACTCGCGCACCTCGCGCATGACCGAATCGAACGGCCGCGTCTTATAGCCCGAGGCCGACTTGATCGTGTTGCCATGCATCGCATCGCAAACCCAGGTCACCTTGGCGCCCTCTTCCTCGACCGCGCGGATCAGGCGCGGCAGGTGCTCGCCGACATTGCCGGCGCCGAACCGCGAGATCAGCGTGAGCCGCCCCTCTTCGTTGGCCGGGTTCAGCTTGGCGATTAGCGCCTTCAGATGGCCAGTGGTCATCGAGGGCCCGCACTTCAGGCCGATCGGGTTCTGCACCCCGCGGCAGAATTCCACATGCGCGCCATCGGGCTGGCGCGTGCGGTCGCCGATCCACAGCATGTGGCCAGATCCGGCGAGCCATTTGCCCGAGGTCGAATCGAGCCGGCAGAGCGCCTCTTCGTATTCCAGCAGCAGTGCCTCATGGCTGGTGTAGAAATCCACCGTTTCCATCGCGTGGCGCGCCTCGGCGCCCACACCGGCAGCGGCCATGAAATCGAGCGTGTCGGTGATGCGGGTCGCCATGTCGCGGTATTTCTCCGCCTCGGGCGATTCCACGAAGCCGAGCGTCCAGGCATGCACCTTGTGCACATCGGCATAGCCGCCGGTCGAGAAGGCGCGCAGCAGGTTCAGCGTCGCCGCCGCCTGCAGATAGGCCTGCTCCATCCGGCGCGGGTCGGGGTTGCGCGCCTCGGGCGTGAACTCGAAGCCGTTGATGATGTCGCCGCGGTACGAGGGCAGCTCGGCGCCGCCCACCGTCTCGGTCGGGGCCGAGCGCGGCTTGGCCATCTGGCCCGCCATGCGGCCGACCTTCACCACCGGCACCTTGGCACCATAGGTCAGCACCATCGCCATGGAGAGCATGACCTTGAACGTGTCGCGAATGCCATCGGCGGAGAATTCCGCGAAGCTCTCGGCGCAATCGCCGCCCTGCAGCAAGAAGGCCTCGCCGCGCTGGGCAGCGGCGAGCTGGCTTTTCAGCCGGCGCGCCTCGCCCGCAAAGACCAGCGGAGGATAAGACGAGAGCTTGGCCTCGACAGCCTCAAGGGCCGCCGCATCGGTATAGTCGGGCATCTGCACCCGGGGCTTTTCGCGCCAATCCGATTTCATCCAGTTGCTCATCTCGTCCTCCAATCTCACGCCCCGCCAACCGGCCGGGGCGTCGCAGGGTGCTGCTATAGCGCTGTGTGCCGCCCGGGCCAATGAAAAACCCCGCCGCAACGCGGCAAGCCCCTGCCTGTCTTTGCTCCTCAAAAATCCTCGGGGGGGCTGGCTCCGCCAGCGGGGGGCAGACAGCCCCCCTCCCCGGCCGCCAATATCGCTTGCGGCGCGGCTTTGCGCAGGACGAATACGACAGGCCCGTGTCGCGTTCGATTCACCTTGCACAGGCCCGGCAAACCTGCTGAGGCTCCGAAAAGCCGGATGCCGCCATGTCCTTGTCCCAGATCGAACCCCAGATCGTCGAGATCATCAATGCACCGGAGCGGCCGCGCCGCTTCGTCTTCGTCTTGCTCGACAATTTCACCATGCTCTGCTTCGCCTGCGCGGTCGAAGCGCTGCGCATTGCCAACCGCATGGCGGGCCGCGAGCTCTACAGCTGGCGGCTGACCGGCGAAGGCGGCGAATTCGCGCGCTGCTCGGCCGGCACCGAGTTCCGCCTCGACAGCGATTTGAGCGAGCTGGCCCGCGACGATGTCGTGCTGCTCTGCGGCGGCATCGATGTGCAGGCGGCGACCACCAAGAAGATGCTCTCATGGGTGCGGCGCGAGGCCCGGCGCGGAGTGACCATGGGCGGGCTCTGCACCGCCTCCTACACGCTGGCGCGCGCCGGCCTGCTCGATGGCAAACGCGCCACGATCCACTGGGAGAACCAGGACAGCTTCGCCGAGGAATTCGAGGATGTGACGCTCACCAAGAGCGTCTTCGTCGTCGACGGCAACCGCATCACCACGGCGGGCGGCACCGCCTCAATCGACCTGATGCTCAAGCTCATCGCCGACCATCACGGCGAGGATCTCGCCAACGCGGTGGCCGACCAGCTGATCTATTCCTCGATCCGCACAGATCAGGACACGCAGCGCCTCTCCATCCCCACCCGCATCGGCGTGCGGCATCCCAAGCTCTCCCGCGTCATCCAGCGCATGGAGCAGGCCATCGAAGACCCGGTCTCGCCTGCGGCTCTCGCGGCGGAGGTCGGCATGTCAACCCGGCAGCTGGAGCGTCTCTTCCGCCGCTATCTCGCGAAGAGCCCGAAGCGCTATTACATGGAGTTGCGGCTGCAGAAGGCGCGCAACCTCTTGATGCAGACCGACATGAGCGTGATCAACGTGGCGCTGGCCTGCGGCTTCACCTCGCCATCGCATTTCTCCAAATGCTACCGGGCCCATTACAACACCACGCCCTACCGCGAGCGTGGCAGTCACGCCGCACGTCTCTCAGTCTGAGCAACGCCGCGAGACGCGCCTGCAAGGGCGCATTGAGCTTTGCCCGAACAGCGGGCGAACGTTCGAAATTGCATCGGAAGGCCCGCCAACATCCTTTCTTTTCTGAAAATCGCAGTCTAGCCTCCCGCGAGGACCAACAGTCCACCACAGGGAGACACACATGAAAAAACTCATGCTCGCCACGGCCAGTGCCGCGCTGCTGGCCGGCGCCGCCGGCGCCGAAGACGTCAAGATCGGCATCGTGCTCGGCTTCACCGGCCCGCTGGAATCGATCACGCCCGCCATGGCCGCCGGCGCCGAAGCCGCCATCGAAGAGATGAACGCCACCGGCTCCGCCATGAACACCTATGAAGGTGTGCGCGCCGACGATACCTGCATCGACAGCGCTGCCGCCACGGCCGCCGCCGAACGCCTCGTCACCTCCGACGGCATCGCCGCCATCATGGGCGCCGACTGCTCGGGTGTGACCGGCGCCATCCTACAGAACGTCGCGCGCCCCAACGGCATCCTGATGATCTCGCCGTCGGCCACCTCCCCGGGCCTGTCCACGGCCGAGGATGACGGCCTCTTCTTCCGCACCGCCCCCTCCGACGCCCGCCAGGGCGTGGTGATGAGCGAGATCCTCATGGATCGCGGCATCGACAATGTGGCGCTGACCTACACCAACAACGACTACGGCAAGGGCCTCGCCGACAGCTTCGAGGCGGCCTTCACCGAAATGGGCGGCACGGTCACGATCAACGCCGCGCATGAAGACGGCAAAGCCGACTATTCGGCCGAAGTCGCCTCGCTCGCCTCTGCGGGCGGCGATGTGCTCGTCGTGGCCGGCTACACCGACCAGGGCGGCAAGGGCATCATCCAGTCCAGCCTCGATTCGGGCGCCTTCGACACCTTCGTTCTGCCCGACGGCATGGTCGGCCAGCAGCTCGTCGACGATATCGGTTCGGGCCTCGACGGCTCCTTCGGCCAGTATCCCGGCACCGACAGCCAGGGCGCCGAAGTCTTCCAGGAGATCGCCACCGCTGCCGGCTTCGACGGCACCTCCGCCTTCGCGCCTGAAAGCT
Organism: Pseudoroseicyclus sp. H15; assembly: GCF_054353345.1. Lineage (NCBI taxonomy): Bacteria > Pseudomonadati > Pseudomonadota > Alphaproteobacteria > Rhodobacterales > Paracoccaceae > Pseudoroseicyclus > Pseudoroseicyclus sp. H15. The sequence goes on from NZ_JBTHJE010000002.1 coordinate 209,822, forward strand.
ACGACGCCGCCGCGCTGATCATGCTGGGCATGGAAAAAGCCGGCACCACCGACAGCGCCGAAGTCTCCGCCGTCATCATGGATCTGGCCAATGCCCCCGGCGAGCCGATCCTGCCGGGCGAGCTTGGCAAGGCGCTTGAGCTGATCGCCGCCGGCGAAGACATCGACTATGTCGGTGCCACCGCCGTCGAGCTGATCGGCCCCGGCGAAAGCGCCGGCAACTACCGCGAGATCGAAATCCAGGACGGCACCATCGAAACGGTGCAGTTCCGCTGATCGTCTCACGTCGGGCCCGGCACAGCGCCGGGCCCGGCCACCAACAAGAACCGGCAAACGGGCCGCCTGAGGGGAACCAGGCAATTGATCAGGGTCGAAAACCTGCACAAGCATTTCGGCGGCTTTCACGCCGTTGACGGCGCCTCGCTTGAGATCGCCGAAGGCTCCATCACCGGGCTGATCGGGCCCAATGGCGCCGGAAAGACCACGCTTTTCAACGTCATCGCAGGCCGCCTGCCGCCGACCTCCGGCGCCGTCTTCATGGATGGCGAAGAGATCACCGGCCTGCCGCCGCATGAGCTGTTCCACAAGGGCCTGCTCCGCACCTTCCAGATCGCGCATGAGTTCAGCTCGATGAGCGTCTTGGAGAACCTCATGATGGTGCCGCCCGCCCAGACGGGCGAGAGCATCTGGAGCGCCTGGGTGCACCGCGACCGCATTCGCGAGGAAGAGAAGGCACTGGCCGACAAGGGCCGCGAGGTGCTCGACTTCCTAACCATCAGCCATCTGGCCGAAGAGAAGGCCGGCAACCTCTCCGGCGGCCAGAAGAAGCTGCTGGAACTGGGCCGCACCATGATGGTCGACGCCAAAATCGTCTTCCTCGACGAGGTCGGCGCCGGCGTGAACCGCACGCTCCTCGGCACCATCGGCGACGCCATCCAGCGGCTGAACGCCGAGCGCGGCTACACCTTCTGCATCATCGAGCACGACATGGATTTCATCTCGCGCCTCTGCGACCCGGTCATCGTCATGGCCGAGGGCAAGGTGCTGGCCACCGGCACGTCGGACCAGATCCTCGAGAACGAGGCGGTCATCGAGGCCTATCTGGGCCGCGGCCTGAAGAACAAGGGGGCCGCATGAGGCTGCTGATCGCCGCCGCGAGCCTCTGCCTCGCCCTGCCCGCCTTCGCGCAGGACGCACCCACCGTTATCGGAAACGCCGTCATCGACGGGCAGGAGGTCGAGCTGCTGTCCGATGGCTCCTGGCGCCCCCTCGCCGAAGCGGCCCCCGCCGCGCCGCTGGAGCTGGCCGAAGGCCCCTGCGCGCCGCTCAGCGAGTCGCTGGCCTTCTGCGGCGCGCCCGGCAGCCTGATGGCGATCGACCCCGGCAGCAGCGCCTTCACCGCGCTCTGGCGGCCCGAGGGCGGCAGCCCCGTCATGTTCGGCGTGATGGCCGAGACGGCGGGCCTGAGCCGCGGCGTGACGCTCGATGACTTCATCGAGCTCGTTGTCGAGACCGCCGAAACCGGCGCCGGCATCGACCAGGAGATCCTGGGCTTTCGCCGCGTGACCGAGGGCGAGGCGCTCGGCTACCCCGCCACCACCCTCGCCTACCGCCTGCCGCAAGGCCCCGGCGGCACGCTGAGCTTCGTCAACACGCTGGTCATGACAGAGGATGAGGCGGTGCAGATCCTCGCCTGGCAGCCCGGCACCGAGCCGACGGACGCGCTTCTCCACACCCAGCAGGATTTCGCGGCGCTCATCCGCCCGGCGGAGGAGGCCCAATGAGCGGCTATCAGGACGATCGCGGCAACAACGACCGCTCGATCACCAAGAATAACGCCCCGCTCTCTGCCCCTCCGGAGCGCTCGCGCCCGAGCACGTCGCCGCATGACGACAGCGCCCCCTTCCTCATCGGCGAGGCGATGACGGGCGGCTATGGGCGCGGCGCCGACATTCTGCACGAATGCACCATTGCCGCCGAGAGCGGCGAGATCGCGGTGATCGTCGGCCCCAACGGCGCCGGAAAATCCACCGCGATGAAGGCGATCTTCGGCATGCTGAACCTGCGCTCCGGCGCGGTGAAGATCGGCGGCGACGAGATCACGGGCCTCTCCCCGCAGGATCGCGTCGCCAAGGGGATGGCCTTCGTGCCGCAAACGCAGAACGTCTTCACCTCGATGTCGGTCGAGGAGAACCTAGAGATGGGCGCCTTCCTGCGCCGCGACGACATCAAGGGCACGATGGCGCAGGTCTATGACCTGTTCCCCATCCTGAAGGATAAGCGCCGCCAGGCCGCGGGCGAGCTCTCCGGCGGCCAGCGCCAGCAGGTCGCCGTCGGCCGGGCGCTGATGACCCAGCCCAAAGTCCTGATGCTCGACGAGCCGACAGCCGGCGTCAGCCCCATCGTGATGGATGAGCTCTTCGACCGCATCATCGAGATCGCCCGCACCGGCATCACCATCCTCATGGTCGAGCAGAACGCCCGGCAAGCCCTTGAGATCGCGCACAAAGGCTATGTGCTCGTCCAGGGCGCCAACGCCTATGAGGGCACGGGCGAAGAGCTACTGGCCAACGAAGAGGTGCGCCGCACCTTCCTGGGTGGGCGCTGATGCGGGCGCTCGCTCCCGTCCTCGCGGTTGCCCTGTTCGCCGGCCCGGCCCTCGCCGAACCGGTCTCCATCGGCTGCCCGGCCGATGCGCCCATCGTGACGCTTATGGTCGACACCGCACCTCCGGCGCCGGAGCTGATGGCCGGCGGCCTCTCCGCCCCGGCCGATGTGTGGGAGGGGGACGGCACGCTGGTGCTGGTCGCCTATCTGACGGATGAGATCTCCGCCGAGATCCTGATGTTCCAAAGCGGCGGTGCCATTGCCCGCATCGCCGACGAGGTCGCCGGCCAGACCGATGCCCACGCCGCCGAATGCGGCGCTGTCTTCGATCGTCTCTACGAGCCGCTCTCCGCGATTGCGATGGAGGCACAATGAGATACGCCCCGCTCTTGATGCTGCTCCTCGCGGCCCCCACCGCCCAGGCCGAGGGCGCCCGCCAGGTCTTCGACTGCACCATCACACAGCGCTGCGGTGCCTCTGGAGCCTGCGCGCCGGGCCATGACCGGGTGACCTTCACCCTGCTGCCCGAAGAGACAGAGGCCGATGGCGCCGGCATCTACCGCATCGAATGGGGCGACGAGATCGCCGAGATGCAGGCCACCACCGCCCTTGGCCCCTTCACCTGGGCGGAGGGCGACGAGCGCCACACGCTGTTGATTTCCAACGAAGCCAACATGCTGTGGCACGTTCTTGACATGGCTCGCGCCGACAGCTCCGTCGCATTCCTCACCTGCGAGATCACACGGTGAAGCTCTGGATGCTCCAGCTCGTGCCCCTTCTCGTGATCGGGGGCGGCAGCGTGGCCGTCACGCTGTACATCCTGAATCGTCCGTCGACGCATGACGAAACCTACGGCCCCCGAAGGGTCGCCACCTGCAGCTTCGAAGAGCTGCCAAGCGCTGGCCTGTCCGGGCCCTTCGAGGTGATCGAGAACGGCAATTTCGGTCGCCGCTACGCCGGCCCCGCCGAGGGCCCGCAACCGCAGGCCCATGGTGGCGCCTTCGAAGAGGGCGCGCCCTGGCAGGAATTCTACACCGCCGAGCTCGCCGATGGCCGCGAGACCGACAATCAGCACGTCTACCGCCTGTGGAACGACGGGCGCTTCACCTACCGGCTGCGCGTCGGCTACGACGGCGAGATCCTCGCCACCGGCGCTGGCACCTGCACCGCCTTCCAGGACCGCTTTGAGGACGCCGCATGACCAGAGAGGACAGCCCTTGGACCCGTTGAACGCGATCGTCGCGCTCTCCAACTTCGTGCTCATCCCGGCGCTGGCCTATGGCGCCCAGCTCGCCCTCGGCGCGCTCGGGGTGACGCTGATCTACGGCATCCTGCGCTTCTCGAACTTCGCGCATGGCGACACGATGGCCTTCGGCACCATGCTGACCATCCTGATCACCTGGGGCTTTCAGGCGCTCGGGCTCACCTTCGGCGTGCTGCCCACCGCCCTGCTCGCCCTGCCCTTCGGCATCATCGGCACGTCGCTGTTCCTGCTGCTGACCGACCGGACGATCTATGCCTTCTACCGCCGCCAGCGCGCGGCGCCGGTGATCCTCGTCATCGTCTCCATGGGCGTCATGTTCGTGATGAACGGCATCGTGCGCTTCATCATCGGTGTGGATGACATCGGCTTCGCCGACGGCGAACGCTTCATCATCAACGCCCGCCAGTTCAAGGAGATGACGGGGCTGGAGGAAGGTCTGGCTTTGCGCACCACCACCGTGATCACGCTGGTCACCGCCGCCATCGCCGTCGCCTTGCTTTTCTGGTTCCTTAATCGCACCCGCACCGGCAAGTCGATGCGCGCCTACAGCGACAACGAGGATCTGGCGCTGCTCTCCGGCATCAACCCCGAGCGGGTCGTCGCGATCACCTGGATCATCGTCGCCGCCCTCGCGACTACGGCGGGCGTGCTCTACGGGCTCGACAAGAGCTTCAAGGCCTTCACCTACTTCCAGCTCCTCCTGCCGATCTTCGCCTCCGCCATCGTCGGCGGCCTGGGCTCACCCATAGGCGCCATCGCGGGGGGCTTCGTCATCGCCTTCTCCGAGGTGACGATCACCTATGCCTGGAAGAAGGTGCTGGGCTACATGGCGCCCGAGAGCCTTGAGCCCTCCGGCCTCGTTCAGCTGATGTCGACGGATTACAAATTCGCGGTCTCCTTCGCGATCCTGATCATCGTTCTACTCTTCCGGCCCACAGGCCTGTTCCGGGGGCAATCGGTATGACGCGCGGGCTTCTTCTCTTCGGCGCCATGACGCTGCTGCTGGTCGTCACCGGCCTGATGCAGGGGTGGAGCGTGACGCTCACCATCCTCAACATGGGCCTGATCTCGGCCATCATGGCGCTCGGCGTGAACCTGCAATGGGGCTTCGCCGGGCTCTTCAACATCGGCGTCATGGGCTTTGTGGCCCTCGGCGGGCTCGCCGCGGTGCTCACCGCCATGCCGCCGGTGCCCGAGGCCTGGTCGGCGGGCGGGATGCGCCTGCTCGGCGGCCTCCTCCTCGGCGCTGCCATCATCGCGGGCGCCATCGTGCTCTGGCGGCGGCTGCCGAAGGGCAAGACATCGGGCCTGATCATGCTGGCCTATCTCGTCGCCGGCTTCTTCCTCTACCGCTGGGTCTTCGACGGCGCCGTCGAGGCGGTGGAAGCCGTGAACCCCGCCTCCACCGGCTATCTCGGCGGGCTCGGCCTGCCGGTGATCGTGGCGTGGCCCATCGGCGGCGTGCTGGCGGCCGGCGCCGCCTGGGTCATCGGCAAGACGGCGCTTGGCCTGCGTTCCGATTACCTCGCCATCGCCACCCTCGGCATTGCCGAGATCATCATCGCGGTGATGAAGAACGAAGACTGGCTGGCCCGCGGCGTGAAAAACGTCGCCGGCCTGCCCCGCCCGGTGCCCTACGAGGTCGACCTGCAGCAAGACCCGGCCTTCCTGGAACGCGCCGCCTCCTGGGGCATGGATGCGATCACCGCCTCCTCGCTCACGGTCAAGCTCGCCTATGGCGGCCTCTTCGCCGCCGTACTCATCATCCTGCTCGTCCTCGCCCAGCTCGCGCTCGCCTCGCCCTGGGGCCGCATGATGCGCGCCATCCGCGACAACGAGGTCGCCGCCGAGGCGATGGGCAAGGATGTCACCCGCCGCCACCTGCAGGTCTTCATCCTGGGCTCCGCCGTCATTGGCATCGCCGGCGCCATGATGACCACGCTCGACGGCCAGCTCACGCCTGGCACCTACCAGCCGCTCCGCTTTACCTTCCTTGTCTGGGTGATGGTCATCGTCGGCGGCTCCGGCAACAATTTCGGCTCCGTCCTCGGCGGCATTCTCATCTGGTGGCTCTGGGTGATGGTCGAGCCCATCGGCCTCTGGCTCGTCGGCCTCATCACATCCGGCATGTCGGAGGGCAACTGGCTGAAGGATCACCTGCAAGACGCCGCCGCCCACATGCGCCTGCTCACCATGGGCGTCGTCCTCCTCCTCGTCCTGCGCTTCAGCCCCCGCGGCCTCCTGCCCGAACGCTGACCACCCCGCGCCCGGCCCCCTCCCTTCGACTTCCCAATATCCTCAGGGGGGGCCGCCACCGGCGGCGGGGGGCAGACAGCCCCCCTCCACGATCCGCCATCCAGCGCACCGCCCACCGCAGCGCCCCCGAAAATCGCGCGATTTTCGGGGGCGGAATTCGCGCCGAATTCCGGCTCCGCGGTGCCTTCAGGCCCCCTTGATCTTCCGCAGCCGCTTGAAGAGCGAGGAGGTATCCCACCGCCCGCCGCCCATGGCCTGCACGTCCTTGTAGAACTGGTCGACCAGCGCGGTGACCGGCAGGCTGGCGCCGGTCTCGTCGGCGGTCTTCAGGCAGATGGCGAGGTCCTTGCGCATCCAGTCCACCGCGAAGCCATGCTCGAACTCATCCGCCAGCATGGTCTTGTAGCGGTTCTCCATCTGCCACGAGCCCGCGGCGCCCTGAGAGATCACCTCCACCACTGCCGCCCCGTCGAGCCCGGCTTCCTCGGCGAAATGCAGCGCCTCCGAAAGCCCCTGCACCAGCCCGGCGATGGCGATCTGATTGGCGGCCTTGGTCACCTGCCCCGCGCCCACCTCGCCAAGGCGGCGGCAGATCTTGGCATAGGCAGCCATCACCGGCTCCGCGGCGGCGAAATCCGCCTCCGACCCGCCGCACATGATCGAGAGCTGGCCCTTCTCTGCCCCCGCCTGCCCGCCCGAGACGGGGGCATCGACATAGCCCAGCCCCGCCGCTCCGGCCTCGGCGGCCAGCTCGCGTGTCACGCCGGGCGAAACCGTCGTGTGGTCGACAAAGATCGCGCCCTTGCCCATGCCTGCGAAGGCGCCGGCCTCGCCCTGGCAGATCTGCCTCAAATCATCGTCATTGCCGACGCAGGCCATCACGAAGTCTGCGCCCGCCGCGGCCTCCTGGGGGGTGGCGGCGGAGCGGTGGCCATGCGCGTCTTCCCAGGCCTCGGCCTTGGCGGCGCTGCGGTTGTAGACCGTCACCTCGTGACCCGCCGCTGCCAGATGGCCGGCCATGGGAAAGCCCATGACGCCCAGTCCCAGAAACGCAACCTTGGCCATATGTCTTCCCTTCCGGCGCCGTTGTTTGATAGCTGACCGTAGAAGTCCGGGGCCGGGCGTCAATGCCGCCCCGAAGGAACGTCAAAGGCATTGGGGGCGCGCATGGGCACGATGTTTCGGTGGCTCTTCCGCATCGCGGTGGGGCTCGTGGCTCTCGCCGTTGCCGCTGTCGTGCTCGTCTATTACTTCGCCTCCCGCTCGCTGCCCGATTACTCGGGCCGCTTCGAAGTGGCCGGCATCTCCGCCCCGGTCGAGATCGTGCGCGACAATGCCGATGTGCCGCATATCTTCGGCCAGACGGATGAGGACGTTTACTACGCCCTCGGCTTCGCCCATGCGCAGGACCGGTTCTGGCAGATGCTCATGCTGCGCCGCACGGCGCAGGGGCGCCTCTCCGAGCTCTTCGGCCCCCGCACGTTAGAGACCGACATCCTCCTGCGCCGGCTCGATGTCTACGGCGCCGCCACCGCCTCTGTCTCGGCGCAGGACCCGTATGCCCTGGGCGTGCTCGAGGCCTATGCCGCCGGCGTCAACGCCTGGATCGGCGAGGTCAACGAGGGCGCGCGCGGGCGGGGGGCGCCGGAGATGTGGCTCTTCAACCATGGCATCGCGCCCTGGCAGCCGGCCGACAGCCTGGCCATCGCCAAGATCCTCGCCCTGCAGCTCACCTCGAATTTCGAGAACGAGGTGCTGCGTGCCCGCCTCTCGCTCGCGCTGGAGCCCGAGCGGGTGCGCGATCTCATGCCCGATTACCCCGGCCCCGGTATCGCCGCGCTGGAGGAATATGCCGCGCTCATGCCGAACGCGCCCGAGGCGAGCTTCGCCGCCGCCGAGCACCCCGAATACGGGCCGCTCTCCCCCGTGCAGCCCCCGGCCCTCGCCGGCGCCTCCAACGCCTGGGCTGCCGCCGTCAGCCGCTCGGCCACCGGCTCGACGCTGCTGGCGAACGACCCGCATCTGGGGCTGACCGCGCCGTCGATCTGGTATCTCGCGCAGCTGGAGCTCACCTCGGGCGGCGTCATCGGCGCCACGATTCCCGGAATGCCCAACATCCTGACCGGCCGCTCGGCCGATCTCGGCTGGGGCATCACCACCGCCTATGTCGACGATGTCGACCTCTACCAGGAAGAGGTGAACCCGGCGAATGCCGACCAGTATCGCGGCCCCGACGGCTGGGAGGATTTCGTCCAGCGCGACACGATCATCACGGTCGCCGGCGCTGCGCCCGTCACCGTTCATCTGCAGTGGACGGATAATGGCCCCGTCCTGCCGCCCGAGCAATTCGGCCTGCCCTTCATCCGCCCGCCCGGCCACATCACCACGGCGGCCTGGACGGGCCTCAGCCGCGAAGACACGTCCGTCGCTGCCGGGCTCGACCTGATGCGCGCCCATTCGGTGGAGGAAGGCCAGGAGGCGATGTCGCGCTTCGTCGCGCCGGCCACCAACATCACGCTGGCCGACCGCAACAACATCGCCCTTCAGCTGGCGGGCGTGGTGCCAAAGCGCGATCCGGCGCACCAGAGCCGCGGACGCATGCCGACGCTGGGCTATCTGCCAGAGAACCGCTGGCAGGGGTTCTTCGATTACGAAACGAACCCCTCCTTCAACGACCCCGCTGGCGGCATCCTCGGCAATACCAACAACAAGATAATCGACCGCCCCTTCCCCGCCCATGTCGCCTGGGACTGGGGCGACAGCCAGCGGGTGCAGCGCTGGCAATTCCTGATGCAGGAGCGCGAGGTGCATACCCGCGACAGCTTCATCGAGGCGCAGCTCGACACGATTTCGCCCGCCGCCCGCAACCTGCTGCCGCTGATCGGTGCCGATCTGTGGTACACCGGCGAGGCCGCGCCCGAGGGCACCCGCGAAGAGCGCCGGGCCGAAGCGCTGGCGCTGCTCGCCGAGTGGAACGGCGAGATGAACGAGCATCTGCCCGAGCCGCTCATCTACGCCGCCTGGGTGCAGGCCCTGCAGGAACGTCTGATCGGCGACGAACTCGGCCCCTTCGCCGCCGAATTCCCGCAGGTTGAACCTCTGTTCATCGAGCGGGTGTTCCGCGATATCGGCGGCGCCTCTGTCTGGTGCGACGTCGAGCAATCCGCCCCGGTCGAGAGCTGCACCGACATCTCGCGCATGGCGCTCGACGATGCGCTGGTGTGGATCGGCGAGCATTACGGGCAGGATCTGCAGGCTTTGCGCTGGGGCGACGCGCATCAGGCCAAGCATGACCATCAGGTGCTGGGCGGCGTGCCGATCCTGTCGTGGTTCGTGAACATCCGGCAAAGCACCTCAGGCGGCGATTTCACCCTCAACCGGGGCCGCACCCCCGGCGAGGGGCCGGAGCCCTTCGCCAATATCCATGCGGCGGCGTTCCGGGGCGTGTACGACTTTGCCGACCCCGACAGCTCGGTGTTCATCATTTCGACGGGGCAGTCGGGGCACCCGCTCAGCCGGCACTACGACGATCTGGGCGAGCTCTGGCGGCGGGGCGAATACATCCCGATGTCGTTGGATGCCGATCTGGCGCGGGCCGCGGCGACCGGGATCATCACGCTGGAGCCGACTGAGTAGCACCGAATTCCGCGCGGAATTCGTTACGGAAATCGCGCGATTTCCGAGAGCTGCCACTTCTTCCCATGCGTGGGATCAAGGCCTTTAGGCCGCCGCGCGAGCGCCGGCCCCCAAAGCAAGCCCTACTCTGGCGCGCGCCCGGTCGCCTCGGCCAGCGCCGGGACGAACTGCTGATCGTATTGGCTGCCGACGAGCGGGCCGACATAGCGGTAAAGCACCGTGCCGTCGCCATCGACGATGAAGGTCTCCGGCGGCGCGGTCACGCCCCAATCCACCGCCGTGCGCCCGCGCGGGTCGAAGGCGGAGCCGATGAAGGGGTCGCCCTCCTCATCGAGATAACCGAGCGCCGCCGCCTCTTCGTCGCGGAAGTTCACGCCGGCCACCCGGTAGCCCTGCGCCGCAAGCTCCTTCAGCACCGGATGTTCGGCGCGGCAGGGCGGGCACCACGAGGCCCAGAAGTTGACCAGAGTCACCTCGCCCGAGCGCAGCATCTCGTCGGTCAGCGGCGGCGTGCCCGGCAGGCTCGCCTCGGGCACCGGGGGCGCCTCGCGGCCGATGAATTGCGAGGGCAGATCGTCGGAGCCGCGGAACATGCCGCCTAGGAAGAGCCCGGCAACGGCCGCGAAGATCACCGGCGGCAGAACCACGAGCGGCGAGATTCTAGCCATGCCGCTGCTCCGCCCGCTCCACCGCAGCCCGCGCCTTGCGCGCCGCCCGGGCCGAGAGCCAGACCAGCCCGCCGATCATCAGCAGCGAGACCACATAGGCCGAGATCACCTCGACCGCGTAATCGCCAAGCAGCGTCATGCCGGCTCTCCCGGGGCTGCGGCCGCGGCGCGGGCATCGGCCCGGCGCTCCAGCGCGGCAGCGCGGCGGAAGGCAATCTCGGTGCGGGTTCGCAGCAGCACGAGGCCGATGAACAGCAGCACGAAGCCGGCGATGGAGACGAGCAGCGGGTAGTAGAACACATCCGCCACATGCTCCTCGGCATCGAGGCTGAGCGATGCGCCCTGGTGCAGGCCCTGGTTCCAGAACAGCACGGCATAGCGCGACAGCACAGCGAAGACCGAGCCGACGATGCAGAGCACCGAGGTCAGATCGGCGGCGGTGTCGGGGTCATCCACGGCGGCCCAGAGCGCCATATAGCCGAGGTAGAAGAGAAACAGGATCAGGAAGGAGGTCAGCCGCGGGTCCCACGCCCAATAGGTGCCCCACATCGGCTTGCCCCAGATTGCACCGGTGGCGATGGCGATCAGCACCATGACCATGCCGACGGGCGCCGCGGCCTTGGCGGCCAGCGCGCTGACATGGTGGCGGCGGATCAGCCAGATCAGCGAGGCGACCAGCATCATGAACCAGGCGTTGATGGCCATCAGCGCCGCGGGCACATGCAGGTAGATGATCTTCACCGTGGCGCCCTGGCGATAATCCTCGGGCGTGAAGAACACGCCCCAGACCAGAGCGGCGACAAGGCACACGAAGGCCAGGCCGAACACCCAGGGGATGAGCGGCGTCACCGTTTCGGTGAACTTCTTTGGGTTGGCATATTCCCACAGCGACATGGAAACTTCCTTACCTTGAGGGCGCCGCGCCGTCCATCAGCGCTCACCGGAGGTTGACCCGCAGCGCGGCGGCTGCGGCGAAGGGTAGCAGGGCCAGGCAGCCGAGCGTCAGCGCGGCCAGCATAGGCAGCGCTGCGCTCACAGGCAGGCCGGCGGCGCCCCGGCGGGCCATCTCTGCCCCGAAGATGAGCGTAGGCACGTAGAGTGGCAGCACGATGAGGCTGAGGAGCAGCCCGCCCCGGCGGATGCCGATTGTCAGCGCGGCGCCGAAGGTGCCGATCAGCGACAGCGCCGGCGTGCCGAGGGCCAGCGAGGCCAGCAGCCAGGGCCAGGCCCCCGCCGGCAGCGCGAGGAGCGGGCCAAGCAGCGGGGCCGCCAGTGTGAGCGGCAGGCCGGTCGTCAGCCAATGCGCGGCGGCCTTGGCGAAGACGAGGCCCTCCAGCGGCAGGGGCGCGGTGGCGAGCAGCGGCAGGGCGCCATCCTCATGGTCGAGCGCGAAGACCCGGTCGAGCGTCAGCAGCGCGGCGAGTAGGGCCGCAACCCAAAGCATGCCTGGCGCGATGCGGGCGAGCAGGTCCTGCTCCGGCCCGATCCCGAAAGGCACCAGCACGATGACGATCAGGAAGAAGGCCAGCCCTAGCCCGAAGCCGCCCCCGGCCCTCACCGCAAGGCGGAGGTCTCTCAGCAGCAGCGCTCTCACAGAAAGGCCTCGTCGCCGCCCGCCACGGCCGCCTCAGGCGCGGCGCGAAAGGCGGTGAGGTCGAGCACCGGCGCCTCGAGGCCGAGGTCGATATGCGTGGCGATCACCGCCATGCCGCCGCCGGCCAGATGCGTGCCGGCCAGCCAGGCGCCGAAGCGCCGCACCGACCCCGCATCGAGCGAGACGGTGGGCTCATCCAGCAAAAGTAGCCGCCGCCCGATCAGCGCCAGCCGCGCCAGCCCCAGCCGGCGCCGCTGACCGGAGGAGAGCGTGCCGGCCGGACGGTCTGCCAGACCGGCAAGATCGAAGGTGGTGAGCACGCCGCTGTCGAAGGGCTGATCGTAGAGCTCGGCCCAGAAGGTCAGGTTCTCGGTCACGCTCAGCGCCGCCTTCACCCCGTCGGCATGGCTGGCATAGGCCGCCGTTTCGGCACCGGTCACCCTGCCCGCCTCGGCCGGCTGCAGCCCGGCGAGCGTGCGCAGCAGCGTCGTTTTGCCAATGCCATTGGCCCCGCGCAGCACCAGCGCGCCGCCTTCGGGCACGGTGAAGCTCACCCCTTCCAGCAGGCGGCGCCCGCCGCGCGCGACCGCGAGGCCGGACACCTCCAGCATGGTCAGACGGTCAGAAGCGCGGCGCCGACGCGCCGGCCCTCGCTGAGCAGGATGTTGTAGGTGCGCGCCGCGGCCGGCGAGACCATCGGCTCGGCCGCGATGCCGGCACCCTCCATCGCATTGCGGAAGGGCTGCGGCAGATAGGCCATCTCGGGCCCGGTGCCGACGAAGAGCACGTCGATATCGCCGGCGGCGGCGAGAATGGCCTCCGGCTCGTCAAACCCGCCCCAGAGCGAAGCACCGGTGGGCAGAACGAGCGTATGCCCCTCGATCAGCTTGCCGCCGACCCGGAAGAAGCCGGGGCCGTAGCCATCGATCGGCAGGGCATTGTCGTAGCGGATCTCGTTGAGGCGCATCGGCTCATCCTTTCGCCTCTGGCCTATTGCCGCGAGGGGCGAAGGGCAAGGCCCGGCTGGCCCCTCTGCCCCGCCGCCCCTTCCGTTCCGGCCTTGTTCGGCCTATCTGCCCGGGCATGACAGAGACATTGCATATCGTCGGCGGCGGGCTCGCCGGATCGGAAGCGGCCTGGCAGGCGGCAGAGGCGGGCGTGAACGTGGTGATCCACGAGATGCGCCCCAATGTCGGCACCTTCGCGCACAAGACGGGCGACCTCGCCGAGATGGTCTGCTCGAATTCCTTCCGCTCCGATGACAGCAACAACAACGCCGTCGGGCTGCTGCATTGGGAGATGCGCCAGGCGGGTGGCCTCATCATGCGCATGGGCGACGCCCACCGCCTGCCCGCCGGCGGTGCCCTCGCCGTCGACCGCGAGGCCTTCTCGGCCGCCGTCACCGCCGAGCTGCACGCCCATCCGCGCGTGAGCGTCGAGCATGGCGAGATCACCGAGCTGCCGCGCGAGGGGCAGTGGATCATTGCCACCGGCCCCCTCACCTCCTCCGCCCTCGGCCAGGCCATCGCGGCGGAGACGGGCAGCGACGCGCTGGCCTTCTTTGATGCCATCGCCCCCATCGTGCATGCCGACACGATCGACATGGATATCGTCTGGGCTCAGAGCCGCTACGACAAGGGCGAGACAGAGGACGAGCGACGCGCCTACCTCAACTGCCCGATGACGAAGGACCAATACGAGGCCTTCATCGACGCGCTGCTCGCCGCCGATAAGACCGAGTTCCACGAGGGCGAGACGGCCGGCTATTTCGACGGCTGCCTGCCCATCGAGGTCATGGCCGAGCGCGGCCGCGAAACGCTGCGCTTCGGCCCGATGAAGCCCATCGGCCTGACGAACGCCCACAAGCCGGATGAGAAGGCCTATGCCGTCGTCCAGCTGCGCCGCGACAACAAGCTCGGCACGCTCTACAACATCGTCGGCTTCCAGACGAAGATGAAATACGGCGCGCAGACCGAGGTGTTCAAGACGATCCCCGGGCTGCAGAACGCCTCGTTCGCGCGGCTCGGCGGCATCCATCGCAACACCTTCCTCAACTCGCCGACGCTGCTCGACAGCCAGATGCGGCTGAAATCGCAGCCCAACATCCGCTTCGCCGGGCAGATCACGGGGGTGGAGGGCTATGTGGAAAGCGCCGCCATGGGCCTGCTCGCCAGCCGCCTTGCCGTAGCCGAGATGCGGGGGCAAAGCCTGCCGCCGGTGCCGACGACGACGGCCATCGGCGCGCTCGTCACCCACATCACCGGCGGCGCCGAGGCGAAGACCTTCCAGCCGATGAACGTGAACTTCGGCCTCTTCCCGCCGCTGCCGGAGGCCAAGACCGGCCGCCGCGGCCGCAAGGAGCGCTACCCGGCCTATACCGCCCGCGCCAAGGAAGACTGGCAGGGTTGGCTCGCCGCAGGGGCGTTGGCGCCGGCCTGAGCGGCTGCTAGGCTGCGACCATGGCAGATCATCTGAAGAACGTCTACGACCTGAACGGCGAGGGCGAAGTCCGCGCTTATTATGACGAATGGGCCGGCAGCTACGATGCCGAGGTCTCCGAGGCCGGCTATGCAACGCCCCGCCGCTGCGCCGAGGCGCTGGCGGCAAGCGGGCTGGGCAAGGACGCCGCCATCCTCGACATGGGCTGCGGCACCGGCCTGTCCGGCGCGGCGCTGGCGGCGGAGGGCTTCACCACGCTTGACGGCTGCGACCTCTCCGAGGGGATGCTGGCCGTGGCACGGTCGCGCAGGATCTACCGGCACCTCTTCCTGGCCGGCGAGACGCCGCCCGAGCAGCCCGATGCCGTGGCCGCGGTCGGCGTCATCGGCGCCGGGGCCGGGCCGGTGAGCCTGTTCGACGAGTGCCTCGCGCTGCTGGTGCCCGGCGGGCGCTTCGTGTTCTCCTTCAACGATCACGCGCTTGAGGTGCCAGAGTTTCCGGCGGCGCTGGAGCGGGCGTTGCAGGACGGGCGGGCGCGCAAGCTCTTCGAGGAGCATGGCGACCATCTGCCGAAGATGGGCATCGGCTCGACCGTCTATGTTCTTGAGAAGGCGTGAGAACCCGCTTCGCGCCGTCACCCACCGGGCCGCTGCATCTGGGCCATGCCTATGCGGCGATCCTGGCACATGACATGGCGCGCGCCGCGGGCGGCGACTTCCTGATCCGCATCGAGGATATCGACCAGAGCCGCGCCCGCCCGGAATGGGAGGCGCTGATCTTCGAAGATCTCGCCTGGCTGGGCCTGAGCTGGGAGGAGCCGGTGCTTCGCCAGTCGGCCAACCTGCCTGCCTATCGGGCGGCTCTGGAGAGGTTCACCGCCGCCGGCCTCACCTACCCCTGCCAATGCCGCCGCCGCGACATCGAGGCGGCGCTGGCGGCACCGCAGGAGGGGGCGGGAGAGGTCGTGCTCGGGCCCGACGGGCCGGTCTATCCGGGGACCTGCAAGCATGGGCGGGCCGATCCCGACGGCGCCGCGATTCGCCTGCATATGGACAGGGCGGCGGTCGGGCCGGTGCGGTTATTTGAGGAAGGCGAAGGCCCTGACGGAGAGCACGGGGAGATCGTGCTCAGCCCTGAGGAGATGGTGGGCGGGATCGGCGACATCGTGCTGGCCCGGCGCGACATGGGCACATCGTACCACCTCTCGGTGGTGGTGGACGATGCGGCGCAGGGGATCACCCACGTGACCCGCGGGCAGGATCTGTTCGGCGCAACGGCGATCCATGCGCTGTTGCAGGACAGGCTCGGCCTGACCCGCCCTGTCTACCACCACCACCGGCTGATCCGCGACGAGGCCGGCAAGCGGCTCGCCAAGCGCGACGACGCCAGGGCGATCAGCGCGTTCCGGGCGGAGGGGGCCAGTCCGGCGGATATCCGGCGGATGGTGGGGCTCTGAGAGGATCCATGCCGCCGCTCCTTGCCCCACCCGGTACGCGCCAACGGCGCAGGGCGAAGGGACAAGACAATCGGGTGTCGACGGGGTCCTCAGTTGGCGGACTGACTTGCCGCCTAAAGCGACCTACCGCGCCGCGATCAACTCCACGGTCTCGCCCTCCCGCACGGCGCGGTAAAAGCAGCTCCGCCGCCCCGTGTGGCAGGCCGGCCCCGTCTGGTTCACCAGCACCAGCACGCAATCCTCGTCGCAATCGTAGCGGAACTCGACCAGCTCCTGCACATGGCCCGAGGTCTCGCCCTTTACCCAGAAGGCCTGCCGCGAGCGCGACCAATAGGTCACGCGGCCGCTCTCCAGCGTGCGGGTCACCGCCTCGGCATTCATCCAGGCCATCATCAGCACCTCGCCGCTGGCGGCATCCTGGGCGATGGCGGGGATGAGGCCCGCCTCGTTGTAACGAAGCTGCGCGGGGTCGAAGGGCATGGGCGTTCTCTCTTTGCATCGGGCGGAGCCGGGCCTATCTAGGGCGGGACACGCCAACGCGAAAGCCCTTCGATGTCCGCCGACAGCGACCTGATCAAGCTCTATTCCTCCCGCATCCTCGGGCTGACGGCCGACATGCCGCGCCTGGGCAAGCTGGAATCGCCCGATGGCGAGGCGCGCCGCCGCTCGCCCACCTGCGGCTCGACGGTGCATGTCACGCTGGCCTGGGACGGCAGCCACGTGACCGATTACGCACAGGAAGTGAAAGCCTGCGCGCTCGGCCAGGCCTCGGCCTCTGTCGTCGGCGGAGTGGTGGTCGGGCTCGATGAGCCGACGATCCGCAAGGGCCGAGACGAGCTTGCCGCCATGCTGGCCGGCGGCCCGGCACCCGAGGCGCCCTTTGACGGGCTGGAAGCGCTCTCCCCGGCGCGCGAGTACAAAAACCGCCACGCCTCGATCATGCTGGCGCTGGAGGCAACGTTGGAGGCCATTACGGCCGCCCGCTCCTCCTCCCGGTCCGCGCAGGCCTGAGGGCTCAGGCGCGCCGGATCGCGGCTGCCGCTGCGATGGCCAGGCTGATCGCAGCCATCTTCCACGACGGCGAGATGCCGATCAGGAAGGTCCAGTTCAGCGACAGTGTGAAGAGTGGGTCGGCCTCGCGCAGCCACCAGGGCACCAGCGCCTCGGAGGCGACGACCAGCACCACGCAGGCCAGCCCGAGAGCCAGCAAAGGCCCGGGCCGCGCGCCCTGCCCCCGCTTCGCCAGCCAGCGCCAGCCCATCAGCCAGGCGAAACAGCCGAGCGTCAGGAACGGCATGCCGGCATAGCTGCCGGGCGAGAGCAAAAAATGTGCCACCGCCAGCGTCGTGACCGGATAAGTCCACCAATGCAGCCGCCGCCAGGCCGCCCCGCCCATCCGCCGCACCGCGCCGTCGAACGACGTCGCGCTGAGCGCGATGAGGCCGATGAGTGCGAGGGTGGCGAGGATCAGCGACAGGCGGGTAAAGGTCTCGATGAAGATCGGCCCCCACTCCCACATCCGCAGCCAGAAGAAGATCACGAGGTGCGCCAGCGTGTAGGCCAGCGCCGCCACGCCGATCATGCGGCGCACCTGTAGCAGGCGCCCCCAGCGCAAGATCTGCCGGGCGGGGGTGATGGCGAGGCTGGCGAGCAGCATCCAGATCGCCCAGACGCCGGACCAATAGGTGAGGTCCGCCTGCGGGACCATCCAGATGCCGGCGTCCCACCAATAGAGCATCCAGCCCGCCGGGTAGATCAGGGCGAGGAAGACGATGAGCTTCAATACAGACAGGCGGCCATTCGGCCCCCTCCAGGGCATAGCGCGGCGCCAGCCGGGGCGCACCGGTGTTGGATCGCTGGTCATGGGCCTCCTCCTCGAACACCCGGATAGGGGTTCCAGTGAGGGGAAGGTCAAGCGCGGCGATGGCGGAGTGCCACGAATTCCGCGCGGAATTCGTTACGGAATTCGCGCGAATTCCCTGCGCTCAGAGGGCCGCGAAGCGCTCTTTCTGCCGCTCGGTCCAGCGAAGCCGCAGAAGATAGCCGTCTTCCGTCTGCTCCTCGGCCTCGATCACCTCCTGCTCGTGCAGCCAGGCCCGCTTGCGGCCGTCGGCAAAGGGCAGCAGCATCTCTTCCTCCAGCCGCATCGGCGCGAGCGTATTGGCGATGGTCTCGACCAGCGCGTCGACGCCCTGCCCCGTCCAGGCGGAGATGGCGACCGGCCCCTCCTGCCCTGCGCGCCGCTCGGCAGCCTCGCGGGCCAGCTCGGGCAGCAGGTCGATCTTGTTCCAGACCTCGATCACCGGCACGTCCGGGTTCACGCCCAGGCTGGTGAGGATCGTCTCGACCTCCTCGGCCTGCTCCTCCGTCTCGGCATGGCTGATGTCGCGCACATGCAGGATCAGATCGGCCTCCAGCACTTCTTCCAGCGTGGCGCGGAAGGCGGCGACCAGCTCGGTCGGCAGGTCGGAGATGAAGCCCACCGTGTCGGAGAGGATGATCTCCTGCCCATCGAGCTTGAGGCGCCGCATCGTGGGGTCGAGCGTGGCGAAGAGCATGTTTTTCGCCATGACCTCTGCCCCGGTGAGGCGGTTGAAGAGCGTGGACTTGCCGGCGTTGGTATAGCCCACCAGCGCGACGATCGGATACGGCACCTTGGCGCGGGCGGCACGGTGCAGCGTGCGGGTCTTCACGACCTTGCCGAGTTGGCGCTTGAGGCGGGTGAGCTGCTCGTCGATGGCGCGGCGGTCGGCCTCGATCTGCGTCTCGCCGGGGCCGCCGACGAAGCCGAGGCCACCCCGCTGGCGCTCAAGGTGGGTCCAGGCGCGCACGAGGCGGGTGCGCTGATAGGTCAGCGCGGCCATTTCGACCTGCAGCACGCCTTCGCGAGTGCGGGCGCGGTCGGAGAAGATTTCCAGGATCAGGCCCGTCCGGTCGAGGAGCTTGACCTTCCACTCCTTCTCCAGATTGCGCTGCTGTACGGGGCTCACCGGCCCATCGACCAGCACCAGCTCGATCTCGGCCGCCTCGATTGCGGCCTTCAGCTCGGCAACCTTGCCCTTGCCGAAGAGCGTGCCGGGATGCGGCTTGGGCAGCGGCACGACCTCTCCGCCCGCCACCTCGATGGCGGCGAGGGCCCGCGCGAGGGCCACAGCCTCTTCCAGCGCAGGTACGGCGGCCCGGCGGTCCGGGTCGCCTTTCATGTCGGGGTGGAGGACGAGCGCGCGGGTGGGATGCTCGGCGGTCGCTCCCTCAAGCGGATCTTCGGTCAATCGTCGGAATCATTCAGGTTGATGGGCTGGCTCGGCATGATGGTCGAGATCGCGCTCTTGTAGACGAGCTGCGACTGGCCGTCGCGGCGCAGCAGCACGCAGAAGCTGTCGAACCAGGTGATGACGCCCTGCAGCTTCACGCCATTGATCAGGAAGATGGTCACCGGAACCTTGATTTTGCGGACGTGGTTGAGAAACGCGTCCTGCAGGTTCTGTTTGTCAGCGGCCATTCAAGCGCCCTTTTTCTTCTTGCGGCCGCGATCGGCCTGCCCCTTCGTTAGGTCAAGTATGGAACGCCCCATGCGGAGTTTCCACCCCCAATTGAACCGCGGTGCAGTTGCGTGTCTCAGCGGCGCCAGGCGGCCGGGTTGAAGAGCGCAATCAGCGCCAGAGTCTCCAGCCGGCCGAGCACCATGGCGCCGGCGAGAATGGCCTTGGCCATCGCCGGCAGCCCCTCGAACGAGATCGGGTATTCCCCCGCGATCTCGACGATGGGCCCGCAATTGGCGAGCGTGGCGACAGCGAGGATCATCGCCGTTTCGAACTGCACGCCGTAGAGCGACAGAAGCAGCATCACGGTGGTGACCGAAAGCGCGAAGAGCATGAAGAAAAGCCAGGAAATATAGGCCCCTTCGCGCCTGATGCGCCGCGCCGTCGCCCCCGACCCGCCCACCGAGGACGGATGCACCAGCCGCCCCAGCTCACGCACCCCGTGCTTGTAGAGAGCGTAGATCCGCAGGAGCTTCACGCCCCCCGCCGTCGTGGCCACACCGCCCCCCACCAGGGCCAGCCCGACGAGCACCAGGCCGGGCGTGTGCAGCCCCGACCAATCCTGCGCGAGGCGCCATTCGGCGCTCTCGAACCCGGTGGTGGTGAGGAACGAAAGGACGGTGAAGAAACTGCCCCAGAGCGCCCCGATCCCGGCCCAAAGGCCCCCCGTTGTCAGCCCGTCGCCCGCTGCCGCGAAGAAATGCCGCAGGAAGAGCAGCCCCGGCACGATCAGCACCAGCGCCGTAGCCATCCCCACCTCGGGGTCGCGCATCAGGCTGCGGCCACGCTCCATCATCGGGCGGCGCGCGAAGGCCAGACGCGAGATCGCGAAGATCATGAAGAATGCCATCAGGAGCTCGCCGAAGAAACCCGAGCCGGTGTAGGAGGTGCCCGAGGGCAAGGGCGAGATGCCCGAGGTCGCCATCACCGACATCGCATGGCAGATCGCCACCAGCGGCACCTCGCCCGAGATCAGCAGCCCGATCCAGAGCGCACCGGTCAGCCCCGCATAAACGGGCGCCAGCGCCGCCGCCTGCCGCGCCAGCCGCTCTGCGGGCAGCGAATGGCGCGCCAGCTTCGACAGCCGCCCCGCCATGCCGTCGGAACTCGCGGCGGCCTGCACCTCGAAACCGCCGAGGTTCATCGGCGCCAGCAGCGCCGCCGCCGTCACCCAGACGGTCAGCCCGCCGAGCCAGCCGACCAGCGCGCGCCACAGATGCAGCGAGGGGTTCAGCCGGCCGAGATTGTCGTAAACGGTGCCGCCGGTGGTTGTGAAAGCCGCCACCATCTCGAACCAGGCATCGAGAAAGCTCACCTCGCCGAGCGCCACGTAGAAGGGCACTGCCAGCATGGCCGGCAGCACCAGAAAGGCGGCGAGCAGCCCGGCGAGCTGGCTTTGCGGCGCCGCATTGGGCCGGCCGCCGCGCGTGGCGCCGCCCACCAGCGCGGTGAGCATCGAGAACAGGATGAAGCCGTAGAAGAAGATGCGCGCCGTCTTGAAATCTTCCAGCGTCAGCGCATGCAGCGCCGGCACGAGCATGGCGACGGAGCCCACGACCATGGCATAGACGAAGAACGGCGCCCCGGCCCGGCGTGTCATCACCTCGGCCATCAGGCGCGGCCCCGCGTTTGCGGAAGTGCTCCGCGGCCCTGCATCAGAAGAAGTCGATGGAGACCTGCAACAGCCGCTCCACCTGATGCACATCCGGGCTCATGGCGAAGAGCGCGATGAGATCGCCCTCTTCGATGCGCACATCGCCCGTCGGTTTGACAAATTTGCCCTCGCGCAGGATGCCGCCCACGCGCACGCCTTCGGGGAAGGCGATTTCGCGCACCCGCTGCCCGGCGATGTTGGAGGTGCCGAGCACCTGTGCCTCGATCATCTCGGCCTCGGCATCGCCAATGGAATAGACGCCGCGCACGCGCCCGTGCCGGATATGGCGCAGGATCGACGACACCGTCGTAGCGCGCGGGTTGATATAGGCGTCGATGTCGAGCGGCCCCATCAGCGGCAGAAGCGTGGGGTCGTTGACGAGACAGATCGACATGCTGGCGCCCATCTCCTTGGCGCGGACAGAGGCAAGCAGGTTCGTCTTGTCGTCATCGGTGACGACCAGCACGGCATCGGCCGATTCCACGCCCGCCTCTTCCAGCAGAGCCGCATCCAGCCCGTCGCCATTGAGCACGATGGTCCGCTCCAGCGCGTCGGCGGCCTCCTCGGCGCGGCGACGATCCTTCTCGATCACCTTGGCGCGGATGCGCCGCTCTTCGAGCACGCGGGCAACGCCGAGGCCGACATTGCCGCCGCCGATGATGACGACGCGGTCCTGCTTGGCGGTGGATTTGCCGAAGATCTCCAGCGTCCGCCCGACATCCTCGGCCGCCGAGAACACATAGGCCTCGTCCTCCACGAAGAGCTGGTCATCGGCGCCGGGCACGAAAAGCTTGCCGTTCCGCCGCACGCCCACGACGACGGCGCGCAGGGTGGAGAAAAGATCGGTGAGCTGGCGCAGCGGCGTGTCGACGATGGGGCAATCCTCGCCCACCTTGATGCCGAGAAGCTGCGCCTTGCCGCCGAAGAAGCTTTCGGTATCGAACGCCGAGGGCGCGGCGAGCCGCTGCATGGCCGCCTCTGCGACCTCGCGCTCGGGGCTGATTACCACGTCGATCGGCATGTGATCGCGGCGGTAGAGATCGGAATAGATCGCGTCGAGATAGGACTGCGCGCGCAGGCGGGCAATCTTGCGGGAGATGGCGAAGACGGAATGGGCCACCTGGCAGGTGACCATGTTGACCTCGTCGCTATGCGTGGCGGCGATGATCATATCGGCATCCCGCGCCCCCGCCCGATCCAGAATGTCCGGGTAGGAGGCATGGCCGATGATGCCCTGCACGTCGAAGCTCTCGGTGACGCGGCGCACCAGATCGGGGTTGAGATCGACGACGGTGACATCGTTGCGCTCGCCCGACAGGTGGCGCGCGATCTGCCAGCCGACCTGCCCCGCGCCGCAGATGATGACCTTCATGCGCGCCCTCTCATGCGGCCCCTTTGTTGGCGCCATGGGTGCCAGAGGCGCGGGGTGCGGTCAATCGCTGCCGAGGGGGGCGCCTGGCTGCGGAGGGTGGGTCGGGGGATGGCATCCCCCGAGCCCCCTGCCTTTTACGAGGGCCTTTGGCCCCCACACCCCCGGTTTGGTGGGGGCCAGCCCCGTCGCCATTGTTGCTTGAACCAATGGCGCACTCAATGGCGACCCCCGGGATATTTCAGGAAAAGCGAGAGGGAAGGGGTTAGTCCTCCCCCACATGCGCCACGCGAGCGCCGGACTTGTTGCTTGTGACCACGCCGAGGCTCTTGAGCTTGCGGTGGAGGGCCGAGCGCTCCATGCCCACGAAGCTGGCAGTACGGGAGATGTTGCCGCCGAAGCGGTTGATCTGGGTGAGCAGGTATTCGCGCTCGAAAAGCTCACGCGCCTCGCGGAGCGGCAGCGTGGCAAGGCCGCCTGAGAGGACGACGCGGCCCTCCTCCTGGCCGGTGGCATCTTCCGGCCCCGGCAGCTCCTTGGCCGAGATGTCGCCCGAGGGCTCGCCGAGGATCAGGATGCGCTCGACCACGTTCTTGAGCTGCCGCACGTTGCCGGGCCAGAGCATCGTCTGAAGCAGCGCGCGGGCATCTTCGCCCAGCATGCGCAGCGGCAGCCCCTGCTCGCGGTTGAGCGTGGCGATGAAATGCTCGGCCAGCACCGGGATATCCTCGCGCCGCTCTTCCAGGCTCGGCACCGGGATCGGCACGACATTGAGGCGATGGTAGAGCTCTTCGCGGAAAGTGCCGGCGGCGATGGCGGCTTTCAGGTCGCGGTTCGTCGAGGAGATGACGCGCATGTCGACATGGATCTTCTCGGTGCCGCCGACGCGGGTGAAGGCCTGCTCGACCAGCACGCGCAGGATCTTCGACTGGGTGCCGACCGGCATGTCGGCCACTTCATCGAAATAGACGACGCCGCCATGCGCCTGCTCCAGCAGGCCCTTCTCCACCCCGCGCTCGCCGCTTTCGCGACCGAAGAGCACCTCTTCCATCCGCTCCGGCTCGATCGAGGCGGAATTGACGGTGACGAAGGGGGCGTTGGCCCTCGGCGAATTGGCGTGGATATAGCGCGCCGCCGTCTCCTTGCCGGAGCCGGGCTGGCCGGTGAGCATCACCCGACCATTCGAGCCGGTGACCTTGTCGAGCTGGCTGCGAAGGGTGCGGTAGCTGGCGCTGTCGCCCAGCATCTCGGCCGGCGCCTGCTCGCCGCGCTTGAGTTCGATGTTCTCGCGGCGCAGGCGGGCGGTTTCCATCGCGCGGCGGATGACGACGAGGAGCTGGTCGATGTTGAAGGGCTTCTCGATGAAGTCGTAGGCGCCCTGCTTGATGGCGGCGACGGCGATCTCGATATTGCCGTGGCCCGATATGATCACCACCGGCACCTCGGGATGCTCGCGCTTGGCATGCTTGAGGATGTCGATCCCGTCCATGCGGCTGTCTTTCAGCCAGATGTCGAGGATCATCAGGGCGGGCAGCTCCTTTTCGATCTCCTCCATGCAGCCGTCGGAATCGCCGGCCATGCGGGTGGTGTAGCCCTCGTCCTTCAAGATGTCCGAGATGAGTTCGCGGATGTCCCGCTCGTCATCGACGATCAGAATGTCGCTCATGCTTGCCTCATGCGGTTTTTCTTGCGTCTTCAAAAATCAGCGGCAGCGTGACCCGCGCCTCGGCCCCGGCATGGGCGCCGGGCGAGAACGGATCGGCATCGGTGAGTTCGAGGCTGCCGCCATGCTCCTCGATGATCTTCTTCACGATGGGCAGGCCGAGGCCGGTGCCCTTGTCGCGGGTGGTTACGTAGGGCTCGAACAGCTTGGCGCGGTCTTCCGGCAGGCCGATGCCGTTGTCGGCAATCGAGATGACGGCGGCCGAGGCTGTCTGGCTAAGGGCGATGCGGATCTCGGGCACGTGGCCCTCGGGCGCGCCCTGTTCGCGCAGGGTTTCAATGGCTTCGCCCGCGTTCTTGATGAGGTTGGTCAGCGCCTGGCTGATCATCGTGGCGTCGAGATCGGCATTGATGGCGATCTCGGGCACGTCCGCCTCGATCTGCACATCAGGCTGACCGGCCTGCTGGAGCACCACCGCATCGCGCAGGAGCTGGGCGAGGTCACAAGGCGCCCGCTCCGGCTCCGGCATGCGGGCAAAACGGGAGAATTCGTCGACGATGCGGCGCAGGTGCAGGGTCTGGCGGATGATGACATCGGTCATCTGGTCTAGCGCCTGGCTGTCTTCTTCGCTGACCAGCTTGCCGAACTTGCGCTTGATGCGTTCGGAGGAGAGCTGGATCGGCGTCAGAGGGTTCTTGATCTCATGGGCAATCCGCCGTGCGACATCGCCCCAGGCCGCCATGCGCTGGGCCGAGACGAGATCGGTCACGTCATCGAAGGCCACCACGTAGCCTTCCAGCGTGCCATCGGCGCGGCGGCGGGGGGCCATGCGCACCAACAGCGTCTCCTGCTTGCCGCCGCGGCTGAGGGCGACCTGCCCCTGCGCGACCTCCCGGTCGCCGGCAGAGACCTCATCGAAGAGCGCGCCAAACTCGGGCACGGCCACTGTCATCGGCATCTCTTCCTGCGCCTCGCCCACATAGAGCAGGCGCCGGGCCGAGCGGTTGGCGAAGTCGATGCGGCCGTCGGGGCTGAGGCCGATGACGCCGGACGTGACGGAGGAGAGCACGGAATCGAACAGCCGGCGGCGGCCTTCGATCTGGCGGTTCGTCTCCATCAGCTCTTCACGTTGTGCTTTAAGTTCTCCCGTCATCTGGTTGAAATAACGGCCCATCTGGGCGAACTCGTCCTCGCCGGCCGCCTCGACAACGCGCACGTTCAGATCGCCGGAACCCACACGCTGCAGGGCGCTCACCAGCCTCCCGACGGGGCGCGAGAGGCGCTCGGCGAACCACAGGCCCAGCCAGACGGCTGCGAGGATCAAGAGGGTAGCGAAGCCGAAATAGAGCAGACCGAACTCGAACAGGATGCGGCTGCGGTCGCGCTCGAGCTGTTCGTAGAGCGTCACCGTCTCTTTGGTCTCGTCGAGCAGCGAGAGGATGCCGCCGTCGACGGGGCGGGTGACATAAAGATAGGCGTCTTCGAAATTGCGCAGCGGAATCAGCGCGCGGAATTCGTTGTTCGGGTAATCCTCGATGATCGACAGGCCCTCGTCGGCGGCCTGGGTGAAGGCCTCCTCCGACGGGCGCTCGTAGTAGAACTCGTAGCTTCGTGCGCCGCGGGCACGGATATTGCCGGCACCATCGACGACGAAGGCCTCGCTGAGGCCGCGATCGATCTGCGGCTGCACCTGCCCCAGCGCCTGGCGGATATCGCCGTTCGACATGAAGAATTCTTTGGCCCGCTCGGCATCGAGCCAGGCGGCGAGGCCCAGCCCATCTCGCGTCAGCTCCAGCCGGTGCTCTTCTTCATAGGCCTGCGCGGCCTCCAGCGAGGTGCCGACGACGTTGCGCACGCGCTGCGAGAACCAGCCCTCTAGCCCGACATTGATGGTGAGCACCGAGAAGATGGCAACGGTGACGGTGGGGATCAGCGCCAGCAGCGCGAAAACGCCCGTAAGCCGCAGGTGCAGGTTCGAGCCGGCAGAGCGGGCACGTCGGGCCAGCACCATGCGCCCGACCCGCTGCAACACCAGCGCCGCGAGGACGAGCACATAGACGAGGTCGGCCAGCAGAACGATGCGCAAGAGCGGCGCCGAAGTGCCCTGATCGAGCGGGCCAAGTACCACATAGGTCGCGGCAGCCAGCGAGGGACCAAGCAACACCAGCAGCAGCGTGCCGGCGTTCTGAACGCGCCGTTGCCCGCCCCAGCGCGCAATGCGCTGCAAAGTCCTGGTCGTTGACGACCGCCGCACTGTTACCGCCTTGCCACGGGGACGTGCCCCAAAAACCTGCCGGGTCAGCTATGGTTTGGCTGCCACGGTTCTGTGGCTCTTTTACATCAATTTGCGGCGGCGTGTCACGCGAATATCCAGATCGGTGATCTTCTTTCTCAAGGTATTGCGGTTGATCCCGAGAAGATCGGCACATTTGGCCTGGTTGCCGCCGGTCGCATCCAGCGCGATTTCGATCAGCGGCATTTCCACTTCCTTCAGGATACGCTGGTACAAACCCGGAGGCGGCAGCACGCCGCCATGCAGGTCGAAATACCGGCGCAGGTGCCGCGCGACGGAGGAGGAGAGTTTTTCGCCATCCCCCCCGCCCTTCAAGGGCTCCATCGTGGGCTGGTTGCCAAGGACGGTTTCCACCTCGATGCGGGTGATCTCGTCTTCACTGCCCGTCACCACGAGCCGGCGGATGGCATTCTCCAGCTGCCGGACGTTGCCGGGCCAGGAATAGGAGCGCACCAGATCCAGCGCCGGCTGGCCGAGGCGGCGCAGCGTGAAGCCGTCACGCTCGGCCCGGGCGAGGAAATGCTCGGCCAGAAGCGGGATGTCATCGACCCGCTCGCGGAGCGAGGGCACGGCGATGGTGACACCGCCAAGGCGGTAGAACAGGTCTTCGCGGAAGCCGCCCTCGTCGATCTTCGCCTTCAGATCGACCTGGCTGGTGGACATGATGCGTGGCGCGTTCTCGCCAAGCGTATCGAGCATCCGCACGATGCGCGCCTGCGCCTCGGCCGGGAAGTCACCAACCTCGTCGAAGAGGATCGAACCGCCCCGGGCCCGTCCCAGCACCGAAGAGGGACCGTCGGCCCCGTCGAGATCGGAGGCCGACACCACCACGAAGGGCAGCGTGCGACGGTCGGAAAAGTCGTGAATCGCCTTGGCGATCAGCGACTTGCCTGTGCCGCTCTCGCCGGTGATTAGCACCGGCAGCGCCGTGTTCATCACCCGGGCGACCAGCCGGTAGAGCGATTGCATCGCCGGAGTGCGCCCCACCAGCGGCAGATCGCCATCGCCCGTCTCTTCGGCCGCGGGCGCGCGCGGTGTGGGCGCGCGGCGCTTGACCTCCAGCGCGCGGGCAGCGCGCTTCATCAGGTCGGGCAGGTCGAAAGGCTTGGGCAGGTAGTCGTAGGCATCCACCTCGGCGGCCTGAATGGCCGTCATGATGGTGTTCTGCGCCGAGATGACGATCACAGGCAGGCCCGGCCGCGTTTCGGCGATCTTGGGGATCTGATCGAGCCCGTTGCCATCGGGCATGATGACGTCAGAGATCACCAGGTCGCCCTTGCCCTCATCGACCCAGCGCATCAGCGTGACCAGCGAGGAGGTGGCATGCACCTTGCAGCCGGCGCGCGTAAGCGCCTGCGTCAGCACCGTGCGGATGGTGCGGTCGTCATCGGCGACCAGAACTGTTCCGTCCATCTGTTACTCCTTCAGGTCTTCCGAGGGCAGCTCGGTTTCGGCGGGCGCCAGCGGCAGCGAGATACGGAAGACGGTGCGCCCCGGCACCGATTCCACGCTGATCCAGCCGCCGATATCGCTGATCAGCTTCGAGACGAGCGCCAGCCCCAGCCCGGTGCCGTTCTCCCGCCCCGAAACGAAGGGCTCGAAAATGTCGGCGGCGATATCGGGGCGAAGGCCCGGGCCATCGTCGATGATCTCAACCTGCACCGGCAGGCGGGCCAAAGTGCCGTCGGGCATGCGCCGGCGCAGCGAGGCCTCGTAGAAGGTATGCAGGCGGATCGTGCCGCCATGTTGGCCAACCTCCGAGGCGTTCTTGAGAAGGTTGAGGAACACCTGCAGCAGCTGGTCGCCATCGGCGTACACACGCGGCAGCGAGGGGTCGTAATCCTCAAGGAAGTACATATGCGCGCCGAAGCCCACGGCGGCGGATTGGCGGGCGCGGTCGAGAATGTCGTGGATATTCACCGGCTTGAGCAGCGGCGGGCGCAGGTTGCCGAATTGCTCGACCTGCTCCAGCAGCTTCACGATGCGCCGACCCTCGGCCACGATCAGATCCGTCAGCTCCAGATCGCTGCCCTTCAGTCCCATCGAGAGCAGCTGCGCCGCCCCGGTGATGCCGGCGAGCGGGTTCTTGATCTCATGCGTCAGCATCTCGGCCATGCCGATCGCCGATTTTGCGGCCTTGGCGGAGGAGATGTTCTGCGTCATCCGGCTGGCCATCTCGCGCGGGGCGATCAGCATCAGCATGGTGCCGGGCTGGCCCTCGAGCGGCGCGATCTGGATGTTGCAGGTCACCGGCGGGCGCTCGCCCGAGCCGACATCGACATCGTTGATGAAGAGCGACGAACTTTGCGCCCGGGCGCGCGCGAAGGCTTCCTCCAGATCGGCGTCGATGAGCACCTTCTCCCAAAGGGAGGCGCCGGTGAGCGCCTTGGAGGAGAGGTTGAGGAAGGTCTCGGCCGCCGGATTGCTCTCGATGATGCTGTCATCCTCGCAGAGCAGCAGCGTCGGCAGCGGCAGCGAATTCCAGAGCGCCGGGTCGCGGATCATGCTGCCTCCTCCGCCGGGGTCATCGCGTGCGGGAGGAGCCGCAGCACCTCCGCCGGATCGGCCGTCAGCAGGCGGCGGCGGAGCTCGGCCCCGGTGCCCGCCTCGTCCATGTACCAGGCCAGATGCTTGCGGAAGACGCGAGCGCCGAGCTTGGCCCCGTAAAATTCGAGCGACGCCTCCAGATGCTCCGACGCCAGCGCGGCGAGCTCGGCCCCGCACGGCACGTCAGGCGCCGGCGCGCCGGTGAGCGCCGCGGTGATCTCCGCCAGCCGCCAGGGCGTGCCCTGCGCGCCGCGGCCCACCATCACGCCGGCAGCGCCGGACTGTCGCAGCGCCTCGCGCGCATCCTCCACAGTGACGATATCGCCATTGGCGATGACGGGGATCGTCACCGCCTCGACCACGGCGCGGATCGCCGCCCAATCGGCCGAGCCCTTGTAGAACTGGCAGCGCGTGCGCCCGTGCACGACGATGCGCTTTATGCCCGCCGCCTCGGCCCGTGCCGCGATGACGGGGGCGTTGAGGCTATCATCATCCCAGCCCAGCCGCATCTTCAGCGTCACGGGCAGATCGCCAGCCGCTTCGACCACCGCCTCGATGATGGCGAGCGCCGCATCCTCGTTGCGCATCAGCGCCGAGCCCGACCAGCCGGAGGTGACCTTTCGGCTCGGGCAGCCCATGTTGATATCCAGCGCACTGGCGCCGTAGCCCGCCACGATGCGCGCCACCTCGCCCATCGGCTCCGGCTCGCAGCCGATCAGCTGAATGGCGGAGCCCTCGGCGTCGCCGCCGATCTCGGCGCGCGCTTCGGCGCCTTTGACGCCGTTCAGCATCTCGCGGGTCGCCACCATTTCCGACGTCACCCAATCGGCGCCGTAGCGGCGCACGATGCGGCGGAACGGCAGATCGGTGATGCCAGCCATGGGGGCCAGCGCGACAGGCCGCGCCGCGCCCGCGCCGGGCAGGCCCGAGGCCGATGTTGCTCCGCTCTGGCCGTCGCCGGCCTGCTCGTTGGCGAGGTTAAATGCCATGTGGTTGGTCGATTGCCTAATCGTTAAGCGCCCCACGGCACTTGTGGCGCGCGTTGCGGGGGAAGGCAATTGCGGCGGCGCGTCATTCATAAAACCTTCGATATCTGCCTAAGGATTAAGCACTCTAGCGCCGGGTTTGTCCCCGTTTGCACCCATGCGCAACAGGACTTAAGGAAGCAGCGACACGAATTGGAGGCCATGCATGGGCTGGGCCCTGATCCTTACCGCCGCCGGGCGGGGCCTGCGCGCCGGCGGCGGCGCGCCCAAGCAGTTCCGCCCGCTGGCCGGCACGCCGATGATCGCCCATGCCCTTGCCGCCTTTCAGCAAATCGAAGGTTTGCAGGGCGTCGTGGTCACGCTGGAAGACCCGTCAGGCCCCGAGGCAAGTGACATGCTCGCCCGCGGCTGCCAGGTGGTGGCCGGGGGCGAGAGCCGCTCTGCCTCTGTCCGCGCCGGGCTGGAGGCGCTGGCCGGCGCGGCGCCCGAGCATGTGCTCATTCACGATGCCGCGCGCCCCTGCGTCAGCCCCGCCCTGATCGCCCGCGTTTTGGGCGCCCTGCAAAGCGCCGAGGCCGCGGCCCCCGCCCTGCCCGTCACCGATGCGCTCTGGCGCGGCGGGCCGCATGTCGAGGCCGCCGTGCCGCGCGACGGGCTCTGGCGCGCGCAAACGCCGCAGGGCTTTCGCTTCAGCTCCATCCTTGCCGCCCACCGCGCGCATCAGGGCGAGGCCGCCGATGACGTCGCCGTGGCCCGCGCCGCCGGCATGGAGGTTGCGATTGTCGCCGGCGAAGAGGACAACCTCAAAGTCACGCATCCGGAAGATTTTGCCCGCGCCGAGCGCATTCTGGCCGGGCGCGAGGCAGGAGGGCCCATGACCATCACAGATGTCCGC
This sequence comes from Pseudoroseicyclus sp. H15, assembly GCF_054353345.1. Lineage (NCBI taxonomy): Bacteria > Pseudomonadati > Pseudomonadota > Alphaproteobacteria > Rhodobacterales > Paracoccaceae > Pseudoroseicyclus > Pseudoroseicyclus sp. H15. Next base: position 240,690 of record NZ_JBTHJE010000002.1, read on the forward strand.
ACCGGCAACGGCTTCGACGTGCACCGCTTCGGCCCCGGCGACCACGTCTGGCTCTGCGGCATCGCAGTGCCGCATGAGCGCGGCCTGCAGGGCCATTCCGACGCCGATGTCGGCATGCATGCGCTGACCGATGCGATCTACGGCGCCCTCGCCGAGGGCGACATCGGCCAGCATTTCCCGCCCTCCGACCCGCAGTGGAAGGGCGCCGAGAGCCACATCTTCCTCGCCCATGCCGGCGCCCTTGCCCGCGAGAAGGGCTGGCGGCTCAGCCATTGCGATGTCACGCTCATCTGCGAGCGCCCCAAGGTCGGCCCCCATGCGCCGGCCATGCGCGCCCGCCTCGCCGAAATCCTCGGGGCCGACCCCGAGACCATCTCCGTCAAGGCGACCACCTCCGAGCGGCTGGGCTTCACCGGCCGCGAAGAGGGCATCGCCGCCATCGCCACAGCCACATTGGTCCGTTCCTCATGATGCATCTCGTCGCGACGCTCTTCGGCATTGGCCGCCTCAAGCCGGGCCCCGGCACCTGGGGCTCACTGGCCACCCTGCCCCTCGTCTGGTTGCTCCACATGATCGCCGGCCCCTGGCTGGTGGTGATCGTGCTGATCGCGATCGTGCCGCTCGGCTATGCCGCCGCCCAGGCCGAGATGAATGCCACCGGCGACAGCGACCCCTCGCATGTCGTGATCGACGAGGTGGTCGGCCAGATGATCGCGTTGCTGCCCGTCACCTTCGGCGCCTGGGCGATGGGGGCCAGTGTGCTGGCGCTCTGGCCCGGCTGGGTCGCGGCATTTGTGCTTTTCCGCCTCTTCGACATCTGGAAGCCCTGGCTCGTCGGCAAGCTCGATGCGCGCGGCGATGTCCAGGGGCTGATGGCCGACGACATGGTTGCCGGGCTCTTCGCCGCCATCGTCACCATCATCCTCGCCGGCCTCGCCCACGGGTTCCTGATGTGAGCGCCGAGGCCGTCCTCGCCGCCGCCCGCGCCGCCGGGCTAATGCTGGCGACGGCGGAAAGCTGCACCGGCGGGCTCGTGGCTGCGGCGCTGACGGAGATCGCCGGCTCCTCCGATGTGGTCGACCGGGGCTTCGTCACCTATTCCAACGCCGCCAAGCAGGCGATGCTGGGCGTGCGCCCCGCCACCCTCGCCGCCCACGGCGCCGTCTCCGAAGAGGTCGCCGCCGAGATGGCCGCCGGCGCCCTCGCGAACTCCGCGGCCCAGGTCACCGTCTCCATCACCGGCATCGCCGGCCCCGGCGGCAGCGAGCACAAGCCCGAGGGGCGCGTCTGCTTCGGCATCGCCGGCGCCGGCGGCGCCTGGACGGAGACGGTGGAATTCGGCGCGCCCGGCCGCGCGACGGTGCGCGCCGCCGCCACCGCCCATGCGCTCGCCCTACTCGCCGAGGCGATTGACCGGAGCACGGCCAAGGCTTAACGTTCCCGTATTGTTCTCATGCTGGAGCCTGCCATGCCCGTCCTCGATGCCGTCGGCGTCTTCGCCCATGACCTGTCCGAAAGCACAGCGTTCTACGAGCTTCTCGGCTTCGTCTTCCCCGACGAGCCGATGAGCGAGCGGCATGTCGAAGGCAGCCTGCCCGGCGGCGAGGTGCGGGTGATGATCGACACGATCGAGCTGATCGAGAGCCTCCTCGGCGAGCCGCCCCGCGCCGGCAACGCCTCGGTCTTCGCCCTGCGCTGCGAGACCCCGGCGGAGGTCGACAGCCTCGTCGCCCGCATCGGCGCCGCCGGCCAGACCGTCAAGGTGCCCGCCTGGGACGCGCCGTGGGACCAGCGCTACGCGACCGTCGAAGACCCGGCAGGCCACCGGATCGACCTCTACGCGCCGCTCTGATCTCGCTTTTCTTCAAATATCCCGGGGGGCCGCAGGCGGGGGCAGCGCCCCCTCCAACCTCTCCACCCGGGGCTCAACCGTACAGCTGATGCGCCCGCTTCTCGAACGCGCGCACGATGGAGTTCATCGCCTCGGTGAAAAACAGCCCCGCTGCGCCCTGCAACAGGCGGTTCTTGAACTCGAAATCCACCTCGAAATGCACATCGCAGCCGCCCTCGGCCTCGCGAAACTCCCAGCGGCTGTCCATCTTCTTGAAAGGCCCGTCGATATAGGATGTGTCGATGGCCGATTGCTCGGGCCAGAGCACCACCTTGCTGCCGAAGCGTTCGCGAAACACGCGGAAGGAGACGATCAGATCGGCCAGCAGAATCTCGTGGTCGCCCTTGTCTTCGCGGCTGCGAATGCGGGCGGCGGCCGTCCATGGCAGGAATTCCGAATAGGCTTCGACATCGGCGACGAGGTCGTACATCTGGCGCGGGGTATACGGCAGGCGCCGGGTTTCGGAATGCTGGGTCATGCGGGCTCCTTCGCGGCCACATGAAGTCCGCCGCGGCGCGAAGTTCAAGGGTGAAGGGCCTCATCGCGGCATTTTGGCCTTGGCAAGCTGCGTCGCCCTGCCCCATGCATGGCGCATGAGCGACGCACCCCATTACGTCATCGACGAGATGATCTCCGCCAAGGCCATCGCCGCGCGGATCGAAGAGCTGGCCCGGTCGATCCGCCGGGAATTCGGCGACACTCCGCAGCTCGTTCTGGTCGGGCTGCTGCGCGGCTCGTTCGTGTTCATCGCCGATCTGGTGCGCGAACTCGACCTGCCGGTCGAGGTGGATTTCATTGAGGCCTCCTCCTACGGCGACGGCATGGAATCGAGCCGCGAGGTACGCATTCTGAAGGACCTGCGGTCCGGCATCGAAGGCCGCGACGTGCTGGTGGTGGAGGATATCGTCGACACCGGCCACACGCTCACCCATGTTGTGGGGATGCTGCGCTCACGCGGGCCAGCCCGGCTGAAGACCATCGCGCTGCTCGACAAGCCGACCCGGCGAGAGGTCGATTTCACCGCCGACTGGACAGGCTTTTCCATCCCCGACGAATTCGTCGTCGGCTACGGAATCGACTACGCGCAGCGCAATCGGAACCTGCCCTATATCGGCAAGGTGCGGTTTCCCAAATGAACCCGCTGCAATTCCTTCGCCTGGCCCACTGGGCCCGCCAGCCGCCCTCGAAACGGACGATCGCGGTGATCTTCGGCGCCGTCACCGTCTGCGCCCTGCTTTGGGGGATCGAGGCGATCTGGGGCTGGCCCGACTGGCTGACGACAAACGGCAGCGGGCGCCGGGGGCCGATGGTTCGGCCGTAGCGCCGGGGCTACTCCGGCTGCTCTCGGCTCTCGTCTCGCTCCCGCAGCTCCAGCCAGATGCCGTCCTTCGCCCGAACCGTCAGATGCGCGACTGGCACCGGCACCCGGCCCTCCACGACGCCTAGCTCGACGCGCGCAAGGATGGCCGTCAGCAGCAGCACGCCTTCGGCCATCGCGAAGCCCGCTCCGGTGCAAACGCGCGGCCCCGCCGAGAACGGCATGTAGGCATTGCGCGCGCTCGCCTTTCCCTCCGCCGTCTGCCAGCGGGCGGGGTCGAAGGCATCGGGCCGTTCCCAAAGCCGCTCGTGCCGGTGCAGATGCCAGGCAGACAGAACGATCTGGCTGCCCCGCCGCACCGGCCGGTCGCGGAACGTCTCCTCCTGCAGAGTCTCACGCACCATCATCGGCACTGGGGGGTAAAGCCGGAGCGTCTCGCGAAAGATATCTCGCGTGTCCTTCAGGCGGGAAAGACCTGAGAACGCACCAGAAAATTCCCGCGCTTCCGCCGCGGCCCGCGCCTGCCACTCCGGGTTCGCCGCCAGCAGCCACAGCGCCCAGCCCAGGGCAGACGCGCTGGTCTCGTGCCCGGCGAGGAAGAAGATCGCCACCTGATCGACCATTTCCTCCTTCGAGAACAGCTCGCCGGTCACCGGGTCGCGCGTCGTCATGATCTTGGTGGCAAGATCGTCCGGCGCCGTGCCGGCGGCGATCTCGGCGGCCCGTTCCTCTGTCAGCCGGGTGATCAGTGCCCGGATCTCGCGCGCCGTTGTCCGGGCGGCGCGGCTGTGAAAGCGCGGCACCCAACCCGGCAGAGGCACGAAGGCGGCCAGGTTGAGGATCGGCTGCGCCCGCTGGTGGGCCCGGAACTTGGCGAACACCTGCGCCGCCACCTCATGTTCGATCGGAATCGAGAACAGCGTGCGGAAGATGATATCCGCCGCCGCGAAGCTCGCCTCCGCCTCGATCTCCACCGGCCCGCCCCCGGCCTTTGCCGCCAGCCGTGCCGCCGCCGCCTCGGCCGCCGCCCGCATGGCGGGAAAGGTGTCCTTCAGCCGCCCGCCCTCGAAAGCCGGGTCGATGATCCGCCGCTGCCGCTTCCAGGTCGCGCCATTGGTGAGGAAAACGGAGTTGCCCAGCAGCGGGCGCAACCCCTCGCCGATGCGGGTCGATTTGGGGAAGTCATCGGGCCGTGCCTTCAGCACCAGGTCGATCAGCCCAGGGTCATTGGCGAGGTACGAGCGGAAGAACGGCGTGCGAAACTCCGCCATCCAGGCCCGGTATAGCCGCGCCGGCTGGGCCGAAAGGATGTCGGCCCGGAAGAGCCGCAGGTAGCGCCAGAGCGAGACCTTCCCCGGCCGCGACGCCGGCTTCGGCGGGATCACGGCGCGACCGAGGTGTATTTCGACGCGGCCACGTCGATGCGCGTCTTGCTGGGCGCCCGGCCCGCATAGCGCGCCGCCAGCGTATGCGGGCCGGCGGTGATGCGGAAGTAGTCGTAATCGCCGGGGCGGTCGAAGGCGCAGAGGTACTGGAAGTGCAGGCGGAAGAAGCGCCAGCGCAGCTCGGCCCACCGCTCGGCGCTCAGCGTCTGCGTAAAGGCGGCGGAGATGACCAGCGGCCAGCGCTTGCCCTCCGGCGCCACCCCGGAGACGGCGACGGGGTCGCAGAGCGCGAAGGCACAGCCGTCGCCCGGGGCGGTCACGTCGAGCCAGAAGAGCTCGTCCCGGGTGGAGAGGAAGGCGAGGTCCGCCCTGAGCCGCCACGCCCGCGGCAGGAAGGAGACCATCGGCACCACCTGCCCCAGCGACAGGAAGGACAGCGTCGGCCCGTCCGCCCTGCCCTCGCCGTTCCGGATCAGGTCCGCCAGGATCGAGACGGCGAGGTAGGAGCCGGAGGAATGGCCGACGACGAGCACCTCGTCGACATCGCTCCACAGCGCCTCGGCGATGCGCGCGCAGAACGCCTCCAGCCGCGCCTCCAGCTCCGGCGGGTAGGCGCCGCGGAGGCCCGCGGAATGGGCGTAGTCGTGCATCAGGTAATAGGCGTAGATCCTGCCGTCCTTCGCCTTGAACCAGCGCAGCACGAGCAGTGCCACCACCAGCAGCACCGGCCAGAACGCCACCGGCCCGAGCGGCGGCCAAAGCGCCCGCGCCCCCCAGGCGGCCAGCGCCCCCAGCGCCCAGCCCAACGCCAGCGCCACCAGCAGCTGCAGGATCAGTGCTCCCACAGGGTAGAGCGCGGCGATCACCGGCCCTTTGCGCATCCACATCAGCCGGCGCAGCGTGCCGGTGGAGATGTAGATCCACGCCGTCTTCAGCATTTGCCAATAGGTCGCCCCGATCGAGCCCGGCATGGAATCGCGCACGATGTCCGACCAGACGAGCACCTCGACATCCGCTTCGGTCTCGCCCCCCTCCATCGCGCCCGCGACATGCCAGCCATAGGCCGCGGCGCCCGGCGGTTTGGGGCTGAGAGCGATCTGATAGCCCGAAATCTCCGCCTGCGCGGCGCCCTCCTTGCGGTAGAGCTCACGGTAGCGGCGCGGGTGAATCGGATCGTAGCCGGGGATGTAGAACACCCGCCGCCGCCTCACCTGCCCTGGCCGACCCTCTGTCATGCCCGCAGGTTAGATCGCATTTTCGGCAAAATTAAGCCGCCCGCCCCCCGTCACACCGCGCAAAACAGGCGCCGCCCCCGATCCCGGCCGAGCGCGGCCAGCGCCCCCCTGTCTTTGCTCAGATAAAATCCTCGGGGGGGCTGCCGCAGGCGGCGGGGGGCAGACAGCCCCCCTCCCACGCCGAAGGCCGCGCTCAGCCCACCGCGCCGAGCGCCGGGAAGGTCTCGAGCAGCCACCAGGAGAAGGCGGTGAACTGCCCGGTCAGCATCAGCAGTCCCACCGTCCAGAGCAGCAGGCCGGAGATCTTCTCGATCCGCCCCATATGCCGCTTCATCGCCGCCATCACGCCCTTCAGCCGCGGGAAGAAGGCGGCGACCAGCAGGAAGGGGATGCCGAGCCCCAGCGCATAGGCCGCCAGCAGCGCCGTGCCGCGGGCGACAGAGGCTTCGCCAGCCGCCAGCCCCAGGATCGCGCCGAGGACGGGGCCGAGGCAGGGCGTCCAGCCGAAGGCGAAGGCGAGGCCGAGCAGATAGGCCCCGAAGGCGCCGCCTTGGCCCTCGGCCTCGATGCGCGCCTCACGGTCGAGAAAGGGGATGCGAAAGATGCCGAGGAAATGCGCGCCGAAGATCATGATGGTCACGCCGGCGAGCGAGGTGAACCACTCCTGATAGGTCAGGAACAGCCGCCCGATGGCCGAGAAGGTGAAGCCGAGCAGCAGGAAGACCGTCGAGAGCCCCAGCACGAAGAACACCGCCGCCAGGAACACCCGCCCCCGGGCGCGGCCTTCCATCTCGGTCACCGAGACGCCGCCCATATAGGCGAGATACGGCGGCACGATGGGCAGCACGCAGGGCGAGAGAAACGACAGCACCCCGCCCAGAAGCGCCACGAAGGCGGCGGGCAGGATTGAGGCGTCTAGAATGGCGGCGGCGTCGAGCATGCGGTCGACCTAGCCGGTTCCGCAGCCGCCGTCACGGGGCGATCGGTCACGGGCGCGGGAGGGGCCGTGCGGCGCAGCGTCGCCCGCCGGCGCCGGCCCGCGCCAGGCCCCGGGGTCATCCAAACAGTCGACAGCCCTCCACAAGGCGCTAGGTGATGGCGCACGCCGCTCTCTATCCCGTGATCGCGGGCCAACAGAGCGGCCTCTGCGGCAAAGGGAGACCCACGACGATGATCCGAGACCTTCGCGCCCGGCTGGCCCTTCTTCTGCTCGCGCCCCTGCTCTGGTGCGCTCTGGCCCTCTCCTCCGCCGCGCAGGACAGCGGGCCCACGGTCTTCGAGGCCGATGCGCTCAACACCGGCATGCCGGCGCCCGTGGATCTGATCGACCGCAGCACCCCGCAATCGACGATGGAGAGCTTTCTCGCCCTCGCCGATCTGGAAAACTGGGAGCAGGCGGCGCAGATGCTTGACCTCTCCGAATTGCCGCCCGAGGCGCAGCCGCAGAGCGGCGCGATGCTCGCGCAGATGCTGCAGGACATTCTGAAGCGCAAAGTGCTGATCGACTGGGCCGATCTCGTCGACCGGCCCGATGCCATGCTCACCAATGCACAGAGCGAGAACCCCATGGCCGGGGTGGCGCGCCGCTCGATCCTGCTCGACGTGATGGAGATGGACGACCACACGGTCGAGCTGCGGCTCGACCGGATGCAGGCCCCGGACAGCGACCCCATCTGGCTCGTCTCGCGCCGCTCGGTGCGCGACTTGCCCGAGCTGCACCGTCTTTACGGCCCCACCAAGCTCGAGATGGATCTGCCCGAGGCGCTGCGCCAGGACACGTCCTTCGGGCTGATGGTGTGGGAGCTGATCGGCCTGCCGCTCGTCATCCTCGGCGCGGCGCTGGCCGGCTGGCTCACCAGCAAGCTGCTGAAGATCGCCGCAAAGCACACGCCCGGCTTCATCGCGCGCGGGGTGATACGGGCGATCCGCTGGCCGCTGATCATCTTCATTGTCACCTGGGTGATCTCTGTCCTTACCCAGAACTTCTTCGTCTTCTCCGGCCAGGTGGAACTCGTCGTCGGCCCGCTGACGATCATCGGCTATACCGTGGCCGCGCTTGTCTTCCTGCTCAATGGCGTTGATGCGATTCTCGACAGGGTCGCCCCGCTCGACGGGCTGGAGGTGAACGACGCGCGGCAAGGCGAGCTGCGCGATTATGCCACGCGCATCACCACGATCCGCCGGGTGCTGATCGTCGTGATCGTCGTTGTCGGCTTCGGGATCGTGCTCAGCCAGACCGAGCTATTCCGCGGCTTCGGCCTGTCGATCCTCGCCTCTGCCGGGGCCATCACCCTGATCTTCGGCTTCGCGGCCCGGCAGGTGCTGGGCAACATCCTTGCCAGCCTGCAGATCGCGCTGAACCAGTCGGCCCGCATCGGCGACAAGATCCTCTACAACGACCAGCTCTGCTATGTGGAGCGCATCAATTTCACCTTCGTCCAACTGAAGATCTGGACGGGCGAGCGCCTTGTCGTGCCGGTCAGCGAGTTCATCTCCGAGCCCTTCCAGAACTGGGTGATGGTCGACATGAAGATGGTCCGCCTCATCCCGCTGAAGCTGACCCACACCGCCGATATCGAAGCGTTGCGCAGCGCCTTCTTCGAGATCGTCGACGGGATGGATGCCGACGACTTTCAGGATCGCGACCAGCACAAGGTGATGGTCACGGGCCATGACGTGTTCGGCCCCGAGGTGACCTTCTGCCTTGCCTGCGCCAATGCCGACACGGCCTGGTCGCTGTCGTGCGAGGTGCGCGAGAAGCTGCTGGCGCGCGGCAAGGAGATGGAGGCTGACGGGGCAAAGGTGTTCCCGCAGGCGAACCCGGCGGAGGGGGCGTAGCAGCCACACTTCGGGCCAGTCGTGATGAACATTCTGGCGCGCCCCGTGCGTTGGCCCCTTACATGCTGACACTCACCACGACAGGAGGACGCACATGCCAGCCCAGATCATCGCCTGGCTGATCCTCGTGCCCTTCACGCTGGTCTTCCTCTACGCAGGCATCCACGAATACCTGCGCCACAAGTCGGACGGGAAGGCGAACTACGGCCTGAACTACGACGAGGAGACGGGCACGACCTTCGTCACCGGCATCGCCGAACACGAAGAAGCCTACCAGATCGAAGATTACGACCCCGCCAGCTACAAAGACCCGACCTTCGCAGGGGCCTCTGACGACAGCGAAAGCGGCGAGGCGAACGGCGGGTCCGAAGACAGCGCTGAGGATGCCAGCGAAGACCGCCGGGCCAGCGCTGCCACACGTGAGGCCTGACCCTCCAACCTGCGAGCAAAGAAAAAGGCGCCCCGTGGGGCGCCTGTGAGTTTCGCTGACCGGGCTCGATTGTCGTTACCGCTCGAGGTTGTCTGCCTGCGGCCCGGCCGACGTTCCCCCCAGGTGGCGCACGCATGCGCCGGGGAAGCTCAGTTCTTCACCGCCACCTCGTAGAGGTCGACATAGCGGCCATGGACGCGCCAGTCCGGCGCGGCCTCGCCCCAGAGGAGCGGGGTGACCACGTCCTCTGGCTCTTCGCTCTCGAAGGCGAAGGTCTCGCCCTCTTCCAGCCAGCCGCGCACGGCCTTGGCGGGGGGCGAGACATAGGCGATGCGCGCGCCCGAGGCGAGGGTCATGAGCGGCGCCGACACGGCGACGCTTCGCCCTCCTCCGGTAAACCGGCCATTGACCATCGTGCGCATCGCCCTGCCCTCCCTTAGCTGCAGCCGGATGTCCCGCCGCAGGTGTTGCACTTCATGCAGGTGCCGTTGCGCACCAGCGTGTAGTTGCCGCATTCGCCGCAGGGGTCGCCCTCGTAGCCCTGCATGCGGGCCTTGTCGCGGGCGGAGATCTGCGTCGTGGCCGCCAGCGTGGTGGTGCTGGCCTCGATGCCCGAGAGGCTCTGGCCGGAGAGGCTTTGCGCCGCCCCGCCATTGGTGCCGCTCAGCGCCACCGATGCCCCGCCCTGCAGAACCGTCAGCTCCTGCGGCAGGCGCTTGCGCAGATAGCCGGTGGAGCTGATCTGCTTGAGCACTTCGAGGCTCTTGTACGCGGCTGTTTCGGTGACCGGGGCGAGGTTGGCATTCTCGGTCGCCTCTTCGCCATGCCCGATCGAGTCGAAGCTGGCGCCCTCGGGCTTCACATGAGCCAGGTCCGTGCGGTCGAGGTAAGAGACCGCCAGCTCACGGAAGATGTAGTCGAGGATCGAGGTTGCCGACTTGATGGCCTCGTTGCCCTGCACCATGCCCGCGGGCTCGAACTTCGTGAAGGTGAAGGCGTCGACGAACTCCTCCAGCGGCACGCCGTATTGCAGGCCGACCGACACCGCGATGGCGAAGTTGTTCATCATGGCGCGGAAGCCGGCGCCCTCTTTGTGCATGTCGATGAAGATCTCGCCGAGCGAGCCGTCGCCGTATTCGCCGGTGCGAAGGTACACCTTGTGGCCGCCGACGATGGCCTTTTGCGTGTAGCCCTTGCGGCGCTGGGGCATCTTCTCGCGGTGGCTGCGCACAACCTCCTTCACGATGACCTTCTCGACGATCTTCTCGGCCAGAACCTGAGCGCGAGCCTGCGGGGTGCCGTTTTCCAGCACCTCTTCGGCCTCCTCGTCATCCTCGATCAGGGCCGAGGCGAGCGGCTGGCTGAGCTTGGAGCCATCGCGGTAGAGCGCGTTGGCCTTCACGCCGAGGCTCCAGGACAGCTCGTAGGCCTTCTGGCAATCTTCGATGCTGGCGTGGTTGGCCATGTTGATCGTCTTCGAGATGGCGCCGGAGATGAAGCTTTGCGCCGCCGCCATCATGGTGATGTGGCTGTTGACCGAGAGGTACCGCTTGCCCTTCTTGCCGCAGGGGTTGGCGCAGTCGAACACGCTGAGGTGCTCGTCCTTCAGATGCGGCGCGCCTTCCAGCGTCATCGTGCCGCACACCCAGTCGTTCGCGGCTTCCACATCGGCTTTCGAGAAGCCGAGGTGCTTGAGCAGGTCGAAGGTTGGGTCGGCCAGCTTGGCGGCGGGGATGCCGAGCGTCTCGCGGCAGAAGGCCTCGCCCAGCGTCCACTGATTGAAGACGAAGCGGATGTCGAAGGCGCTCGGCAGCGCCGCCTCGATCTTGTCAAGCTCCGCCTGGCCGAAGCCGTGGCCGACGAGCGCCGTGTGGCTGAGCGCCGGCGCATCGGCGAGCGATTTGCGGCCCACGGCGTAGTCGATCATCTCCTGGATCTGCACGGAGGAGTAGCCGAGCCGCTCCAGCGCCGCCGGAACCGAGCGGTTGATGATCTTGAAGTAGCCGCCGCCGGCGAGCTTCTTGAACTTCACCAGCGCGAAGTCCGGCTCGATGCCCGTCGTGTCGCAATCCATCACGAGGCCGATCGTGCCGGTCGGCGCGATGACGGAGACCTGCGCGTTGCGGTAGCCGTGCTTCTCGCCGAGCTGCAGCGCCTCGTCCCAGGCCTTCTCGGCCAGCTGGCGCAGGCGCGGGTCGGGGCAGTTGCCGTGGTCGAGCGCGACCGGCTTCACCGCGAGGTTCTCGTAGCCCTCGGTCTTGCCGTGGGCGGCGGTGCGGTGGTTGCGGATGACGCGCAGCATGTGCTCGGCATTGCGCTTGTAGCCGGCGAAGGCGCCGAGCTCACCGGCCATCTCGGCCGAGGTGGCATAGGCGGTGCCGGTCATGATCGCCGTCAGGGCGCCGGCCATCGCGCGGCCGCCGTCGCTGTCGTAGCTCAGCCCCATGTTCATCAGCAGGCCGCCGATGTTGGCATAGCCGAGGCCGAGGGTGCGGAAGTCATAGGACAGCCGGGCGATTTCCTCGCTCGGGAACTGCGCCATGGCGACCGAGATCTCCAGCGTCACCGTCCAGAGGCGGGTGGCGTGGATGTAGCGCTCGACAGCGAATTCATCGCCATCGAGGAAGGTCAGCAGGTTCATCGAGGCCAGGTTGCAGGCCGTATCGTCGAGGAACATGTATTCCGAGCACGGGTTGGAGCCGCGGATCGGGCCGTCCTCCGGGCAGGTGTGCCAGGCGTTGACGGTATCGTGGAACTGGATGCCCGGGTCGGCGCAGGCCCAGGCGGCGTGGCCGATCTTGTCCCAGAGCTCCCGGGCTGGAACGGTCTTGGCGACCTCGCCCGTCGTGCGGTTGATCAGCTGCCAGTCGGCATCGTCCTGCACGGCCTTGAGGAAGGCATCGGTGACGCGGATCGAGTTGTTGGAGTTCTGGCCGGAGACGGAGGAATAGGCCTCGCTGTCCCAATCGGTGTCGTAGGTGGGGAACTCGATGCTGTCGTGACCCTGCCGCGCGTAGTCGAGCACGCGCTTGATGTAGGTCTCGGGGATCGAGTCGCGCTTGGCCTGGCGGATGGCGTCCTTCAGGGCCGCGTTCACGGCCGGGTCGTAGGCGTCCTCGACCTTGCCGTCCCACGCCTTGATGGCGGCGAAGATGCCGTTGAGGCGCTTCTCGTGCATCTTGGAGCCGGCGACGAGGGCCGCGACCTTCTGCTCTTCGAGCACCTTCCACTCGATGAACTGCTCGATATCGGGGTGGTCGGCATCGACGATCACCATCTTCGCGGCGCGGCGCGTGGTGCCGCCCGACTTGATGGCGCCGGCAGCGCGGTCACCGATCTTGAGGAAGCCCATGAGGCCAGAGGATTTGCCGCCGCCCGACAGTGCCTCGCCCTCGCCGCGCAGCGACGAGAAGTTGGTGCCGGTGCCGGAGCCGTATTTGAACAGGCGCGCCTCGCGCACCCACAGATCCATGATGCCGCCCTCATTGACGAGGTCGTCCTCCACCGACTGGATGAAGCAGGCATGCGGCTGCGGGCGCTCGTAGGCCGAGGAGGATTTCTCCACCTTGCCGGTCTTTTCGTTGACGAAGCTGTGGCCCTGCGCCGGCCCGTCGATGCCATAGGCCCAGTGCAGGCCGGTGTTGAACCATTGCGGCGAGTTCGGCGCGGCCACTTGCGCGGCCAGCATGTGGCGCATCTCGTCGTAATAGGCGCGGGCATCTTCCTCGACGGTGAAATAGCCGCCCTTCCAGCCCCAATAGGCCCAGGCGCCGGCCAGACGGTCGAAGACCTGGCGGGCAGAGGTTTCACCGCCCATCTCGGCGCCTTCGGCCGGGACAGAGCGCCACAGGAATTCCGGCACGTTCTTCTCGCGCACCCGCTTGAGCTTGCTGGGCACGCCGGCCTTGCGGAAGTATTTTTGGGCAATGACGTCAGAGGCAACCTGGCTCCAGGCTGCGGGGACTTCGCATTCGTCCAGCTTGAAGACGACCTTGCCATCGGGATTGCGGATTTCCGACGTGGTGAGGCGGAACTCGATGCCGTCGTAGGCGTCGTTCCCTGCTTCGGTGAACATGCGGTCGATTTTCATTCCCAGCCTCTTCTCGCTAGCGGGCGTTCGGCGCCCGTCTGATCCCCAATGTCGTGCGCAGGCTTGACCCGCGCTGTTCGGCGTGTGGCGAGAGGGGGACGACACCGGGGCCGGCCACGACGATGGCCCTGCCCGATTGGGCCCTATACCGGCCCTGATCTCTCGATGTACGGGGTGTCCCCTGCCTCACCAGCTGCCACAACATTTAGTGTGTGGCCCGCCGACGGATACAAACTGGCCGTATCGGGCGGCCAAGGTCAACGGCTTTTTTGCCGAGCTTGAGGGCAATTTTGGCTTGACCAGACTTGGCCCGACTTCTTCCAGAGTCGCTCCAGACTTCTCCACAGGCGTGGGCCGAAAACTGTGGATGGCGAGAAACCAAAGTAGCTCAGGCGTTTGCGGCGAGACCCTGAGGCGATGCTTGCAAGCCGTGGGGGCGCAACACAACCCCTAGTGTGGAGCGCACATATTCTGGGCACCTATAGAGGGTGGTGGCGAGCGTTGCCGGAAAACCATATCTGGTTGCAGCGGGCGCGTGGCGAGACAGATTCGCCGGCGCACCCACCCCCGGGGAGGATGCCGTGACCGGCGAGCTCATCTTGCACATCGGCCAGCCGAAGACCGGCACCACTGCCCTGCAGGCCGCGCTGACCGCTTGGCGGCCAAGGCTCGCAACCGCCGGCTTCGCCTATCCGCAAACCCCGATCTGGCGAGACAGCCACCACGCGCTGGTGCCCGCGCTGGTAGGGCTGGAGCATTGCCCGGCGTACATCACCGAACGGTTGGGCCCCGATCCACTCGCGACCTCCGAACAGGCGCTGGGGGCGGCGCTGGCGGAGTTCGCCGCGTCCGGCGCCCGCAGCCTGATCCTGTCCAGCGAGGCCCTGTTCTCGGCCCGCAGCGAAGCGGCCTTCGCCCGGGTCCGCGCCGTGATGGCGCGATTCGAGCGGGTGCGGGTGCTGGCCTGGCTGCGGGCGCCGGGGGATTTCCTCGCGGCGAGCCTCTCCACCCAGCTGCAGGCCTTCCAGCCGGCCGAGGCGCCGCCCGTCGATGCCCGCCGCGCGGCGCTGGAGCCCTACCTCTCCACCCCGGCCAAGCTGGTCATCCGCCCCTTCGAGCGCGAGCACCTGGCCGGCGGTAATGTCGTCTCTGATTTCGCGGCGATCACCGGGGCGCCGCTCCGCCCCGTCTCGTCGGGCCGGAACGCACGGCTGAGCGCCGAGGCGCTGGCGCTCTGCGAGCAGCGCGTCCATGCCGGCGGTCGGCTAACACCGGGCCAGCTCGCCTGGCGCGAGGCGCTGCGCCGGGCAGACCGGCTGCTGCCGGGCAAGCCGGCCCGGCTGACCCGGCAAATGGAAGAGGCCGTACTGCGCGGCACCGTTGATCTGCAATGGCTGAATAAGACACTAGGGTTCAGCTTTGACGGGGTCGACCTGGCCCGCGCCGGCACCGAGCCGGGCGCGCCCTTCGCCACAGGCACACCAGTCGCGCAGATCCTGCAGCTCGACGCCCGGCGCCAGCGCCGGCTCGCCGCCATGATGGCGCCGCTGGGCTGGCTTGGCTGAGAGGTAAGGATGGTCGGGGCGGCAGGATTCGAACCTGCGACCCTCTGCTCCCAAAGCAGATGCGCTACCAGGCTGCGCTACGCCCCGACATGGCCGCCCTCATAGCCAAGCGGGCGGCAATTGCAAAGCTGTCAGTCGCAGGCGAGCACGGCCTCGTCGCCGAGCACCGGGTGGGCCATGTGGTCGCCCTCCTCAATGCCCAAGCGGCTGGCCATGCCGCCGTTGATCTCCAGCACGTATTGCACGCCTTGGCCGCCGTCGATGGTGGTCTCGTCCAGCGGCACCGCGCGCTCGTGCAGGCGGGTGAGCGTGCCTGTTTCGTCGAAGAACAGCATGTCGAGCGGGATGAGCGTGTTGCGCATCCAGAAGGTCGCATGCGTGGGCGCCTCATAGACGAACAGCATGCCTTCGAGCGCGCCCATTTCTGGCACGTTCATCAGCCCCTGCGAGCGCTCCGCCGGCTCATCCGCGATCTGCGCGGAAAAGCTGGCCTGCCCCCAGTCGCCTTTGACGATTACCTTGTTATCTGAACAGCTTACAGCGTGAGCTGCATGTCCCATGACCATCAGGCCGAGCGTGAGCCCGGCTAGTTGTTGGCCGAATCCCATGGCAAAACCTCCGTCGCCATCCGGCCGCGTTTGCCGTCGATCACTCGCAGGCACACCGCTTCGCCGGGCAATAGGTCGGCGAGGCCCGATTTGCGCAGAACCTCGACGTGAATGAACACATCGTCGCTGAGGCCGAAGACATTGGCAAATCCAAAACCCTTGCCCTTGTCGAACCACTTCACGCGGGCCGGCTCCATGGGGCGCGCGGCGAGCTCGTCTGGGTCCATCTCGGCAAGATCCGACAGCACAGCCGTCACAGGCCCGGCCGGCGGGCTGATCGACGTGATCTCGATCGCCTGCATGCCCCGCTCTGTCTGCTGGACGCGCAAGGAAATGCGCGAGCCGTCAGCAACGGAGCTTTGCCCGTAATTACGCAACACATTGGCGTGCAGCAGAATATCCGGCCCGCCTTCGTCGGATATGACGAAGCCAAACCCCTTGGCAGGGTCAAACCATTTGACCTGGCCTTCCAGCTCAGGCCGTTCGCCCGCGTCCCTATCTGTCATTCTTGGTCCCCGACAGCGTTCGAGCGGAAATGGCCCCCCGATCCGCTTGCGGGAGCAAACTGACCTGTTCCGTGCTTTAATTTCAACCCCCTTAGCGGGGGTAAAATTTCGCGAAGCGTGAATTTCAGGGGTTCAGGCGCGAGATTGACCAGTCATTTTCGCCCTCTTCGCGCGTCCAGCGGAACCTATCGTGCAGCCGGTGCGCCCCGTCGGCCCAGAACTCGATCTCGACCGGCGTCAGACGGAAGCCCCCCCAGAAAGGCGGGCGCTCCGGGTCTGCCCCCTGCTTAAGGCCGACCTTGGCCACCTCGGCCATCAGGGCGCCGCGGCTCGCGAGGGGGCGCGACTGCTGCGAGGCCCAGGCGCCCAGCCGGCTTTGCAGGCCGCGCGAGCGGTAATAGGCGTCGGCCTGTGGGCCGTCCTCACGCACCACCGGGCCGCGGGCGCGGATCTGCCGGCCGAGCGACTTCCAGTGCATTACGAAGGCCGCCTGCGGATTGGCCGCCAGCTCCTGCCCCTTGGCGCTTTCGTAATTGGTATAGAAAACGAAGGCGTTCGCCTCGATTTCCTTCAGCAGAACCATGCGGACATTTGGCAGCCCGTCGCTATTCGCCGTGGCCAGCGCAATGGCATTGGCATCGCGCGGCTCGCTCTTTTCGGCCTCTGCCAGCCACTCCCGCGCCAGGGCGAAAGGGTCGTCGCCCGCGAAAATGCCGCCTCGTTCGCTCATGTGAGCCTCCCTATCGCCTTGGTGTGCCCCCGTTTCCGCGGGTCCGGGGCTGTGCTCGCGCGCAGCCTTGATGCAGGTGTGGTGATCGCCTAGAGGATGTGGACGGGCTGCAGCAAGTACAAGTGAGGCGAGATGGCAGAGGGATTAATGGCGGGCAAACGCGGCCTGATCATGGGGCTCGCCAATGACAAGTCGATCGCCTGGGGGATCGCCAAGGCCCTGGCAGAGGCGGGCGCAGAACTGGCCTTCTCGTATCAGGGCGAAGCGCTGAAGAAGCGCGTCGGCCCGCTCGCCGAATCCCTCGGCTCCGATTTCGTGCATGAATGCGACGTGGGCGACGATGCCTCGATCGATGCGCTCTTCGAGGCGCTCGACGAGCGCTGGGACGGGATAGACTTTATCGTTCACGCCATCGCCTTCTCTGACAAGAACGAGCTGCGCGGCCGCTATATCGACACCAGCCGCGACAATTTCCGCGTCTCGATGGACATCTCGGTCTATTCCTTCACCGCCGTCGCCCGCCGCGCCGCCGCCCGCATGAGCGAAGGCGGCTCGATGCTGACGCTCACCTATTACGGCTCGGAAAAGGTGATGCCGCATTACAATGTGCAGGGTCTCGCCAAGGCCGCGCTGGAAGCCAGCGTGCGCTATATGGCCGAAGATCTCGGCAAGGACGGCATCCGCGTCAATTCCATCTCGGCCGGCCCGATCAAGACGCTGGCGGCCAGCGGCATCGGTGATTTTCGCTACATCCTGAAGTGGAACGAGTACAACTCGCCGCTGCGCCGCAATGTCACCACCACCGATGTGGGCAAATCGGCGCTGTACCTGCTTTCTGATATGGGCTCGGGCGTCACCGGTGAGTGCCTGCATGTCGATGCCGGCTATCATGTGGTTGGCATGAAGGCAGTCGACGCGCCCGATATCGAGACGTGACGGCGGCCTCGTGACGGGCGCCGCCTTCCTCACCATTCTGCTCGTCCATCTCGCCGCGGCAATCTCGCCCGGCCCGTCTTTCCTCGTCTCGGTGCGCACCGCGGCGACGGAGGGGTTTGGCACGGCGGCCGCGCTGGCGCTCGGCTTCGGTATCGGGGCGGCGCTCTGGGCCACGGCCGCCATGGCCGGTCTGGCGCTTTTGTTCGAGCTGGTGCCGGCGCTCTTCACCGGCCTCAAGCTGGTCGGCGGGCTGGTGTTGATCTGGATCGCCCTGCAGATCTGGCGCCATGCGAAAGACCCACTGGATATCGCCGGGGCGCAGCCACGCTCGCCCGGCGCCGCCGTCAGGCTCGGCCTTGTGACCTTCGTCTCCAACCCGAAGCCTGCCGTGTTCTTCGGCGCGGTCTTCGTGGGGCTGGTGCCGCATGACACGCCGCTGGCCTGGCGCGCCGCCATCGTGGCCGGCATCTTCCTCAACGAGACGCTGTGGTATCTGTTCACCGCGCGCGTCTTCTCGCTGCCCCGTGCCCGCCATGCCTATCTGAAGCTGAAAGCCGGGCTCGACCGGGCCTTCGGGCTTGCTTTGGCGGGCCTGGGGCTGAAAATAGCCTTCACCTGACGGAGAATAACCGATGGCTGCCGATCGTCTGCCCCATGAAAAGGGCTTCCACGTCTCATGGGACCAGCTGCACCGCGACGCCCGGGCGCTCGCCTGGCGGCTCGACGGGCGGGGGCCGGAAGGCGGCTGGCGCGCCGTGGTGGCCATCACCCGCGGCGGCATGGCGCCGGCGATGATCGTGGCGCGCGAGCTCGACATCCGCACCGTCGATACGATCAGCGTCAAAAGTTACGATCACCAGACGCAGGCCAACACCAAGGTTCTGAAGACCCCCGATGCCGAGCTGATGGGCGACGGCACCGGCATCCTCGTCGTCGATGACCTCGTCGATTCCGGTAAGACGCTGGAAGTGGTGCGCGGACTCTACCCCAATGCCCATTTCGCCACCGTCTATGCCAAGCCCAAGGGCGAACCGATGGTGGATACCTTCATCACCGGCGTCAGCCAGGACACCTGGATCTTCTTCCCCTGGGACATGGCCCTGCAATACGTCGAGCCCTATCGCGGCACGGATTGAGCCATTGGCCCGCAGGGGCAGATCCGGCACTCACAGCCGCCCCAACACGCCGGCACAAAGTGCGGTGTGGCGCGGCTGGGTCGCCGCGCTCGCGGCGGAACTCTTCCTCATCTTCCCGGGCTACTCGTGGCTGGCCGGTGGCGGGCCGCTGCCGGAGCTGCTCGAGACCTATGTGCTGATCCTGCCGTTTCTTGGCGGCTTCCTCATCATCGTGACGCTGCCCGTAATGATCGTCGCCTCCGCGCTCGCCCGCCGATTCGAGGCGCAGCTTATGGCGGCGCCGGTGCTCTGGGCGCATCTCTCGGCGGGGCTGGTCTTCGTGGTCATCGTGGCGGCGGGCGTGCTGCTGGAAGACGGCATCGATCTGGCCGACGCGGGCGAGCGCGGCGCATTGCTACAGCTCGCCCTAGCGCTGCTGGTGGCGACAGAGAGCTTCCTGCGCGCCCTGCCCCGCGAGCGCTGAGCTCAGCTCACCCGGGCCGAACGGCCGCCGCGGCGTGTGGGTTCGGGCGGGGCTTCCATGCCGTCCTTCAGCACACCGGTCATCGGATGGCCCTCGTCGCCGTATGTCTCCAGCAGGCGCGGGATGATCTGGCGCGCATCGGTGCCCTCGGGCAGCGACATCGCCCATTCGAAGAAGATCGAGCGGCATTGCTCCAGCGTGATGCCCTCCATCCGGTAGGCCTCGCGGATGACGCCCGTCGGGTCGTCGCCTTTCTGGTCAGCCATGCTGCCCTCCCTCATGTGCCCTGCTCTCCTTCAGTGTCGAGTCGGGCGATCAGCGCGTCGATGACCTCTGCCGCAGCTGCGGCGCGGGCCTGCATCGAGGCGGTCAAGCCTTCCATATCATCTTCTCCGGCTTCGCGCAGCAGCATCCGGCATCCGCCCTGCCCCATCTCTTCGGGCTCTGGCCGGCCGCCGGTGAGCAGTCGCCCCGCCGCCTGCATCCGCCAGAACAACCGATGCGCCTGGGCCAGGATATCGGCCT
This sequence comes from Pseudoroseicyclus sp. H15, assembly GCF_054353345.1. Lineage (NCBI taxonomy): Bacteria > Pseudomonadati > Pseudomonadota > Alphaproteobacteria > Rhodobacterales > Paracoccaceae > Pseudoroseicyclus > Pseudoroseicyclus sp. H15. Next base: position 260,346 of record NZ_JBTHJE010000002.1, read on the forward strand.
CGCCCGGCTCGATCAGCCCGGCCTCCGCCCCCGCCGCGATCTGCTCGGCCGTGGTGCGGGCCGGGGCGCCGGCGATCAGCCCCAACATCTGCCCGGCCAGCTCGACATCGAGCAGCCGCCCCGGCCCTGCCTTGGCATCCCAATCCGACAAGCCGGGCCGCGCCGCCGCCAGCCGCGCCCGCATCTCGGCCACCTCATGGGCGATGCGCCCGGGCGAGGCGCCGCCAGACTCGGCGAGCAGCTCCTCGCGGAACCGCTCGACCTCGGCGCCGAGATCGGCCTCGCCTGCGACGGGCCGGGCCCGCGTCAGCGCCAGATGCTCCCAGACCCAGGCCTCCTCCGACTGGTAGGCCTTGAAGGCGGTCAGCGCCGTCGCCACAGGCCCCTGCCGGCCCGAGGGGCGCAGGCGCATGTCGACCTCGTAGAGCTTGCCTTCCGCCGTCGGCGCCGTCATCGCCGTCACCAACGCCTGGGCGAGCCTTGCGTAATAGGTGCGGGCCGGCAGCGGGCGCCGCCCCTCCGAGGCTTCAACCCCGTCCGCATCGTAGATGACGATCAGGTCGAGGTCCGACGCCGCATTCAGCCGCCGCGCCCCGAGGCTGCCCATACCAAGCGCGATGGCGCCGCGCCCCGGCGCCGGCCCGTGCTTGGCGGCGAATTCCGCCGCCACATGCGGCCAGAGTGCGGCGAGGCAGGCCTCGGCGACATCGGCATATTGCCCGCCCGCCTCTTCCGCCGTGATCAGCCCGCGCAGGTGATGCACGCCAACGCGGAAGTGCCACTCCTTCGTCAGCACCCGGGCCCGGTCGAGCACGCTCTCGTAATCCGCCTCGCGCGAGAAGACGGCAGCGAAGGCCTCCGTCAGCTCCGCCGCGCCGGGCCAGGGCGCGAAAAAGGCGCCGCCGATCACTGCGTCGAGCACCCCGGCATTGGCGGAGAGATAGCGCGCCAGCGCCGGCGCCGTGCCGGCGATATCGGCGATAAGGCGCGTCAGCTCGGGATTGGCCTCGAAGAGCGAGAACAGCTGCACCCCGGCCGGCAGCCCGGCAAGGAAGTTGTCGAAGGCCGTCAGCGCCTCCTTCGGGTGCGCCGAGGCGGCCAGCGCCTCCAGCAGCTCCGGCTGCAGGCGGCGGAAGATCTGCCCGGCCCGCGCCGAGCGCAGGGCGGGATACGAGGGCCAGCGCCCCACGATGTCCTTGGCGTAGTCCGGCAACGGCGGCGGCGGCGGGGTGGCGCCGGGGGCGAAGAACCCCTCGGTCAGCGCGCTGACCTCGGTGAACCGCGCCGTCAGCTCCTCGCGCAGCTCGCCCGTCTCGCGACCCATGAAGGCGGCGAGCCGCTCGAACCCCTCAGGCGTCGCGGGCAGGTCATGCGTCTGCCTGTCCTGCAGCATCTGCAACCGGTGTTCGACCTCGCGGTGCGCCCGATAATGCCCGGCGAGCTGGCCGGCCGTCTCCTCCGGCACCCAGCCGGACTGCACCAGCCGCTCCAGCCCCTCCACCGTGCCGCGCACCCGCAGGCTGGGGTCGCGCCCGCCGGCGATGAGCTGGCGGGTCTGCACGTAAAACTCGATCTCGCGGATGCCGCCCCGCCCCAGCTTGACGTTGTGCTCCTCCAGGATCAGCGGGCCGGTGAAGCCGTTGTGCTCGCGGATGCGCTGGCGGATGTCATGGGCATCCTCGATGGCGGCGAAATCGAGCTGGCGGCGCCAGATGAAGGGCCGCAATGTTCGAATGAAGGCCGCGCCCGCTTCGATATCGCCGGCGGCTGGGCGCGCCTTGATCCAGGCGGCGCGCTCCCAGGTGCGCCCGACGCTCTCGTAATATTGCTCCGCCGCGCCCATCGACAATGCCACTGGCGTGACCGAGGCATCGGGCCGCAGCCGCAGATCGGTGCGGAAGACATAGCCCTCCGGCGTGAGCTCGCTAAGCGTCTTGGCGACGGCCCGCACCACGCGCACCAGCCCCGCGCGCGTCTCGCCCGCCCCGTCTTCGCCGAGCTGCGTCTCGTCGAAGAGCGCGATCAGGTCGATGTCGGAGGAATAGTTCAACTCCCCCGCCCCCATCTTGCCCATGGCGAAAAGCGTCAGCCCGCCGCCCGGCCGGTCAGCCAGCCCGCCCGGCAGCTTGCCGCGCTGAAGCGCGCGTGCCACCTCCACCTCCAGCGCCGCCTCGCAGGCAGCGTCGGCAAGTCGGGTCAGCCAGCCCGTCACCACCTCCAACGCCCAGACCCCGCCAAGATCGCAAAGCGCCACCATCAGCGCCACCCGGCGCTTGGCCTGCCGCAACCCGCCCGACAGCTCCTGCGGCGCCAGCTCCGCCACGCCCGCCAGCACAGCCTCGAGCGCCTCTTCCGGCGCCGCCACCGCCTCCGCCAGCCAGCAAGCCTCCTTCTGGATCAGCCCCGCAAGATACGGGCTGCACCCAGCAGCCCCTTCCAGCAGCTCAGCCAGACCCTCCGGCGCGCCCGGCAGAAGCGCCGCCACCTCGCGTCCCCGATCACGGTCGAAGGGGCGGGGCGAGCGGGTGATGCGATCTGCCAATGTCATGCCGCCATCTGCCCGCCCCACCGCGGCGCGGTCAAGCCGCCCCCTCTCAGCCCTTCCCGCCACTCCGTCCGCACAAAGCGCGCCCCTCCAACCTCAGCCGAGCGCGGCCCGCCCCACTCCCCTGTTTTTGCTCCAACATAATCCTCGGGGGGGCTGGCGCAGCCAGCGGGGGGCAGACAGCCCCCCTCCCCGGCCTGCCCCCCTTCCCCTCGCCGGCACAACTTGCCACGCTCCGCCCGCGAACCACGAAGGAGCAGGTCCATGAGCAAGAGCCTCAAGCGCGTCATCGCAGCCCTGGAAGAGGCGGGTCTGGCCGCGCGCCCGGTGGAGATGCCGGCCGAGACCCGCACCGCCGAGCAGGCGGCGGATGCGGCGGGCTGCGCGCTCGACCAGATCGCCAAGTCGATCATCTTCGCGGGCGAAGAGAGCGGCGCCGTCTTTCTCTTCATCACCGCTGGCGGCAACCGGGTGGACGCCGCCCGCGCCGCCGGGCTCGCGGGCGAGCCGCTCCGGCGCGCCAGCGGCGAGGAGGTGCGGGCGCAGACGGGGTTTGCCATCGGGGGGGTCTCGCCCGTTGGCCATATCTCCCCCATCCGTGCCTTTCTCGATCCGCGGCTGACGGAGTTCGAAGAGGTCTGGGCCGCCGCCGGCACGCCGCGACACATCTTCCCCATCGCGCCGGGTGAGCTCGAGCGCATCTCGGGGGCCAGGCCGGCAGCCTTCACCGAGTAGCCCGCGCCCGCGCGGAAAAGCGGGGAAATCCGGGCTGCCGTTCCCAGATGTGAAAAACCTTCACATTATCTCTTGACCGGCTGGCTGCCGTTCCCATATCGAGGATGTGAAAGCGATTTACATCTCACTCAACGAGGAGCGACACATGAGCACGATCGACGTCACCCCGCCCCGCACCTCTGGCGAGGCCACACATATGGGCTGGTTCGGCAAAGCTGAAGCCTGGCTCGACGACAAGGGTAAGGGCGCGTGGATCGCGGCCATGATCCTTGGGTTCGTTGTCTTCTGGCCCGTCGGCCTGGCCGTTCTGGCCTACATGATCTGGAGCAAACGCATGTTCAGCAAATCCTGCAGCGGCAAGGGCCGCCACTCGCACCGCCACAACGGCATGTATGCCGCCCGGGCCGCGATGCGCCCCTCCGGCAACTCCGCCTTCGACGCCTACAAGCAAGACATGCTGCGGCGTCTGGAGGAAGAGCAGCGCGCCTTCGAGGAATTCCTCGAGCGTCTGCGTGAAGCCAAGGACAAGTCGGAATTCGACGACTTCATGAACGACCGTGCCCGCCGCAAGGCCGAGGACGAGCGTCAGTCCGAGCCGCAGAGCTATCAGCCCCCGCAAGGCGGCAATGACGGCAACTACGGTGGCCAAGGCTACTAACCAACACCCGGGCCGGCCTTCCAAGGGCCGGCCCGATCCCTGACCGGCCCCTATCTTCTGACCAGAGAAGGCGCCGGCCCCCCGTATTCTGCCGTTTCCCAATTCATCATCCCGTTTCCCACCCGACCCCCAGCCATAGGCATTCCCATGACCCGTCGCAGCAAGCACGAGACCAACGTGGGCGAGATCGAGGGCGCGTTTCCCCTGAAGGTTCTCTCGCTGATCTTCTTCACCGCCTTCGCCATCGTGGCGACGGTCCTGGCCTTCACCGCCTTCTGGCCCGCCGGCCTTGCCATCGCGGCCTTCGTCGCCTGGCGCGGCGTCAACGGCGGCATCTTCGGGCCGCACCGCGAGTTTCCGCTCCGCGTGCTGTCGCTGATCTTCTTCACCGGCTACGCGATCACCTCGACCGCCGTCGGCTTCGCGCAGGAGCCCATCGCCGGGCTGGTGCTGGCCGTGATCTTCGTCTTCCAGGGCTTCAACGGCCTGGCTGTGGGCGCGAGTGCCGCGCCCGGTGTGGCCGATGTCGCTCCCGAGGCCGATGGCCCGCTGCGCCCGAGCGGCAATGCCAGCTTCGATGCCTACAAGGCCGACATGATGCGCCGGCTGGAGGAGGAGCAGAAGAACTTCGAGGATTTCCTCGGCCGGCTGCGCGCCGCCAAGGACCAGGCCGAGTTCGACAACTTCATGGATCGCCGGGCCGAACGGGCCGCCGCCGCGCGGCGCCAGAAGGCCGGCGGCAGCCTCTCGCCGCTCGCCCTGGCCGGCCCGCGCCGCCTGCGCGCCGCCCAACCGCCGCAGCCACCGCAGCCGCCAGCCGCGCGGGATGGCGAGGTGATCCAGGTGCCGCCCGTCCCGCCGGTGCCGCCGCAGCCCCGCGCCCCGCAGGTCGAGGATGCCGAGGAGATCTTCGGCACGGACGAGCCGGCTGAAAACACCCGCGGCGGTGACGGCCCCGAGGCAGGACCCGTCACCCAGGACGAGCCGCCCCGCGCCCCCTGGGCCGCCGGCACCTGGCCCGGCAACCAGGGCTACGGCACCTGAAAAACTCCGGGCGGGCCCTCACCGGCCCGCCTGCTGACCCCAACCGGGGGTGAGGGCCCGAGCCGGCCCACCCCATCCGCAAGCAAAGAGACATCCGATGAGCGTTGAGACCTCCACCTTCGCCGATGCGCTGCCCGACCCTCAGCGCCGGCCCGACTTCTACGAGGGCGTGCCCAGCCGGCGGCTTCTGGCCTGGATCGGCGACGGCATCGCCACGCTGCTGCTGACCTGCCTGGCCCTGCCCTTCACGGCCTTCATCGGCATCTTCTTCTTCGGTGCGCTCTGGATGGCCGTGTCGTTCTTCTACCGCTGGCTGACCATCGCCGCCTTCTCGGCGACGCCGGGTATGGCCTTCTGGGGGATCGAGCTGCGCGAGGGCGACGGCGGGCGCATGAGCTCGGGCGCGGCCTTCGTGCATACGCTGGGCTACCTCGTCTCGGTCGCCATGGCGCCGCTGCAGCTGATCTCGGTGGTGCTGATGCTGATCACCGAGCGCAAGCAGGGCCTGACGGACCATCTTATCGGCTCCGCCGCGATCCGCCGGCCCGTCTGAGCCGCAAGACCAGAGAGCTAAGAGAGGGGCCGGCACTGCGCCGGCCCTTTTTCGTTGTGGAGGCCGCAAGGGCGATGCCTCGTTCTAGGAAAGCGCCTCGGCCACCCGCAGGAGCATGTGCGCGGCATCCGGCGAGGCGGCGGCGCGGGCGAGCCTCTCCGTCTCCATCGCGGCGCGATGGGCCTTCGCGAGCGTCTCGCGACCAGCCTGCGTGAGCTGGGTCCGCTGAATGCGACCATGCTCTTCGTCCGGGGTTCGCTCGATGAAACCCGCCCGCTCCAGCTTCACCAGCATCGACTGCATGGTCTGCGGCGTCACGAAAGCGAGCCGCGCCAGCCGGGCGTTGGGGGCGCCGGGCTCGGCCTCCAGGCTGGCCAGCACGTTGTATTGCGGCGCCGTCAGCTTCAGCTCCTTCAGTTGCTTGTCCATATGCAGCCGCAGGGCCTGCTGCGCTCGTTTCAGCGCATAGCCCAACGCCTCATGGGGCGCGAAGGGAGGGTCTTCAAGGGATGGCGGCATCTTTCCTCTGGAAATATCAGCAGGCTTACATTATATCAGCCTCCTGATATTATGCTGCCACCTTCAGAAAGACAACCGACATGCCCAATCTCATCGGCCCCGACTTCATCGGGCTTCAGGTCGCCGACCTCGACGCCGCCCGCGCCTTCTATACTGAGGTTGTCGGGCTGACCCCTGCCCCCTCCGGCCCGCCGGATGCGGTGGTGTTCGACACCAAGCCGATCCCTTTCGCCCTGCGCCTGCCGCTGGTCGACCTGGAGGCCACAAGACCGCTCGGCCATGGGATTGCCCTCTGGTTCGGCTGCGACAATGCCGATGCGCTGCACGAGCATCTGAAGAAGAAGGGCGTCACCATCGGCTTCGCCCCGAAGGATGGCCCCTTCGGGCGCTACTTCGCCTTCCAGGACCCGTTCGGCTACACGATCACGGCGCATACCGCCCGGCCGCAGGGCTGAGCGCATGACCTGCTGGATCGGGGTGGCCTCGGCCGAGCACGTGCGGAGCGGCGTGGCCGGGGGCTTCGCGCAGCTAGGCCACGGCAAGCACGACGCTTTGGAGGCGCTGCGCAAGGGCGACTGGCTGGCCTATTACTCGCCGCGCGAGGGCATGGGCTCTGGCGCCCCGGTGCAGGCCTTCACGGCGCTCGGGCAGGTCACGTCGGAGGCGCCCTATCAGGCCGCGCAGGCGATGAACTTCAATCCGTTTCGGGTCGATGTAGCCTACCTGGCCGAGGCCCGACCGGCGCCGATCCGGCCGATGCTGGAGGAGCTGGAGCTGACGCGCGGGCGCGACGGCAATTGGGGCCTGCTGCTGCGTGGCCCGAAGCGGCGGGTGTCGATGGCGGACATGCGGCGTATCGCAGCGGCCATGGGGTTGTCGCCCGACGACCTGCCACTGGAGGCGTGACGCCGCCGCCCTATGCCGTTCACCAATTCCGAAAGGCGCCGCATGTCGCCGGGGGGCCGGCCTCGCGCCGCCCACTCCCACTCTCAGGCCCAAGGTGAAAGGGCCGACGTCGCGACTGATGGGCTTGGCGGCGGCAGGAGGCGTTGCTAACGTGCCGCACACACAGCCCTGCCCCTTTACCAAATGCCGGCAAGCCGACCCCACATGCGCCATTCCCTGCCCATCGCCCCGCAGTTCTACGTGACGGCCCCGCAACCCTGCCCTTACCTGCCGGGCCGGATGGAGCGGAAGCTGTTTACCGCGCTGCAGGGGGAAGAGGCCGAGCGGCTGAACGATGCGCTGTCGAAGCAGGGCTTCCGCCGCTCTCAGAACGTGCTCTACCGGCCCACCTGCGCCGATTGCGCGGCCTGCCTGTCGGCCCGCATCCGGGTGTCTGATTTCGAGCCGTCGAAGAGCCAGCGCCGGGTATTGAAGAAGAATTCCGTGCTCCGCCGCCGGGCCACCAGCCCCTGGGCGACGGATGCGCAGTACGAACTCTTCCGGAAGTACCTCGATTCGCGTCACGCCGAAGGCGGCATGGCCGATATGGATATCTTCGAATTCTCCGCCATGATCGAAGAGACGCCGATCCGCTCGCGCCTCATCGAATACGCCCCCGCCGGCGAAGAGCTGCGGGCCGCCTGCCTGACGGACCTGCTCGATGACGGGCTGTCGATGGTCTATTCGTTCTTCGACCCGACCTTCGAGGCGGATTCGCTGGGCAATTACATGATCCTCGATCATGTCGAGATCGCCCGCGACATGGGGCTGCCTTACGTCTACCTCGGCTATTGGGTGCCGGGCTCGCCGAAGATGGGCTACAAGGCCCGCTACAAGGGGCTGGAGATCTACAGCCGCGGCCGCTGGCAACTGCTGCGCGACCCCGACGACCACATCGCCGACACGCACCCCCTCTCGGTCGCGCCGATTGCCGAGCAAGTCGCCCGCATCCAGCTGCCCGACAGCTACCCGGCCCCGCGCCGGCGCTGAACACTCCGCCATCGGAGCCACGATTTTCGCGCGAAAATCGGAACGGAATTCGCGCGAATTCCGTGGCGCTCCCGATCTCGCGTTACTGCCCCAGCAGGTTCGGCACGATGGTCACCACGCCCGGGAACAGCGCCAGCAGCACCAGCCCCGCCACCTGGATCAGCACGAAGGGTGCCACGCCGCGGTAAATGTGGCCCGTGGTCACGCTCGGCGGCGCGACCCCGCGCAGGTAGAACAGCGCGAAGCCGAAAGGCGGCGTGAGGAAACTGGTCTGCAGGTTCACCGCGATCATGATCGTCACCCAGGCCGGCTCCAGCGTGCCGCCGTAGATGACCGGGCCGACGATGGGCACCACGATGTAGATGATCTCGAGGAAATCCAGCACGAAGCCCAGGAGGAACAGCACCAGCATCACCAGCAGGAACACCGTCCACTCGTTGTCGAAGCTGCGCAGGAAATCCTGGATGTAATGCTCGCCGCCGAAGGAGATGATGACGAGGTTGAGCACCTGGCTGCCGATCAGGATGGTGAAGACCATCGAGGTCACCTTGGCCGTCTCGCGCACCACCGGGCCGAGGATGCGGCCCGCGAAGAGCACCCAGCAGGAATAGAGCAGCCCGAACATCGCGAAGAGGAAGGCGCCGAAGGCGATGAGGAAGGCGATGCGGTTGACCGCCGTCACCTCTTCCAGCGTCACGCGCAGGTCGAAGTTGATGCCGGTCAGCAGCATCAGCGCGATGGCGCCCGTCGCCCAGATGACGATGGCACCCGAGCGGCCCTCTTCCTTCAGCTTGCGATAGGCGGCCAGCATGATGGCACCGGCAGCGCCGAGGGCAGCCGCGGGCGTGGGGTTGGTGATGCCGCCGAGGATCGAGCCGAGGACGGCGATGATCAGCACCAGCGGCGGGAAGACGACGCGCAGGATCTCTGACATCGAGAGCATCCGCACCGCCGCCGCCATGCCGTAGAGCATCAGCCCGAGCGGAAGGGCGAAGAGCAGCGTGCGCGGCCCGGGGCCAAGGCTGGGCGGCGCGAAGAGCGCATCGGCCACCAGCAGCAGCGCGATGCCGCCGGCGCCGATCAGCAGCGGCGCCGGGCTTTCCAGCGGCGTCACACCCCGCGCCAGGGCGAAGGCCAGGCCGAAGAGCAGCGCGGTGATGGCGATGCCGGTGCCGATGGGCGCAGCATCGGCGATCAGCTCGGCGCGCAGCGCGGCCCGCTCTTCGTCCGACAGCGGGCGGGCGGCGGCGACATTGTCAGACGTGATCGCCTCCTGCTCGGCCACGGCCCTGTCCCAGGCGCGCTGGCCATGCAGCTCGATCATCGCCTCCTGGCATTCGGGGCCGACATTGGTGCGCAGGCTCGGCGAGGACGGGCCTTCGGTATAGGTCGGCGCGGTCACGTCCTGCGCGCCCACCAGCCCGACCTGGCCGGCGGCGACCATCGCGAAGATCAGAACCAGCGGCGCCGCGAGGAACCAGGTGAGCTTCTCGTTGCGGGTGGTGATCTGCCCCGACCCGCCTGCCCCGAGCTCGACAGCCGGGGCCTTGGAGGGGTTGAGCAGCGCATAGCCGAAGGCATAGCCGGCATAGAGCAGCGCCAGCAGGATGCCCGGCAGCATCGCCGCCTGAAAGAGCGTGCCGACGGAAACGACCGCGGGCTTGCCGAGATAGGTCAGCGCGTCGGTGCAGCCGGCGAGCTGGGCGCGGTTCTCCTGCGCCGTCGAATAGATGTCGCCCGCCAGCGTGCCGAGCAGCACGATGACAATGGAGGGCGGGATGATCTGCCCCAGCGTGCCCGAGGCAGCGATGACACCGGTGGAAAGCTCGGCCGAATAGCCGTTCTTCAACATGGTCGGCAGCGCCAGCAGGCCCATCGTCACCACGGTCGCGCCGACGATGCCGGTCGAGGCAGCGAGGAAGGCGCCGACCACGACGATGGAGACGGCGAGGCCGCCCGGCAGCGGGCCGAAGACCCGCGCCATGGTGGTGAGCAGATCGTCGGCGATACGGCTGCGCTCCAGCGTGATGCCCATCATCACGAACATCAGCACGGCCAGCAGCGTCTCGATGCTCTGCCCCGCCAGCACCCGCTCGTTGATGCGGTTGACGATGAAGCCGAGGTTGCGGTCGAGCGCCGTCTCCCACCCATCGGGGAAGAGCGGCACCAGCACGCGCGGCAGCTCGGGGTATCGGAAGGTCGATATCGCGTCAGGCCTTATCCCCGATGCCGTCAGCTCGCGGTACGCGTCAGACCCGGTGTCGATGGCCTGGTGCACGAGCAGCCCGCCGCCATCGAGCAGCGCGATGATGCCGAAGGCGATGATCCCCGCCCCGGCCAGCGCGAAGGCCACCGGGAAGCCGGAGAGGATCGCCCCGAAGAGCGTGAGAAAAACGATGATGAGGCCGAGTTCGACGCCGTCGAGACCGAAGAGCATGGCTTACACGTCCGCGTGGCTGTGGCCCGCGGCGGCAAGATCCACCTCCAGGCTCTCAGCGACGTCCTTGTCGAGATATTTGTCCGCCGACGCCTCGCCCTCGCGGAATTCGAGGAACGAGCGCCAGAAGAAGGCCACTGCCTGCAGCGCGATCATCGCGGTCATCACCAGCAGCAGCGTCTTGAAGAGGAAATAGGCGTCGAATCCGTTGGGGCTGAAGCCGATTGTCTCGACGCTCCAGCGCATGGCGCGCGCCTTCATCAGCAGCCGGTCGAGCGGGTCAGAGGCCGAGGTGTTGGGCACCATCAGGTGGCGCCACTGGAAGAACCAGGCGTAAAGCCAGATGAGCGTCGCCGCCGGCAGCATGAAGAACAGCGAGCCGAACATGTCGATGACGCGCTTGGTGCGGTGGCGCACGGCGGCATAGACGAGATCGACCCGCACCTGCCCGCCCTGGATGAAGGTGTAGGCAAGGCACAAGGTCACGACCATGGCGTTGTAGAGCTTCAGCTCTTCCGACCACCATGAGACGTCCCGTTCCAAAGTCATGCCGAAGCCGAAGGACAGGGCCGAGACGGCGAAGACGCGCTGCATGAAGATGATGATGACCTGTTGCAGCACCATCAACAGGCCCGCCCAGGCGGCGATGCGGCCGACGGTGTTGCCGAAGGCCTCCAGCCCCCGAACCATGCCCCACATCATGCGCGGGAAGACGATGCCGAGGATGGTGAGCACGACGAAAATGTCGAACAGCACGAAGAACAGCTCTGTCGAGGCGCCGTAGAAGACCATCCGCAGCACGGATTCCTTGTCTTCCGTCGTGCCTTCCCAGCTGACCCAGTCAAGCCAGCTGCGCCACTGAACGATGGCCGCAATGATGTTCCAGAAGCCCTCGATGATGTTGGCCACAAGCCAGCCCACCGCCGATCCGCCCCATGCTTCGACGAGCCCCATGCCACTCCCCTCGCTCCCGGCTTTTGCTGCCGGTTGTGGCCGGGCCCCGGATAAGGGCCCGGCCGTTGGTACCTACATGCCGAGGATGCGGTCACGCTGCTGGCGGTAGGCGTCTTCCGCCACCGTCTGCCAGCGCGAGGATTTGCGCATCGAGGTCTCGAAGCTCTCGCGGATCTGGGCGTAGAGCTCGTCGTCCATGTACTCGTCGAGCGCCTGCTCGGACGCGGTACCGAAGGCCTCCCACACGTCGTCGGGGAAGCTCATCAGCTTGGTGCCGCCCTGCTGCAGCCGGTCGAGCGCGGCGCCGTTGTTGGCGTAGCTCTGCGCAAGGTTCCAATGGTGCGTCGCCATCGCTGCCTTTTCGAAGATCGACTGCTGCGCCGGCGTGAGACTCTCCCAGACGTCTAGGTTGACGGCGGAAGAGAGGGCCGAGCCCGGCTCGTGGAAGCCGGAGGTGTAGTAGAACTCGCAGACCTCCTGCAGGCCGAGGCGCTCGTCGGCGAAGGGGCCGATCCACTCGGCGCCGTCGATGGCGCCGGACGAGAGCGCCTGGTAGATCTCGCCGCCCGGCACGTTCTGCACCGAAGCGCCGGCATAGCCGAGTGCCTGGCCGCCGAGGCCCGGCATGCGGAACTTCAGGCCCTGCAGATCTTCGGCGGAGTTGATCTCCTTGTTGAACCAGCCGCCGGGCTGCATGCCGGTGTTGCCGGCGAGGAAGCTCTTCAGCCCGAAGATCTGGCCGAGCTCGTCATGCAGCTCGCGGCCGCCGTCGTGCAGGTACCAGTTCATCACCTCCTGCGCGGTGCCGCCGAAGGGCACGGCGGTGAAGTAGGCGTAACCCGGGTGCTGGCCGAGAAAGTAGTAATCGGCCGAGTGGTACATGTCGGCCTGACCGGCGGAGACAGCGTCGAACACCTCGAAGGCGCCGACGAGGCTGCCGGCGGGGCGCTTGTCGATGGTGATCTGACCGTCGGTCATCTCGGTGATGGCGGTCGCCAGATAGACGGCCGCGTCGTCGAACACGGCAAAACCATCGGGTACCGAGGTGACCATCGTGAGCGTGCGGTTGCCCTGCGCATAGGCCGGCGCGGCCAGCGCAGACGCGGCGGCCCCGGCGCCACCAACGGCGGACGTTCTCAAAAAGGAACGGCGGTCCATGACATCTCCTCCCTAGAGATCGCGCCGGTTCTCCCCCTGGCGCGTTTTTCAAGTAGAGCGAGCTTAGCCGAACGATCTGCTGTGGCGGAATACCTCATTGACGGCTTTTTTTCGCTCCGCGAAGCTGCAAATGCCTCAATTGCGGGCAAATCATCGGAAATCTTGGAGAAATTGACTTTGCGGCAAGTGTGCTTCGGGCGGCGCTTTCGCCGCGAGGTGGCGTGTCGGCGTTTCGCGGGATGGTTCCGATTCTCTAACGAAAGAGCGCTTGAGGTCGCGGTATATCACATGGTAGTGCACGGTTATGCACGATTCACCACCCCTCTCTCGCCGACACCATATCGCCGCCCGGCTCGCCGCCGGTCAGCCTGTCAGCTCTGCCGAGCTCGCCCGCGAGTTCCGAATCTCTGACGATGCCATCCGCCGCGACCTGCGCGCCCTCGCCGCCGAGGGGCTCTGCCAGCGCGTCTACGGCGGAGCTTTGCCGATCTCTCCCGCTGGCGTGCCGCTGCCCGAACGAATGCAGGCCGAACCCGCCGCCAAAGCGGCGCTTGCGGCCGCGGCAGCCGAGCTGGTGCAGTCCGGCCAGACGATCTTTCTCGACTGCGGCAGCACCAATGCCCGCCTCGCCGCACATCTGGTCGCCCATCTGCCCCCTGCGCAAGAGATGCGGGTCGTCACGAACTCCCTGCCTGCCGCCACCGCGCTGACGGCGCGGGCGGATATCGCGCTCTACTTCATCGGCGGCGCCGTCGACCCCGCGATCGGCGGCTGCGTCGATGGGCGGGCTTTGGCCGAGCTGCCGCGCTATGCCATCGACCTGTGCTTTCTCGGTGCCTGCGCGCTCGACCCGGCCGGTACGCTCGCCGGCTTCGACCGGGCCGACAGCGACATGAAGCAGGCTCTGCTCGCCGCCAGCGCCGCCACTGCGCTGATGATGACCACCGAGAAGCTCGGCACCCGCGCGCCCTTCCCCTTCGGCGCCGCCCCGGCCCTCACCCATCTTGTCGTCGAGCACGATGCGCCCGCCGACATGCTCGACGCCCTTGTTGCCGCCGGGGCGCCTGCCCCGCTGCGCGCTGCCCCTTCAGCCTGAAAGACAGCCATGACCGATATCACCGACGAGACTGCCGGCCCCCGCCTTGCCACGCGGCTGGCCTTCTTCGCCGCCGGCTTCGCCATGGCCTGCTGGGCGCCGATTATTCCCTTCGCCAAGGCGCATGTGGGCGCCGACGAGGCCCAGCTCGGCCTGCTGCTGCTCTGCCTCGGCATCGGCTCTGTCTGCGCCATGCCCGTGACCGGCATCATCAGCGCCCAGAAGGGCGCGCGGCCGATGATGATGCTCGGCGGCGTCGGGCTGGCCGTTGTGCTGCCGGTCCTCGCCCTCGCCGGCTCGGCCTGGCTGCTGGGCGCGGCGCTCTTTGTGCTGGGGGCATCGCTTGGCACGCTCGACGTGTCGATGAACGTGCACGGTGTCGAAGTCGAGGCGCGGGCGAAGCGGCCGCTGATGTCGGGCTTTCACGCCATGTTCAGCGTGGGCGGCTTCGTCGGCGCGGGTGGCGTGACCGGCCTGCTCGCGCTCGGCGCCTCGCCAGCCCTCTGCCTTTTTGCAGGCGCCGCGATCACGCTTGCCGCCATGGCGATTGCCGCCCCCCGCCTGCTGCGCGCCCGCGGCGGCGAAGCGATGCCCTTCGCCCTGCCCCATGGGCTGGTGCTGCTGCTGGCGCTGCTGGCGACGATCATGTTCCTGGTCGAAGGCGCCATGCTCGACTGGGGCGCCCTCTTCGCGGTGGAGACGGATCTGGCGAGCGTGGAGCGCGCAGGCCTGGGCTTCATGCTCTTCAACCTGGCAATGACCTTTGGCCGGCTGACGGGCGACCGGGTGGTCGCGGCGCTCGGCGACCGTAAGGTGCTGGTCTGGGGCGGGCTGCTGGCCATCGCGGGCATGCTCGTGCTGCTGCTCGCGCCCTGGCCGCCCGTGGCCTTCGCCGGCTTCGCGCTGATCGGCCTCGGCGCCGCCAATCTGGTGCCGGTGATCTTCAGCCTCACCGGGCGCCAGCGCGCCATGCCGACGGGGCTCGCCGTCGCGGCAGTCACCACAGCGGGCTATGCCGGAGTTCTGCTCGGGCCGGCGGCGATTGGCTTTGTCTCTCACGCGACCAGCCTGCCGGCGGCCTTCTGGATGCTGACGGTCCTGGTGGCGGCGATCCCGCTGGCCGCGGCCCGGGTGACTCGCGGGGGCACCTGACAGCAGCCGCAGCACCCCTTCCCTAGCGGAAAATTGCGAGGGAGGTGCATCGTCTTTCTGTTAATTACCAGAAATGGCCCACTGGTTTGCAAAAATGTCCGCTTTTGCTGTTGACCGCCTCAAACACCGCTCCTATGGTCGCTTCCGCAGAGTGGAGAAGATCATGTCGATCATCGTACTTATTGGAGAAAGGCGCATGGGGCCGTAAGGCACGCCCAGATCCAAACCCATGCGCCCCCGGTCCTCAGCCGGGGGTTTTTGTTTTCTAAACCATGATTTCACCACCGCACGACGCGATAGGCCGACAAAAGGACGAGGCACATGTCTAGGGAAATGACCGGAGCCAAAATGGTTGTCGAAGCTCTGAAGGATCAGGGCGTCGATACCGTGTTCGGCTATCCGGGGGGCGCCGTTCTGCCCATTTATGACGAGATCTTTCAGCAGAACGACATTCGCCACATCCTCGTTCGCCACGAGCAGGCCGCGCTTCACGCCGCCGAGGGCTATGCCCGCTCGACCGGCAAGCCCGGCGTCGCGCTCGTCACCTCCGGCCCCGGCGCCACCAATGCGGTGACCGGGCTGACCGATGCGCTGATGGATTCGATCCCGGTCATCGTGCTCTCCGGGCAGGTGCCGACCTTCCTGATCGGCACAGATGGCTTTCAGGAGGCCGATACAGTCGGCATCACCCGGCCCTGCACCAAGCACAATTATCTGGTGAAAGAGCCCGACGCGCTGGCCAAGACCATTCACGAGGCGTTTCACGTCGCCACCCACGGGCGCCCCGGCCCCGTGCTGGTCGACATCCCGAAGGATGTGCAATTCGCCAACGGCACCTATACCGGCCGCGAAGAGATCCGCCCGCGCTATCAGCCCAAGGTGAAGGGCGACCGGGCCGCCATCGAGGCGCTGGTCTCCGCGATGGAAGCGGCAGAGCGGCCGATCTTCTACACCGGCGGCGGCGTCATCAACTCGGGGCCGCAGGCCAGCCAGCTGCTGCGCGAGCTCGTGGATGCGACGGGCTTTCCCATCACCTCCACTCTGATGGGCCTGGGCGCCTACCCGGCTTCCGGCAAGCACTGGCTGGGCATGTTGGGGATGCATGGGCTCTACGAGGCCAACATGGCCATGCACGATTGCGACCTGATGATCTGCATCGGCGCGCGTTTCGACGACCGGATCACGGGGCGCACCGACGCCTTCTCCCCCGGCTCGCTGAAGGCGCATATCGATATCGACGCCTCCTCGATCAACAAGATCATCCGCGTCGACATCCCGATCATCGGCGATGTCGCACATGTGCTGGAAGACCTGCTGACCATCTGGAAGTCGCGCGGCCGCAAGACCGCCCGCGACGGCCTGGCCGGCTGGTGGCGGCAGATCGAGGCGTGGAAGCGGGCTGAATGCCTGAACTACGCGCCCTCTGAGACGGTGATCAAACCGCAATACGCCCTGCAGCGGCTGGAAGAGCTGACCAAGGGGCGTGACCGCTACATCACCACCGAGGTCGGCCAGCACCAGATGTGGGCCGCGCAATATCTCGGCTTCGAGGCGCCGAACCGCTGGATGACCTCTGGCGGCCTCGGCACCATGGGCTACGGCTTTCCCGCTTCGATCGGCGTGCAGATCGCCCATCCCGAGAGCCTGGTCATCAACGTCGCAGGCGAGGCGAGCTGGCTGATGAACATGCAGGAGCTGGGCACTGCCATGCAGTTCCGCGCCCCGGTGAAGCAGTTCATCCTCAACAACGAGCGCCTCGGCATGGTGCGCCAGTGGCAGGAGCTGCTGCATGGCGAGCGCTATTCGCAAAGCTGGTCTGAGGCGCTGCCCGATTTCGTGAAGCTGGCCGAGGCCTTCGGCGCCAAGGGCATCCAGTGCAGCGACCCGGCCGATCTGGACGATGCGATCATGGAGATGATCGAGCATGACGGGCCGGTGGTCTTCGATTGCCTGGTCGAGAAGCACGAGAACTGCTTCCCGATGATCCCCTCCGGCAAGGCGCATAACGAGATGCTTCTGTCGGCAGAGCGCGATGCCTTCGTCGGCGGCGGAGCGCTGGTGTGATGCCAGCCCCTGCCCTTCGCCCAGACAGCATGCGCAACGAGTTCGAAAGAGACGAGCAATGAACGCCCTTAAGATCGAGCAAGGCTCTACCAGCCATTCCGCCTACAACCTCCGCGACACGGCGGACGAGACCATCCAGAAACACACGCTGGCGGTGATCGTCGAGAACGTGCCGGGCGTGCTGGCGCGGGTCATCGGGCTGTTTTCGGGCCGCGGCTACAACATCGACAGCCTGACCGTCGCCGAGATCGATCACGAGGGGCATACCTCGCGGATCAACATCGTCACCTCGGGCACCGACCATATCGTCGAGCAGATCAAGGCGCAGCTTGGCCGCATCGTGGTGGTGCAGGAGGTCCATGACCTCACGGTCGAGGGCAAGGCCGTGGAACGCGAGCTGGCGCTCTTCAAGGTGGCCGGCACGGGCGACAAGCGGATCGAGGCGCTGCGGCTGGCCGAGATCTTCCGCGCCAACGTGGTGGATTCGACGCTGTCCTCCTTCACCTTCGAGGTGACGGGCACGCCGGAGAAGATCGACGCCTTCGCCGAGCTGATGCGCCCGCTGGGCCTGGCAGAGCTGGCGCGCACGGGCGTGGCGGCGCTGGCGCGGGGCGAGAGCGCGAGCTGAGGGACGGCTGAGGCAGGGGGCAGACCTTCGGGCTCGACCGCTGCCGCTCCTTCCCCCGCGCGGAATCAAGGCCGTCAGGCCGCCGCGCGAGCGCCGGCCCGTCCCGGCGGGCTGGCGCTCTGGTGACGGCAGCGCAGAGCCCTCCGCTGGGAGGGGTTTGGCGGCATAAAGCACAATAGCGGCACCGGAGCTGCGCCACCCCACGGGCCGGCGTGAGGGGTCATCGCTGGGTGGCGTCGGGCATACAGTCGCGACGAGATCGCACTCCCAAAACCCACTGGCCTTCGCCGTCGCCCTCTGCTTACCTGCCTGCTCCGAACGAGGGAGGCCGCCATGGCGCGCAAGATCATCATCGATACCGATCCGGGGCAGGACGATGCCGTCGCCATCCTGCTTGCCCTCGCCTCGCCGGAGCTGGAGGTCGTCGGGATCACCGCCGTTGCCGGCAACGTCCCCCTCGCCCTGACCCAGCGCAACGCCCGCATCGTCTGCGAGCTGGCCGGGCGGCCAGACATCAAGGTCTTCGCTGGCTGCGACCGCCCCATGGGCCGCCCGCTGACCACGGCGGAGCATGTGCATGGCGGCACGGGCCTCGATGGCGTCGAGGTCTATGAGCCCGACATGCCGCTCGCCGAGGGCCATGCCGTCGACTTCATCATCGAGGCCGTCCGCGCCGCACCAGGCGAGATCACCCTCTGCCCGCTCGGGCCGCTCACCAATATCGCCACGGCTCTCCAGAAGGCCCCCGACATTGCCGAGAAGATCGCCGCTATCGTGCTGATGGGCGGCGCCTATTTCGAGGTCGGCAACATCACGCCCGCCGCAGAGTTCAACATCTATGTCGATCCCGAGGCGGCTACCATCGTCTTCGCCTCCGGCATCCCGATCACGGTGCTGCCGCTCGACGCGACCCACAAGGTGCTGACCAACAAGGCGCGCATCGAGCGGTTCCGCGCCCTCGGCGAGGTCGGGGAGACGGTGGCGGCCTGGACAGATTTCTTCGAGCGGTTCGACGTCGCCAAATACGGCGGTGAAGGCGCACCGCTGCATGATCCCTGCGTCATCGCCTGGCTCCTGAAGCCCGAACTCTTCAGCGGCCGCGAGATAAACGTGGAGATCGAGGTCGACAGCGAGCTGACGCGCGGCATGACCGTCGCCGATTGGTGGGGCGTGACCGACCGGCCGAAGAACGCGCTCTTCATTGGCGATGCCGATGCCGCCGGGTTCTTCGATCTACTGACAGAGAGCCTCGCCCGCCTTTAGGCAACGAATTCCGCGCGGAATTCGTCACGGAAATCGCGCGATTTCCGTGCGCTACAGATCCGGCGGCGGCACGGGCCTGCGCCGGTTTATCAGCACGATCCCCAGCGCCACCAGCGCCAGCGCCCCGAAGAGCCGCCAGCTAAGGTGGTCGCCCAGCACCAGCCAGCCAAGCGCCACCGAGAAGACCGGCGCGAGGAAGGAGAAGCTCGCCACCCCGCTCGCCGGGTAGATCGACAGCAGCCAGAGCCAGAAGATGAAGCCGAAGCTCACCACCACCACGATCTGAAAGGCGATACCGGCCAGATGGATCGGCTCGAACTCGCGGATCAGCGGGCCGAAGAGCGGCGCCAGCAGCAGCAGGATCGGGGCCGAGACGGCCACCTGCCACAGGAGCTGCCCCTCGGGGCGCAGCTCGCTCAAGGGCGAGTTCTTGGCGATCAGCAGCGTCGCGGCCCAGCCCATACCGGCGCCGACGGCGCAGAGATCGCCCACAAGGTTCGCCGATTGCCCGCCCCGCTCGGCCAGCGCCAGCGCGACGCCTGCCATCGCGGCGGCAAGGCCGAAGGCGGCGGAGCCGGAGATACGCTCGGAGCGCAGCACGAAATGGCTGCCGAGCAGCGTCCAGACCGGCATGGAATAGAAGAGAATCGAGGTGCGGGTGACGTTGGTGAGATCCAGCGCCAGAAACAGCATCAGGAACTCGAAAGCGAAAATCACCCCGCAGATCACGCCCGCGAGGGCCACCCTGCCCTGCCCCAGCCGGATCGGCCGGCCACGCAGGCGGTAGAAAGCCCAGATGCAAAGCGCCGCCCCGAGCGAACGGATGCCGGCGAAGAAGACCGGCTGGATGCCCGCATAGGTGAGCTTGGTGACGACCTGGTTTACCGCCAGCAGCAGCGAAAAGCCGATGAGGGCCGCCGCGCCGAAGGCGTCGATACTGTCCTTCTTCATGGCGCGGCGGCTTTCTTGTGGGTCGGCGTTACTCTGTGACTTCCACGTTCGCCATCACGTCGGGCTGCCCGACGACGGCGCCGTTGGGGCCGGTGCCGCGCTTGATGGCGTCGAGCACGTAGAGGCCCTCGGTCACTTCGCCCACGATTGTGTAGGCGCCATTCAGATGCGGCGCGGGCGCGAACATGATGAAGAACTGGCTGTTGGCACTGTCGGGGCTCTGGCTGCGGGCCATGCCGACGACACCGCGGTCGAAGCTCAGCTCATCGGAGAATTCTGCCGGCAGATCGGGCAGATCGGAGCCGCCCATACCGGCCATCGACATATCGCCGCCCGACTTGCCGTACTCCACATCGCCGGTCTGGGCCATGAAACCGTCGATGACGCGGTGGAAGACGACGCCGTCATAGGCGCCCTGCTCGGCCAGCGTGGTCAGACGCTCGACATGCTGCGGGGCCGCATCGTCGAAGAGATCGATATGGATCACGCCATTGGCCTCGCCCTCGACGGTGATGTCGAGGCCGGTGGCGAAGGCGGGGCCCGTGATGGCCGCGGCGGCGAAGGTGGCGAGGATGAGATTACGCATCGGCGGCGACTTTCATGCTGATCATCCGGTCGGGGCTGGCTGGCGGCTCGCCGCGGGCGATGGCGTCCACATGCTCCATCCCGTCGATCACGCGCCCGTAGACGGTGTATTGACGGTTGAGGAAGTGATTGTCGGAGAAGTTGATGAAGAACTGGCTGTTGGCCGAATCCGGGCTGGCCGAGCGGGCCGCGCCGAGGGTGCCACGGTCATGCGGCACGCCGGAGAATTCCGCCGGCAGGTCGGGCAGGTCAGAGCCGCCACGCCCGGCGGCGTTGATGTTGAAGTCCTTCTCCATGTTGCCATTGGCCACATCGCCCGTCTGGGCCATGAAGCCCTCGATGACGCGGTGGAAGGCCACGTTGTCATAGGCACCGTCACGGGCCAGCTTCTTCATGCGCTCGACATGCTTCGGCGCCACGTCGGGCAGAAGCTCGATGGTGACGGTTCCGCCCTTGAGTTCCAGCAGGATGGTGTTCTCGGGATCTTTGATCTCGGCCATGGGCCACTCCTTCCAATATTTTGCGCGGACGCTATGCGCCCCGGCGCTGAAAGCCAAGCCACGCTTGACGCCATGCCGCGAGGGCGCCACGACAGGGCGTACACGAATGCGGGAGGCCGGCATGGCTTGGACATCGCTCGACGGGATGGACCTGAAGGGAAAGCGCGTGCTGACGCGCGTCGACATCAACGTACCGATGGAGGATGGCCGCGTCACCGACACGACGCGCATCGACCGCATCGTGCCGACGGTGAAGGACATCCTCGCCAAGGGCGGCAAGCCCATCCTTCTGGCGCATTTCGGCCGGCCCAAGGGTCAGGTGGTGCCGGAGATGTCCCTGTCGAAGGTGCGCCCGGCGCTGGAAAAGGCCCTCGGTGTGCAGGTGCGCTTCGCAAAGGATTGCGTGGGGCCCGAGGCCGAGGCCGCCGCCGCCGAGTTGCCTGCCGGCGAGGTGCTGCTGCTGGAGAACACGCGCTTTCACCCCGGTGAAGAAAAGAACGACCCCGAGCTGGCCAAGGCCATGGCGAAGCTCGGCGATGTCTATTGCAACGACGCCTTCTCCGCCGCCCACCGCGCCCATGCCTCGACAGAGGCGCTGGCCCGCCTGCTTCCCGCCTGCGCCGGCCGGCTGATGGCCGAGGAGCTGACGGCGCTGGAGAAAGCGCTCGGCAATCCGGCCCGCCCGGTGATGGCGATCGTCGGCGGTGCCAAGGTGTCGACCAAGCTCGATCTGCTCGGCAACCTGGTGGCCAAGGTCGATACGCTGGTGATCGGCGGCGGCATGGCCAACACCTTCCTCGCCGCGCAAGGCTATGACGTGGGCAAATCGCTCTGCGAGCACGACCTGGCCGGCACCGCGCGTGAGATCCTGGAGAAGGCGAAGGCGGCGGGCTGCACCATCCTTCTGCCGGAGGATGTGGTTGTGGCCAGCGAGTTCAAGGCGAATGCCACCTCGAAGATCGTCCATGCCGACAGCGTGCCGGAGGACATGATGATCCTCGACGCGGGGCCCATCGCCGTTGCCGCCATCGCGACAACCATGGGGCGCAGCAAGACGCTGATCTGGAACGGCCCGCTCGGCGCCTTCGAGATCCGCCCCTTCGACTCCGCCACCAATTCCGCCGCGCAAATCGCCGGGAAGCTGACGGTGAACGACGGGCTGATTTCTGTCGCCGGGGGCGGTGACACCGTTTCGGCGCTGAACCAGGCCGGGGTCGTGGAGGAGTTCAGCTATGTCTCCACCGCAGGCGGAGCCTTCCTGGAATGGATGGAAGGCAAGGAGCTGCCCGGGGTCGCCGCGCTGGGGTGAGTAGCACGGCCTGGGGAACGTTCCCCCAGGCGCTGCCCTGGCACGCCGTCCCGTGGGGTGGCGCTCCAACCGCTCCGCTACTGCGCTTTACGCCTGCTACACTCCTCCCAGCGGCAGGCTTTGCGCGAACGTAGCCAGAGCGCCAGCCCGCCGGGACGGGCCGGCGCTCGCGCGGCGGCCTGACGGCCTTGGTTCCGCGCGCAGCCTTGGTCGGGGACACCTGAGCGCTCCGCAGGCACCCTGCCCTTCACACGCTCCCTGATTGCGCAAACAGAATTGAACCGTCGCCCGGCCCCCTCTACCAGTTGCCTCAACAAGGAGGACTGAACCGATGGCGATGACGCAGATCGTGCGTGACATTCTGGCGAAATACGAGGGCGAGACCCCCGGCGTGAAGGGCAACCTCGCGCGGATCCTGATGAACGGGCGGCTCGGCGGCACCGGCAAGCTCATCATCCTGCCGGTCGATCAGGGCTTCGAGCATGGGCCTGCGCGCAGCTTCGCGCCCAACCCGCCGGCCTATGACCCGCATTATCACTACCAGCTCGCCATCGACGCCGGCCTCTCGGCCTATGCCGCGCCGCTCGGCCCGCTCGAGGCCGGGGCCGATACCTTTGCCGGCCAGATCCCGACGATCCTCAAGGTGAACTCGGCGAACAGCCTGATGTCCGGCACCGCCGGCAAGAACCAGGCCATCACCGCCAGCGTGCGCGACGCGCAGCGGCTCGGTTGCGCCGCCATCGGCTTCACCATCTACCCCGGCTCCGACATGGCGCTGGATATGTTCGAAGAGATCGCCGAGATGCGCCGTGAGGCGGCCTCTGTCGGCATCGCCTCGGTCGTGTGGAGCTATCCGCGCGGCGAGGCGATCAGCAAGGAGGGCGAGACCGCCGTCGACGTGGCCGCCTATGCCACCCATATGGCCGCCCTCCTCGGCGCGCATATCATCAAGGTGAAGCTCTCGACGGATCACCTCATGCTGCCCGAGGCCAAGAAGGTCTATGAGGAGCAGGGCATCGACATCTCCACCCAGGCCGCGCGGGTGAAGGATTGCGTGAACTCCGCCTTCGGCGGCCGTCGCATCATCATCTTCTCCGGCGGTGCCAAGAAGGGCGGCGATTCTGTGCTCGACGATGCGCGCGCCATCCGCGAAGGCGGCGGCAACGGCTCGATCATCGGTCGCAACTGCTTCCAGCGCCCCCGCGCCGAAGCGATGGACCTGCTCGACCAGATGGTCGACATCTACCTCGGTAACGACTGACGGGCTGGGGGCCTCGCGCCCCCTCCCCCTCACGGGCCGACATATCCGGCCACAGGCACGTCGTCATTGCCGGATAGCGCTCCTCCGTGGCACGCTCGTGCCAGGAGTAACCCTCATGCGTCTTGCGATCTCGACTGCATCGATCCTTGTCATCCTCGCGGCCTGCGCGCCGGAGGAGACGGCGAACCCGCTGCTGGTTCCGCCGGACCAGATCGTTCCCCTGCCGCCGGAGCCGCCGCTCTACACCATCGGGCCCGATCCCGACCGAGAGATCCCGCAGATGGGCACGCTTCGCGGCACGCTCGAAGGCGAGCCCGTGGCGTGGGACACCTATGACTTCTCCGTCGGCGCCCCTGACGGTTCGGTGCAGTTCACCGATTATGACGTCCTGGAGCTGAGTATCGGCGGCTACCGTCCTGGCCAGCCGCGTGAACTCTCCGGAACGATCTCCATCATCGCAGAGATGGCCGAGGCCGCGCCCGGGCGGTCGCTGGCCGCCCAGGTGGAGCTGAACGGTGAGAACTTTGCCGATCCGCTCTTCGCCGCGCCGGCCGAAGTGGTGATCGAAAGCCTCACCCGTGGCGAGCCCGGCTCGCCCATGGGCACGCTCTATGGCACCATCACCGCCACCATCACCGCGCCCGACCTCTGCCCCGGCACGGCCGAGCCGCCCTGCAACGGCGGGCTGGCGCTGCGGCTGGAAGGCGAGGTGCAGTACAACATTCCCTGGCCAGAGGAGTGACGCAGGGCACCCCGGCCTATGGCAAATCGGCCATTGCGCCCGGCGATCTGGCCATGAGTGCTTGGCCTGCCGGGCCGTCTCTGCCAGTATGATGCACAGCCGTCCGGCAAAGAGGCGGCACGAGGCAGATGAGAGCACGCATGGTCCGCATGAGCCGCCCGCCGCTGGCGCCCCTCTTCTATATTTCCGCCATGGTTCTGCTCGGCGCCTATTTCATGTTTGCCGCCGTTCAGGGCGATTACGGGTTGTTCCGCCGTGCCGAGGTTGAGGCGGAAGAGCGCGATCTCAGCGCCCAGCTCGATGCGCTGAACGCCGAGGTGACGCAGATGGAAAACCTCACCCGCCGCCTGTCGGACAATTACCTCGATCTCGATCTGCTCGATCAGCAGGCCCGCGACGTGCTGGGCCTCATCCGCTCTGACGAGATGATCATCCGCTGATCCCTGCCGAAGGATGCCGCGGGGCAACCCTGCCCGGCCGCCCTCCTCCCCTGCCTTGAACCATGTGCGGCGCCCGAGTAGGCCCTCCTGCACCCGCGCCCGTTCTGGCGCAGCAGACCCAAGGCCCCGCCCCATGCGCTCCCCCCTAGACCGGCTTCGCCATGCCCTCAGCTTCGAGATCATCGCGCTCTGCCTCGTGATCCCGCTCGGCGCGCTCGCCTTCGGCAAGCCCATCGGTGATATCGGGGTGATCGGCGTGGTCGGCGCCACGCTCGCGACGCTGTGGAACATGGGCTTCAACACGCTCTACGACCGGGCCCTGAAGCACCTGCACGGCACAACGTTGAAGACGCCGGCGCAGCGCGTCGTGCATACGGTGCTGTTCGAACTGGGGCTGCTGGCGATGCTGCTGCCGTTCATCGCCTGGTATCTCGACATCTCGCTCTGGCAGGCGCTGGTGATGGATGTCTCTTTCGCGGCCTTCTACATGGCCTATGCGTTCGTCTTCAACTGGGCCTACGACGCGCTCTTCCCGCTGCCCGAATGGAGCCGGCCGCAGGGCTGAACGCCCCGCGGCCCACCCCGGTCTTACGCCTGAAGCGCGCGGCGCAGCTTGCGCAGCGCGGTCTCCAGCGGCTCCTGGTAGGAGATCGGCTCGATGAAATTGCCGTTCCTGTCGAACAGCAGCACGAAGGCCGAATGGTCCATCGTGTAATCGCCGCCGTCGAGCGGCACCTTGGCAGCATAGACACCATAGGCGCGGATGGCCTTGTCGATCTCCGCCCGCTCGCCGGTCACCCCGGTGACGCCCGGCACCCAGGAGACGTAATCACCCAGTGTCTCGGCATCGTCGCGCTCGGGATCGACCGTGACGAAATAGACCTTTAGCGGGTCACCCTCTTCCCCCAGCTCTTCGCGCCAGGTGAGGATGTCGCCTAGCGTTGTCGGGCAGACATCGGGGCAATGAGTGAAGCCGAAGAACACCGCCGTCGGGTGCCCGTCGGTGAGCGTGGCCTCGGTGAAGGCCTCACCGTCGGTGGTGGCCAGGGCGTAATCGCCCTGACCAAGAGTGCCCGCCACCGGCAGATCGGCACCGGCGCGCAGCATGTAGAAGGCCGAGCCGCCGGCGAGGATCGCCACCGCGACGGCGACCCAGAGGATCAGGCGCAGGCTGCGCTGGTTCATTCGGTAACCTCCATGTCATCCATATCGCCGTGGTCCATATCGCCGTGGTCCATCGCGCTGTGATCCATTTCGCCGTGGTCCATCGACCCGTGATCCATGGCCTCGCGGGCGTTGATCGCCCCGACGCTCAGCATCACATCGACATCGCCGGCTTCGGCGAAGGTCAGCGTCACCGGTACCTCGGTGCCTTCGACCAGCGGTCCGGCCAGCTCCATGAGCATGATGTGGTAACCGCCGGGCGTCAGCTCCACCGTCTCACCAGCCGGGATCGGCAGGCCGCCTTCGAGCTCGCGCATGCGCATAACGTCGCCGTCCATCTCCATCTCATGGATCTCGACGCGGCCGGCGGCGGGGGTGCTGCCAGCGATGAGCGTGTCGTCGGTCTCGCCCGCGTTGGTGACGGTCAGGAAGCCGCCGCCCACCGGGGCGTTCGGCAGCGTTGCCCGCGTGAAGGCGCCCGTGATGGTCAGATCGCCCACGCTCCAGCTGCCCGCGGCCGCCGCGTCGGCATGGTCGTGGCCACCATGGCCGCCATGACCGTCACCGCCGGCAGCGGCCTCGGTCACCATCACTGTCGGGGCCAGGTCGCCCGTCCAGCTTTCAACGGCATCGCCGCAGAGCTGCACCGTCTCGAAGCTCAGCACCGTACCGGGGGCGACATCAGGGCCGATGGAGCCGCGGACGGTGAACTCGTCATACCAGGCATCTTCCAGCGCGCCGCCCGACCAGGTGATCTCGCGGGGCCCCTCGGTCATTTCGGTGCCGTGATTGTTGTAGGGGGTCTCATAGGCTCCCTGGGTGATCTCAAGCTCCCAGCCTGCCTTCGGCATGGGCTTGGCGGCATAGAAGCCTTCGGGCAGCGTCACGCGCACCGTATCGGTCGCGGCGCCGTCGCAGCCATGCGGCACGCGCAGGGTCGCCATATAGGTCGCCCCGGCGGGCGCCTCGCTGGCGGCCAGCGTCACATGCGCGGCGGCGGGGCCGGCGAACGAGAGCGAGAGAGCGGCGACGGCCGCGGTGGAGAGAAGAAGTTTCGGCATGTTGCCTCCGGATTCGGCAGGGGTGGCGGGGCATCGCCCTCGGACCCGCTGCCGGGATAGGTTTGGCGCGGCGGCGTCAGGCCCCGCGTCACGGATTGCTCAGATGAGGTGCAGGGCCGGAGGTGCCCTGGCAGAGCTGTTGGGGTTGCCGCGCTGCGGGCTGAGGCCAAGGTCGGCCAGCGCGCCCGGCCAGGCGGGCTCCAGGGAAAGGCGCAGGGCCGCGGGGGCGAAGTCGCAGGCGGGCGCTTCGGGCAGGCCGTGGCAGATCGGGCAATGGCTGGCATGACCGCCCGGCAAGTCTCCACAAATGTCGCTGATGTCCCCGCCGGCGGCCAGATAGGCTGCCAGCCCCTCCGGCAGCGGCTCCTCGGGCGCCATCTGATCTGCCGCCACGAGGCTCGACAGCGCGAAAGCCAGCGCGGCGAGTGTCAGCATGAGGCGATGCAACAGGGCCATGCCGCCTCCTAGGCCTCCGCGCGCCCCGGCGCAATATCGGCGCGCCCCCCGCGACCTTGCGCCGCCATCCCCCGGGGCACCACCTCTCCCCTCAAGCACAGCTGCCTCTCTCGCTTTTCTGAAAAATATCCCGGGGGGAGTCGCCAAAGGCGACGGGGGGCTGGCCCCCCTCCGCCCTCACCGCCAGTCCCCGACCTCACCGATCTGTAGTCCCTCAATCGCATCGCTGCTGCTCTAAACTCCCCAGGTTACCCTCAGGTGCATGGCAGCCTTGCGCCCTCCGCCCATTTCGACAATGGTCATTGCCAATGAGCTCTGCCAAGATAGTTCAAAGCTAAACTATGTCTTAACGGGAGGATCCCGATGGCGACGCGCAAGGCTGCGGCCAAGCCCAATGTCTCCGCCGAGGAGCTGTTGCACCACTACCGCGAGATGCTGCTCATCCGCCGCTTCGAGGAAAAGGCCGGCCAGCTCTACGGCATGGGCCTGATCGGCGGCTTCTGTCACCTCTACATCGGCCAGGAGGCCGTGGTCGTGGGCCTCGAGGCCGCCGCCGAAGAGGGCGACAAGCGGGTCACGAGCTACCGTGACCACGGCCACATGCTCGCCTGCGGGATGGACCCGAAGGGCGTCATGGCCGAGCTCACGGGCCGCGAGGGCGGCTATTCCAAGGGCAAGGGCGGCAGCATGCACATGTTCAGCCGCGAGAAGCATTTCTACGGCGGCCACGGCATCGTCGCGGCCCAGGTGCCGATCGGCGCCGGCCTTGCGCTGGCCGACAAGTATCTCGGCAACGACCGGGTCACCTTCGTCTATTTCGGCGACGGCGCCGCCAACCAGGGCCAGGTCTACGAGACCTACAACATGGCCGAGCTGTGGGACCTTCCCGTCGTTTTCGTGATCGAGAACAACCAATACGCCATGGGCACCTCGACCAAGCGCTCCACCAAGTCGCCGACCTACTGGCAGCGCGGTGCCGCCTATGGCATCGAGGGCGAAGAGGTCGACGGCATGGACGTGCTCGCCGTGCAGGCCGCCGGCAAGAAGGCGGTCGAATACTGCCGCTCCGGCAAGGGCCCCTACATCCTCGAAGTGAAGACCTACCGCTATCGCGGGCATTCCATGTCCGACCCGGCGAAGTACCGCACCCGCGAAGAGGTGCAGAAGATGCGCGACGAGCGCGACCCGATCGAGAACGTCCGCCAGCTGCTGCTCACCGGCAACCACGCCTCCGAGGAGGACCTGAAAGCGGTGGACAAGGAGATCAAGGACATCATCAACGAAGCTGCCGAATTCTCGAAGGAAAGCCCCGAGCCGAACCTCGAAGAGCTCTGGACAGACATCTATTCCAAAGACATCCCGCAGGGGGAGGCAGTCTAAATGGCAACCGAAATTCTCATGCCCGCCCTCTCTCCGACGATGGAGGAAGGCACCCTCGCCAAATGGCTGGTGAAGGAAGGCGACACCGTCTCCTCCGGCGACATTCTTGCCGAGATCGAGACCGACAAGGCCACGATGGAATTCGAGGCCGTCGATGAAGGCAAGATCGGCAAGATCCTCATCGAGGAAGGCACCGAGGGCGTGAAGGTGAACACCGCCATCGCCGTGCTGCTCGAAGAGGGCGAAGACGCCTCCGCCATCGACAGTGCCGGCTCGTCCGGCGGCAGCGAGGCCAAGACCGAGGTCAAGGAAGAGACGAAAGGCGACGCCGAGGTCCCGACCGACGCGCCCGTCGCCGCCTCCCCCGCCGCCAAGCCCGACCGCTCGCCCGACTGGCCCGAGGGGACGGAGGTGAAATCCACCACCGTGCGCGAGGCGCTGCGCGATGCGATGGCCGAAGAGATGCGCGGTGACGAGAACGTCTTCGTCATGGGCGAGGAGGTTGCCGAGTACCAGGGCGCCTACAAGATCACCCAAGGGCTGCTCGACGAGTTCGGCGCCAAGCGCGTGATCGACACGCCGATCACCGAGCATGGCTTCGCCGGCATCGGCGTCGGCGCGGCCTTTGGTGGCCTAAAGCCCATCGTCGAATTCATGACCTTCAACTTCGCCATGCAGGCGATGGACCAGATCGTGAATTCCGCCGCCAAGACGCTCTACATGTCCGGCGGTCAGATGGGCTGCCCCATCGTCTTCCGCGGCCCCAACGGCGCCGCCGCCCGCGTGGCCGCCCAGCACAGCCAGGATTACTCGGCCTGGTACATGCAGATCCCCGGCCTGAAGGTGGCGATCCCCTATACCGCCGCCGATGCCAAGGGCCTGCTGAAAAGCGCCATCCGTGACCCCAACCCGGTGATCTTCCTCGAGAACGAGATCCTCTACGGCCGCAGCTTCGACGTGCCGGTGATGGACGACTTCACCGTGCCCTTCGGCAAGGCGCGCATCGCTCGTGAGGGCAAGGATGTCACCATCGTCAGCTTCGGCATCGGGATGCAATATTCGCTGGAAGCCGCTGAAAAGCTGGCCGAAGACGGCATCGACGCCGAGGTGATCGACCTGCGCACGCTGCGGCCGATGGACCTGCCCACGGTCATCGAAAGCGTCAAGAAGACCAACCGCTGCGTGACGGTCGAGGAAGGCTGGCCGCAGGGCTCTGTCGGCTCCTACATTGGCAGCCAGATCATGCAGCAGGCGTTCGACTATCTCGACGCCCCGGTCATCTCCTGCACGGGCAAGGACGTCCCGATGCCCTATGCGGCGAACCTTGAGAAGCTTGCCCTCGTCACCACCGACGAGGTCATCAAGGCCGTGCATGACGTGAGCTATCGCTGATGCCGAACGAGCTGATCTACGATGCGGCCCGCGAGGCCCATGTCATCCGCGGCGAGGATGTCGGCGAGCGCTACCGCATCGTCGTGCCCGATGCGCTGGTCGATAGCGAAACCGGGGAGGCCTCTCCGGATCGTCTCGCTTGGATCGAGGCCAACCTGCCGCAAATTCTGCAAGCCTATACCGCCAAGATGAGCGGCGGTGTCGTCCACGAGCCCTGGGGGCGCGTGCTGGTCGAGGAGGTCGATTGATGCCGACAGAAATCCTGATGCCCGCCCTCTCCCCCACGATGGAGGAAGGCACCCTGGCCAAATGGCTCGTGAAGGAGGGCGACACCGTCTCCTCCGGCGACCTGCTGGCCGAGATTGAAACCGACAAGGCGACGATGGAGTTCGAAGCCGTCGATGAAGGCGTGATCGGCAAGATCCTTGTCTCCGAAGGGTCCGAAGGCGTGAAGGTCAACACCGCCATCGCCGTGCTGCTCGCCGAAGGCGAGAGCGCCGACGATATCGGGGAAACCTCCTCGGCGCCCAAGGAGACGCCGAAGGAAGACAAGCAGGACGCCGCCGAACCTGCCGCGGGCTATGGCCGCGATGGCAGCCAGAAAGACGGTGCGGTAAAAAGCGAGACGCCCCCGCAAGGGAGCGGCGAGCAGCCGGGGAAAGACGGCGAGCGCGTCTTTGCCTCCCCCCTCGCCCGCCGCATCGCCGCCGACAAGGGCCTCGACCTGTCGGCCATCAAGGGCTCCGGCCCGCGTGGCCGCATCGTCAAGGCGGATGTCGAGAATGCCGAGCCCGGCAAGGCCTCTGCGCCCGAAGCCGCGACGCCGGAGAGCAAAGCCGCCGACAAGGCCCCCGTGGCGGCCGCGGCCCCGGCCGGCCCCAGCGCCGAGGCAGTCCTCAAGATGTACGAGGGTCGCGAAACCGAAGAGATCAAGCTCGACGGCATGCGCAAGACCATCGCGCAGCGCCTGACCGAGGCCAAGCAGACCATCCCGCATTTCTACCTGCGCCGCGACATCAAGCTCGATGCGCTGATGAAATTCCGCAGCCAGCTCAATGGCCAGCTCGAAGGCCGCGGCGTGAAGCTCTCGGTCAACGATTTCATCATCAAGGCCTGCGCCCTGGCGCTGCAATCGGTGCCGAAGGCCAATGCCGTCTGGGCGGGCGACCGTATCCTGCAGCTGAAACCCTCGGACGTGGCCGTGGCGGTTGCCATCGAGGGCGGGCTCTTCACGCCGGTCTTGAAGGATGCCGAGATGAAGTCGCTCTCGGCCCTCTCTGCCGAGATGAAGGACCTCGCCTCCCGCGCCCGCGACAAGAAGCTGGCGCCCCATGAATATCAGGGCGGCAGCTTCGCCATCTCGAACCTCGGCATGTTCGGCATCGACAATTTCGACGCCGTCATCAACCCGCCGCACGGCGCCATCCTCGCGGTCGGCGCCGGGGTGAAGAAGCCGGTGGTGGGCGACGATGGCGAGGTCACGGTGGCGACTGTGATGAGCGTGACGCTTTCCGTCGACCACCGCGTCATCGACGGGGCGCTCGGGGCGGAGCTTCTGAAGGCCATCGTCGAGAACCTCGAGAATCCGATGGTGATGCTGGCCTGACCGGCCGCGCCCTTTGCTGGCACCCGGGGGGTTTTCCACCCCCCGGCCCCCCCGGAGGATATTTCCAGAAAAGCGAGGGGGCCCTTTACCCCTTGTAAACCACCCCTCGTGATACTGGCCGCACGGGACAGGCTGCAGAGCCGATGACCGTGAAAAGCGAACCCCGCCGGGCGGCAAAACGCGGCCCTGGCGGGGTAAGCCCGCGCTCTTGCCTGTGGGCCAGGCGCGCGGCATGCTCCCTGTTCAGGGAGGCCTCACCGATGATCTGGATCTATCTGGCGCATGCCTTTGGCGGCATGGTGGCAATCAACACCCTGCCGCATCTGCTGGCCGGCCTGCAGGGCCGCCCCTTCCCCACCCCCTTCGCCAAGCCGCCCGGCCGCGGTTTGTCGTCGCCGCTGGTAAACGTCCTTTGGGCGGCGATAAACGCCGTGATCGCCTGGGCGCTTCTGGTGCTGCCCGCCCCATTGAACCTGACACAAGGCCCGGACGCGCTCGCCTTCGGGCTGGGCGCTTTGCTGGGCGCGCTCGGCATCGCATGGCATTTCGGCCAGGTCATGGCCGGGGAGCGCTAGCCCGCCGCGTTCACCGACTGACTGAGCTTGCGGGTCAGCCGGCCGACCTGCTGCAGCTCCTCCAGCGTCAGGCCCGTGCCGCGCGCGAGGCATTCGGCGAAGCCACGCGTCTGCGCCTCCATCGCCTGCCCGTCTGGCGTGAGCGCAACCTGCACCCGCCGCTCGTCGCCGGCATCACGGCTGCGCGTGACGAGGCCGCGTGCGGACAGCCGTTTGACCAGCGGCGTCAGCGTGCTGGATTCCAGCCCCAGCCGCCGGCCGATGGCGCCGAGCGTCAGCCCGTCCTCTTCCCAGAGCACCTTGAGTACCAGGAATTGCGGATAGGTCAGGCCCAGCGGCTCGAGCAGCGGTTTGTAGACGCGGCCGATGGCGAGATTGGCCGTGTAGATGTCGAAGCAGACAAGCTGGTCGAGCGCGGGTTCCGTCGGGGCATCGGTCATGCAGGGAAAATAAGTCGCACACGATGGGATCGCAAGCTTGATGAATTTAAATCGCGCGCTACATAATCGCGTAACAGCAATGAAGGAGGCTCCCATGCCAGCCAAAGAAGTCGTTTATTCCATCTCCGCCACCGCAACCGGCGGCCGTGACGGCCACGCCCAAACCTCCGACGGCGCGCTCGACGTCAACCTCGTCACGCCCAAGGAGATGGGCGGCGCTGGCGGTGACGGCGTGAACCCCGAGCAGCTGTTCGCGACCGGCTATGCCGCCTGCTTCCTTGGGGCGCTCAAGGCCTATGCCCGCAGCAAGAGCGTCAAGGTCCCCGAGGATGCGACCGTGACCACGACCGTCGGCATCGGCCCGCGCGAGGACAAGGGCTTCGGGCTCGACGTGAAGATCGAGGTGTCGCTGCCCGGCATCGAAAAGGACGTCGCCGAAGATCTCGTCGCCGGCGCGCACCATGTCTGCCCCTATTCCGACGCCACCCGCGGCTCGCTGAGCATCATGCCGACGCTCGCGGCCTAATCGCGGCCCAACCCTTTGAAGGCCCGCCCCCGACCCGGGGCGGGCCTTTTCACGCGGGCGCCGCCGGCCAGCCCGCCAGGGCCGCCTCGCAGAGCGCCAGCAGCGCCCCCCGTTCCGCCCCGTCGCGCGCCAGCACCGACATGCCTTGCGTCACCGCCAGCGCCATGTCCGCCAGCGCGCCGGGCGCCGTGCCCTTCGGCAGCAGGCCCGCTGCGATGTCCCGCTCCACCCGCGCCACGATGATCTCGCGGATCGCCGCGCGCTCTGCCGCCGCCGCCGCCCGCACATCCGCCGCCTCCTTCGAGCCGGTCGCCACCGCGCTGGCCAGCAGGCAGCCGCGCGGGGTGGTCTCGCCGGTGAAGAGCACCGCCGCCTCCGCCAGCATCTGCGCCACCGCGTCCCGGGCGGTGGGCGCCGCGGCAAAGGAGCGGGCCATCTCGGCGGGGTCGCCCGTGTAGCGGCGGAGCGCTTCGAGGAAGAGCCCCTTCTTGTCGCCGAACGCCGCGTAGAGGCTGGGCGCCGTCACGCCCATCGCCGCCGTCAGCTCGGCGACCGAGGTTGTCTCGAACCCCGTCTCCCAAAAGGCGAGCATGGCACGCTCCAGCGCTGCCTCGCGGTCGAAGGAGAGCGGGCGGCCGGGCTTGCGGCGGGGTGAGGCGGCTGGTTTCATATCGATCACTATTAAACTGGTTGACCCGGGCGCGACAAGCCCACAGGTATCGTAGCGACCGTTACGCATCTGAAAGGACCCCCCATGTCCCTCCTCTACCGCGCCCTTGGGCGCTCCGGCCTCGTCGTCAGCCCGCTCTGCCTGGGCACCATGACGTTCGGCCCCGGCGAGTGGGGCGCGAGCGAGACCGCCGCGCGCGAGATCTTCGACGCCTATCGCGATGCGGGCGGGAATTTCATCGACACGGCCGACATCTATTCCGGCGGCGCCAGCGAAGAGCTGGTGGGCCGGTTCATCGCCGAGGCCGGCTGCCGCGACGAGGTGGTGCTGGCGACGAAATTCGGCTTCAACGGCTCGGCAAGCCCGCTGGCGGCGGGCGCGGGCGGCGCCGGCAACCCCCATGCCGGCGGCGCGGGCGCCAAGAACATCCACCGCGCGCTCGAGGGCTCGCTGAGGCGGCTCGGCACCGATTACATCGACCTGTACTGGATGCATATCTGGGATGGCGTGACCCCGGTGGAAGAGATCGTGCAGGTGCTGGGCGATCTCGTCCGCGCCGGCAAGATCCGCTACTACGCCTTCTCCGACATGCCCGCCTGGCTGGCGATGAAGGCCGCCACCATCGCGGCGGAGCGGGGCGTGCCGGGGCCGATCGCCATGCAGCTGGAATATTCGCTCGTCGCCCGCGATGTCGAGGCCGAGCACATCCCCGCCGCGCGCGAGGGCGGCATGGGCGTGATGCCGTGGAGCCCGCTGGCCGGCGGCTTTCTCACCGGCAAGTACCGGCGGGGCGAGACCGAGGGCACGGGGCGGCTGAGCGGCGCCAACCCCTTCGGCGACAGCAAGTTCTCTGACCGGAACTGGCAGATCCTGGAAGTGCTGAGAGAGGTCGCCGGTGAGCTCGGGGCCGAGCCCGCACAGGTGGCGCTCGCCTGGGTGATGGGCCGGCCCAGCGTCGCCTCCACGCTCGTCGGGGCGCGCAATGTGGCGCAGCTGCAGGGCAATTTCGCCGCGCAAGAGCTGCGCCTGAGCGCCGAGCAGAGGGCCCGCCTGACAGAGGCGAGCGCACCCACGCCCGGCTTCACCGCGGGGCTCGCGACGCCCGGCATCCGCCGGATGCTCTTTGGCCGCCACGAGGTAGCGGGCTGGGGCGAGTAGCGCCCCGCCCGGCCCCGCCCCGCCCGGCTCAATATCCCAGCAGCTGGTCCATCGCGACGGAGGGCTGGTCGCAGCCCGCCTCGCCCACGATCTTGGCCGGTACGCCCGCGACGGTCTTGCAGCTCGGCACATCGTGCAGCACGACCGAGCCGGCGGCGATGCGGCTGCAATTGCCGACATGGATATTGCCGAGCACATGGGCGCCGGCGCCGATCAGCACGCCGTTGCCGATCTTGGGGTGGCGATCCTCGGTGTCCTTTCCCGTGCCGCCAAGCGTGACGGAATGCAGCATCGAGCAATTGTCGCCCACCACCGCCGTCTCGCCGATGACGATGGAATGGGCGTGGTCGATCATCAGCCCCTTGCCGATGCGCGCGGCAGGGTGAATGTCGACGCCGAACGCCTCCGAGGCACGCATCTGGATGAAATAGGCCAGGTCGAGCCGGCCCTGCTGGAACAGCCAGTGGCCCACGCGATAGGCCTGCACGGCCTGGAAGCCCTTGAAGTAGAGCAAGGGCTGCAGCAGCCGGTGGCAGGCCGGGTCGCGCTCATAGACGGCGGCGATATCGGCGCGGGCGGCGGCGGCGAGGCCAGGGTCGGATTCGTAGGCCTCCTCGACGATCTCGCGCAGGATCTGCTCGCCCATCTCGCCATTGGCGAGCTTCAGGGCGATGCGGTGCGAGAGCGCCCGCTCCAGAGTGGAATGGTGCAGGATCGAGGTGTGGATCATGCCGCCCAGCAGCGGCTCGGCGGCGATGGCCTCTTCCGCCTCTTCGCGGATGCGGCTCCAGACCGGGTCAACCTCGGTCAGTTTCGGCTGAAGCTTGGGCATGGCGCCACTCCTGGGGTCAGTTACCCATGGACTTAGGGCTGCGGGCCCCATCTGCCAAGACCAAAGCTCTGATCCGCCGCATCACCGCTGGCGATGAGACCGCCAGGTCGCGATGGCGGTGAGGAGAGTGGAGAGCGCCTCCAGATAGGCCCGGCTATCGAGCGAGGGGCCGGGCGCGCGCGGGCGGCGAAGCGCCGCCTCGGCCAGCGTGCCGGAGCCGAGGGTGTGTGGGCGGTGGAGGCGCTTGCGGTAGCGGTCCGCTATGTCGGCCTCGTGCAACATCTGCGCAGCGAGGGCCGGCTGCTCGCCCGGCGGGCAGGTGAGCAGCGCGCGGGCTGCGCTGTCGAGGTCGGTCAGGGTGATCGGGCGCAGCAGGCGAGGTTGATCCCCGCCGGAATGCCCCAGCCCCAGCGGTCGGAGCGCTGCTCGACCTCCAGCCGGTAGCCGGCCCCTGCCCCGTCGGCGGCCTGCTCGGCGGCGCCATAGGTCCAGGCCGGCAGTGCCACCTCCTCCACCCGGATCGGCGCGCCGCCGCCGGGCGGCAGGATGCGGATGCGGTAGCGCTCATAGGCCTCGCCGAGCGGCACCTCCTCACTCTCCCAGCTCTCGCCCTCCAGCCGGGTGCGGCGAACCCATAGGAAATCTGTGCCGCCGCCAGGGCGCGGCACGGCGCGCAGGTGGCAGGGGGCGTAGGGGCGCAGGCCGGCGCCGCGGAAGGAAAGCTCCGCCTCGCGGTAGCTGGCATGATCGAGCGGCTGGCTGGCGGGGCCATAGCGGTAGCTGCGTGGCAGGCCGCGAAGATCCTGCGGCAGGTTCGCCTGGCGGGGCCGGCCGTTGAGCAGCACGAAGAAGCTGCCAGCGGGCCAGACCTCCTTCATCAGCGCCTCGCTGCCGAGCTGGCCGCGCAGGCGCATCGTCAGATCATAGGTGCGCGGGCCGACCAGTTCGGCACGGCGGAACTGGATCACCTCCCAGGCGGAGCCGTTGCCGGGCCCGAGGGCGGCCAGGTTCGCGCCCTGCAGCAGCGCCTCGTCACTGACCGAGAGCAGCTCACCCGAGATCAGCTTAACCCGAAGCGCCGCCCCCCTGTCCCACAGCCCCGGCTCGGCCGCGGCCAGCGGTGTGAGAAGCGTGCCGACGATGGCGGGCTTCGGCAGCAGCTGCGGCGCGCCGAAGCTTTCGCCGTCATTCGCCGCGTAGAGCGCCACATCGCCGGGCCAGGGCCGGGCGGTAGCGGCGACATGCGGGGCATGCGGCACCTCGGCGCCGGTGATCAGCGGCAGGTCCATGAAGATGGCCTCGACCGGCACGGGCGGAACGGAGACGGGCGCGCCCGGCAGCTCGTCGGCGGCATCCTGGCCGCGGTAGGTTTCGGGCTCCACCCGCGTCGCCTCGGCGCGCAGGAAGCCGACATCCTCCAGCCGGTCGAGCCGGAAGCGGCGGTTGCCCAGAGAGACGATATCGCCCACGCCCAGCGCCGCCCCGTCGGAGGGCGGCAGGGCGAAGCGCAGCGTCTCGCGGGTCAGCCGCGCTTCAGCCAGCCAGCGCTCGGCAATGTTGCGCGCCTCGCCCCGCGTCAGCGCCAGCGGCAGCTCCGAGGCGGAGACGAGCAGCGAGGGGTCGTCGGCGAAGACGGCCTCTGCCGCGCCGGCCTGGTATTCGCCCTCGCCCTCCAGATAGCTCAGCCGCACACGGCCGACCCGCTCGGCCTCTGCCGAACGGATATCCTCCCGCGTCGCCTCGGCCTCGGGGTCGAGCACGAAGCGATCCGGTGTCAGCGCCACGGCGCCTTTCTGCCCTCGCGAGATGAAATGCAGCGCCCCGTCCCGCTCCACCGCGTCGAAGCCAAAGGCCAGCATCAGCACCTGCAGCGCGGCGCGGCCCGTGGCCTCCTCGGCCATCTGGTAGCCGCGCACGATGCCGTGCAGGCGCGACGTCTCCACCGCTGTCACGCCGGAGCGGGCGCAGATGTCGCGCACCACGGCGCTGAGCGGCCGGGCGCTGGTGCGGCCGGTCAGCCAGTGCCCGCGGGCGTAGTTGTCGCCATCAGTCCAGAGGTCGCCGCGCTGGGGGAAGGCGGGGAACGGCCGCGCATCCCAGGCCCACCAATAGGTCCGGGGCCAGTCCACCATCGGGCCGTCATAGAGAGGCGAGACCGGGTTGTTGGCCGGGTCGCTCCAGTGCCGGTGATGGGCACGCATGTATTGCAGCTGGATGTATTCGTCGCGCTGGCCGTTGGAGAAATAGGGCAGCGCGCTTTCACTGCTCTTGGGGTCGCGAAACTTGTTGGGCTGGTTGGTGCCCTTGTCGACCGCCGCGCAGCCAAGCTCGGTGAAGCGGATCGGCTTGCAGCGCGGTTGCCAGGCAGTGGGCTGCGCCTGCCGCACGCCGTCGATGCGCTCGTAATGCAGCTTCGACCACCACGAGCGGATGTCCTTGGCCCGCCAGACCCAGGGCTCGGCCTCGCCATCGGTGATGGGGGTGCGGATCTGGTGCTCACGGTCGTAGTCGCTGGCGTAGTACCAATCGTACATCTCGCCGCCGGCGACATTGGCGGAGAGGTAACCCAGATCGTAGATCGCGCCCGCCCCGGCATCGGCGTGATCCTCGCCCTCGCGCCAGTCCGACAACGGCATGTAATTGTCGATGCCGATGAAATCGATGTTGCCGTCCATCCAGAGCGGATCGAGGTGGAAGTAGCGGTCCATCGTGCCGGGCGGCTGGTAGCCGAAATACTCGCTCCAGTCGGCGGCATAGGTGAGCTTGGTCTCGGGGCCGAGGATCGTGCGCACATCCGCCGCCAGCGCGATGAGCTGGGTCACGGCGGGAAAGCTGTGTCCGGCGCCCCGAATGGTCGTGAGGCCGACCATCTCGCTGCCGATGCAGAACGCCTCCACCCCGCCAGCGGCGGCGCAGAGCATGGCCTGATGCAGGATGTAGCGGCGGAAGCTCCACTCCTCCGGGCCGTCATAGGTGACCTCGCCGCCGCCCAGCGTGAAGTCCTGCGGCGCCGCCGTCCCAAAGAACGCGGCCACCTCCGCCTCCGCCGCGGCGGTGCCGTCTGTGGTGCCTTCGAGCCCGGCGGCCAAAGCGGTGGTGATCCGCCCGCGCCAGGGCAGCGGCGGCTGGCCTGTGCCGCCCGTCAGCGGGTTGGGCAGGGTATTGCCCGCCATCTGCTCCATCAGAATGAAGGGATAGTACATCACCTCCTGTCCCGCCGCCTTCAGGCTCTGGATCGCCTCGATCACCGAGGCATCACAGGGCGTGCCGCCGTAGACGGGGTTGCCGCCCACCTTCGGCACCTCCTCCGCCTCGGCGCGGGTCAGCGGCCCGACGCGCCAGGGCATCTCCGGCGCATCGACATCCACCTGCTCCACCTTCGGCTTGATCTGGCAGGAACCGCAGCGCAGGTCGTCGCCGAACCAGCTCACAACCAGGCTGACCGAGCCGCAGCGCGGCAGCTCCTCCGTCAGCGCCGTCAGCGAGGCGGTGAAATCAGTGCCACCGCCCTTGGTGTTTAGGTTCACGGGCACCTGCTCCCCCAGCTCGCCGGACAGCCAGACCGGCGAGGTCGCCAACGCGTATTCCCCCGTGCCCGGGATCATGGCGACGCCCTGCGTCAGGCCGGCGAAATCTTCCGCCTCCTCCGGCAGACCCGGGCGGAAGATCTCGAAGCTGAACTGCGGCACCCGGTTGCCCCAGGGGCCGAGCGGCAGATCCTCGAACACCACATAGGCGGTGCCTCGATAGGCCGGCGCCGCCCCCT
Organism: Pseudoroseicyclus sp. H15; assembly: GCF_054353345.1. Classification (NCBI taxonomy): domain Bacteria; kingdom Pseudomonadati; phylum Pseudomonadota; class Alphaproteobacteria; order Rhodobacterales; family Paracoccaceae; genus Pseudoroseicyclus; species Pseudoroseicyclus sp. H15. The sequence goes on from NZ_JBTHJE010000002.1 coordinate 299,901, forward strand.
CGATGGCGGTGATCTTCGGGTCGGGCGCCTGGGTCTCGCTGCCCTCATAGACGCGGATGGTCAGCTGGCTGCGGTCGACCTCTTCACCATCCGCCCAGATCCGGCCCACCCGCGTGATCGGCCCCTCGCAAAGCGCGACGGCGAGGCTCACCGAATAGGCGTAGTCCACCGGCGCCCGCCGCGCCCCGCCCTTGCCGCCGCCGCTGGTCGGCTCACCCGCCACTGGCTCCTCCAGAAAGCGCGAGGCCCAGATCACCTGCCCGCCCACGCGCATCCGCCCATGCACCTGTCCCACCGGCGTGCCGATCTGCGCCCCTGTGACGCGAAAGCGGTCGATCCGCCCGCTCTCGGCCGGCGCGCTGCCGCCAAGGAGCGCCCCGTCGATCAGCCGCCCCGCCACGGCACCCGCCGCGCGGCCGACCGAGGCCATCGGCAGGCCCATGAGAGAGCCGCCTAGCGTGCCGCCGATGGCGGAGCCGGCGGCAGAAAGAAGAAGGGTCGCCATGGCTCAGAGCTCCTCTGGGAAAGCGAAACGATGCGCGATGCGCCGGGCCCAGGGGGCGGAAAGCGGGCTCTCGACCACCCCGTGCCCCTGGTAGGAATGAATGAAACTCGCGCCGGCCCCGGAGCCGGCGGCGATGCCCACATGCTTGGCGATGGCCCCCTGCCGCATGCGAAAGAGCAGCACATCGCCCGGTGCGCCCTGCCCGGTCGCGCGTGGCCGCAGATGCCGCAGCGCCGCCGCCAGCAGCACCTCCTCGCCCCGCACCTCGCCCCAGTCGGGCCGGTAGGGCGGGATCTCCTCGGGCAGCGCGCCATAGCGCTCGCGCCAGACCCCCAGCAGCAGCCCCAGGCAATCGCAGCCGGCGCCCTTGCAGCTCGCCTGATGGCGATAGGGCGTGCCCAGCCAGCCGCGCGCGAGAGCGACGATCTCGCTCATGCCGCGCCCCCGCTCAGCGAGCCGCCATCCTCATCCGCCTGGCCCCTGGGAACGGCCATCAGCCAGTCTTCCCCCGGGATCTGCGGAAAGCCCCGGTAGTTGGCGAAATTCTCGAAGCGCGCCTGGCAGGTCGCCGCACGCTTGTCGCAGCCTGCCGTCACCCGCAACAGATCGCCGGCCACCAGCGGCCCCGGCAGCGGCGCCCAGAGCTCCAGCATTCGCGGCGCGCCCGCCTCGGCAATGTCGCGCTTGATGACGGCCGCGAGGCCCTTGGCGGCGCCACTGAGCACCTCCAGCCGCCCCTTGGCGAACCAGCCGGGCGCATATCCCGGCTGCTCGGCGATCTCGATGAGGCTGCCGTTGGCCTGCAGCGCCTCGGCCTCCACCCGGAACACCGGCAGTGACAGATCCACGCCGCAGGCCGCATCGCCCAGCACCGCCGGGCAATCGCGCTGATAGCTGCGGGTCTGCACCCGGCCCAGCCGGTCGGCCAGCCCGCGCAGCTCGGCATGAAAGGCACCGCCCCCGGCCCGGATCTCGCCGATATGCCCGGCGAAGCGCAGCACCCGCTCGGCCGGGTTGGCCCAGTTCACGGCCCACGCGCGCACCTCGGCGCCGTCATACCGGCCCGCCTCGATATCCGCCGCGGTGATGGCCTCGTCACTGAGCGCGCCCAGGGCTTCCGCGTTGTCCACCGAGAGCCCCGTCGCCTGCACCAGCGCGCTGGCCGTCAGGCCCGTCGCGGCGCGGTAGACCAGCCCGCCGAAGCGCACATCGGCATCGTGATCGCTGAAGGCCAGCAGGGCGCCATCGGCACGCCGCACGTCCCAGCAGCGGCAGACAGTCGTCGCCCCGCTCTCCAAATGGCCAACCAGGCTCATAACCGCAGCTCCACCACCGGCACGCTCGGCAACTCCCCCGCATTGAACGAGGCCAGCGAGATCGCGATCCGGTGCGTATCGAACCGCACCGGCACGTCGAACTCGAAGCCCGCCGTGATGCGCGCCTCCACCGCAGGCGGCGTCGCGAAGCTCACTACGCCGGTCGCAGGGTCGAGCGACCAATGCTCCCCCTCGACCAGCTCGTCGCCTGAGACGGCCACCCGCACGCTGCCCGCCACCGGCTTGGCAATCGGCCGATACGCCGCCGCCGGCCCCGACCGATAGGTCTTCACCAGCGGAAACTCCGCCGTCACATGGTCGCCGATCGCGATGAGCTGGTCGCCCGGGCCCACCGGCTCGGCCTGCGGCGCGCTGCGGTAATCGGCCCAATCCTTCCAGCGAAAGCCGTAGAGCTGCCCGGCCCGCGCCTCGAAGAAGGCGATCAGCGCCTCGAGATCGTCGAGGCTGCGCAGGCCCAGCCCCGCGTCATAGCGCCGGCGCGACTGCGCCCAGGGCGCGTTCCTCTCCTCGAAGCCGTTGGCGAGCGTGACGATCTCCGTCCGCCGCTCCGGCCCGCCGGTCGAGCCGAAGCTCAGCGAGGCGGGAAATCGCACATCGTGAAAGCTCATGGCATCTGCCCCTATCTGTTGCGCTGGCCCTGGCTCAGGGCGCGGGCCATCTCGGCGGCGATCTGGCTCTGGCTGCGGCGGAAACCGGCGACATCGGGCGTCGTGACGTTGATCGTCACCTGCACCGCCCGCGCCTCGCCGCTCGCCTGCACGCCAAGCCGCCCATCGGCCCCGCGCGCCAGCGGCATGATCGCCTCCGGCCCCGCCTCACCCATCAGCCCGGTGCCGCCGCGCATGGGAAAGGTCGTCGGCCCCGTCACCACGCCGCCCTGCGCAAACGGCATCACCCGCCCCTGCGCAAAGCCATTGCCGAGCGCATTGGCCGTGACCCCGCCGAACAGCCCCGCCACCCCGCGCGCCACCAGCCCGCCAAGCTGATCCGTCACCGGCTTCATCGCCGCGTCATAGGCCGTCTCGGCCAGCGAGCGCCCAAGGCCCCGCAGCGCGTCGCCCAGGCGCTGCCCGTCGAGGATCACCCCGTCGAACGCGCGCCTGATGCCACCCGAGAAGCCAGACGACAGCCGCCCCATCTCGGCCCCGCTCAGCTTCATGCCCGCCTGCATCCGCCCCAGCTCGGCCGTGAAGGCGGCGCCCATGGCGCGCGCATCGTCCAGCGCCCCGCCCAGCCCGTCCATCTCGGCCGCGAACCCGTCCAGTTCATCCGTCATCCGCCACATCTCCTGCCACCCGGGGGCCCGCGCCCTCTTCCCCCTCGCTTTTCTGCAAATATCCCGGGGGGGCCGCAGGCGGGGGGCAGCGACCCCCTCCGCCCTCTTCGCCCGCGCCCCGGTCCGGGAACCGCGCTGCCAGCTCGCCCAGCCGCGCCCGCCCCATGGCGCCCGCCCCGTCCTGCCCCAGCATCACCAGCAGCTCCGCCGGGGTCAGCGCCCAGAACTCGGCCGGTTTCAGGCGCAGCCCGCGCAGGCCCAGCCGCATCAGCCCCGGCCAGTCGATCCGGCTCACGGCGCCTCGGGCGGCGCGAAAGCCAGCGCCAGAAGCCGTGCCGCCGCCGCTGCCGCGCCCACCGGGCCACCCTCGATCTCGGCCTGCAGCAGATCGTCCGGCCGGCCCTGCCAGCCCCCGCCGCGCAGACCCGCGGTGATCAGCAGCAGCAGGTCGCGCCCGGAAAAGGCGCCGCCCTCGAAGCGCTCGATCAGCTCGGCCAGCGAGCCTGTGCCGAGCGCCTCCTCCAGCTCTGCCAGCGCGCCCAGGGTCAGCCGGGCCCGCATGGGTAAACCGTCGACGCTCAGCTCCACCTCGCCTGCGTACGGGTTCGCCATCAGACCAGCGGCTCGAAGGTCAGCACCCCGGCGGAGGCCATCGACATCTCGTAGGTCGCCTCGCCGTTGTAGCTGCCGGCATATTCGATGGCAGAGATCTGGAAGGCCCCCTCCACCGTGCCGAAACCCGGGATGATCACCTGGAACTCCGGCACCTCGCCGCTGAAGAACAGCGCCCTGCAGCGCTCGTCGGTCACCTCGTCCTTGAAGACGCCGGAGCCGGAGAGGCTGGCGCTCTTCACGCCCGCTCCGCCGAGCAGCTCACGCCAGCCGCCGGTGCTCTCCAAGCTGGTCACATCGACCTGCTCGGCGTTGAAGGCGATGCGGGTCGCCCGCAGGCCCGCGACGGTCTCGAAGCTGCCGCTGCCATCCATGTCGATCTTGATGAGAAGGTCCTTGCCGTTCTGGGCCGCCATGTCGTTGCTCCTTGAAATGAGGGGGCTAGTCGTCTTCCAGACGGGCCCGGAAGATCAGGTCGATGCGGCGGCGGTCCTCTGTCTCGATCCGGGCCGCGCGGGCGCGCTGAAAGGCGAGGCTCACGATCCGCCCCCGCGCCATCGCCGGCGGCGCCCCAGCAAGTGCATCGCAAACGGCCGCCGCCAGCGCCTTGGCCCCGGCGAAGCCCGGTTGCCGCGCGAGGATGCTGAGCGTGAACTCGTGCAGCGCGCCGCGGCTCGTCTGGCTGGAGCGGTCGCGCACCGCCTCGGGCCCGATCAGCAGGTAGAGATCGGGCGCCTCGCCCGGCGGCAGCGCATCGAAGATGTCGCCGCCCACCAGCGCCGCCACGGCAGCGTCGCCCGTCAGCCGGGCATAGAGCGCCTGCTGCAGGGCGCCGGCCATCGCATAGCTCATCCGATCTGCTCCTCTTCCGTCAGCGCGGTGAGGTAGCGCTGGCCCGCATCGCTCTCGCCGACCGACAGGATGCGGAAGACCCGCGCGCCCTCGCGCAACCGCTGCTCGGGCATGGGCCGGGAGGGCGCGCCTAGGGGCGCCGCCCGAAAGGTGACCTTCGCCCGCCGCCGCGCCTGCGGGCCGCCCTGCCCGGCCGCCTCGGCCAAGCTGCCGAGCGCCACCTCTGCCCAGAGCGTCCCCAGCGGCGCCCAGCCTTGGGTGAAGCCCCCGGCCCCATCGGCCACGCGTTCCGGCGCTTCCAGCACCAGCGGGCGGGTCAGCTGTGGGGCCTTCATGCCTGGCCCCCGAACAGGCGCACGTTGCGGTAGCGCTCGATCAGGGCCGAGACGCCGAAGGGCATGCAGCCGGCGCCGAGCTTGGTGTCATGCCGGAACTCGTAGTAATGCGCCGCCAGCATCAGCACCGCCTGCGCCAGATCGGCCGGCAGGTCGGTGAAATCCGGCCCGAAGCCCGCCGTGAAGCGGATCGCCACCTGTCCGCCTGACGGGATGCTCGGCAAGGCCCCGCCGCGCGCCTCCAGCACCGGACGTGAGGTGTCTTCCACCAGCCGCCAGGCTTCCGGCGCTACGCTTGTCGCCACGCCCTCGCCATCCGTCACCGCGACGCTCAGGATCTCGCTTACCGGCGCCACCGGCAGCGGCTGGCGGGCGGTGGCGCTCCAGCTCTCCCGCGTCCACAGAAAGTCGCGCGCGATCAGCACCTTGCCGGTGCGCGCCTCGATGGCGGCGAGGGCAGCGCGCACGAACCCCTCCAGCACCTCGTCCTGCAGATGGCCGTCGGCAAAGCCCGTGCCCAGGCGCAGATGCGCCTTCAGCCCCGCCACCGGCAGCGCCGCAAGGTCCACGCCTGTTTCTTCCACCAAAATCATGCCTGGCTCCTCGCGCCGCGCTTTCTGGGTGGGCCGGCCGCCGGTGCGGCCGGCCCGTCACTCGGGCCCCTAAGGTCAGGAGGTGCCGAATTTCAGCAGCTTGATCGCGGCGAAGTCGCTCACGCCGCCGCCGACGCGCTTGGTCGCGTAGAACAGCACATGCGGCTTGGCGGAGAACGGGTCGCGCAGCACCCGCAGGTCGGGCCGCTCGGCGATGGTGTAGCCGGCGCCGAAATTGCCGAAGGCGATGGCGCAGGCATCCGAGCCGATGTCCGGCATGTCCTCGGCCACCAGCACCGGGTAGCCCATCAGCCGCGCTGGCTCGCCGGCGGCCAGCCCGTCGCTCCACAGGAAGCGCCCGTCATTGTCCTTCAGCTTGCGCACCGCGCCGGTGGTGCGCGAGTTCATCACGAAACTCGCACCGGCCCGGTATTCGGCCCCCAGCGCATAGACGAGATCGACCACGGCGTCAGAGGCGTTGACCGACGCAAAGGCGCCATCGGCCCCGGTGGTGACATAGCCAAGCTTGTCCCAGGCCCAGGAGGCGTTGGCGACCTGCGAGTAATCGAGAAAGCCGCGCGGCATGTCGCTGCCATCGCCATTGATGAAGGCCGCGGCCTCCGACCGGGCGAATTTCTCGGCGATGCGCCCGGCGAGCCAGCCCTCGATATCGAAGGCGCTGTCATCCAGCAGGCGCTGGCTGGCCTTCGGCATGGCCGACAGCTCGTGCAGCGCGATGGTGATGCGGTCGATCACCGGGGTCGAGGTCTCCGAAATCGTAGAGGCCTCGGTCGCCCAGCCGGCCCCCATCTCGGTATGGTCGACGAGCACATCGTAGGACGACGCATCGACATGCACCACGTTGGCGATGGCGCGGATCGAGGCGGTGGCGTTCAGCACCGAATTGACCGTCTCGGAGGTCTGCGGATCGACGAGGTAGCCGCCGTCACCGGTGGTGGCGAGCGCCTTGCCCTCCAGCTCAAGGTGGCGCAGGCCATCGTCGTCGCCTGAGCGCAGATAGGCGTTGAAGGCCTTCTGATGCGGCGCCTCGCCCTCGGCCCCGCGGGCGAGAGCCGGGCGGCGGCCGGGCTGGGTCATCTTGCGGTCGAGTTTGGTCATGCGGTCGTCCTGCTCTTGAAGTTTCACATTGATATCGGCGGCGAAGCTGCTGAACTGGCTGATGAAAGCCGCCATCTCGCTCTTCGCCTCTGTTGCGGCGCCGGCGCCGCGTGTCTCGTGTTGCGTCATCTGCCTTGTCCCTCGTTGATCGCCCTTTGGCCGGCGGCTGCGCCCCCGCGCGCCGCCGCCACCCCCTCGCGCAGCTGGCGGAAGAGCCCGGCCAGGTCGCGCCAGCTCTCCTCCTCCGCACTCCCCTCGCCCTTCGCACCGACGCGCGCCTCGGGCAGCATCGGGAAGGTCACCAGCGACACCTCCCAAAGCTCCAGCTCCGCCAGGCGCCGCTGCCCTTTGTCGTCTTTCGTCGCGCGCAAGGTGCGGTAGCCGATGGAGAGCCCGTCGATGGCCCCTGCCTCGATCAGCGCCGCCGCCTCGCGGCCCCGCGCCACATCGGTCAGCAGCCGGCCCTTCACGCGCAGGCCGCGCCCGTCCTCGACGACCTCGTCCCAGATGCCGATCACTTCGCGCGGGTCATGCTGCCACAGCATGCGCACCCGCCCGCCCTTGCCCGCCAACTTGCGCAGGCAAGCGGCGTACGCCCCCGGCTCCACCACGTCGCCGCCCTTGTCGGCCTGGCCGAAGAACGAGGCGTAGCCCTCGATGCAATGCCCGTCGGTCAGGCGCATGGCCGCGCCGGCGCCCGCGAATTTATGCTCCAGTTCCATCACCCATCCGCTCCATGATCTGCAGGAAGGCCTGCGCCAGGATCGTGCCCAGCACGCCGTACACCGTCAGCCAGAGCCGCCGCTCCAGCCGCTCCATCGCCGCCTCGATGCGGCTGAGATGCTCCGACATCTGCGCGAATTGCAGCGCCGAGAGCCGCTCATACGCCTCGATCTTCAGCCCCGGCCCGCAGGCGAAGGGCTCTGCCCAGGGGCGCTCTTCACCCATCGGCCCCCTCCATCGGCGGCAGGCCCAGCAGGCGCCGCTTCTCGGCATCGCTCAGGAACCCCGCCGCCGCGATGCGCCGCCACTGGCTCTCCCGCTCGGCCGAAAGGGCGGCGATCTGGTCGAGATCGGGCTTCAGCTCCAGCCGCTCGCCGGTGAAGTCGCCCAGCCAATCGGCCAGCGCGCCCAGCAGCTTGCCCGCCAGCGGCAGCACGGTCAGGCGGTAGAAGGCGCGGTTGGCCTCCTGGTAATTGGCGTAGGTCGCGTCCCCCGGAATCCCGAGAATCATCGGCGGCACCCCGAAGGCGACCGAGATCTCGCGCGCCGCGGCCTCCTTGGTCATCTGGAATTCCATATCCGAGGGCGAGAAGCCCATCGGCTTCCAGTCGAGCCCGCCCTCCAGCAGCATCGGCCGCCCGGCATTGCGCGCGCCCTGATGCTGGCTCTCCATCTCGCCGAGCAGGCGGTCGTATTGATCCTGGCTCAGCGCCGATTGCCCGTCGGCCCCGCGATAGACGATGGCGCCCGAGGGCCGGGCCGCATTGTCGAGCAGCCCCTTCGACCAGCGCGAGGCGGCATTATGCACGTCGATCGCCACCGCCGCCGCCTGCAGCGGCGACAGGCCGTAGTGATCGTCCTGCGGGTGAAAGCTCTTGATATGGCACACGGGCGCAGGCCCGTCGCCGAGTGTGAAGCGGTGCTTCTTGCCGCCCACGCTGTACTCATAGGCCACCGGCCAGCCATCGGCCCCCGGCAGCAGCGACACCCGGTCGGAGCGCAGCACATGCAGCTCCTCCGGCGCGGCGCTACCGGCCACGGCCTCCAGATAAGCATTGCCCGTCAGCAGAAGCTGCCCATAGGCCGCCTCGAGAAACTCCGCCCGCCCCTGCGCGCCGTTCGGCCGGGCCAGCAGGGCAAGCACCGGGTGCGTCTCGAAGCGGCGCGCCTCGTTCTGCAGCACCAGCGGCAGGGCGGCGGCAGCCTCGGCGATCAGCTTCACTGCGCGAAAGCCCACCGGGTTGGCGGTGAAGCCGGTCTTGGTGAGCGAGACGACGTCGCGCGGGCTCCAGGCAACGCGGTGGCCGCCGGCCCAGGCGATCACCCCGCCCGCCGCCGAGGCCTTCGCCTCCAGCCCCCCAGGCCCGGGCGCCTTCGCCGCCGGCACATCCTTCCCCGCCTGCTTGCCAAATCCGAACATCGCCCGCTCCTCGCTTGCTGAGGGCAGACAATCGGGGGGAAAGCTTGCGACGCACCTGTGCCACCGCGCGGAGCCGGGCGCCCGCCGCAACAGCCGTCAGGCGGCCGAAAATTCCCGAAGGATCAGAGGGTCTTCTGCATCACCACGGCATCGAGCCAGCGGCCGAACTTGCGGCCCGTCTCGGCCAGCCGCCCCGTCTCGCGGTAACCGACGGCCTTGTGAAAGGCGATTCCCGCCGCATTCTCATGGCTGACGACGGCGAGCATGATGTGGTGGCCCTTCGCCCTCGCATCAGCCTCCAGCGCCGTCATCAGCGCCCGGCCTATCCCCCGGCCATGGGCGCGGGGCGCCAGCAGCACCGTATGCTCCATCGACGCGGCATAGCCGTTCGAGGGGCGAAACTGCCCGTAGGTCGCAAAGCCCAGCACTTCGCCCCCCTCCTCGGCCACCAGAAAGGCCGGGCGCTGCGCGATCATCTCGGCAATGGCAGCGTCGGTTTTCTCCTCGTCGGAGAAGATCGTCGTGGTGTCCCGGATCACCGGGTTCCAGATCGCGGCAAGGGCGGGGATGTCGTCGGGCGTCGCGGGGCGGATCATCTAGCGCTCAGGTCAGGTGGCGGGAGCCGCCGGGGGTGTCGATCTCCGCAGAGATGCGAAAGCGATCCGCCCCCGTCAAGCCGATCCGTGCATCGGGCAGTGCCCCACCCATCGCCGCCAGCGCCTCGCTGGCCAAAGGTGCCTGAAGACTGAGCGACCGCAGCCGGCAGCCGCTCTCGGGCAGGCGCTCACCCACAGGCTGCGTCTGCCATTCGATCAGCGTCGGAAAGGCCCCGCCCATCGGCAGCTCACCGCCAGAAGGCACCGCGATCCGCCAGCGCAGATCGCCTCTGGTCAAGTCAATCGGCGCCCCCACGAAGGGGGCCGCATCGAGCGCCCGGTCGAGATCGTCCACCGCGCAAACCCAGTTGCCGAGCCTTGGCGGCCCGCTCACGGCATCGAGGCCGAACCACCGCGGGTCAGCGGGCGCCTCTGCCTCGGGGTCGGGCGCGATGACCTCAAGATAGATCCCGTCGCCCAGCGAGATCACGGCATTATGGGTGCCGAAGCGCGCGTGCTTGCCGCCGGGCTCCAGCGGCAGCCCCAGGGCCGCCTCCGCATGGGCGATGCCCTCTTCGAGGTCGGTACAGAGGATGACGAGATGGTCGAGCCGCATGGCGGCGACCGTCCTCCGCCCTCGCCCCACAGTCAATCCCGGCGCGTCGGAAACCATACGGGTTCCGCCTTCGATTTCCATATGGAAATCGCCGACCCGCCCTACCGGTTCGGGATGGCCCCACGCAGCAGCCCCAGAATCTTCCGCGCCGCCTCGGGAATATTCGTCCCCGGCCCGAAGATCGCCTGCACCCCAGCCTCGCGCAGAAAGGCGTAATCCCCCTGCGGTATCACCCCGCCGCAGACGACGATCACATCCTCTGCCCCGCGCGCCTTCAGCGCCTCCACCAGCTGCGGTGCCAGCGTCTTGTGCCCGGCGGCCAGCGAGGAAATCCCCACGACTTGCGCCCCCTCGGCGATGGCCGCCTCCGCCGCCTCGTCCGGCGTCTGGAACAGCGGCCCGACCGAGACATCGAAGCCGATGTCGCCAAAGGCGCTGGCGATCACCTTGGCGCCGCGGTCATGCCCGTCCTGCCCCACCTTGACGACCATCAACTTCGGCGCTGCACCCTTCTCCTGCGCATAGGCCGAAAGATCGCCCTGCAGCGCCTCGAACCCCGCGTCCCCCTCATAGGCGCCGCCATAGACGCCCGAGAGCACATGTGTCTCGGCCGCATGCCGCCCGAACACCTGCTCCATCGCGCCACTGATCTCGCCCAGCGTCGCCCGCGCCCTCGCGGCCTCCACCGCCGCCTCCAGCAGATTGCCACCCTCGGCAGCCCGCCGGCCCAGCTCGGCCAATGCGGCCTCCACCGCAGCGCCGTCGCGGGCGGCGCGCAGCTTCTTCAGCCCAGCCACCTGCCCCTCGCGCACCTTGGCATTGTCGACATCGAGCAGGTCGATCGGCGCCTCCTCGTCCTGCCGGTACTTGTTGACCCCGACGATCACGCTCTCGCCCCGGTCGATCAGCGCCTGCCGCCCGGCCGCCGCCGCCTCGATCCGCGCTTTCGGCATGCCCTGGCTCACCGCCTGCGTCATGCCGCCAAGGCTCTCGACCTCTTCCATCAGCGCCCAGGCCTTCTCGGCCAGCTCGGCGGTCAGGCTCTCGACGTAGTAAGAACCCGCCAGCGGGTCGACCACATTGGTGATCCCCGTCTCCTCCTGCAGGATCAGCTGAGTGTTCCGCGCGATCCGCGCCGCATGGTCCGATGGCAGCGCCATCGCCTCATCAAGGGCGTTCGTATGCAGCGATTGCGTGCCCCCCAGCACGGCAGAGAGCGCCTCATAGGCGGTGCGCACCACGTTGTTGTACGGGTCCTGCTCCTGCAGGCTCACGCCCGACGTCTGGCAATGGGTCCGCAGCATCGACGAGCGCGGGTCCTGCGGCGAGAACTCCTCCATCACCCGGTGCCACAGCTGCCGGGCAGCGCGCAGCTTCGCCGCCTCCATGAAGAAGTTCATGCCGATGGCGAAGAAGAAGCTCAGCCTCGGCGCGAAGCTGTCCACCTTCATGCCCCGCGCGATGGCCGCACGCACGTAGTCGCGCCCGTCGGCTAGGGTGAACGCCAGCTCCTGCACCAGCGTCGCGCCGGCCTCTTGCATGTGGTAGCCGGAGATCGAGATGGAGTTGAACCGCGGCATCTCTTTCGCCGTATATTCAATGATATCTGCGACGATCCTCATGCTCGGTTCTGGCGGGTAGATATAGGTGTTCCGCACCATGAACTCTTTGAGGATGTCGTTCTGGATTGTCCCCGACAGCTGCGCCCGGCTAACCCCCTGCTCCTCACCTGCCACGATGAAGCTCGCCAGCACCGGGATCACAGCGCCGTTCATCGTCATCGAGACTGAGATATCACCCAGCGGGATACCGTCGAACAGCACCTTCATGTCCTCGACACTGTCGATGGCCACTCCGGCCATGCCGACATCGCCCTCCACCCTCGGATGGTCGCTGTCGTAGCCGCGGTGCGTCGCCAGATCGAAGGCCACCGAGATGCCCTGCTGCCCGCCTGCCAGCGCCCGGCGATAGAAGGCGTTGCTCTCCTCCGCCGTCGAGAAGCCGGCATACTGGCGGATCGTCCACGGTCGCCCGGCGTACATCGTCGCCCTCGGACCGCGGGTATAGGGCGCCTCGCCCGGCGTGGCGGAAAGGTCGAGCCCCGCAACATCCTCCGCCGTGTAGAGCGGCTGGATGTCGATGCCCTCCAGCGTGTGCCAGATCAGACCGTCGAGGCTCCGGCCCTTCAGCTCTTTCTCGGCGCGGGCGCGCCACTCGTCCTTACTCATGGCATCATCCCTTCTGTTGCGGGCTCTTCCACGCAGCGCGCGAGCCCCTCGGCACCGCCGCGCAGCCAATCCAGATCGGCGGCGTAGACGTCCCGAAGTGCCTCCACCTGCGCCGTCGAGAACGGCTGCCACGGCCCCTCGCCCTCCGGCAGGCCCGCGCCGCCCGGCGCCACACGCAGCTCCGCCAGCGAGGGCCGCGCGTTGTGCACTCGCCCGCCGGCATCGGCCAGAGCGCCCGCGAACGCCTCCCCCGCCAGCAGCGCCAGCTGCGCCTCCGGCCGGGGCGCGAAGGCGGCGGCGGGCCAAACCGTGACGCTCGTCCCCGGCAGCGCCCCCGCCGCCTCGCGGATCACATGCCGCCAGCCGCGCACCGAGCGGCCGATGGCCTCCAACGCTTCGTCATCCGCCGCCGGCTGCCCCCGTGCAACCAGGTTGGCCAGGGCCGAGGCCCAATATTCATCGAGCGGGCGGATCGCGAGCCCCAGCGAGACCTCATGCCCCTCAAGCGCCGGCCCCAGCCGACCAAGCCAGGCCGTCACATCGGGATAGAGGCTTCGGCACCGCAGGTTGTTGCGCATCGTCCCCGGCAGGTTCTCTTCCGAGATCAGCAGCCGCTGCCGCTCGCCCTCCAGCCGCGCCAACTCGGCCCTCAGCTTCCCCGTCGCGTCGCGCCCCGCCGCCTCGGCACCCTCTTCGGGCCGACCGTCCAGCCCGCTCAGCCAGCCGCCCCGGCGCGTCTGCCCCGGCAGCCACACCGTCAGCCCCGCCGCCCGCAGCGGCCGGCCGCTGGCCGCCAGGGCCCGCTGCAATGTCGTGGTGCCCGTGCGATGCGCGCCGAGATGCAGGGTGATCTTCACGCGGCAGCCTCCCCAATTGCCCCCTCAAGCCCGGCCGAAACGCGGCAAGCCCTCATCGCGGGCGATAAATTTCTGTCTATCGGCACGAGGCCGCTCTTCGCAAGCGCCCCGCCGCCGCCTATATATTGGGGCATGACGCCAGCTTTTCGCGCAATCTGCGCCGCAATCCTCGGCCTCGCGCCGCTCGCCGCCACCGCGCAGGAGACGGCGCCCGCGATGGCCTCGCCCGAGAGCGAGCCCGGCGTTCTCGCGGTGACTGAGCCCGAAAGTGTCCTCGCCGCCTGGCGGGACGACCCGATGCGCGTCTTCTCGGGCCTCGAGATCGGCGTCGAAGAGCTGCAATACGTGGCCCGCCCGCTCTTCGTCTTCGCCGACAGCCCGCTCGACCCCAACTTCATCCAGCAGATGGAGCTGATCGAGGATGGCTGGAACGATCTCATCGCCCGCGACGTGCTGGTCATCGCCGATACCGAGCCGTCGGCGAACAGCCCCGTGCGCGAAACCTTCCGCCCGCGCGGCTTCGTCATGATCCTTGTCGGCAAAGACGGCCGCATCGCGCAGCGCAAGCCCAGCCCATGGGCCACGCGCGAGATTGCCCATGCCATCGACAAGCTGCCGCTCCGCCAGCAGGAAATCCGCGAGACGGGCACGCTCGGCGGCCGCTAGGCCCCCAAGCTACTCGAACTCCATGATCACATCGTCCACCGCCAGGCTGTCACCCTCGGCGGCGTTGACCTTGGTCACCACGCTTCGCTTCTCGGCGCGCAGCAGGTTCTCCATCTTCATCGCCTCGATGGTGCAGAGCGGCTGGCCCTCCTCAACCTGATCACCCACGGCCACGTTCATCTTCACCACCAGTCCCGGCATCGGGCAGAGCAACAGCTTCGACGTGTCGGGCGGCAGCTTCTCCGGCATCAGCGCCGCCAGCTCGGCCTGGCGCGGGGTCATCACCCGCACCGGCAGATCGGCGCCGCGCAGCCGCATGCGAAAGCCCAGCGGCATCGGCGCCACCTGCATCAGCAGCGGCTCGCCATCCACCTGCAGCCGGGCCAGGCTCTGCCCCGGGCTCCAGGCCCCCGTCACCCGCATCTTCTCGCCGCCTGCGAAGGTGACATCGGTGCCGAACGGGTCCGCCGCCGTCGACACGGCGAAACTCTCGCCCTGCGCCGTCACCACGAAGTCGCTGCCGAGCGTGCGCTTGTGGTTGTCGATGCGCCCCGAGATGCGGGCGCGGCGGATTTCGGCAATCCGGTGCATCGCCGCCGCCACCGCTGCCAGCCGGCGCAGCTGGCCGCCTGGCAGGCTGACGCCTTCAAAACCCTCGGGCCATTCCTCGGCGATGAAGGCTGTCGTCATCTCGCCTGCCACGAACTTCGGATGGTCCATCACGGCCGAGAGGAACGGCAGGTTGTGCCCGATCCCCTCCAGCTCGAAGCTGTCGAGCGCATCGCGCATCGCGCCAATGGTCGCCTCGCGGCTTGGCGCCCAGGTGCAGAGCTTGGCGATCATCGGGTCGTAGAACATGCTGATCTCGCCGCCTTCGACGACACCGGTGTCGTTGCGCACCACCTTCTCGGGCGTCGCCACCTCCTCCGGCGGTCGGTAGCGCGTGAGCCGGCCGATAGAGGGCAGGAAGCTGCGATACGGGTCCTCGGCGTAGAGCCGCGATTCCATCGCCCAGCCGTTGATCTTCAGATCCTCCTGGGCAAAGGGCAATGGCTCACCCGCCGCCACTCGGAGCATCTGCTCGACGAGGTCGACGCCCGTGATCAGCTCCGTCACCGGATGCTCGACCTGCAGGCGGGTGTTCATCTCGAGGAAGTAGAAGTTGCGCGCCCCGTCGACGATGAACTCCACCGTCCCCGCGCTCTGGTAGCCTACGGCCTGCGCCAGTGCGACGGCCTGCTTGCCCATGGCGGCCCGCGTCTCTTCATCCAGAAACGGCGACGGCGCTTCTTCGATGACCTTCTGGTTGCGCCGCTGGATCGAGCATTCCCGCTCGTGCAGATAGACGGCATTTCCGTGGCTGTCTGCCAATACCTGGATCTCGATGTGGCGTGGCTGAGTGACGAACTTCTCGATGAAGATCCGGTCATCCCCAAAGCTCGCAGCCGCCTCGCGCTTGGAGGCTTCGAAGCCTTCGCGCGCCTCATCCTCATCCCACGCAATCCGCATACCCTTGCCGCCACCACCGGCGCTGGCCTTGATCATCACCGGGTAGCCGATCTCTCCGGCAATCCGCGCCGCCTCATCGGCATCCGCGATCAGCCCCATGTGCCCCGGCACCGTGCTGACGCCCGCCTCGTCGGCCAGCTTCTTCGAGGTGATCTTGTCGCCCATCGCCTCGATCGCTGCGGCAGGCGGGCCGACAAACGCCACAGCTTCGTCCGACAAGGCCTTGGCAAAGCGCGGGTTTTCCGAAAGGAACCCATAGCCCGGATGCACCGCATCCGCCCCGCTCTGCCGCACAGCGGCCATCACCCGCTCGATGTCGATGTAGCTCTGCGCCGCCGGCGCCGGGCCGATATGCACCGCCTCATCGGCCATCTGCACGTGCAGCGCGCGGCGGTCGGCGTCGGAATAGATCGCGACCGTAGCAATCCCCATTTTACGCGCCGTCTTGATGACACGGCAGGCAATCTCGCCCCTGTTGGCGATCAACAGCTTCTTGAACGGCACACATATCCCCCCAGACATGACGAAGCCGCCGAGGGCATCACGCCCCGGCGGCTTCCACTCTTATGGCTCAGGCGGCGCTTGGCCGCCCGGCGAACGGCCTCAGCAGGCGCCCGCGGCGTTGGCGATGGCACCGGCGCCGGCACCCAGCGCGGCAGCGCCGACGGCTTCGCGCGCATCGGCGCCGTTGAGCATCTGCGAGCCGGCATAGAGGCCGGCACCGATGGCGGCGCAATCGGCGCCCGAGGTACGGGTGGTGTCATAGGCGCAGCCAGACACGGCGCCGGCACCAGCGGCAACGATAACGGTGACTTTGAGCATCTTGAGCATGGATCTTCTCCTGTCGATTTGGCCTCAAGCTGATGCGATCCTGCCATGCGGCAAGTCGCCCGCCAAGACAGAGGCCCTATCTGTGGCTGTAAAGCAATAACAACCGGCGGAAATCGGCGAAGCTGCGCCGCAGCAAGGGGTTGAGAGCGGCCGGAAGACCCGGTTCGGCGCCAGGAATGTGGCCGAAGCGCCCCGCCCGCCGGTGTCACTCGAACACCTCGGGGAAGCTCACCTCCGCCCGGGCGCGGTCGATTCTCAGCAGCGCGTCGTAGCTTTCGGGGTCGAACTCCTCCTCGGCCGGCACCACCTCGCGGCCGAACAGCCATGACAGGCGCCCGGCATCGAGGTTGCCGCGCACGAAGGGCTCTTCGCCGAACTGCTCCCAGAGCGCGGCCATGAAGTAGAGATCGGCCATCCGGTCGGCGTGGCGCCGGTCGCGATACCGCTCTCGGGCGGTGATCTTCGTGGCCCCGGCCTTGTTGGCGCGGCGAATGGTGAACTGGTGATCTGTCCCCGTCAGGCGGGAGGGGAAACCGCGGTGTTTTTCCATCAGAACAGTTCCCACACGCAGGCGCCGTCTTCCACCCGAAAACCTTCAAAAAACTGCACCGCCTCCGCGTCGGGCACGCCGAAGGGCAACTCCCGGTCGGCGACCGAGATAATCACCTCTCCCGGCACCACGCCATTCTCGGCCAGCGCAGGCAGGGCGAGATTGTCGCAAAGCCAGAGGAAATCTCCCGAGACCTCCTCGAAATCCCCCTCCGTCAGCCCTTCCGAGACGAAGCGCAACCGCGCCGGCCCGCCCTGTTCGAGCACCACGTCAAAGATGCGCCACGGCTGGCCCGAAGGCGCGGCGACGTTCTGGGCGGCGGCGGGCGCGGCCAGCAGGATAGCCAGAGAAAGAGTGTACCTGTTCAACATGTTACAGCGGGATGTTATCGTGTTTCTTCCATGGAATGCTCTGCTGCTTGCCTCTGAGCGAGGCAAAGGCCCGGCAGAGCCGCTTGCGGGTGCCATGCGGCTGGATCACCTCGTCGATGAACCCGCGCTCCGCCGCCACAAAGGGGTTGGCAAAGCGGTCTTCATATTCCTTCGTGCGCGCCGCGATCTTCTCAGGCTGGCCCAGCTCGCTGCGGTAGAGGATCTCAACGGCCCCCTTGGCCCCCATCACGGCGATCTCCGCCGTGGGCCAGGCATAGTTAAAGTCGCCCCGTAAGTGCTTGGAAGACATCACATCATAGGCCCCGCCATAGGCCTTGCGGGTGATCAGCGTGACCTTCGGCACCGTCGCCTCGCCATAGGCAAAGAGCAGCTTCGCCCCGTGCTTGATGACCCCGCCAAACTCCTGCGCCGTCCCCGGCATGAAGCCCGGCACATCCACCAGCGTCAGCAGCGGAATCTCGAAAGCATCGCAGAACCGCACGAACCGGGCGGCTTTGCGGGAAGCGTCGATATCCAGGCACCCCGCCAGCACCATCGGCTGGTTCGCCACGACACCCACGCTCCGCCCTTCCATCCGGATGAAGCCGGTCACAATGTTCTTGGCGAACTCGGCCTGAATCTCGAAGAAATCGCCCTCGTCCGCGAGCTTCGTAATCAGCTCCTTCATGTCATAGGGCTGGTTCGGGTTCTCCGGGATCAGCGTGTCGAGGCTCGGCTCCACCCTGTCGACCGTATCGTGAAACGGCCGCACCGGCGGCTTCTCGCGGTTCGACAGCGGCAGGAAATCCACCAGCCTGCGCACCTCTTCCAGCGCTTCGACGTCGTTTTCATAGGCCCCATCGGCCACCGAGCTGCGGCGCGTATGCGTCGTCGCCCCGCCCAGCTCCTCGGCCGTGACCACCTCGTTGGTAACGGTCTTCACCACGTCCGGCCCGGTGACGAACATGTAGCTGCTGTCCTTCACCATGAAGATGAAGTCGGTCATCGCCGGCGAATAGACGGCCCCGCCCGCACAGGGCCCCATGATGACGCTGATCTGCGGCACCACCCCGCTCGCCATGATGTTGCGCTGGAAAACCTCGGCATAGCCGGCAAGGCTCGCCACGCCCTCCTGGATGCGGGCGCCGCCGCTGTCGTTCAGCCCGATCACCGGCGCGCCGTTCTGCATCGCCATGTCCATGATCTTGCAGATCTTCTGGGCATGCGTCTCGCTCAGCGAGCCGCCGAAGACGGTGAAATCCTGGCTGTAGACGTAGACCATCCGCCCATTGACCGTGCCCCAGCCGGTCACAACCCCGTCGCCGGCCGGGCGCTGCGCCGCCATGCCGAAATCGGTGCAGCGATGGGCGACGAACATGTCGAATTCCTCGAAGGAGCCCTCATCGAGCAACAGCTCGATCCGCTCGCGGGCCGTCAGCTTGCCCTTGGCGTGCTGCGCGGCCACCCGCGCCTCGCCGCCGCCGGCCCGGGCCTCGGCCCTCCGCGCCTCCAGCTCCGCCGCAATCTCCTGCATGCCTCGTCTCCCTGCGCTCCCTCTTCTCCTTTAGCCTGCTACACCCTCCGCCCCAAAGGAAAAAGCCGGTGCTGCCGGCGCCTTAGCCCCTCTCGCTTTCTTCCAAATACTCCGGGGGGAGCCGCAGGCGGGGGGCTGCGCCCCCCAGCAGCGCCCGCCACCCTCTCCTCCGCCTGCTCATCTCGCTGCGCTGCCCGGGCGCGCCGGGGTGGGCGGGCGGGAGGCGGGCCCGGGCAGCGGCCGCGCCAGCGGCCCTTCCGCCGGTCCCCGCCCGGCCCTATCCTCCGCGCGCCGGCGCGCCGCCGGTGCCCGGAACACCCCCATGACCCTCCCCATCCCCCTCGTCACCATCGGCCTGCTCACCGCATCCAACCTCTTCATGACCTTCGCCTGGTATGGGCATCTGAAGTTCAAGGCCGCGCCCCTCGTTCTCGTCATCCTGATCTCCTGGGGCATCGCCTTCTTCGAATATGTCCTGCAGGTGCCGGCCAACCGCATCGGTCACGGCCGCTTCTCGGCGACCGAGCTCAAGACCATCCAGGAGGTCATCTCGCTGACCATCTTCTGCGGCTTCTCGGCCCTCTGGCTGGGTGAGCCGATCCGCCCCGCGCATATTCTCGGCTTCTCGCTCATCGCGCTCGGCGCCGGGGTGATCTTCCTTGCACCGGCCGCGATTGACCCGGGCTCCGCCAGACCCTAACCCTCAGTAATGAATGCCGCCCCACCCGTCGTTCGGTTCCTCGACCGCACCACGCCGCCCCATATCTTCACGCTCACGCTCATCGCCTCGATGTCGGCGCTGTCGACGTCGATCTTCCTGCCGTCGCTGGCCGCCATGGCGCGCGAATACGGGGCGAATTACGGCGTGATGCAGCTCGCCGTCTCCGGCTACCTCGGGGTGACGGCGCTGGTGCAACTGGCCATCGGCCCGATTTCCGACCGGTTCGGCCGCCGCAAGGTGGTGATCGGCTCGCTGATCATCTTCTTCTTCGCCACCATCGGCTGCGCCCTTGCCCCCACCATCGGCATCTTCCTCGCCTTCCGCATGCTGCAGGCCGTCGTCGCCGCGTGCATGGCGCTCTCCCGTGCCATCGTGCGCGACATGGTGCCCGCCGAGCAGGCCGCCTCGATGCTCGGCTATGTCACCATGGGCATGGCGCTGGTGCCGATGCTCGCCCCCACCATCGGCGGCACCATCGACGAGGCCCTTGGCTGGCGCCCCGTCTTCTGGTTCCTCGGCCTCTGTGCCTTCGGCATGGTCGTGCTCTGCTGGCGCGACCAGGGCGAGACGCTGGCCGGCAAGGGTGTGAGCTTCAGAGATCAGGTGAAGAACTACCCCGAGCTGCTGCAATCGCGCCGCTTCTGGGGCTATGTCATCTGCGCCGCCGCAGGCTCGGGCTCGTTCTTCGCGCTGCTGGGCGGGGCGAGCTATGTCGCCAACGATCTCTTCGGCCTGTCGCCCATGCTCACGGGCATCGCGGTTGGCTCCCCTGCCCTTGGGTATGCCTTAGGCAACTTCATCACCGGCCGCTTCGCCGTGCGTGCCGGCATCAACGCCATGTGCCTGGCCGGCACGCTCACCTCGACCATCGGGCTCGGCGCCGCGCTGGTGGCCGCGATGATCTTCGAGCCCTCGCCTCTGCTGTTCTTCGGCTTCATGCCGCTTCTCGGCATCGGCAACGGCCTGATGATGCCTTCGGCCACCGCTGGCTCGCTCTCTGTCCGGCCGGAGCTTGCGGGCACGGCCTCGGGCCTCGGCACTGCCATCGCCATCGGCGGCGGTGCAGTGATGTCGGCCCTCGCCGGCTGGCTGCTCGGCGGCTCGGCCAGCGCCATGCCGCTGCAATGGATCATGGCCATCTCCAGCGTCATTTCACTGGTCGCCATTCTCATGGTCATCCGCCGCGAGCGCAGCCTGCAGATCGCGTGACAGCGCGCCTGCCGGCTTGCCAATCACGCCGCGCCCCCGCAGAACTTTCGGGAAGGCAGACAGGGACAATTCATGGAACTCGACGGAACAGTCACAATCGCCGCGCCCCGCGCGCTGGTCTGGGACAAGCTGAATGATGCGGAAACGCTGAAGGCCTGCATTCCCGGCTGCCAGGAGCTGACCGGCTCGGCCGAAGAAGGCTTCGAAGCTGTCGTCGTGCAGAAGGTCGGGCCGGTGAAGGCCACCTTCAAAGGCGGTGTTACGCTGGAGGATATCGTGTCGGGCGTCAGTTACCGGCTGGTCGGCGAAGGCAAGGGCGGCGTCGCCGGCTTCGCCAAGGGCGCCGCCGCCGTGGTGCTGGTCGATGTGCCCGAGGGCACCGAGCTGGCCTATGACGTTGAGGCGAAGGTCGGCGGCAAACTCGCCCAGCTCGGCAACCGCGTCGTCGGCGGCTTCGCCCGCAAGATGTCGGAGGATTTCTTCGCCCGCTTCAAGGAGCAGGTCGAGGGTCCGGCCGAGAGTGACGAGGCCTAGGCCAAGACCATCTTGGCGCCCCGGTCGCCGCGCCGGAACGGGCAGGCGCTCGCCCGGCGCCTTCGGCTTGATTCCGGGCGCGGGAGGGAGCCGAACGGTTGGGCGGCGGCGGACGAAACCCGCCGCGCAAAATCAAAGCGTGATCAGATGGTTGTCCCAGATCTCGTCATGCTTCGCGAGCGGTCGCGCCGCGCCGCCCTCCACCGCCATCAGCCCGCCCTGCTCGTCCGTCGTCAGAAAGCCGCCCGGCAGAGGCGCCAGGCCCATCAGCCTCGCCCGGGTGACTGAGCCGAGGAAGGCCCCGTCCAGCCCGTACCGGTGTAGCACCCCGCCGGGCGTCGAGGTGATCCCCACTTCGCGCCCGTCGCCGGAGACATTCACCGTGCCGGTGTAATTCTGCAGCGCCCGCTGCTCGGCCCCCGGCGCCGTGCAAAGCACCGGCTCTTCGCCGCGCCGGTGCAACCCAAGGAGCGGCGGTGCCTGATCCTCGGCCCCGACCCATTGCATGGCGAAGGCCGTCACGCCGCCGGCAGCGAAGGCAATGTGGCGAATGGAGTTCTGCCGCAGCTCCGGTAGCTCCACCCGCTCCTGCAGGCCGCCGTTCAGCGTCAGATAGGCCAGGTTCGGCTCCATGCTGTCGATGTTGAGCATGTCGCGGCCGTCTTCGGTGTTGATGCCACCATTGGCGACGGCAATCGTCACGCCATCGGCCATCACCCGCGCTTCGTGCGGCCCAAGCCCGTGGCTGTCGACTTCGCCGAGCCGCGTGTAGCCATCCGTGGCATCCCACAGGCCCAGCCGCCCGGCGCTGTCTGCCGTGCGCTGCTCGGTGGTGATCAGCAGCCGGCCGCCATCGAGGTAAGAGCCATGGCCGTTGAACACATGCCCCTCCGGCGGCGTCAGCTCGCGCATCACCACACCGAGCGCGCAATCGACGACCAGCGCATAGGTGCCCGGTCGCCGGCCGAAGACCACCGCCTCGGCGCGCACCGGGTGGCCGGCGCCGGCATGGCCACGCTCCGGCAGCGGCACGCGAAAGACGGCATCGCCGGTGCCGCGAAGCCCGACCAGATCGAAGGAGCCATCCGCCAGCCGCGCCGCCGCCAGAAAGCGCGGCGCGCCCGCGGCGGCCCAGCCCAGTCGTGCGCCAGAGGCGCTGGCGGCGAGCGTGGCAAGGAAGGCGCGGCGGCTTGGCATGGGTGCTCAGTCTCCGTCGAAGCCGACCACGCCCATGGTCACGCCCAGCTCTTCGGACAGGATGGTGTTCACCTTGGCCCAGAGGGCATCGTAGGAAGTGGCGGCGACATCCACCATGAAGCGCCCGGCGGGCTCGGACACGCTCTCCAGCGTCGGATCCTCGATATTGGCAAGCCGCTCGCGCAGATCGTCGAAATCCGCCGCGAGCTCCTGCCGGTCGGACGGGTCAGTGATCAGCGCCATCACGAAAGTCTCGTGACCGCGAGTCGACTGAATGAGGTTCTCCAGAGTCCGTTCGGAGAGCCGGCCCTCCGCCAGTTCGGGCCGCGTTTCTTCCCCCGTACCGAGCGGCAGGCCCAGCCGCTCCAGAATGTCGAACTGCATCGAGACGACGAGCGCGGTGAAGAGCGCCTGCCGCGCCTCGGCGGCGTTGAAATAGGTGGCGTTGCCCGCCTCCGCCCCCTTCATCACCGGGGCGAAGTCTTGCCACTCCGCCGCCAGCTCGGCGGCGTTGGCGGCAAGATCTTCCGTCATGAGCCGCATCAGCGTGCAGCCCTCGCTGCCATCGGGATATTCGTTGAAGCGCGGATCGTAGAGCATCGCCTCGATTGCATAGAGCCCGCGCAGCGAGATCGGCGCCTCGGCCATCTCAGCCGCGCTCTCCGGTGCCGGGCCGTTCATCGCCCGGTTGATGGCGCGGGGCCGAAAGCCGCGCTCATCGGGCCAGAAGGCGATGGCCTCACGCAGGCCGGTCGATTGCATCGGGCCGAAGCGGAAATCCTGCACCTGCAGCCAGGCGTCCATCGACTGGCCCCACAGCGCCCGCAGCACCGGGCTGAGCGCGGTGCAATCCAGCTCTGCCGCCTGGGCCAGCGCGTCGGTGCGGCGCGCGAAGGTTTCCACCTGCGGCAGGATCACCGTGTCGACCACGCGGTCGATCACCGGATCGGCGCTGGCCGGCGCGGCGGCTGTGACAGCCAGACCCGTCAGGGCAGAGAGAACCAAGGCACGCATCACAGAGACTCCAGAAAGGCCACAAGGGCGTCACGGTCGTCTGGCGACAGCTCCACCACGCGGTCCCGCGCCGCCTGCGCCTCGCCACCATGCCAGAGCACCGCCTCAAGCAGGCTCGCCGCCCGGCCATCGTGCAGATAGCTCTGCCGGCCGGTGACAAGCTCCGTCAGCCCGATACCCCAAAGCGGGGCGGTGCGCCATTCGCTGCCCGTCGCCACGCCCTCTGGGCGGTTGTCCGCCAGGCCCGGCCCCATGTCGTGCAGCAGCAGGTCGGTATAGGGCCAGATGAGCTGGAAGCTCTGCGCCGTCGCAGGCTCTGTCCGGCCGGTGACGAATTTGGGCACGTGGCAAGCGGGGCAGCCGGCCTCGTAGAAGACTTCCTTGCCCTGCAGCACCTCGGGCGCATCCAGATCGCGCCGGGCCGGCACGGCGAGGTTGCGGGCGTAATGCGCGACGAGATCGAGCGCCTCCTGCGAGACCTCAACCCCGGTGGGCGCGGCACCTTCTTCGGCCAGCGGGCTGGCCAGCTCTTCGGCGTCATCCTCGCCCGGCGCCGGGCTGTCGACGCCGGTGGGCGCGGCGAGGCAATCGACCTGCGCTGCCGTGCATTCGCCGGCGGGGCTGGGAAGATCGGGCGTCGAGAGCCCCATGTCGCCGAGGAACGCCCGCGCCGATTGCTCGGAGACGGTGGGCGTGCCGCCCTTGTAGCCGAAGCGGCCGAGCATGGGCGTGTCGTGTTCCAGCGACCAGACAACTGAAGGACGGCCCGAGATGCCGTCGCCATCGGCGTCGTCCGGGTCGGCATGGGCGAGGATGTCGGCCGCCGGGATTGCCTCGAGCAGGCCGAGACCAATCATCTGCGGTGCGACACGGGGCGAGAGCATCACGTCCTCCGCTGCTTCGCCATAGGCGAGGTTTGCGAGGCTGTAGTGCGGGGCCTGCAGGGTGATGGTTTCGCCGCCATTGAGGGTGACCTCGACAGGCTCGTAATCGATCGAGAGGCGCCCTTCGGCTGGAATGCCGGGCAGCGCAAAATTTTGAAGCTGGCCGCCATAAACAGGGTCTGGCGCCGTGCCGATCCAGCCGGCGA
Source organism: Pseudoroseicyclus sp. H15 (assembly GCF_054353345.1). Classification (NCBI taxonomy): domain Bacteria; kingdom Pseudomonadati; phylum Pseudomonadota; class Alphaproteobacteria; order Rhodobacterales; family Paracoccaceae; genus Pseudoroseicyclus; species Pseudoroseicyclus sp. H15. The sequence goes on from NZ_JBTHJE010000002.1 coordinate 324,196, forward strand.
TCTCTTCGATGGCGGTGTCGGGGTCCGGCACCGAGAGGCGCAGAAACAGAGCGACCTGGTTGTCGCCCTCGGCGGCGGGATGGCCGCGGGCGTCTTTCACGTGGCAGAGCTGGCAGGCGCGGGCGTTGTAGAGCGGCCCGAGCCCGTCGGAGGCCTGCGTCGACGAGGGCGACGAGACCCAGACCTTGCGGAAGAGCCCGTTGCCGAGGGCGAAGTTCATGCGCCCCTCGCCATCGAGATTGTCGGAAGGCTCAGAGAATGCGTCGCTTGTGGGGCTGGCGCGCACGGTGGCGGCGCCGCCCGGCAGAGCCTCGAAGGTTTCGGGAGCTGTGAAGTCATCCGTGGGCGCCGTGACGGTGGCGATGCGCGCGGCCTCTTCCGCCGTGCGGGGCAGAAGCGCGGCCTGCAGATCGGGCAGCGCCGCCGCCTCTTCGCCCCCTTGCGGGGCCGCCTCGGGGGCGGTCTGAGCGGCAGCCGCCCCCGCAATGGCGAGGGCGGCGATGAGCGTGAAAGAGCCGGTATGGCGCATATAGATGCCCCTGGATGTGGTCTTGCGGGCCTATTCGAAGACGGCGGACTCGTCGTCGAGAGCGTCGCTGCCTTCCATCACCACGCCCGAGACGTCAAGCGCGGCGGACATGCGCTCGATGCTCTGCGACATGGCGACGAGATCGTCGACCAGCTGGTCGATGACGGCGTTGCCCTCGTCATCGACCTTCACAAGCATCATGTCATAGGCGCTGTCGCCGGCGGCGCGAGCGACGAGATCTTCCGCGCTGGCCAGGGCGGCTTCGAGCTCGGCGGTGAAAGTCTCGGCCAGGTCAGGGTCTGCGGCTTCGACCAGATCCTGCAGGCCGGTGCCCTGCACGCCTTCGCCATCGGGGCCGGTATAGGCACCGTACCAGACATTCGCGATGCCCAGCACGTCGCCATAATGGCTGGCGGGCGTGTTGTCGGAGAAGCAATCGTGCTCTTCCTCGGGGTCCTGCAGCAGCAGGCCGAGCTTGATGCGCTCGCCCGCCATCTCGCCATAGGCCAGGCTGCCCATGCCTGTGAGGATGCGCACGGCGGGGTCGGCATCGCCCAGCACCTCGGTGCGGGCAGCGCCGCCCTCTTCCCATTCACCCGCCATATAGGCGAGGTCGGAGACGAGCAGGTCGGTGGCCGTGGAGAGATAGGCGACGCGGCGGTCGCAGTTGCCGCCGGTGCACTCCTCGCCGGTGACGAAATCGGTATAGGGCCGGTCGCCCGCCGCATCGGCATCGGCTACCAGATCCTGCCCCCAGAGCAGGAATTCGACGGCGTGATAGCCGGTGGCGACGTTGGCCTCATTGCCGCCGGCCTCTTGCAGCGTCTCTTCGAGCAGCGCGGGCGTGATCTCGGTGGCATCCACCTCTTCGCCGTTCAGCGTGAAGCTCGGGGAGGCGATGACGTTGAGATCGGCGAAGGAATTCTCGGCGCCGCCGAAGTAGGAGGCGTCGACATAGTCGATCAGGCCCTCATCGAGCGGCCAGGCGTTAACGCGGCCCTCCCAATCGTCGACGATCGGGTTGGAGAAGCGGAAGACCTCGGTCTGCATGTAGGCGGGACGGGCGCCGATCCAGGCCTCGCGCGCGGCGGCGAGGGTTTCTTCCGAGGGGTCGGCGATCAGCGCGTCGACGGCGGTCTGCAGGGTCTCGGCGCCATCCAGTGCGTCGGCATAGGCGGCCCGGGCGATGTCGGCATAGGTCTCGCCCACCTCCTGAGGGGTCTGCGCGAAGGCAGCGGTGGCGGTGAGAGCGAGGGCGGATGTCGCGAGGATGAGGCGCATGGGCAGACTCCTGATGTGCCGGGCTGGGGCGTTGCGGAGGAGTCCTAGTGAATTGGTCGGATTTGTAAACCGAAAATGAAACCGCCCTTTAGGGTGGGTGCGGTGCAGCGCCACCCTACCCCATCAGCAGTGCCATATGCCGCAGCGCCAGCTGATAGCCCTGCGTGCCGCATCCGGCGATCACCGCCTCGGCGCGGGAGGAGACGTAGGAATGGTGGCGGAACGCCTCGCGCTTGTGGATATTGCTGATGTGCACCTCCACCACCTTGCCTTCGAAGGTGTTCAGCGCGTCGAGCAGCGCGATGGAGGTGTGCGAATAGGCCCCGGGGTTAATGATGATCCCCGCCGCATCGCCGCGCGCCGCATGCACCTTTTCGACGAGACCGCCTTCGTAATTGTCCTGCGCGAAGTGCAGCTCCAGCCCCAGCTCGTCGCCCAGCGCCCGGCAGGCAGCCTCGACATCCGCCAGGGTCTCGGCGCCGTAGATCTCGGGCTGGCGCTTGCCGAGCAGGTTGAGGTTCGGGCCATTCAGGATATGGATGATGGGCATCGCCGCTCGCTTTCGTCACTGACGCGGCGAGACTAGCCGCCCCCGGGCAGCGGCGAAAGCCACCCTGGTCAGGCGCGGCGGCGGGTTATTGCAGCATCTCCGGCGGTGGGTGCAGCAGCGTGGCCGTGAACTGGCATCCCTGGCGCTCTGGCAGGCTCTCCAGCGTGAGCTCGCCGCCATAGACCTCGCAGATGCGCTCGGCGATGGGCAGGCCCATGCCGCTGCCTTCTACCTCGTCGCGCGAGCGCAGCGTCGTCATGAATTCGAAAGCCCGCTCGCGGTCTTCGGGGGCAATGCCGGGGCCATCGTCGGTGACTGTCAGGCGCAGCCCCTCTTCCAGCGGGGCGACATCGATGCCGATGCGCCCCGTGCCGCTGTGGTGGTGACGCACGGCATTCGAGATCAGCGCGCCGAGCAATCGGTCGACATCCGTCGGCCCCAGCCGCGGCCGCGCGCCGGGCGCAATGGTGACAGCGATCTCGAAGCTGCGGGGCACATCCAGCCGGCGCAGCGTGTCGGCCACGGCACCGGCCATGTCGATCTCCACCGCTTCCTGCATACGGCCGATGCGGCTGTAGGTGAGCAGATCGGCGATTAAGCCATGCATGCGCCCGGCCTGGCGGCGCATCAACTCAAGATAGCGGCCCACTTGCCCGGGCAGCGCGATGCCGGCGGCGGAGAGGTCCTCCTCCACCCAGCCGGGCAAATCATGGAGCGCGCGGGCCGGGGCGCGCAGATCGTGGCTGAGTCGATAGACGATTGCGGCAAGGTCATCCTCCAGCGGTGGCTCCACCCGGCGCCGGACGGGCGAGTCGCGCCGCGGCGGTGGCCGGAGGGCAACCGGTTTTTCGCTAATGATTGCAGGCGCCTTCGCGGCGCTAACCTCTTCCCGCACAGACATCGTTGGCTCCTCGCGCACTTGCTAAATTCCGCCACATTCTCGCGCCCAAGTGTTCACACTCGGCTAACGGCCCCATGGAATCCTAGCGGCACAGAACAGTTCGGGCAGCCGGTGTGCGCCGTGCCTGCCCCAGTGCCGGAGGGGTCATGGGCCTTGCCACCATTCTCATCGTCGATGACGACACCGTCTGCATCATGGCCATCGAACGGGCCATTTCGCGCATCGGCCTGCCAAACCCCATCGTGGCCGCCGCCAGCGCCGCCGAGGCGCTCGACCACCTGCGTGGCACCGGCGGCAAGGCCGCGCTCCGCGGGCCCGTGCTGCTGCTGCTCGACATTTCGATGCCGCGGATGAGCGGGCTGGAGCTGCTCGACGTGCTGCGCCGCGATGAAGCGCTCAAGCCCATCGTGGTCTTCATGCTTTCCAGCTCCGACTCGCCCCGCGACGTCGCCGCCGCCTACGAGCGCAATGTCGCCGGCTACCTCAGAAAGGGCGCCTCGCCGCAGGAGTTTCGCGCCGCGATGGAGCTGATCGAACGATACCTCAGCCTTGTGCCCCTGCCGGCATGAGCCGGCGCTGCCAGATTACCTCGTCATGAAAGGGATGACATGATGGAGACGCTCAAGATCATCGACTTGCCAGAACCTTCCCCGCCCCTGCGCCTTGTTGCGACAGCGCCGGCAGCACCGCGCCACCTGCGTGTGCTGGTGCTGGATGACAGCGAGGTCGACCGAATGCGCATCGCCCGCCTGCTCGTCCATGCCACCAACGTGGTCGAGACGGAGTTCGCGGCCTCGCTGGCGGAATTCGAGGCGGCGCTCGACGACGAATGCATCGACATCGCGCTGCTCGACTATTCCCTGCCCGAAGGCACCGGGCTGGATGCGCTGCGCAGCCTGCGCCACCACCCGCTGCAAGCGGCCGCGCGGCCTATCGTCATTGCTGGCGACTGCCCGGCAGAGATCGCCGTCGCCGCGATGAAGGAAGGCTCGTACAATTGCCTCGACAAGCACAGCCTCACCGCGCGCAGCCTCGGTGAGGCGATTGCCGAGGCGCTGACGGGCAAGGCCCTGTCGCCGCCGCCCCGCCCTGTCAGCCAGAGCGGCCTCGCCCAGCTGAAGCCAGCCAGCCGGCTCATGCGGCAGCTCATCGAAGAGCTGCACGGCCCGGCCCGCCAGGGCATCGCACAGGAGCGTGCCCTGCAAGAGCTTGCCAGCCTCTCCGCCACGCTCGAAGCCTTCGTGAAGGCGCAGTCGGGCGAGGCGGAGGGCCCGGTCGGCCTGCTGAATTAGCCCGCGATGGCAACCGAGGGTTAACCATGGCCCCCTAGGCCGGAGTGCAGCTGCCCAGGAGAACCGAGAGAATGCGCCTGCTGATCCTCGATGACGACGCTGCCGACCGCAAGCTGGTACGCCGGGCTCTGGCGCAGTCTGATGTCGCGGATGAGGTGATCGAGGCGACCGGCATTGCAGATGCCCGCGCCAATGTCGGGCCCGACATCGCGCTGGCCTTCGTCGATTTCTTCCTGCCCGGATGTGACGGTCTGACCGTGATGCAGGACATGGCCAAGCGTTGGCCCGACACCCCGGTCATCATCATGACCGGCCTCGGCGACGAGCGTATCGCGGCAGAGGCGATCAAACAGGGCGCCGTCGATTACCTGCCGAAACGCGAGATCACCCCGCGCACCCTGCGCCGCGTGGTGGAGCGGGCGCTCGACCTTGCCGCCATGCGCCGGCGCCTCGCCGCGAAGAAGAAAGAGCTTGAGACCTTCGCCCACGCCCTCGCTCACGACCTGAAAGCCCCTGCCCGGCTGAGCGCCTATCTCGCCCGCGCAATGCAGGAGGATCTCGCCGCCGGCGCCACCGACAGCCTCGTCGAAGATGCCAGCCGCATGGCCAGCCTCTGCGACCGAATGGTCGCGCTGATCGACACACTTGCCCTGCATGTCGCTGTCGATACCCCGGTGAAAGAAGCGCCCGTGCCGCTCGGCGAGGCGCTGAGCGGCGCGCTCGCCAATCTCACGCTGGACATAGGCGAGGCGGGCGCCCGCATCACCGCAGAGCCGCTGCCGACCGCGATGGGCGACGAGACGCAATATATCCAGCTGTTCCAGAACCTTGTCGGCAACGCCCTTAAATATTCCGGCCCCCGCCCGCCGCGCATCACCGTCTCGGCAGAGGTGCCCGAGCAGGGCTGGCCCGTCATTTCCGTCAGCGACGAAGGCATTGGCATTGCCGAGGAGGATGCTGAACGGATCTTCGACTCCTTCACCCGCCTGCATGGCCAGGAAGAGATCCCCGGTTCCGGCATCGGCCTCGCCACCTGCCGCAAGATCGTTGAGCGGATCGGCGGGCGCATTTGGTGCCGCTCGGTGCCGGGCGCCGGGGCCACCTTCTCGTTCACACTGCCGCCTGCTCCGCGCGAGGCCGCAGAACAGGCGGGCAGAAGTAACGCCGCATAAAACTCGACTGGTTATGATTGATGGCGGGGGAGCGAGAGGATCGTATGGCGCAGCGTCCAGAACATCCGCGTCCCGTCGCCACCAGATTGTTGCGCCGAAGGCCGAAGCTGCGCTCGCTGCGCGCGAAGTTCGCCCTGCTCGTCGCCATGGCCAGCCTGTTCTCCGCCATCCCCGTCGCCCTCGCCACCTATCGCAATGCGGCCTCCTTCGCCGAACAGGCAGCCCTGCAGACGCTGGAGACGGAGGCGACCATCCTCGCCGACCGGCTGGAAGGGCCGCTCACCACCATGATCCAGGATGCAGCCGTGCTCGCCGGCACGCCGCCGGTTGACGGTATTCGCCGCGCCGCAGCCGATGCTGCCGGCCTCGACCCGCTCGACGGCTCCTCAATCGCTATCTGGCGGGGCCGGCTGCAGACGATCTTTATCGCTCTGCTGCGGCAGCGCCCCGATTACGCGCAGATCCGCTATATCGGCCTCGCCGATGCCGGGCGCGAGCTGGTGCGCGTCGACAGGGCGCCAGATCCATTGGGTATCATCGCCCGCAGCCCGGATGAGCTGCAGCAAAAGGCCGAAGAGCCCTATATGCGCGAGCTCGCCGAGCGGCAAAGCCTGACCCCCTTCTTCACCGAGGTTTCGCTCAATCGCGAGAACGGCCGAATCGCGCCAGGCGAGGTTGCAATGATCCGTGCCATCTATCCCGTGGCCAATGCCGAGGGGCAGATCTTCGGCGCCATCGTCATCAACGGCCTCTACGAATCCCTCATCTCGGCCGCCCAGGACGCCGTCACCCCCGGTCATACGCTCGAGGTCGACCTACCCGTGCCCGTGGCTGATGCAACCGGCAGTGCGGTCGTGTCAGACGGGTTTTCGCTGGCGGATGGCAAGGCTGCGTACCGCCTCACCCGGCCCATCCAGCCCGGCGGTGCCTCAATTGCCGTGACCGCCATCGCGCCCATGTCGCTGCTGCTCGCCCCAGCGCGCGAGGGGCTGCAGCGCGGGCTGGCGCTCGCCGCCCTGTTGCTGTGCGCCTCGCTCGGCGGCAGCCTCGTCGCCGGCTTCGCCCTCACCGCGCCGCTGCGACGGTTGACGCAGGTCATCACGGCGCCCCGCGACTTCGGCAAACCTATCGCCCCCAGCTACACCCATGGCGATGAAATCGGCGATCTCGCAGCGGCGTTCGACCGCCTCACCAATGACCTGATCGAGCGCACCGCCCGGGCCCAGGCTGTGCTGGAGGCGGCAGCGGATGGCATCGTCATCGCCGATGCCACCGGCACCATCCAGGCGGCCAACCCGGCCTTTTGCGCCCTTTTTGGCTGCACGCCGGCAGAGCTGACCGGCGCCTCCCTGACGGACATGCTGCCCCAGGCAGGCCCCGGTGCGCCGCTGCCGGTGGCGGGTGAGAGGATCGGGCGGCACAGCTCTGGGGAGGTTCTGCAGCTCGACGTCTCGGTCAGCGAAACCCGCGTCGCCGACCGGCGCACCTTCATCTGGCTGATGCGTGACATCTCGTTGCGCAAGGCCGCCGAGGCGGCGCAGGCCCGGCTGGTGAGCGAACTGCAGCGCGCCAAGGCCGATCTCGAGCGCTCGAACGACGAGCTAGACAGCTTCGCCTATATCGCATCGCACGATCTGAAGGCGCCGCTGCGAGTGATCGACAATGCCTCCCGCTGGCTGGCGGAAGACCTTGAGCCTCACCTGACCGACGATACCCGCGAGAGCATGGAGATGCTGCGCGGCCGTGTCGCCCGGATGGAGCGGCTGCTCGACGATCTGCTCGAACACTCGCGCATCGGCCGCATCGATGCGCCGGCAGAGCCCGTCTCGGGCCGGCAGCTGTTCGACGACATCCTCGCCCTCGCCCCGCAGCGCCCCGGCATCGAGGTGACGGCGACGGCTCAATTCGCGGCACTCACCCTGCCGCGCTTGCCGGTGCATACAATCCTGCTCAACCTCGTCTCCAACGCCATCAAACACCACGATGGCCCGCCCGGCCGCGTGCAGATCGACGGGCGCGACGAAGGCGACCAGCTGGTCTTCACTGTCGAGGATGACGGTCCGGGCATTCCGCCAGAATTCCACGAGAAGGTCTTCGCCATTTTCCAGACCCTTCGCCCCCGCGACGCCGTCGAAGGCAGCGGCATCGGCCTTGCCATCGTGCGCAAGCATGTCGAGGTCGCCGGCGGCGAGATCCGCCTCACATCCGAGCCGGGGCGCGGCAGCCTGTTCCGCGTCACGCTACCGAACCGCACATCGTTGCAAAGTACGGAGAAAGCCGCATGAGCATGACGGCGCTTGAGCCGAAGGGAGCCCCGTCGCGCCCCCTCAACCTGCTGCTCGTCGAAGATGACGATGGCGATGCCAAGGCCGTGCGCCGCGCCTTTGACCGCAGCCGCATCGCCAACCCCATTGTCCGCGCCCGCGATGGGTTAGAGGCGCTGACCATGCTGCGCGAGCGGATAGATACCCTGCCCGATCAGCCCTTTCTGCTGCTGGTCGACATCAACATGCCGCGGATGAACGGCCATGAATTCGTCTCCGCCGTCCGGGCAGACGCGCGCCTGCACGGCCATACCATCTTCATGATGACCACCTCACGCGATGACCGCGACCTCTGCATCGCCATGCAGAACCACGTCGCCGGCTACATCACCAAGCAACGGGCCGGCGCGGATTTTCTGGCTCTGGTCGACACGCTCGACAGCTACTGGCGCATCGTCGAGATGCCGGTGATCCGTTGACACGGGCCGGCCGGCAACCCCGCGTCGCGGTTGCGCGATTGTTAGCGCTTTCGTATGATTATTTATCAAGACCGAGTTTCTGTTTCCTAGTGGCTTAGCGCGCATGCGGATGTCTACGCGCCTGATGGCGCCCATGGTCGGCCTGGTTCTGTTGACGGCACTCTCCGTCGGCCTGCTCGTCTACTATTCCGCTCGTGCCGCCATCGTGCCCCAGGCGCTTGCCTTCTTCGGCACCAATTCCGCCCAGCTCGCCGACTCGCTGAAGATCTACGCCGACAGCGCCCGCCAGGATGTGCAGGCCATCGCAAACTCCGGAATCGCCGCCGGCATCGCGCGCACCCAAGCCAATGGCGGCACCGACCCGCAGCGCGGCCTGACGACAGAGGATTGGTATGACGAGCTCGCCCGGCTCTTCATGGCCGAGCTCGCCGCAAGCCCCGCTATCCTGCAGCTCCGGCTGATCAGCGCCTCGGGGCAGGAGCTTGTGCGCGTCGACCGTGCCTCGGCCGGCGAGCCGCCCCGCCGCGCCGGCCCCGAGGCCCTGCAGGACAAGAGCAATCGCGACTATGTGGCGGCGACGATGGATCTGCCGGCCGGCACCGTCTACGTCTCTCGCCTCGATCTCAACCGCGAGCTTGGCGAGGTGGAGGTGCCGCTGCACCCGGTGCTGCGCATCGCCGCGCCGCTGCGGGCGCCGGCGGGGGCCGATGTCGGCTTCATCATCCTCAACCTCGACATGCGCGACAGGCTGGATGCGCTGCGCTCGCGTGGCGGGCCGCCCTACACCTATCTGGTGAACAATACCGGCGACTTCCTGCTCCACCCCGATCCCACGCGCGAATACCGCTTCGAGTTCGGTGCGCCTTACCGCCTTGCAGATGCCGAGCCGGCCCTGGCCGAAGCCGTTCAGGGCCACCTCTCGGGCACCGCGCGCAGCACCTTTGCCGATGGCACACGTATCGGCGCCGGCTGGGCCACGGTAGCGCTGGCAGGCGGGCCGCGGGTCACCGTCATCCGCGCCACGCCCGTGGCCCGGCTGCTCGGCAGTTTCAGCATCGGGCGCAGTGCGCTGATCGGCGGTGGCCTCGTGGCGGTGCTCGCCGCGCTACTCGCCATGCTGATCGCCCGCTCGCTCTCGCGCCCCATCGACCAGATCACCCATGCCGTGCAGAATGCCGCCCGCGGCCAGCCCGCCGATCTGCCCGTCACCGCTGCCGGCGAGGTGGGCGCCCTCGCCCGGGCCTTCGCCGATCACATCGAGCGCGGCCAATGGTATGAAGAGGTGATTGAGGGCGCGAACGACGCCATCTTCACCTGCACGCCCGAGGGCCGCATCACCCGCTGGAACCGCGCCGCCGAGCAGATGTTCGGTGCCTCCGCCCAGCAGATGATCGGCCAGCCCATCGAGACGCTGGTCGCCGCGCCAAACCGCCCTCGCCTGGCAGAAACCATCGGCCGCGCCCTCGCCGGCGAGCGGCTCAGCCTGCAGCAGGAGGACTGGCGCCGCTTCGACACCGCCGCCCCGATTGCCCTTTCGCTAACCTATTCGCCCGTTCGCGCGGCGGGCGGCGAGGTCACCGGCGTCTCGGCCATCGCCCGCGACATCGGCGCGATGCGGGCCGCGCAGGAGACCTTGCGCATCCTCGTCGAGGCCTCACCTATCGGGAAGGTGCTGATCGACGAGCGTGGCGTGATCGATGTGGTGAACCGGCAGGTCGAGCGCCAGTTCGGTTATGCACCCGACGCGCTCATCGGCCGCCGGGTCGAGATGCTCCTGCCCGGGCTGGGCAGCCAGCCGGAGAGCGGCGATGAGGCCGCTCAACCTAGCCTTCCCCACGGCGGCGAGGGCCGCGACATGCTGGGCCTGCGCGCCGACGGAAGCACCTTCCCCGTCGAGATCGCGCTCACCCCCGTCGACACGCCCGATGGCCCGCGCCTGCTCATCTCCTCCATCGACATCTCCGACCGCAAGGCGGCTATGGATGCGCTGAAGGCCCGCGAGCGCGAGCTGAAACGCTCGAACGCCGATCTCGAGCAATTCGCCTATGTCGCCAGCCACGACCTGCAGGAGCCGCTGCGCATGGTGGCGAGCTTCACCGAGCTTCTGGCGCAGCGCTACGAGGGCCAGCTGGATGAGCGCGCTCAGCGATACATCGGCTTCGCGGTCGAGGGGGCGCGGCGGATGCAGCAGCAGATCAACGACCTGCTCGTCTACTCGCGCGTCGGCAGCCGCAAAGAGCCGCCCGTGCCCACCGATGCCTCTGCGGCCCTGCGCCGTGTGATGGCCGAGCTGGCCCCAACGATCCGCGAGACAGGCGCCGAGATCACCGTGGGCGAGCTGCCGGTTGTCACCGCCAACCCCGGCAATCTTGGCCGGCTGTTCCAGAACCTGATCAGCAATGCGCTGAAGTTTCATGAAAGCGGCCCGCTGCGTATCGAGATCACGGCCGAAGAGGTGGCCCAGGGCTGGCACTTTACCATCGCCGACAACGGCATCGGCTTCGACAGCAGCGAGGCCGAGCAGATTTTCGAGATGTTCCAGCGCCTTCACGGCCGCGGCGATTATTCCGGCACGGGCCTGGGGCTGGCGATCTGCAAGCGCATCGTCGAGCAATATGGCGGGCGCATCTGGGCCGAAAGCACGCCGGGCGCAGGCGCCACCTTCCATTTCATCCTGCCCGCCGCCGCCCCTGAATCGGAGCTCGCCTCATGAAAGTCGACCCAATCCGCGTTCTCATGATCGAGGATAATCCCGCCGATGCCGAGCTGGCCCGCGAGATTCTGCTCAGCGACCGGCTGCATCTCGACCTCGATGTCGTGAGCGATGGGGTGAGCGCGCTCAAATACTTGCGGGGCGAAGATGAATACGCCGGCACCTCTCCGCCAGATATGATCCTGCTCGATCTCAATGTGCCGCGGGTGAACGGCAAGGACATTCTGGCCGCAATCAAAACGGATACGGCGCTCAAGCCCATTCCCGTCGTCGTTCTCACCTCGTCGTCGGCCGAACGCGATATTGCGGAATCCTACGCGCTTGGCGCCAATTGCTATGTGACCAAGCCCATCGACCTGGTCTCGTTTCAAAAGGTCGTGCAGACGCTTGAATCGTTCTGGTTTACCGTGGTGAAACTGCCGCCCAATGGCAGCGAACGGTACTGACATGTCGCAGGTGCGCCCGATTCGGGTGATCCTTCTGATCGAAGACAACGAGGGCGACGCGGAACTCATTCGTGAGTTTCTCTCCGCCGCCGACCGAGAGGACTACCTCGTGCACCACGCCGCCACGATGCGCGGCGCCATCGACATGCTGGGCAATCTGTCGCCCGATGCGATCCTGCTCGATCTGCGCCTGCCCGATGCCGTGGGCGTCGAAAGCGTCGAGCGTTTGCGCAATGTCACCGACAATGCCCCCATCATCGTGCTCACCGGCATGGAGGATGACGAGCTGGCGCTGGAATGCATCAACGCCGGCGCGCAGGATTACCTGGGCAAGAGCGAGCTGCGCACCCGCAACCTACAGCGCGCCATCGGCTATGCCGTCACCCGCCACCGCGAGACCGAGCTGCGCGTGCTGCGGCAGACGGTGGCGCATTATCAGGCCCTCACCGCCGACGCGCCACCCGCCGCTGCCGGCCGGCCCGCCGGCAGCGATGCACCGCTGAAAGAGCGGCGGCCGCAGGAGTTTGAGGATCAGGTCATCGCCTACCGCCGCCTCTTGCGGGATTACTACCTGCGCCAGCATGAAAAGCGCCCCAAACCGCAGGCTAAGATGGAACTGCTGGTAAAGGCCATCGGCGATTGCGGCGCCGGCCCGCGCGACATCGTCGCTCTGCATCTGGCCGCGCTTGATACGCCGAAGATCGAGGTCTCGAATGAAAGCAGCCGCTCGCTGGTGATCGAGGGCCGGCTGATGGCGCTGGAGATGATGGGTCTGCTCGTCGATTACTACCGCTCGGCCCTTCAGCGCGGCGACGGCCCCGCGGCAGGCTGAGCCGCCCTAGCCGGGCGTCAGCGATTTGAACACCAGCACCGCCCCCGGAGCACGGTGCGGGTCATCCATGTCGGTCGCGTGGGCTTCGATCTCGACTGTCTTGCCCTGGTACGTCGCCCTGGCGCATTGCGACTCGCCGGTGTTCAACACCTCGATCAGCATGTCGGTCAGGTTGACGGAATCGAACCGTGGTTCCACCACCGAAAGGGTGCGGTCGACATCATGGGCTTCCAGCAGGAACTGCTCGCCGATCAGCTCGCTGAAGCGCTTGATGCGGCACTGGTTGTCGAGAAAGATCACGCCCACCCCGAGGATGCGCAGCAGCGTTTCGGTGCTGCGGTCTAGATCGGAAAGCAGCTCGATCTTGCGCTCATGCTCGGTGCTGACGGCCACGAGCTCTTCGTTCACCGCGTGCAGCTCTTCGTTTGAGCTTTGCAGCTCTTCATTGCTGGCCTGCAGCTCTTCGTTGCTCGCCTGCAATTCCTCGTTGCTGGCCTGAAGCTCCTCGCCGAACGCTTCGAGTCGCTCTGTCACATGCTGCAGGGTCTCTTCCGTCAGCCGCAGGTCGCGCTCGAGCTCCTGAATGCGGCGGGTGAGCAGGTTGACGTCTTGCCTGTTCGCCTCTTTGGCGGCAGCGGCGTCGTCCTCGCCAAGCTCGGAAGCTTCATCCTCGGCGCTGTCGCCGAAGGCCACACTCACCAGCATCAGCCGGTTCTTCGAGCTTTGGTCGAGCGGCTCGACAACCACATGCACCGGCTTGGGGCCGCGCCCGCCGATATCGACATTGATGTTGCGCTGGTAGCGTTCGAGCTGGCCCTGGCGCAGCTTTTCCATGCCGACGTTGATGGTGAAGTGCAGATCGGGGTGAACGATGTCTTCCACCGTCCAATCCGCGAGGTTGTTCATCGTATCGACGAGCATCGCGGCCGAGCCGAACCAGCCCAGCACGGCCCCTTCGGCAGAGATCAGGATCGACGAGGGCGCATAGCGCTTCAGCAGCGCGTCGTAGCTGCGGATTAGCGCCTCGCGGTCGCGCAGATCGGGCGGGTCGGCGGCGGGGGCGCTGCGCAGCTCTGCCGGCACGGCGGCGGGCGCCCAGGCCGGCGGGCGGGGCTTCATGCCCACCTTGTTCGACAAGACAGACCGGTCCACCAGCCGCGTTTTCGAGGCTTTACGAAACAGGCGCCAGCGGTTGTTCACCACGGTGAACTCGGCGCTGTGATCGCCCAGGCTCTCCGACGGGCCGAGCAGCAGGAAGCCATCCTTGCGCAGCGCGAAAACAAACAGCGAGATCACCCGGGCCTGCGCCTCATCATTGAGGTAAATCAGCAGGTTGCGGCAGGATATCATGTCGAGATGCATGAACGGCGGATCGCTGAGCACATCGTGCACCGAGAAGATGATCTTCTGCCGCAGTGCCGGGTCGACAAGGTTCTTGCCGCGATGTCGCATGAAGTACTTGTCGCGCAGTTGTGGCGGCACCTGCTCCAGCGCCTCGTCGGAATAAAGGCCGGCCGATGCGGTATCGATGGATCGGCGGTGCACATCGGTCGCGATGATGCGGAACTTGCGCTGCACGCCCGCCGCCTCCAGCGCCTCGGTCAGCTCGATAGCCAGGGTATAGGCCTCTTCTCCGCTGGCGCAGCCCGGCACCCAGATGCGCAGCGGCAGGCTCTCATCCTCGCTGCGGGCAAGCCGCTCGAAGGCCTCGGTGCGGGCGGCGGCGATGGCATCGGTGTCGCGGTAGAAGCGCGTCACACCGATCAGCAGGTCGGCATAGAGTTCGTCACGCGCAGCGGGGTTGCTGGTGAGCAGATCGCAATATTCCTCGATCGAGCCGATGCCGCGCAGATGGCGGCGCCGCTCGACGCGGCGCTGCACATTCTCGGCCTTGTAGAGCGAGAAATCGAGGTGGAAGTACTCCTCCAGCGTGGCCAGAATGCTCTGCGTCGCATCGCCCCGCGCCTTGACCACATCGCTCTTGCCGCGCCCGTTGCGGAAGATCTCGTGAATGGCGGCGGGCATCGCCTCCGCCTCCAGCACCCGGTCGACCGCGTCGGTGGTGAGCGCCGCGCGCGGCATCGAGGGGAAGGCCGCCTCTGACGGGCGCTGCACGATCACCGCGGCCCCTGCCCTGTGCAGCGCCTGCGCCCCGCGCGCCCCGTCGGCGCCAGAGCCGGAGAGGACGACGGCCACCGTGCAGGCCGGCTCTCGCTGGCAAAGCGACTGGAACATCGCGTCGATCGGCAGGCGCGGCAGGGAATCGGCCGAGGCATATTCGCGCGTGGCAAAGATCTCGCCCTCCAGCTCGACCATCTGGTTCGGACGGTTGAGGTAGATCGTGTCGGGCTCCAGCGGCACGCCGCTGTCGATATGGCGAATGCGCAGGCGCGAGCGGCGGCCGAGCAATTCGTCCATCATCGATTTGTAATCGGGCGATAAATGCTGAACGACGATAAAGGCCCAGCCAGCATCTTCTGGTGCGTTGTCAAAGAAATCTTCAAGCGGTTCCAGGCCGCCGGCCGATGCCCCGATTGCCACAAGCGGAATGGGCCGCGTTTTCGCCCCAGGGGGAGTGTCGTTCGCTGCCATCCCAGTCACTCGGTAAACACCTTGCCGTAGCGGTAACTCCTACCACATACTGGGGAGCAGGCAATATTGAGGTGAATGAGTGGCGAAGATTCTGATCGCCGATGACGACGTCGATTATCTCGACGTATTCTGCGACGGAATGCGCGCCGTGGGCCACGAGGCCACTGCCCTGACCTCGGGCAATCAAGTGCTGCCCGCGCTAAAGGTTAATGACTACGACATCATCTTTCTCGATGTGTTGATGACGGGCGGGGGTGCAATCTCGATATTGCATGATATTCGCCAGTACGATGCCGAAATTCCGGTTGTCATCATAACCGGACAGACGGAATTGATTAACTCGCCCGTCTTTCGCCGAGGATTGCGGCAGGCTCAGGCCAAATTGCAAAAAACGGTCAGATTGCATGAACTTGACGACGTCGTCCGCTCGCTGACCCAGGCGGAACCCTAAGGAGGCCCCGTGCCGAACCTGCCGCCCCAAGACCCGATATGACCGCCAGTGCCAGGCAGGGCGCCGCTTCTGCGCCCTACGCGGTTGACCTGGCGCGTCTGGCTGCGTTCTGCGCCTGGGCCGTGATGGCTGTGGCCCTGGCCGTCGCGATTGGCTGGCTGGCGGACCTCGACAGCCTCGTCCGCCTCAGCCCGAACCTTCCCTCCATGGTACCGCTGACCGCCATGGCGCTGGCACTTCTGGCTTCCGCGCAGATCCTGCAGCTCCTTCAGCATTCCCTCGCCCGCTATGCGGCGCGCGGCCTGGCGGGGGCGGCCGGGGCCATCGGCTTGGGGGATCTGGCTGTCGTTTATTGGGGCGAGTGGATGGCCGACCCAACGATTGACCGGATGTCTCTCGCCACTGCGGTCGGTATCGTAATCATCGCCCTCAGCCAGCTGCTCAGCGGCCTCCGCATGGCTGAGGATCGCCGCCTGCCAGCCATCGTCGCGACCGCCGGCGCCATCCTCAATCTGATCGCGCTCGACGGGTATCTCTTCGATGCCGATGCCCTGCAGGAGGTGGTGCTATTTCAGGGCCTTGCGACACATACTGCGCTCTGCCTTCTGCTTCTGGCCTTCGCGCAGCTGCTCGCCAGCCCGCAGCCCACCTGGGCGCAATTCGTTCTGTCATCCGGCCGGGGCGGGAAGCTGGCCCGGCGCTGGCTGCCCCTGGCCGTGTTCACGCCCCTCGTCGCCTGTTACCTCGCGCTTTGCTTTACCGATCAGGGCATCATCAATGCCAACACCCGCCTTGCCGCCCTGTCTGTCGCTCTCGCCGCCCTCGCAGGGTTGCTTGTGCTCTACGGTGCCCGCACTGAAGGCATGGCGGCGACAGCCGTGCAACGGCAGGAGCTGCGGCTGCGGCACACGCTCGACAGCCTGAGCAACGCCGTCTTCATTTTCTCGGATGCCGAGGAGGAGCTGGCGCTCAACCGCAAGGCCGAAGAGCTGACCAGCCGCTCCGCCTCGCCCCGCGCCTGGCTGGACGCGGTGCATTTTCATTCGCTGGAGAACCGCGAGCTGCTGGAAGGCCGGGCGCACCCCATTCAACGCCTGCTCGAGGCAGGGGAAGATGAAGTCTACGCCGGCTACATGGATGACGACGGCAACGAGCGCGCCCTGCGGCTGAGCGTGACGCGCCGCATCAGTGAGCGTGAGCGCCTCACCATCCTCGCCATCGACGACGAGACCGCCGGCTGGGCCATCCGCGAGGGGCTCTTCCGGGCCGAGGGGCGCAATGCCGTGGGCGCGCTTTCCGGCGGTGTCGCGCATGAGATGTCGAACATCCTCGGTATCATCCAGCTCGCCGCCGATACCGGCCTCATGCAGCGCTCGATGGAGGGGCGCGACCGCCAGCTCACCGCCATCCGTCGGGCCTGCGGGCGCGGCACCGAATTCACCGACCGGCTCCTCTCGCTCGCCCGCGACAATCTGGGCGGTGATCGCACGGTGGATGTCGCCGGGCTGGTCGAGGATGTCTGCACCCTCGCCCGCCAGTCGCTGCCCTCGCACATCGCGCTGGAATGCGAGGTGGCCTCCGGCCCCTGCCCGATGAGCTGCGCGGCCTCCGATTTCGAGACGATGCTGCTCAACCTCATCATCAACGCCCGCAACGCCATTGTCGAAAGCGGCCAGGCCACCGGCCGCATCGCCATCACCATCGGCTCCGAAGACGAGACGATCCGCCTGACTGTCACCGATGACGGGCCGGGCATGGAGCCGCGCGTGCAGGCGATGGCGAAAGATCCGTTCTTCACAACGCGGCGCGAGATGGGGGGCACCGGGCTCGGCCTCGCGATGATCGACAATTTCGCGCACAAGGTCGGCGGCCAGTTCAATATCCACTCCCGGTTCGGCGAGGGGGTCGAGGCGGTGCTGACGGCCCCGCGCGCCCTGGTGGCGCCCGATGAGCTGGAGGACGAGGGCGAAACCGACGATCTGCTCGGGATCTGCGTGCTGCTGGTCGAGGACGATCCCGACTTCCGCGATATGCTGGCCGAGTCGCTGATCTTCCTCGGCGCCCGCGTGCTGCGGGCCGAGAATGGGCCGGCCGCCCTGGCCATGCTGCAGCGAAATACCGACATCGATGTTCTGATGACCGATATCTCGCTGCCGTACGGGCTGAACGGCTACGCCCTGGCGCATGAGGCGGTGCGCCTGCGCCCGCGCCTGCCCGTGCTCTACCTCACCGGCTTTGCCGAAACCCCGGCGACGGGCATGCGCCCGGTGCCCGGGCTGGTGCTGCGCAAGCCGGTGCGGCTGCACGAGCTGCCCAATGCCGTGCGCCTGGCCCTGCTGCGCCACTAAAGGCGATGCGCAACGGCACCAGTTGCGTTGCAGAAGTGGCGACAAATCTGGACAGTTCGGGCCATTTGTCATCGAATTTACGAAAGAAGCCGAGCGTTATTGATAAGGTCGCGCCCCTCGCTGGCCCCTTGCCGGGTTGAGGGGCAGCAAGCGGCCACACTAGGCTCGGTGACAGAGGTGATCGTCAATCCCGGCCCCGGCCGGGGCGCCCACGTCGGGCCTGGCGAGTTGAACAGGTTAACGGCGGCGTGATCTCATGATCAGAGAGCCAGTTTTTTCAGGCTCTGGCCTGAAACCGGGTTGTGTGACCCTTCCGCTTTCGCCTCGTGCAACGGCCCTGTTGTGGCGCGCCGATAGGGCCCTGTTTCGCCGAGCCGCCTTAACCTCAATGCTGACGCCCTTTCTAAAGCCAGAAGCCTCTATTGTCTCGACAGCGGAGACAGTGAGCACCGGGCATGCGCCGCGCCCGGCGCCCCGCCTCAATCGCCGCAACGCCCTGATTCACTGGCCGAACCGGCCCCGCCGCCGGCCGCTGCCGACGCAAACGCAAGGTCTCATAAACTTCAAATGCCTCTAAAATGCCTAAGTCATGCACCGCTTTGCGCCCAATCGGGCAACGAGTTTCACATCAACACTCAGACGAGGACCAGCGGGATGAACCACCGCGATCATGAGCAGGAGACGGCCCGGACTTCCCCGGCGACACCCATCGCCGCCCGTGCTGAAACCGTGAACAATCCCTCCCGTGCCCGCCGCTGGCCGGTTCTGGGGCTGTTCGTAGCGCTGGCGGCCTGTGCCGCCGCCATCCCCGTCACCCGTCTGAGCCTGCCGGTCGCCGAGAAGACCGTTCAGTTCCAGCACACCCCGCTCGATACCGCCTGGGTCACGCCCGCCGGCATGAGCATCGTCATCGACCGGACGCTCGGCATCGAGCGCGAGCAGAAGATCGGCCTTGTGAACGACACCGTTCTGCAGGGCGACAACTACCTATGGCTGCGCGCCCGGGTGCCGGAGGGCTACCCCGCCGGTAATCTGCGCCTGGCCGATTTCATGTCACGTGTGGGTGAAGTCCCCTACCCCTTCACGCGGGTGTCAGATGACAACCTGCGTTCCCGCAACGATAGCCTCGGCCAGTATTTTTACCTGACCGAGGAGCCGATGGGTGAGGTCAATTGTGTCCTCGCCTTCCGCCGCATCGACAACGCCTCCCGGCTTCTGCCGCGGGGCACGTCGACGCTCGAATTGCTTCTTCGCAACTGCGTCAGAGGTTCGGTCGATCAGGCACTCCGCCCGATCACCGATGAGCAGATCGGAACTGCCGCCGTCGCCGGGATCAGCCCGGCCCAAGGTGGCAACCGCATGCTGTCCCCCCTCGCGGCGCCGCCCATGAGCGAGTAACATTATGGCCGCCCGTCAAACATCCGCCGCTACCCTTCCCGCCAAAGAGCGGGGCCGAGGCTTCAGCCTCGATCTGTGGCTGTGGGTTCTGCTGCTGGTTCCGTTCGCGGTTATCGTGAGCGTGCCGACCTCGGCAGGCGGGCAAGCCTTCCTCTCTATCGTTGCCGTCGTCATGGTGGCGCTCATCAAGCCCTTCGCGCGGCTGCTGGTGGCGCGCTTCTTCCTGATGGCCACGGCCAGCGTCATGGTGATGCGCTACGCGCTGTGGCGTGTGTTCGAGACGATGCCCGATCCGGGCTTCACCCTCTCGTTCATCATCGCCACCCTGCTGCTGCTGGCCGAGGCCTATTCGGTGGCGGTGTTCTTCCTGAGCACCTTCATCATCTCCGACCCGACGCGCCGCCCCTTCCCGCCGACCGTGGCGCCGGAGCGGCTGCCCACCGTCAACGTGCTCGTGCCCTCGTACAACGAGCCGACCGAGATGCTGCGCATTACGCTCGCCGCCGCCAAGAACATGGTCTACCCGGCCGAAAAGCTGACGGTCGTGCTCTGCGATGACGGCGGCACCGATCAGCGCTGCAACTCCAGCGACAAGAAGCTGGCGCAGGCCTCCCGCGCCCGCCGCGCCGATCTGAAGGCGCTCTGCGCCGAGCTGGGCGTGATGTACTCGACCCGCGCCAAGAACGAGCACGCCAAGGCCGGGAACATGTCTGCCGCCCTCGAAAAGCTCGACGGCGACCTCGTGGTGGTGTTCGACGCCGACCACGTGCCGACCCGTGACTTTCTGGCGCGCACCGTCGGCTACTTCGTCGACGACCCCAAGCTGTTCCTCGTGCAGACCCCGCACTTCTTCATCAACAAGGACCCGATCCAGCGGAACCTTCAGCTCTCCGAGAAGTGCCCGCCGGAGAACGAGATGTTCTACTCGTTCATCCACCGTGGTCTCGACCGTTGGGACGGTGCGTTCTTCTGCGGCTCTGCTGCCGTTCTGCGCCGCGTGGCGCTCGACAGCGTGGGCGGCTTCTCGGGTGAGACCATCACCGAAGATGCCGAAACCGCGCTCGACATTCACGCCTCCGGCTGGCGCTCGATGTTCCTCAACCGCGCCATGATCGCCGGCCTGCAGCCCGAGACCTTCTCGTCCTTCATCCAGCAGCGCGGCCGGTGGGCGACGGGCATGATGCAGATCCTTCTGCTCAAGAACCCCCTCTTCCGCCGCGGCCTGACCCTGGCGCAGCGCCTGTGCTACCTGAACTCGATGTCGGTCTGGCTCTTTCCGCTGATCCGCATGATCTTCCTCTGCGCGCCGCTGGCCTACCTCTTCTTCGGTGCCGAGATCCTCGTCGCCACCTTCCAGGAAGCCATGGCCTACATGCTCGGCTACATCGCGGTGAACTACATGGTGCAGAACGCCGTGTACGCCCGGTTCCGCTGGCCGCTGATCTCGGAAATCTACGAGATCGCGCAGACGCCCTATCTCGCCAAGGCCGTCGTCAAGACGATCATCAAGCCGCGCGGCGCCAAGTTCAACGTGACCGCCAAGGACGAAACGCTCGACAACGACTTCATCTCGCCCGCTCACTGGCCGCTGACCATCCTGTGGATGCTGATGCTCGCCGGTGTGATCGCCCTCGGCATCCGCTGGGCGGCCTTCCCGGGTGACCGGAGCGTTCTGTCAGTCGTCGGCGGCTGGGCCACCTTCAACTTTATCCTCGTCTCCATCGCCTGGCGTGCCGTTGCCGAGCGCAAGCAGCGCCGCGCCGCCCCCCGGGTCGACATGGACGCGCCCGCCGAAGTCTGGCTCGCCGGCCGGCCGGAAACCAAGGTTGACGCCCGCATCCTCGATGCCTCGACCTCCGGCATGCGCGTTCAGCTGATCGACGCGGTAAACGAGGAATGCGCCAAGCAGATCAAGAAGATGCAGGGCGATGTCCTCATCTGCCGCCCGCGCTACGAAGAGGCGCCGCATCTGGAGCGCGACATCGAACTGACCGTCATGTCCGCCCGCAGCGGCCCGGAAGGCACCTCGTTCGGCACGGTGATCAACTCCGATCAGCCCGCCAAGGTGCAAGAGGCCGTGGCCTACCTCGTCTTCGGTGACAGCGAGAACTGGCGGAACACCCGCATCAGCTCGCAGGGCGGCATCGGCCTGATCGCGGGCCTCGGCTATGCCTTCTCGCTCTTCTTCAACGGCTTCCCCAAGCTGATCGGCGCCTTCCTTCGTGAGCCGGCCCGCCGCCGCGATGCGCCCGCCACCAGCGAGGCACGGGCCCCCGCCCACCTGCTCGCCTTCGGCGTCGATATCGAAGAGCGCGAACGCATGCTGGCCCGGGCCGAGGTCACCTCCATGAACGAGGCAGCTTGATGCTCCGATTGCTCTACAGCACCTGCCTCGCCACCGCGCTGCTTGCAGCCGGTGGCGCCGGCGCGCAGGACATCGGCGGTGAGGAAGGTGTCATCGACCTCACCCCGATGCTCGACGCCATGCAGGGCGTTGGCGAGCGATCTGGCCAGAGCGACAGCGCCCCCGCGAGCGAAGATGACACACCGCGCGGCACAGCTGCCAACCCGAACGAGGCCACCGCCGCCGTCACCGCCATCGGCTCTGCCAGTGCCGGCAACGAAGCGGCCAGCCTGCCGGCCTATAGCCGCGCCGGCCCGCAGGAGGGTCAGGCGACCGCAGACAACTCCGTTTTGCTGCCCTTCGTCACCCGCCCCTTCACTCGCATACCGCGGATCTCGGGCGAGAACGGTGGGCTGCGTCTGTACGCCGAAGTCGACAACCCGGGCGCCGTGACCGAGATGCAGCTCTCGCTGCGCTCCAGCGTCAACCTGCTGCCCGAGCAGTCGCTTCTGACGATCTATCTCAACGGCGAAGAGGTCGAGAGCTTCGAGCCGACGGCGTTCGACGGTTTCGAGACGCATACCTTCCCGGCCACCAACCTCGTCGCGGGCGAGAACGTCATCGAACTTCGCGCCATGCATACGCACCGCATCTTCTGCGGGCCCGAGGCGAGTTTTCAGGTCTGGACAGAGGTCGACCTTGGACAGAGCGGTCTGTCTATGCCCCGCTCCGGCCTGCCCGAGGGTGTTGAAGGCTTTCAGCAGGCCATGGCCGCCCAGGTCATGGCCGGCGACGGCGTTGCCATCGAAAGCAGCGTCGCGGTGCCGCCAGAGCTGATGGCCCGCCTCGGCCAGCGCCTTCGCGGGCTGATCCCCGGCGCCTCCGCCATCATCTCCACCCGCTCGCCCTATGAGCCGGCGGCCGAGACCGCAGAAATCGCCCGCATCGGCTATGTCGAGAGCCCCGAGGCCTTTGCCGAGCTGCGCCGCGGCGGCGATGGCGCGCTGGTGCTCATCATCGGCGGCAATCCCACGCCCGAGATGCTGGATGTATGGCTGCCCGCCCCCGCGCCCGCCAGCGATCTGCCGGCGCTGTCGCCCTCGCAGCCGCTGGAGCTGTCTTCGATCGGCGTCGACAACATCGTCATCGAAAGCCGCTATGCCCGGCAAGACGTGGTCTTCAACCTCCCCGAAGACTGGCTGCTCAGCGCCTCGCAGAAATCGCAGATCAACCTAGACTACCATTACATCGATGGCCTTCCGGAAGGCTCGCTGCTGATGGTGAAGGTCAATGACACCACGGTGCGCATGCTGCCGCTCTTCGGCCAGGGCGGCAGCGACCTGCCGACGCTGGATGTCGGCCTGCCCGCCCGCATCCTCACCGCCGGCCCCAATGCGCTGACATTCGAGGCCATCATCCCTGGCGATCCGCCGGATCTGCCCTGCGTGCGCATCCCCGGCCCGTTCGTCGAGATCGAGGGCACGACCAGCATCGTCGTGCCGCCCTCGCCGGCGATGACGTACCTCACCATCAACGCCGCCCTGCGCGAGCTGACACCCGCCGGCATCGTCACCGCCGCCGGCACCGACCCGCGCAGCCTGACGGGCCGCACCGTCAGCGCCCTGCGCGAGACGTTCCAGCCCCTGCCCGAGGCCGAAGGCGCGCAGCTTATCGTCAGCGGCCTGGCCGAGATGGAGCGCCCGGCCCTTGCGATCACCGGCGTCTCGCGCACGGCCATCGAAAACCTGCTGGCCCCCGTCGGCACCGCGGCCCCCGCCGCCGCGCCGAGCAACACCGTCGATCTGGTGAAAGACCGCGTGGGCGCCGTGGCGACGCAGGTACTCGACTACGCCATGCCCGGTGACCCGGCGCTTGAGGAATGGCTTGCCGGCCGCGAGGGCCAGGCCTTCATCTTCCTCAACGATCCGAACAATCCGCTCTCGGCGCAGCTGGTCATCGCCCCCGGTGTCGACCCCGCCGACATCGCCACCGCGCTCTCGGATGCAAGGTTCGACCCCTTCGGCCCCAAGGGCGCCGCCGCCGTGCTCACCTCGGCCGGCGAATGGCAAAGCTGGCACCCCGCCAGCGAGCCGCCGCGCCTTCAAGAACCGCTGACGCTCGCGAATTTCCGTGCTGTTGCAGGCAATTACGCCTCTTGGTCTCCCGCCCTGTTTGCGGCCATCATCGCCGGGTTGCTGATAATTTCGGTTCTCCTGGCGCTCTCCTACATCATCAGAACGCGCGGAACGAAAAAGCGATGAATCGCAGACAAGCACTCGGAACGATCGCCGCCGTCGCGGCACTCCCGTCCATGGCCTTCGCGCAGGACGCTGGCGCCCCTCAATTGCTCGCAGAATCCTGGGAGCTATGGAAATCAGCCTATCTTGCCGAGGACGGCCGCGTCGTTGACGCGCTTCAGCAGGGCGCCAGCCATTCTGAAAGCCAAGGCTACGGCCTTTTCCTCGCGGCCACGATGGAAGACCGCGAGGCCTTCGACCTGATCGACGGCTGGACGATGAACAACCTCGCGGTGCGCGATGATCGGCTGCTCGCCTGGCGCTGGCTGCCGGATGTGCCGGGCCATGTGCCCGATCTCAACAATGCCAGCGACGGTGACCTCTTCTACGCCTGGGGTCTAATCCGCGGTGCAGACAGCTTCGACCGCCCGCAGCTTCGCGAGCGCGCCGCCGCCATCGCCCGCGACCTCGCCGCCACCTGCATGGTGCCGGTCGGCGAGGGGCGCGGCATCCTCTTCGTGCCCGCCGCCGCCGGCTTCTCGCGCGACTCGGGCACCGTGCTGAACCTCTCCTATTACATGCCGAAAGCTATGGAGGAGATTGCCGAGGCCACCGGCATCTCGGCCTTCGCCGCCGCCGCCCGCGATGGTGCCCGGCTGATGGACGAGCTTGCCCGCACCGGCCTGATGCCCGACTGGATCACGCTGGGCCCCGACGGCTTTTTCCCCGATCCCGAGCTGGCCGACCGCAACGGTTACGATGCGCTGCGCGTGCCGCTCTTCCTTGTCTGGTCGGGGCTTGGCGGCCATTCCGCCGTCATCCGGCAGGCCGAGGCGCTTGAGCGTGCTCAGTCAGCAACAGTGGCGACACCCACTGTGATGGATCGCACAACTTACAATGTTCTAGAGACGAGCCCCGATGCAGGTTATGCGGCACTCAGTGGCCTCGTTTCCTGCGCGGCAACAAACACGAGGGGTGCAGCTATCCCGCGGTTTACGGTAGAACAGCCGTACTTCCCGGCGACGTTGCATTTTTTCGCATTGCTCGCGCAGATCGAGGCCAAACCGTCATGCGTTCCAATCTGATCCCCAGCCTTGCCCTCGCCCTGCTGGTGCTGGGCCCGGCTGTTGTTTCCGCCCCGCCCCTCGCCGCGCAGGAGGCCTCGCAAGGCGCCCAGCCCGGCGCCGACGATCTGCGGGCCCTGCGCTATTACGTCGAGCAGGATGAGACGGCCGCGATCAGTGCCGAGATCCGACGCCTGCAGCTCGACTTCCCCGATTGGACACCGCCCGACGACCTGTCGCAGCTCCTCGTCACCGGCCCCTCGACGGAGATCGACCAGATCTACGCCCGCATCGCCTCTGGCGATCTTGGCGGCGCGCGGCGGCTGATCGATTCGACGCAAGCCGCCTTCCCGAACTGGACACCGCCGGCCGACATGCTGTCACTGCTCTCCATCGCCGAGGCGCAGGATTCCTTCGATCAGGCGGTGAGTGGCGGCAACCTGACGACGGCGCTGGAACTCGCCATCGACAACCCGCAGCTGCTGCGCTGCAACCGCATCAACAACGCCTGGCGCCTCGCCGATCTGCAGGCCCGCTCTGGCAACGAAGGCGCCGCCTTCGCCGCCTACGAGCAGGTCGTGCAATCGTGCAGCGGCTCGTCCGAGATCATCTCGACCATCGAGAAAGCCGACGCCGTCGCCAGCGTAGCCCAGATCCGCGGGCTGATCTCGACCGCCCGCAACCGCATGCCCTCGATGGCCGGCACGCTCGACGCGCTGGAAACGCGCCTGCTCTCTGGCCGCGGCATCGGCAACGATGATGCGCCGGATGAGGTTGCCGAGGTGGCAGACGAACCGGAGGAAGAGGCACCCGCACGGGCCGCCGCGCCCGCCGCCCCGGCCCGCCAGCCGGCCGCCGCCCCTGCCCCTGCCCCGGCGCCCCGCGCTGCCGCCCCCGTTTCTGCCGCGCCGGTTGTCGTCACCGCGCCGCCGACCGCCAACGCTTACACCAGCCTGCCGCCCGACGGCGATGGCCGGGTGAACGCCGTGCGCGCCGCTGCGCTGGCGGAGAACTATACGCAATGTGCTTTTGCCTCGACTCAGCCGCGCTCGCTGGAAGTCGCCTATGAGCGCGCCTGGTGCGTCTACAATCTCGACCGCCCGCTCGAAGCGCTGGCGCTGTTCACCGCCGCCGCAAACGGCCGGCTCGGCGGCACCGTGCAGCGCGATGCGCTCTACGGCATGTCGCTTTCGCTGCTGGAGCTGGAGATGACGGATTCGGCCTCTGCCGTCGCTGCCCGCACCGATTTCACCTACGAGCAGCGCCGCACCATCGAGACGATCATCCTCGATCAGCGCGGTGTGCGCGCCTTCGAGCAAGGCGAATTCCGCGAGGCGATCCGCTATTTCGACGAGCTGGAACGTGTCGAGGGCAGCCTGCGCCGCGACCTTCTTCTGCTGCGCGGCTATGCGATGCTCAACAGCGGCGATCAGCGCGGCGCGCTTCAGGTCTTCGTCGAGCTGAACAACCAGCTCTCGACCGAGGAAACCCGCGAGGCCATCGCCGCCGCTCGCAACTAAGCTCGGGGCGCCCCCGCTTCGGCGGGGGCCCTCAGCTCTGGCCGCGGATCGAGCCGCGCACAACCTTCGGCATCGGCACCAGCTCGGCCCCCGTGGTGGACGAGAGGATGCGCTCCACAGCCACCTCGCCCATCTTGTCATGCGGCAGGGCGATGGTGGTAAGGCCCGGGCGCAGGTAGGCGGCCAGCTCATCATTATCGAACGAGACGATCGACAGATCCTGCGGGATGCGCACCCCCGCCTCGGCACAGGCCTGATAGGCGCCAAAGGCCAGCCGGTCGTTCAGGCAAAGCAGCGCCGTCGGCCGCGCGCCAGAGGCGAGCAGCTCGGAAACCGCCGCAAAGCCCTTCGACGGCTCCCATTCCCAGATCGACAGCTCATGTGCGAAGGTCAGCCCCTGCGCCGCCATCTCGCCCTGAATACCCGCCAGACGCCGCTGGATGGCGCCGGAACGGAAAAGCTCGCGCTCCTCCTCTTCGTTATGGCCGATTAGCGCGATGCGCTCGCCCACACCGGCCTCGGCCAGCAGCCGCACCGCATCGCGCCCGCCGCCCTCTTCATCGGGCAGCACGAAGTTGGGGCATTGGGTGGAGGAGCCGTTGAGCACGATCATCGGGATGCCCGGCGGCGCCTTGGGCAGGGTGATCTCGCGGGCCCGCATCGAGGCGATGATGATCCCATCGACCTGCCGGTCGAGCGCGGCATCGATGGCCCGCGCCTCCTGCCCCGGCGCGCCGCCCGTCTCCATCACCATCAGAGTCTGCCCCTCGCGGGCCGAGGCTTTCAGCGCGCCGCGAATCAATCCGTTGGCGAAACGGGTGGTGGCGACATGGTCAGAGATGAAGGCGATGGCATGGGTGCGGTCGGTGCGCAGCGCCCTTGCCGCGACGTTCGGCCGGTAGCTCAGCTCCGCCGCCGCCTCGTGGACGCGGCGATGCGTCTCTTGCGAAAAACGTGTGTCAGGACGGCCAGATAGGATCATCGAAACGGTGGCGGAAGAGACCCCCGCCCGCTTCGCCACGTCGGCCATTGTCGTTCTGCCGCGGGCCATGATCCCCTCCCCCTGTTCAATCGTTTTACTAAGGGGATTGAGTTACGATGCCAAATAGGTAAATCGTTTTAACAAGACCGCTCGGGAGGAGTGACGCCAGCATGGGCTTTCAAAAGGCAGACCATTGGGTGTGGGATATGTGGTTCGCCGACGACGGCGATCTCTTCCACATGTTCTACCTTCACGCGCCCCGCAGCGTCGGCCACCCCGATCTGCGCCACCGTAATGCCCGCATCGGCCACGCCACCTCCACCGACCTGACGAACTGGCAGGACCACGACCGTATCTTCGACGCCGGCGCGCCGGAAGAATTCGACGCCACCTGCACCTGGACGGGCAGCGTCATCCGCGGCGATGACGGGCTCTGGCACCTGTTCTACACCGGCACCCGCTTCACGAATGCCGATGACCCGACCGACAGCGAGAATGTCGAGACCATCGGTCACGCCGTCTCCGAAGACCTGCACGCATGGGTCAAGCGGCCCGGCCCCGTCTGCACCGCCGATCCGCGCTGGTACGAGACGCTGGGGAGCTCCTCCTGGCCGGAGGAGGCCTGGCGCGACCCGTGGGTCTACCGCGACGGCTTCGGCCCGTGGAAGATGCTCATCACCGGGCGCGCCAACGACGGCCCGGATGACGACCGCGGCGTGATCGCGCTGGCGACCTCCGAGGACCTGCACAGCTGGGAGGTGCAGCCGCCCCTCAGCGCCCCCGGCGCCGGCTTCGGGCATCTGGAGGTCTTCCAGATCGTCGAGGTCGAGGGCCACCGCTTCCTCGTCTTCTCCTGCGACACCGCCAAGCTCGGCGGCGCCCGCACCGGAGAGACCGGCGGCATCTGGGCCGTGGCGGAGCGCGATGGCAGCTGGCCGGTCGCCGAGGCGAGCCTGATCATCGATCAGGACCTCTACGCCGGCCGCGTCGTCATCGACCGCGCCGGCAAGGCCCAGCTCATGGGCTTCGACAACCGGGGCGGCGCCGAGTTCCACGGCGGCATCGCCGATCCGAAACCCCTGACGGTAAATACCAGCGGAGCCCTGCCCCGCCTGACACTGGAGACTGCGGCATGAAGGCCGACGCGCTGACCATCGACGGGCAGGTCGCCCCCGGCTTCAACACCGTGGCCTCGGCCTTCCACGACGCCTTCGAGGGCCGCCCCGAGATGGGCGCCAGCCTCGTCATCTACCGCGATGGCGCGCCGGTGATCTCTCTCCACGGCGGTGTCGCCGATGCCCGCAGCGGTGCGCCATGGACGGCGCAGACCGCGACGCCGGTCTTCTCCTGCTCCAAGGGCATGATGTCCGTCCTGCTGGCCCAGCTCGTGCAGGAGGGCCGGCTCGACTACGCCGCAAAGGTCGCCAGCCTCTGGCCGGACTTCGCCGCCGAGGGCAAGGGCGAGACCAGTGTCGCCGAGGCTATCTCGCACCGCGCCGGCCTCTCCGCCGTGCGCGACTGGCTGACCTCGCCCGAAGAGATCGCCGATTTCGACGGCATGGCCGCCCGCCTCGCCGCGCAGGAGCCGCTGTGGGAGCCGGGGACCGGCCACGCCTACCACGCGCTGACCCACGGCTGGCTGACGGGCGAGATCGCCCGCCGCGCCTCGGGCCAGCCGCCGGCGGAGGCCTTCGCCGACCGCATCGCCGCGCCCGTCGGCGCCGATGTCTGGTTCGGCCTGCCGGAGGCGGAGGCGCCGCGCGTCGCGCATGTCCGCGTCCACCCCGGCCTCACCGAGACCTGGGTCGAGGAGGCGAAGAAGGACAGCCCGGAGGCCCCCTACTGGCCCTACCGCGCCATGACCTTCGGCGCCGCCCTGCCCGCCGATCTCGTCACCGAGGACGGCGGCTGGAACGACCCTCTCCTTCAGCGGGCCGTCATCCCCGGCGCCGGCGCCATCGCCACCGCCGACGGGCTGGCGCGCATCTGGTCGGCCACGGTGCGCGACACCGGCGGCACCCGCCTGCTCACCGACGAGACGCTGGCCCTCGCCACGCAGACGCAAAGCGAAGGCCCGCATGTCTTCGAGGGGCCCGGCCCCTTCGCGGCCTGGGGCATGGGCGTGCAGCTCGACAGCGAGGCGCGCCGCTACCTCGGCCCCGCCAGCTTCGGCCATGACGGCGCCGGCGGGCAATGCGCCTTCGCCGACAGCGAGGCCGGCATCGGCTTTGCCTTCGTCACCAACTGGATGGAGGGCGCGGGCGACGACCGCGCCACCCGGATCATCGAAGAATTGCGGGACGCGCTCTAGACGCGCGCGCCCGCGAGCCCCGGCATCTGCCGGACCACAGTGGAGGAAACGACATGACGACCACCAAACTCATTGCCGGCTTCGCGCTCGGCACCTCGGTGCTGGCCACGGCCGCCGCCGCGCAGGAATGCGGCAGCGACCCGGTCACGCTCAACGCCTATTTCGAGACGGGCTTCCCGCTGCCCACCGAGCTGGCGACCGAATTCACCAACCAGTTCCCGAATGTCACCTTCGACATCCGCGAGGACCAGTTCGCCAACCTGATGGAGAACACGCCGCGCCTGCTCTCCCAGGAGAACGCGCCGGACCTCGTCCGCCTGCCGTCGATCTCCGATCTCGTGACCAACGGCCTTCTGATGAACCTCGACGGCTATTACGAGGATTTCGGCTGGGACAGCTTCCCCGAAGGCAACCTCGTCCAGCTGCGCATCGACGAGTCGGGCCGCCCCCGCGGCGTCGGCTCGCTCTACGCAATGGGCCTGAACTACTCGACGACCGGCATCTTCTATAACAAGGACCTCGCCGAGCAGATCGGGATGACCGAGACGCCGACGACCCTCGCCGAGCTCGATGACGCGCTGGCCGCCGCCGAAGAGGCCGGCATCCTGCCGATCATCCAGTGGAACAAGGACACCGCCGGTCTGGCCTTCCCGCTGCAGAACCTGATGGGTGTCTATGGCGACCCCGAGCCGATCAACGCGTGGATCTTCCAGCAGGAAGGCGCCACGATCGACACGCCCGAGAACCTCGAAGCCGCCCAGCACCTCAACGGCTGGATCGAAGCGGGCTACTTCCCCGAAGACGCCAACGCGGTGGATTACTTCACCATGATGAGCCGTTTCACCGGTGGTGAGGGCCTCTTCATGTTCAACGGCGACTGGGAATCGGCCAACCTGCAGAACGCCATGGGCGACAGCGTCGGCTTCTTCCTGATGCCGCCGAACCCTGACAGCGGCCGTCACGCCACCATGTCCTCGCCGCTGACCTTCGGCATCGGTGCCAATGCCGAGAACCCGGACTGCGCCGCGTTCTTCCTCGACTGGGTGGCCACCAACGAGACCGCCCGCGAGATCAACGTCGCCGTCGGCGGCTCCAACCCCGGCGGCCCCGCCGACATGGAGATCCCGCCGCAGGAAGAGGGCTCGCTGATCAGCCAGACCCTCGCGGCCGGCCAGGTCATCGGTGCCGACAACGGCGCGATGGACTTTATCGCCAACGCGACGGGCGCCATCTTCGCCGCCGGCTGGACGCCGGAACTGCAGAAGATGGTCGGCGGCGTGCAGGACCCTGAAGGCCTCCTCGAAGAGGTGCAGGAAGAGTACGAAGACCAGCTCTCCCGCTAAGCGGTTCGAGCCTGACGGGAGGTCAGATGACTCACCTAGACAACGCCACCGCCGGAGCCCTCAAGGCTCCGGCAAGCGCAACGGCCCCCCGTCCCCCCGCCACGCGGCGGGACAAGAAACGACGGCGCGACGCGGTGATGTTCATCGCGCCCGCCTTCCTCATCTACGCCGCCTTCGTGATCGTGCCGCTCGGCATGTCGGTCTATTACTCCCTGCTCCGCTGGGACGGGATCGGGCCGATCTCGGGCGCCACCTTCTATGGCCTCAAGAATTACATCGAGGTGCTGACCGACGATGATCTGCTGCAGATCATCGGCAACGCCTTCCAGCTCGCGGCGTGGTTCACCATTCCGCCCGTCGTCCTCGGCCTTGCCGTCGCCTCGGCGATCCGCAGCCAGATGGCCGGGCGTTTCGGCACCGCGACGCGCACCATCCTGTTCCTGCCGCAGGTCATCCCCCTCGTTGCCGCCGGCATCGCGTGGAGCTGGATGTATGACCGCAACGGCGTGGTGAACCAGTTCCTCTCCGCCATCGGGCTGGAGAGCTGGACACGCGGCTGGCTCGGCGACTTCACCTATGCCCTGCCCGCCGTCGGCATCATCGGCGCCTGGGTCCTCCTGGGCCTTTGCACCATGCTGCTCGTCACCGGCATCGCCCGCATCGACGGCTCGCTCTACGAGGCGGCCAAGCTCGATGGCGCGCGGCCCCGGCACGAGTTCCGCTTCGTCACCCTGCCCGGCCTCAAGAACGAGATCGGCATCTGCGTGACCGTCACCATCATCCAGGCGCTGTCGTCCTTCGACATCGTCTATGTCGCCACCGCCGGGGGCCCGGGCATCGAGACGACCGTGCCGGGCCTGGAGATCTACCGCCTCGCCTTCGCCCACCGGCAGGTCGGGCTGGCCTCGGCGCTGGCCATCGTGCTGATGATCCTCGTCCTCGCCTGCGTGATGCCGATCCAGTGGGCCCTGAGGGAGCGCAAGTCATGACTTTCCCCCGCATCCGGACCAGCCCGCTCTTCGCCAAGGGCCTCATCATCCTTCTGATGGTGGTGACGCTGCTGCCGTTCCTGTCGATGCTCTCGGCGGCCCTCGCGCCCTCGGGCACCTACCCCTCGGGCCTTGAATGGCCGGCGGACCCGCAATGGGGCAACTTCGCCAAGGCGTGGCAGGTCGCGAACATGGACGAGCTCTTGCTCTCCTCCATCCTCATCGTGCTCGGCACCGTGCCGGCGGCGGTGCTGTTCGCCACCATGGCCGGCTTCGGCCTCGCCAAGCTGACGACGCCGCGCTCGGCATGGTTCTACCTCGTCTTCGTCATCGGCCTGACCCTGCCCTTCGAGGCGGTGATCACGCCGCTCTACTTCGAGATCCGCGAGATCGGCCTCCTCAACACCCGCGGCGCCATCATCCTGCCGCTGATCGGCCTCTA
Source organism: Pseudoroseicyclus sp. H15 (assembly GCF_054353345.1). Lineage (NCBI taxonomy): Bacteria > Pseudomonadati > Pseudomonadota > Alphaproteobacteria > Rhodobacterales > Paracoccaceae > Pseudoroseicyclus > Pseudoroseicyclus sp. H15. The sequence goes on from NZ_JBTHJE010000002.1 coordinate 356,676, forward strand.
CATGCCCTTCTCGGTCTTCTGGATGCGGGCGCATTTCATGTCGATCCCGAACGACCTCTCCGAGGCCTCGCAGCTCGACGGCGCGCGCCGCTGGCAGGAATTCTGGATGGTGCAGGTGCCGCTGGCCCGGCCCGCGATCATGTCCCTCGGCATCCTGCTGTTCCTGTGGACATGGAACCAGTTCCTGCTGCCCGTCGTGCTCGTGCAGGAGCCGAACCGCCGCACCATGGCCGGGGCGCTCGGCGCCTTCCAGGGCCAGTGGGGCACCGACATCCCGCTGCTCTGCGCGGGCTCCCTCATCATCCTGGCGCCGACGGTGATCCTCTTCCTGATCTTCCAGCGCCAGTTCGTCGCCGCCCTCCTGCAGGGCGCGGTCAAAGGATAAAGACTATGGCAGAATTGAAACTGCGCGGCGTGCGCAAGGCCTATGGCAATGCCGAGGTCATCAAGGGTGTCGATCTCGATATCGAGCATGGCGAATTCGTCGTATTCGTCGGCCCCTCGGGCTGCGGCAAGTCCACTCTCCTGCGCCTGATCGCGGGGCTGGAGGATATCACCGGCGGCGATATCGAGATCGGCGGCAAGGTCGTGAACGATGTCGAGGCCCGCGACCGCGGCGTCGCCATGGTGTTCCAGAGCTACGCGCTCTACCCGCACATGACGGTCGCCGAGAACGTGGGCTTTGGCCTGCGCCTCGCCAAGGTGCCGAAGGACGCGCGCCGCAAGGCCGTGGGCGACGCCGCCCGCATCCTGCAGATGGAGCACCTCCTCGACCGCAAGCCCGCCCAGCTGTCCGGTGGCCAGCGCCAGCGCGTCGCCATCGGCCGCGCCATCGTGCGCGACCCCGAGGTGTTCCTCTTCGACGAGCCGCTGTCGAACCTCGACGCCGCGCTCCGCATGGACATGCGCGCCGAGCTCGCCGGCCTGCACCAGCAGCTTGGCGCCACGATGATCTACGTCACCCACGACCAGGTCGAGGCGATGACGCTGGCCGACAAGATCGTGGTGCTGAAGGATGGCGAGGTGCAGCAGGTCGGCGCACCGATGGAGCTTTATGACAACCCCGCCAACCTCTTCGTCGCCGGCTTCATCGGCGCCCCGAAGATGAACCTGGTGCCCGCCGAGGTGAGTGCGGTGAACGGCAACGAGGTCACGCTCACCGGCGCCGACCTGCCCGCCGTCACCCTGCCCGCCCCCGGCGCCGGGCTGACGGCAGGCGAGGAGGTCACGCTGGGCCTGCGCCCGCATGACATCCGCCGCGCCGAGGACGGCCCGCTCAAGGCGAAGATCGACCTGGTGGAACGCCTCGGCCACGAGACAGTCATCGCCGGCACCCTGCCCTCTGGCGCGCGCCTCACTGCCGTGCTCGATGGCCGCAGCCCCGTGAAGATGGACGAGGCCGTCTCGCTCGCCTTCGAGCCCGGCGCCCCGAAGCTGTTCAACGCGGCGGGCGAGGCGGTCAACTAGCTCTCAGAGCAGCCGCCGACCCTGCCTGATGAACAGAATTGCCATGGTGATAACGGCGGCGAAGGCGATGAGGCCGAGATAGCGCTCGTAGATCCCGTCGATGCTGTCGGGCATCACGAAGAAGATCGGCGCCGAGACCGTCCACAGCACCGAGATGGCGACCAGCACGCTCGGGAAATCCCCCTCCGCCCGCCGGGCGCCGTTGGCCAGCGCCGCGGGCGTCAGCGCCATCAGCACGCCGATGGCGTAGACGAGGTAGATATGGATCACGACGCCTTCGTTGTCGCTGTCGCCATATTCATTGCGCGCGCCGACGAGGAAGACGATCAGCCCCAGCACCGCAAAGCTGACGACCCCAAAGCTCCAGCGCCACCCACCCAGATGCAGATGCGCTGCCATCAGCGCGACAGAGATCAGCGAGGCCGAGAAGGCATAGATGCCGATATCTACGATGAACTCATACCGCCCGGCGCCGAGATCGCTGATCGTATCGGCGATCCAGTCATGATCCGGCACAACGAAATCGGCGATGACGATAGAGATAGCGAAGAGCGCGCAGCCCAGAATGGCCACATACCCCAGCCCGATCAGCAACCCCGGCTGCACATACCCGCTCGGCGGCCCGCTGTTCTGTGTCATGCGTCATGTCCCCTGTCCGTTAGACAACGTTCCGCGCGCGTAAAGCGTTCCTGTGGGGGTGGGGAGGGGATGGTGCTCCGGCTCCACTATCTGATGAAGTAGCTCAGCCGGGCCCAGCGGGATCGGGCGGAGATCGCGGAGCTGCGCCGGAGCCTCGCAGACCAGCACGAGGCCTTGCTCGACGCCCTGACGGAGGAGCTCAGTGGGCGGCGATCATTCAGGAGCAGGTCGCCGGGATAAAAAAGCGATGACCGTCATCCGGGAATGACGGGCGGCCACTGGCTCGGCGACCTTTACCGGGTGACTGGCTGGCACCGGCAACCGATTGGACGGCCTCGGCTGGTCGCGTGAGCGGGTGGAGGGTCGTCGTCGTCGAGACGAGCGGCGCCGTCTTCGCCCCATCCGAAACTCGTCGAACTGGTCGCGGATTATCTGGCCGAAAGCCCCCGCATCCGCCTGCCGGCCGATCAGTGTGGTCGAACCGTTGAGCTTGAAGGCATAGGACAGCGATAAAAGAGGCCTGGCCGCGTGCTCGGCTGGATCGGCTGATCGTCGAGACGAAGGTCCTCGCGCCTAAGCCGCCCGTCACCCCGCCGCTTGCCGCCGGTTGGAGCTGCGCGCGATGGCGCGGGCGGAGCGGACGGCCTGGGCCATGATCGTGAGCGTTGTGCCCGAGACGCCGCTGCCGGCGAAGGTGCTGGCGTCGACGAGGGTCACGCCCTGCACATCCCACAGCCGCCCGTGATCATCCGTCACGCTGGCGCCTGGGTCGCTGCCCATGCGGGCGCCGCCGCATTCGTGGATGCCGGCGCCCATGACCATCACGCGGTGGAAGAAGCGCTTGAAGAGGAAGCGCATCAGGCGGCTTTCGCCCGGATAGGCGCCCCGCCCCCACTCGCGAATACCATGCGGCGAGCCGAGGAATTCCACGACGCCGCCGGCGCCGTTGATGGTTGAGAGGAAGGCCTCCTCCTGCTCCGCCAGCAGCGCGTGGTCGGCCCCGCGGATCTTGCAGATGATATGCGGCGCGGGCAGGCCCCAGCGGTCGCGCTTGCGGGGGTCGAGCATCACGCGGTTGTCGGCATGGGGCTGCATCTGGCCGAAACCGAAGAACAGCAGCGCCGACGGGTCGCCCTCCGGCACCGGGCTGCGGCCGATGGCGCCCTGGAAGGAGAACTCGCCCCGCTCGGGCGAGGCCCGGTCGAAGCGGGGGATGAAGACGCCGCCCGAGGGGTCGTAGAACGGGTCTTCGGGAAAGCCCGCCACCTCGGCCCAGCCCGGCACCTCGGGAAAGGCGCCGAGGCCGAGCATGGGCAGCTGGTCCATGAAGTAGCGCCCGAGCAGGCCGGAGGAATTGCCGAGGCCGTCCGGATGCTCCTGGTCCGCGGAGTTGAACAGCAGCCGGATCGTCTCGATCGGTGAGGCGGCGCAGAGGATCTGGTCCGCCCGGAGCGTCTCGCGCGCCCGGCTCTCGCGGTCGATCACCTCGACGCCGGTGGCCCGGCCGCCCTCCGTGAGGATGCGGGCGGCGATGCTGTCGTAGCGGATGGTGAGGAGCCCCGTCTCCAGCGCGGCGCGCAGGGGCGGGAAGATGCGGTCGGCCGTCGGCGCCACGGCCCGCCAGGCGACGGCGTGGCGGGCGGGAAAGCGGCGTTCGAGGTTGGCCTTGAAGGCCTCCTCCGCCGGGGAGAGATGGGCCGGGTGCTTCGCCACCGGGTCCGGCAGGGATTCCACGCCGTCGGCATTGCCGTAGAGGCCGAGAAAGCTCTCGACCTCGTCGTAATAGGGCGCGAGGTCGTCATAGCTGATCGGCCAGTCCACCCCCGCGCCCGTCAGGCTGTGGGCGCGGAAATCGTCATCCGACCAGCGCATGAGCACGCGCCCGAAGGTGTGGGAGCGCCCGCCCGCCTGACGCCCGCGGATCCAGATGTAGGGCGCGTCCTTGGGCGTGGTGTAGGGATGGTCGCGGTCGCTGACGTAGAACTGGCGGAACATGCCGCGGTAGAAGGGCGCGCGCGCCTGCGCGCCCTGGCCCTTCAGCGTCGCCATTGCCCGCTCGATCACGTTGATCGCGGCGGGTTTGGCGGGCTTGCGGGCCGGGTCGAAATGCTCCGGGCCGACCTTGGGGCCCGCCTCCAGCATCAGCACGCTCAGCCCCTGCTCCGTCAGCTCCTTCGCCGCGAAGGAGCCCGAGGGGCCGGAGCCGATGACGATGGCATCGAAGGCGGGGTCGTGCATGTCTTGTCAGTCCGTCTGGGGAAGGTCAGGCGGCGCCGCCGATGCGGCGCAGGCTCTCGATGCTGCGGCGGGCGAAGCGGCGCCAGTCGCCCGGCATGTCATGCTCCACCACCATCAGCTCGGCGCCCGCCTCGACCGAGGCATCCCAGAGCGCCTGCCAATCGAGCACGCCGTGGCCGAGATCGGCGAAGCCCATCTGGTCTTCGTTCTCGCCCTCCGCGGCCTTGTCCTTGACGTGAACGGCGGGGATGCGGCCGGAATACTTCTTGAGCCAGACGAGAGGGTCCGCGCCGCCGACGACCATCCAGGCGAGATCGGGCTCGAAGGGCACGCTCTCGCCGAGGAGGTGGTCGATCGGGTAGGAGCCGTTCGCCAGCGGCACCATCTCGAACTCGTGGTTGTGGTAGGCGAAGGTCAGGCCGCGGGCTTTCATCTCCTCGGTGAAGCGGGCCAGCTTGGCGCCGATGGCCTTCCAGCCCTCGGCGTCACTCGGGCGATCCTCGGGGTCGATATAGGGCAGCACCACCAGCCACATGCCGTAGGTCCTGGCGATCTCCGCCACCAGATCGGGCTCGGTCTCGAAGATGTCGAAGGTGAAATGCCCGCTCTTGGCCGTCAGCCCGTGGCGCTTCATCGCGGCGGCATCCTCGCGCACCGCGTCCATGCTCTCCGGCGGGCCGAAGAAGAAGGGCTGGATGTCGGTATAGCCAAGCTCGGCAAGGAGCGAGAGCTGCTCCTCCATCGTCTCCGCCTCGCGGGAGGAGAACATCTGGAACGACAGGTCGTTGTTCGGGATCATGGGAGTCACCTTCTGGGGAAAGGGGCGGGCGGGCTCAGGCGAGCCGCTGGCCCGTCCGGGGATCGAAGAGATGGATGCGGGCGGCATCGGGGCGGATGCCGAGCGTGCTGCCCTCGGGGCCGGCGATACGCTCGCGGAACACGCCGGCCACCGCCGCCTGCCCCATGCGCAGCGAGACCATCGTCTCCGAGCCGGTGGGCTCGATCAGCTCGATCTCGCAGGGGATGCCGCCCTCGGGCGCCAGCTCCATATGCTCGGGGCGGAAGCCGTAGGTGACGCCCTGGCCGGCAAGGGCGGCGCCGCGCCCGGGCGGCAGCGGCAGGCGGATGCCGTCTTCGGTGACGACGGCATCGCCCTCCACCCGCCCTTCGACGAAGTTCATCGAGGGCGAGCCGATGAAGGCGGCGACGAAGGTATTGGCCGGGTTGTCATAAAGCCCCAGCGGCGTGTCGCATTGCTCGACCCGGCCGGCGCGCATGACGACGATCTTGTCGGCCATCGTCATCGCCTCGACCTGGTCGTGGGTGACGTAGATGGTCGTCGTCTTCAGCCGGTGCTGGAGCTGCTTGATCTCGCTGCGCATCTCCACCCGCAGCTTGGCATCGAGGTTCGAGAGCGGCTCGTCGAAGAGAAAGACCTGCGGGTCGCGCACGATGGCGCGGCCCATGGCGACGCGCTGGCGCTGCCCGCCGGAGAGCTGGCGGGGATAGCGGCCGAGCAGCGGCTCCAGCCCGAGGATGACGGCGGCGCGGTTGATGCGCGTCTCGCGCTCGGCCCTGTCCATCCCCTTCAGCTTCAGCGAGAAGGCCATGTTGTCGCGCACCGTCATGTGCGGGTAGAGCGCGTAGCTCTGGAAAACCATGGCGATGTCGCGGTGCTTCGCCTCGACATCGTTGACCACGCGCTCGCCGATGGCGATCTCGCCGCCGGTGATCTCCTCCAGCCCGGCGATCATGCGCAGGAGGGTCGACTTGCCGCAGCCCGAGGGGCCGACGAGCACGACGAACTCGCCCTCCTCGATCTCCACCGAGACGCCATGGATCACGGCGACGTCGCCGTAGCTCTTCTCTGCCTTGCGGATGGACACGCCCGTCACGAGAGCTCTCCTTCGACTGTTGTGGTCTGGCCCATGCCGCTCACCCCTTCACCGCGCCGCCGAGGATGCCGCGCACGAAGTAGCGCTGCAGCGAGACGATCAGCACGAGCGGCACGATCACCGACAGGAAGGTCGCGGCCATGAGCGGGCCCTGGCCTTGCGTCGTCTGCGCAACGAGGCCGGCGAGGTTGACGGTAATCGGCGGAGCGACCCCCGAGCCGCCGAGGAACAGCAGCGGAATGAGCAGGTCGTTCCACGACCAGAGGAAGGCCATGATGCCGAGCGAGGCCATGATGGGGCGCGACAGCGGCAGCACGATCGACCAGAAGGTCCGCAGCTCGGAGGCGCCGTCGAGATTGGCGCTCTCGTAGAGATCCCGCGGGATCGAGGCGATGAAGCCGCGCAAGAGGAACACCCCGAAGGGCAGCGTGAAGCCGACCTGGTAGAGCCAGATGCCGGGGATGCTTCCCGACAGGCCGACCTGGTTGTAGAGGCGCAGGAGCGGCACCAGCGTGATCTGCGGCGGCGTCACCAGAAGGGCGACGAGCAGCAGCGACAGGGCCGTCCGCCCGGCGAAGTGCATCCGCACCAGGGCGTAGGCGCCGATGACCGAGAGCAGCACCGTGAGCACCGTGGTCGGGATGGCGATGGCCAGCGAGGTGCCGAGGCTGCCGGCGATGTTCATCTGGTCGAACGCGAGGGCGTAGTTCTGCAAGCTCAGATCGGGGCGCACCAGCGCCATCCACCAGCCGGAGCTCGCCGTGTCCGCCTGCGTGCGGATCGAGGAGACGAACAGCGCCAGGATCGGCACGAACCACCCGACGATGAAGAGGATCACGACGACATGCACCAGCGCGCCGGGCAGGCGCATCCGGCGGCCCTTGCGGGCGCGGGGCGCGAGCGTGCGGGGAGTGATGGCGGGATCGGTTGCACCGGTCACGAGCGGGCCTCCGAGCGGAACTGGAAGATGTTGATGAGCGCGACGGGCAGGGCCGTGAAGAGCAGGATCACCGCGATGGCGCTGGCATGGCCGAGATTGTTGGCCGCGAAGAGCTCGTAATAGAGCCGGTTGGCGATCACGTCGGTCCCGAAATTGCCGTTGGTCATCACGTAGACGATGTCGAAGACCTTCAGCGCGGCGATGATCATCGTCGTCAGCACCACCAGCACCGAGGGCAGGATGTTGGGCAGGATCATCGAGCGGAAGATCCGCCACTCCCCCGCGCCATCGAGCCGCGCCGCCTCGAGCATCTCGCTGCCGACGTTCTTGATGGCCGACGACAGGATCAGCGTCGCGATGCCGAGCTGCAGCCAGACGGCCACGAAGATCAGCGCGAAGTTGTTGACCACCGGCTGGATGAGCCAGGGCAGCGGATCGGCCCCGAAGAGCGCGCGGATGGCGTTGAGCGTGCCGATCTGGGGGGAGCCGGAGGGCTGGAAGCTATACATCTGCGTCCAGATCACCGAGCCCGCGGTGAAGGAGATCGCCGTCGGCAGGATGACGATGGTCATCGCGAGCGGCTCGTAGCGCACCTTGTCGAAGAGAGTGGCGCTGGCCAGCGCCAGCACCAGCGTGATCAGCGGGAAGGCGACCAGCCACAGGATGTTGTTGCCGACGATGTCGAGCATCTGCCCCGAGAAGGCCCAGGCGTAGTTCTGCCCACCGACCCAGGCCTCGGCGCGCGCGTCCTTGAACGAGGTGAAGATCGTCACGATCACCGGGTAGATCAGGATGAGGATCACCAGGAGCAGCGGCAAAAAGAGCCAGACCCAGGGCCGGGCGCGACGCCCTGTCCCCCCAGGGAAAAGGGACAGGGCGCGCTCGCCCGCGCCGAGGGCCGCGAAGACGGCCGCCGGCAGCCCGATCGCGCCAAGCACGATCATCAGCGGAACGAAAGTCAGGGTATCGGTCACTGATGGCCCCCCGGGTCTGGCATGCGGACGGCCTTACTCGGCCGTCGTCGCCTCGATGGTCTCGAGAACCTGGGTCAGGTTGTCCGGCGATTGCAGGACGCTCACGATACCCTTGTAGTAGGCGGCGCTCGTCTCGGCATCGGCCAGAAGGTTCGGCCCGGCGGCGAAGCTGGTCACGCCCTCGGCGAGGAACTGCTCTGCGATCCGCTGCAGAAGGTCGCTCGGGTAGGTCTCCGCCGGGACGTTCTGGTTGGCGACCGGCCAGCGGTTGAGCGAGGCGAGATAGGTCTGCGCCGGGGTCGATGCCATGTATTCAAGGAAGGCCATTGTCTCGGGCCGGTCGTTGAAGGCCACCGCGAGGGCCGACTGGAAGAGCTCGGCGTCGTAATAGGCCTCGTCGCTCGCCGGTACGCGGAAGAAGTCGATGTTCTCGCCGGGCACGGCCGCGTCGCCGAGCAGGCCGGGCGTCCACGCGCCCCACATCACCAGATCGCATCCCGCCGGATCGGCCACGAGGCCGTTATAGCCGGTGGCGATGGAGGTGGAGAGCGCGCCGATCGGGCCGCCCTGCACATGGCCCTGCGCGGCGATCACGTTCAGGAATTCCTCGAAGGCCCAGCGGACCTCGTCGCTCGTCCAGGACAGCTCGCCTGTGCCCCACTGCTGGTAGAGCTCGGGGCCCCACTTCTTGAGGAAGAGGTTGTCGACCATCTGCGCGCCGGGAAAGCCGCTCGACGGGCCCGCGCCCTGCGCCGCGCACCACGCGGTGTTGCCGGCCTCGGCCTCGGAATTGGTGTAGTCGACGAGGGCCTGCCAGTCGGTCGGCGCCTCGGGGCCCTCGTAGGCCTGCGGGTTGTACCAGACCATGAAGGGGTTGAGCCCCTGGAACACGCCCACGAGCGTGCCGTCGAAGGTCGCCGTGTCCAGCAGGGCCTGCCCGAAGTTCTCGGCCATCGTGTCGCCGAAGGCGGCGCCGATGTCCTGCAGGGCGCCGTCGGCCGCGTAGTCGCGGGCGATGCCGAGCTGCATGTCGGCGACGTCGGGCGGGTTGCCGGCCTGCATGCGCGACTGGATGATGGCGGGCGAATCCGGCGTGCCGGTGTAGCGCACCTCGATGCCGGTGCCCTCGGTGAACGCCGCGTAGACCTGCTGCAGCGTCTCGCCCTCGGCGCCGCTGTTCTGGCCGATGAACTCGATATAGCCCGTCAGCTCCTGCCCCTCGGCGATGCGCTGCGCCTCGGCGACGGCGGCATCGAAGGCGGCGGTCTCGTCCTGCGCGGCGGCAGACGTGCCGAGCGCGGCCAGCAGGATGCCGGCGGACAGAATACGGGTGGGGTGTTTCGTCATGGACATGCCTCCTCATCGTCCCGCCGAGTCCTCCACCCGGCAAGGATCAGCATAGCGGCGCTTGACAGTGGTGCGTCAATCTTGAACTTGGTTAAGTCAGTTTTGACAAAAAGGGCGGTTTGCATGGCAGAGACTTCGGGCAGGCGCGTTCACGCGCTCTCGGGGCGCGACGAGGCGCTGCTCGTGCAGGGCCTCCGCCACGGCCCGCGCAGCCGCGGTGAGCTGGCCGAGCTGACCGGCTGGTCGCGCAATACCGTCGCCGCCAAGCTCGCCCGGCTGATCGACGAGGGCTGGGTCCACGAGGCGCCCGAAGCGCAGGGCGAGCGGGGCCGCCCCACGGCGGTCTACCGGGTCAACCCCCGGGCGGCGCTGGTGCTCGTCGCCCGCTTCGACGCCGACGGCATCGGCTGCGCGCTCTGCACGCTCGACGGCCGCATCGCCATCTCGGAGGAGCGGCGGATGCCCGGGGATCTCACCGCCGAGCAGACGGTGGCGGAGCTCGACGCCATGCTCGGCCGGATGACGGAGGCCTCCGGCGTGCCCCGCGACCTCGTCCGCACCATCGTGATCGCGGTGCCCGGCCCCGTCTCGGGCATGACACGCACCGTGCCGTGGTCGCGCGTCGGCGTGCTGCCGGCGGACCTCGGCGCCCACTTCGGCATGGACGTGGTGATCGAGAACGACGCCAACCTCATGGCGCTCGGCATGCGCAAGGAGTTCTCGTCCGAGACCACCCTCCTCTTCATCCTCGTGCAGACGGGGATCGGCGCCGGGCTGGCGCTGCCCGGCGGGCTGCATCGCGGCCTCGCGGGCTGGGCCGGCGAGATCGGGCATATCCCCGTCGCCGCCGCCGGCGAGACGCCCTGCATCTGCGGCAACCGCGGCTGCGTCGCCGGCATCGCCGCCAACCCCGCGCTCATGCGCCAGTTCGCCCGGCCCGAGCGCCCCGTCAGCAGCGTCGAGCAGATGGAGCGGCTCGTGCAGGAGGGCGACACGCAGGCCATCGTGGCTCTGCGCGAAGCGGGGCGGAACCTCGGCGAGGCGATGACCGGCGTGGTCACCGGCCTCGCGCCCGACGTCATCGCCGTCGGCGGCCGGATCGCCCGGCTGGGGGACCACGTGATCACCGGCATCCGCGAGACCCTCGCCCTGCGCATGCCGCCCGCCCTCTCCTCCCAGATCCGCTTCGCGGCCTGCGAGGACCACTACATCCGCCTCACCCGCGGTGCGGCCGAGCTGGCCCTCGACGTGATGGTCGGCGGTCGGGCCGAGTGAGGGCGCGAGCCCGGAAGGGCCCTTGCGGCCCGCCAACGCAGCGGTCCGGGGGCCCGGGTCTCCACCTGTTTGTGATTTCGGGCGAAGCCTGTTACCCACCCCGCAGATGCCGAAAAAGGGACGCTACATGAATGCGTTGCATGTCACCGACATGCTCGCCCCCGTGTCGTGCGTTCTCGCTTTCGCATTTCGATGAAATGACCAAAGGAGACCTTCATGTCCATGATGAAGCTCACATCCACGGCGCTCGCCGCCACCCTCGCCCTCCCGCTCGCCACCCAGGCGCAGGCGCAGGACGAGGCTGGCCAGTGCGGCGAAGTGTCCATCGCCCAGATGGGCTGGGCCGCGGCCGAAGTGACCACCAACATCGCCCAGTTCCTGCTCGAGCAGGGCTATGGCTGTGATGTCACGCTGGTGCAGTCCGACACGATCCCCGCGATCACCTCGGTCGCCGAGAACGGCGAGCCGGACGTTGTCACCAACCTGTGGCTCAACTCGGGCGGTGAAGCCTACCTCAAGCTCGAAGAAGGCGGCACCATCCAGCGCCTGACCTCCGTGCTCGAGCCGGGCGGCGTTGAAGGCTGGTGGATCCCCACCTCGCTCGCCGAAGAACACCCCGAGCTGACGACCATCGAGGGCATCCTCGAGAACCCCGAGCTGGTCGGCAGCCGCTTCAACAACTGCCCCGACGGCTGGGGCTGCCGCGTCGTCTCCGATAACCTGGCCCGCGCGCTGGACCTCGAAGGCAACGGCATCGAAGTCTTCAACCACGGCTCCGGCGAGACGCTGGCGACCTCGATGGGCGCCGCCGTCACCGATGGTGAGCCCTGGTTCGGCTACTACTGGGGCCCGACCGTTCCGCTCGGCAAGTACGACATGACCCAGGTGGATCTCGGCGGCTATGACGAGGCGGCCTTCGCCCCGCTGCAGAACCCGGATACCCCCGACCCGCAGGTTTCGGATTTCCCGGCCGCGCCGATCCTGACCTCCGTCACCACGGCGTTCACCGAAGAGAACCCCGAGGTCACCGAGTTCTTCACGAACATGACCTTCGCGACCGACCAGATGTCCAGCCTGCTGGCCTGGAAGGACGAGAACAACGCCTCGAACGAGGAAGTCGCCGTCTACTTCCTGTCGACCGCGTCCGACACCTGGACCACGTGGGTCAACGACGAGGCGCGCGAGAAGCTCTCGGCGCTCGTGCAGTAATCAACGGCTCTGCCCTTTGAGGGCGGAGAGGTTCAACGGGGCCGGGCAACCGGCCCCGTTTTGATGTTTTACAAAAAGGACGGGCCCCCGGCGGGCCCGGTGTGCTTATGGCAACCTACGATGGTCTGTTCGACACCTTGGGCCTGCGGGACTGGTGCGGCTCGGACGAGGCGGGCGGACCGATGTCGATGGCCGACCTGCTGGCCGCGACGAGCGGCAACGATGCGGCCACCTCGTGGCGTGATTTCCCCTTCCCCTCTCTCGACGCACTGCACGAGGCCTGCTCGGCCATTCCGCAGTCGCGCGATCTGACGCTGGGGCTGGAAACCGGCTTTCTCGGCATCCGCGATGCGCTGCGCGTGGTCGTCGACCCGCTGACCCAGCCGCTGAGCTGGGCGCTTGAGAACATGCTCTGGATCATGACCGAAACGCCCTGGTGGGCGATGGTGCCGATCCTGATGCTGATCACCTGGTTGGTGGCGCGGTCGTGGAAGGTCGTGGGGTTCGTGGCTCTGGTGCTGGCGGGGCTTGCCTTCGTCGATCACTACGACGTCGCGATGCAGACCCTCGCGATCATCTTCGTCTGCGCCTTCATATGCGTGTTGATCGGGGTGCCCATCGGCATCGCCATGTCGCGCAGCGACCGGTTGCAGGGCGTGCTGACCCCCGTGCTCGACATGCTGCAGACGCTGCCGCCCTTCGTCTACCTGATCCCGCTGATCTTCCTGTTCTCGGTGACCGAGCCCAAGCTCTATGGCATCGCCGTGATCCTCTACGCCATCGTGCCGGTGGTGCGGCTGACCAACCTCGGCATCCGCCTTGTCGACCCCGACGTGATCGAAGCGGCCGACGCCTTCGGCATGACCAAGAGCCAGAAGCTCTTCGGCGTGCAGATCCCGCTGGCGCTGCCCAACATCATGGCCGGCGTGAACCAGACGATCATGATGAGCCTCGCCATGGTGGTCATCGCCTCGATGGTCTCGGCCCCCGGCCTCGGCATCTTGGTGCTGCGCGGCATCCGCAACCTCGAGCTCGGTGTCGGCCTGATCGCCGGTCTTGGCATCGTGGTGCTGGCCATCGCGCTCGACCGTGTCACCAAGGCCTCGCTGGCGCGCATCGATGCCAGCCAGACCAGCCGCTGAGGAGACGGACATGACCGAGAAGAACGTGAAAGTCTCCATCCGGCATCTCTACAAGATCTTCGGCAAGGACCCGCAAGCGGCCCTCGCCAAGGTCCGCGAGGGGATGAACAAGGCGGACCTGCTGGACCAGACGAGCCACGTGCTCGGCCTGCAGGACATCAACGTCGACATGAAGGAGGGCGAGATCACCGTCATCATGGGCCTCTCCGGCTCGGGCAAGTCGACGCTGATCCGCCACCTCAACCGGCTGATCGAACCCACGGCGGGCGAGGTGATCGTCAACGGCGACGACATCCTCGCGTGGAACGAGGGCAAGCTGCGCACGCTGCGCCGCGAGTCCATGTCGATGGTGTTCCAGAACTTCGCCCTCCTGCCGCACCGGACGGTGCTGGAGAATGCCGGCATGGCGCTGGCGACCCGCGGCAAGTCACGCCGCGACTACGAGGGCGAGGCCAACAAGTGGCTCGACCGCGTCGGGCTGCAGGGTCAGGGCGACCAGTATCCCCACCAGCTTTCGGGCGGGATGCAGCAGCGGGTCGGCATCGCGCGGGCGCTCGCGTCGAACTCGGACATCATGCTGATGGACGAGGCCTTCTCCGCGCTCGACCCGCTGATCCGCACGGACATGCAGAACCTGCTGCTGGAGCTGCAGGGCGAGTTGCAGAAGACGATCATCTTCATCACGCACGATCTCGATGAAGCGCTGAAGCTCGCCGATCACCTCGTGATCCTGAAGGACGGCGCCGTCGTGCAGCAGGGCCAGCCGCAGGATATCCTGCTCAAGCCCGCGGACCCGTACATCGAAGACTTCGTCGCCGACATCAACCGCGCGCGCGTGCTGCGCGTGCGCTCGGTGATGACGGATCAGCCGCCGCAGGCTCCGGTCGACGGGAGCGTCGCCCCGGGCGACAACCTCGAGAGCGTCATCGCGCTGGCCGAGGGCAACTTGGACCGCGCCTTCCGCGTCGAACAGGGCGGCGAGACCGTGGGCTATATCGACATGCCGGCTGTCGTTCAGTCCCTCGTGCCGCGCCGCGTCAACGCCGCCGAGTGAGCGTCTAGCTCCCGGCCGGTGGAGGCGCCCCGCCAGGCGCCTCTGCCGGCCGGCCGCTCTGGCCAACCCGCCAAACAGACTACGTCTGGGCGGAGGTCACGCGAAGAGCCGGGCCCGGAAGACATCGTTCGAGACCATGGAGGCGCAGATGGACCCCTTGCCCTGGTGGAAGACCGCCACCGGATACCAGATCTATCCGCGCAGCTTCTGCGACAGTGACGGCGACGGGATCGGGGATATCCCCGGCATCATCTCCAAGCTCGATCACCTCGCCGATCTCGGCATCGGCTTCATCTGGCTCTCGCCGGTCTACGCCTCGCCGATGATCGACAACGGCTACGACATCTCCGACTACCGGGACATCGCCCCCGCCTTCGGCACGCTGGACGACATGGACCGGCTGATCGCGGAGGCGAAGGCGCGCGGGATCGAGATCGTCATGGATCTCGTCGTCAACCATTGCTCGTCCGAGCACCCCTGGTTCAAGGCGGCCCTCGCCTCGCCCGAGGCGCCGGAGCACGATTACTTCGTCTGGCGCGAGCCGCGCGGCGAAACGTCCGCACCGCCCGACGACATGCTCTCCAATTTTGGCGGCCCGGCATGGACCTACGTGCCCTCGCTCGGGAAGTATTACCTGCACCAGTTCGCCAGCGCGCAGCCCGATCTCAACTGGGAGAACCCGGCGCTCAGGGCCGAGATCTACGCCATGATGAACTGGTGGTTCGATCGCGGCATCGGCGGCTTCCGCATGGATGTGATCGACCTGATCGGCAAGGATGTCGACGCCGGGATCATGGCCGAGGGCCCGAACCTGCACGCCTACCTGCAGGAGATGCATCGCGAGACGCTGGCGGGGCGCGATGTCGTCACCGTCGGCGAATCGTGGAGCGTGACGCCGCAGACAGGCATCCTCTACTGCGGAGAGGATCGGGGCGAGCTCTCCATGGTCTTCCAGTTCGAGCATGTGAAGGCCGGCTGGCACGAGACCTTCGGCAAGTGGAAGCCGCTGCCCTTCGACCTGCCGACCTTCAAGAAGGCCTTCTTCGACTGGCAGATCGCCCTCGCCGACGACGGCTGGAACTCGCTCTTCCTGACGAACCACGACCTGCCGCGGCAGGTGTCGAAATACGGCGATGACGGCGAATTCCGCGTGCGGTCGGCCAAGCTCCTCGCGACCGTCCTGCATTTCATGAAGGGCACGCCCTTCGTCTACCAGGGCGAGGAGATCGGCATGACGAACAGCCGGTTCGAGCGGCTGGAGCAGTTCCGCGATGTCGAGCTCTTCGGCCATCACGAGGCGGTCATGGCGCAGGGGCACAGCCTCGAGGAGTTCATCTCCGGCGCCAACGCGAACGGCCGCGACAACGCGCGGACGCCGATGCAATGGTCGGCCGGGGAGAACGCCGGCTTCACCTCCGGCACCCCGTGGATCGAGGTCAACCCGAACCATACAGAGATCAACGTCGAGGCGGACAGGTCGGACCCCGATGGGCTCATCGCCTTCTACCGGCATCTCGTGCACCTGCGCAAAACGCTGCCGATCCTCACGCGGGGGGACTTCCGGCCCTTCTCCGTGGAGGACGAGGCCATCTTCGCCTATGGCCGGGCGTTCGACGGGCAGCGCCTGTCCGTCGTCGCGAATGTCTCCTCCGAGCCGGTGAGTTACGACATCCCCGAGGGTCTCGCCTGCCGGGGCACCTGCCTCGTGCACAACGTTGAGCCGCGCGATGAGCTCGCGGGGCGGATCGAGCTCGCCCCCTGGGAGGCCGTCGCGATCCTGTCCGAGTAGGGCCCTGTCGGCGGCAAGGGCATCGTCTCCCAGCTCACCTGCTCCTTGAGCTCCTCCACCGCCTCCGCGCCGCCTGCGAGCCCAACTTCCAGATCGGCGTGCGGCTGTCTTCGGAGCGCTTGGGCCCCGTCCTCTCCGAAATGGGGGGCTCGCCGCCGAACTATTCGCAGGCCGCGCGATGGATTATCTCGACCTCTCGCTCTAGGACATAACCAAGGAGCCCGACGAGCCCGCTCACAAGGGCCGGACACTGATGGCGCTCTTCACCGGGCTCGATTACCACGGCGCCGCGCTCGGCGTGGCCGGCGGGATCATGGTTGCCGAGAGGGCGCGATGGGTGCTGGCTGAAGGGGCGGATTGCGTGGCCATCGGCAGGGCCGGTATTCTCGCGGATGACCTGCCCCGCCGCATCGCCGCCGACCCCGCACCGTCTCGCCAGAGGCTTTGCACCGCCAAGGCGTGGGCGACCGCTTCGTCGCTTATCTCCGCCCCCAGCGCAACACCGTCGAAGGCTGACCGCGCCGGCCCCCTGCCCCGCCACCCCGGCGTCACAGCCGGGAAAGCCAGGGCCCCCAGTCAGGGCGTGTCTGGTGAGGCCCGGTAACCGCCACCGGCCTGCCATTTCGCGATGACGGCGTCGACATAGCCGCCGATCATGGCCAGAAGGTCGAGCCGGTCGTCGATCATCCACTGGATCGCGAAGCCGTCGAGCACGGCGATCAGGAGATGGGCCTCGTAGTCGATGACCTCTTCGTCCATCGGGGGGATGTCGCCGGCGGCGATGGCGTGGCGCAGGTGGCGGGTGAAGACCTCCATCGTGCGGCCCGTGCGCTCCACGATGAAGGGATGCGCAGGGTGGCCCGGCTGGCCGGCCTCGATGGAAAGCGTCAGGAAAAGGTCGATGAATCCACGGTTCTCGATGTTGCTTTCTGTCACGCTGCGCAGGCTACGGAAATAGGCGAGGCCCTCGTAGCGCTTCTCGTCGGCGATCTGGGCATCGTCCCAGAAGCGCAGCACCTCGACCAGAAGCTCGGCCTTGTTGTCGAAATGGCGCATGATGCCCGCAGTGGTGATGCCCGCCCTCTGCGCAATCTCCTGCAGGGAGCCGGCGCTGTAGCCCTTGCTGCCGAAGACCTCGACCGCCTCGCGCAGGATCGCCTCGCGCCGCTTGAGCCCTGCCTTGTAGGGCCCGCGTGTCTTCTTCTCCGCGTTCGTCACCAGCTGCTCCTTGTGCCGTTCTCTCGCGTCAGTCGGGCCTGCCTGGCAATGCCCGTCCGCCTCCCGCACAGACAAGCACATTCCCGGCTTGACGAAAAGTGAATCACTATATACTTTTCAAGCTCACCGGACCCGGAGGAGGTTCTGGCCGCGCTGAGGCGGCCGGGCAAGGGGATGGACCAGAGGAGCACGACCAAGGCATCCCGTGACAGACGCGGCGATGGCGCCCGGCGAATATCGCCGCGGCGACCGGAGACGTCTGCCCGGCCGGCGCCCGCAGAGCGTGCGATTGGAGGAGATAGCGACCATGACACTCGTTTCGACACGCCGCGGATTTCTGAAAGGCGCAGGGGCCACGGCCGCCGGCGCCCTGATCGGCGCCCCCGCCCTTGCGCAAGACCAGACCATCAAGTTCTGGGACATGCCCTGGGGCGGCACGACCTACAACAACGCCATGAAGGGCCTCGTCGAGGGCTATTCCGGCAGCCTCGGCGCCGAGTACCAGGTGATCCAGTGGGCGAACTTCCAGCAGGTCTTCGCCTCGGCGCTGGCCTCGAACACGGGGCCCGCGGCCTCGACCGGTGGCGCCTTCCAGGCCTTCCAGTTCGCCGAGCAGGGGCAGGTCCTCTATGCGGACAACATCATCGCCATGCTGCGCGAGAGCGGCAAGATCGATGACTTCCTGCCCGGCACCATCGAGGCGCTGACGACCCCCGAGGGAATCGTGGGCATCCCGTGGAACCTCGACGTGCGGCCGATCTGGATCCGCCAGTCGCTGCTCGACAAGGCCGGCGTCGAGGCGCCGACGACCTGGGCGGAGTGGCTCGAGGTGGGCCGGGCCCTGAAGGAGATCGACGTCTACGCCTTCGGCACCGGCGCCGGGCCGAACAACAACTTCGGCTACCACTCGATGATGGCGCTGATGATCAACAACGGCGGCGGCCTCTTCAACGAGAGCGCCGAGCCCGACGCCCTCTTCGACCGCAACATCGAGGCGATGGAGTTCGTCCGCGAGATGGCGGTGGACGGGATGATCGACCCCGCCTCCATCAGCTACTCCACCGACAACCTCGACCAGATGTGGCGCACCGGCAAATGCGCGCTCGGCTACCAC
This sequence comes from Pseudoroseicyclus sp. H15, assembly GCF_054353345.1. Taxonomy (NCBI): domain Bacteria; kingdom Pseudomonadati; phylum Pseudomonadota; class Alphaproteobacteria; order Rhodobacterales; family Paracoccaceae; genus Pseudoroseicyclus; species Pseudoroseicyclus sp. H15. The sequence continues at coordinate 374,977 of NZ_JBTHJE010000002.1, forward strand.
ACGCCGGGGCTCGACGAGGTGCTGGGAGAGACGGACGGCGACCTGCAGGTGATGAGCCCGCCGGCCGGCCCGCACGGCGATTACGGCTCGGCCTACTACGTCAACAACATCATGATGTACGCCAACAACCCCTCCGTGGAGGCGACCGAGGAGTTCCTCTTCTGGTACGTCAACAACCTCGAGCACGCGTGGACCATCGGCAACGCGCCGACACTTCCGGCGCTGCGCTCGGTGGCTGAGACGGATGTCTTCCAGTCGCGCACGCAGGCGGTGAAGGTCATCGAGGAGTGGCAGCCCATCTGCAAGCCGATGGCGGCGCGGGCGCAGGCCTCCTTCCCGGCGCTGGCCTCCATCGACGCCGGCCAGGCGGTGACGCGCTTCACGCAGACCATGCTGCAGGGCCGCACCGAGGCCCGCGCGGCGCTGGAGCGCCTGCAGGCCGACCTCGAAGACCTGATGTAAGCCAGAGGGGCCAGAGCCGATGTCGGACCGCACAGACCCGCTTGACGTGGTCCGCGCGGCACAAGGTCGGAGCGGGGGCGCCAGCCGCCCCCGCTCCGACTGGAGTGCCAGCCGCGGGCGCCTGTTCCTGGTGCTCATCGCGCCGTCGGTGCTTCTGCTGGCGCTGCTGAACGCCTACCCCGTCGCCTACGCGGCGCTGCAATCGGTGCGCAACGGTACCCTCATCACCGCAGGGGAGTTCGTCGGGCTGGCGAACTTCGCCAAGGTCCTCCAGAGCCCCGACTTCTGGCACGCGGTGCGCTTCACCGCGATCTTCACCATCTCCGGCGTCGCCGGGAGCTGGCTGATCGGCATGGCGCTGGCGCTGGCGCTGCAGGCGCGCATCCACTTCGGCGGCATCTTCAAGGTGCTGCTGCTGCTGCCCTGGGTCGTGCCCATCGTGGTGTCGTCCATGGCGTGGAACTGGCTGGTGGCGACGCCCGACTCGCCGATGCCGGCGCTGGCGCGCTTCCTCGGCTTCGGCACGCCGCTCTTCCTCGCCGATCCGGTGCTGGCGGCGGTGACCGTCTGCGTCTTCAAGATCTGGTGCAGCTTTCCCTTCATGATGCTGATGATGAGCGCCGCGCTCTCGGCCATCGACCGGAGCGTCTACGAGGCCTCCTCGCTCGACGGGGCCAGCGCGCGCCAGCAGCTGTTCTACATCACGCTGCCGCTGACGCGGCGGACGACCTACATCAGCTGGATCCTGATGACGATCTTCTGCATCAACGACTTCCCCACCATCTACCTGCTCACCGCCGGCGGCCCGATCGATGCGACGACCTCGCTGATCGTGCTGGCCTACCGGCTGGTGTTCCAGAACTTCCAGACGGGCCCCGGCGTCGCCGTGGCGCTGATAATGACGGCCGCGATGGTCGTCGTGTCGATGGTGCTCTTCCGCCAGATCCGCAAATCGGGAGCGACAGCATGACCGCCGCAGGACCGAGTTTCAACCGCGCGAAGGCGCTGCGCACCACCGGTGTCTTCGTCTTCACGGCCATCGCGCTGCTGCCGATCGGCGCCACCATCATGCTGTCGCTGCGCCCGCGCCCGGGCGGGGAGCCGGCGCTGATCAGCCTGCAGAACTTCAGGCATGTCTTCGAGACGTCGCTGGTGCTCGACTGGCTGGGCAACTCGCTCATGGTGTCGCTCTTCACCGTCGTCGCGGCGATCATCGTCTCGGCGCCGGCGGGCTACGTGATCAGCCGCGGGCGGCACAAGGTGATCGAGGGCTACTCGCTGCTGCTCTTCATCGTCCAATCGCTGCCGATCATCACCGCCGTCATCCCGCTCTTCATCCTCTTTGCGCGGCTCGGGCTGGCCGATCACCTCGGGGCGCTGGTCATCATCTACGTGGCCGGCTCTCTCTCCGTCGCAACATGGATGATGGCGGCGTACTTCGACTCCATCCCCGCGGCACTGGAGGAGGCGGCCTGGATCGACGGCTGCTCCGTCTTCGGCGGCTTCGTGCGGATCGTGCTGCGCAACTCGCTGCCCGGGGTGCTGTCGACGGCGATCTTCACCTTCCTCCTCAGCTGGAACGACTACCTCGTCGCCATCGTCTTCCTGAAGTCCGACGACAGCTTCACGCTGCCCATCGGCCTGCAATCCTTCTTCCAGCAGACATCCACCGACTGGGGCGCCGTCATGGCGGTCTCCGTCATCACCATGATGCCCCCGGTCATCCTGTTCGCCCTGCTCAACCGCTACTTCAGCGTCGGCGGCATCGGCGGCTCGCTGTCGAGCCAGTGACCGGACAAGTGACGGAGACAGATACGTGAGACACGTCGTGATCTCGGCGCCCGGACGGATCGATGTCCTGCCGGCGCCGCCCCCCCTGCCCGGCCCGGGCGACCTGCTGCTCGCCCCGCTGGCCATCGGCCTTTGCCGGACGGATGCGGAGCTGGCCGATTGCAGCCACATCTACCTGCGCGACGGGCGCGCCAGCCTGCCGATGACGCCCGGCCACGAATGGGTCGCCCGCGTCGTCGCCGTGGGGGAGGAAGCCCGCGGCTTCGCCCCCGGCGACCGGGTGGTGGGGGAGTGCAGCATCGGCTGCGGGCATTGCCTGCGCTGCGATGCCGGCGATTACCACCAGTGCGACAACCGCGCCGAGACCGGCATCATGAAGCAGGAGGGCGCGCTGGCCGGCCTCGTCCGCTTTCCCGCCACCAGCGCCTACAAGGTGCCGGCGGAGATCGCCGATGACGACGCCGTCTTTGCCGAGCCCGCCGCCGTCGCCCTGCGCGCCGTCCTCCGCGCCGGGTGGAGCAAGGGCGACCGGGTGCTCGTCGTCGGCGCCGGCACCATCGGCTGGCTCGCCGCCGCCATCGCCATGGATCTCTACGCCTGCGAGGTCGCGGTGATGGAGCCGGACGAGGCCCGCATGGCCCGCGCCACCGGCATCGGGGCTCGGCCGGCGCAGGTGGCCGAGCAGTTCGACGTGGTGATCGAGGCCAGCGGCAACGCCAACGGCCTGCGCGCCGCGCTCGGGCGGCTGGCCAGCAACGGCCGGCTGGTCGCCGTCAGCCTGACGGGCTGCTCCAGTCACCCGGTGGATGTCGACCGCATGGTCGTCAGCGACCAGTCGCTGACCGGCTCGCTCGGCAGCCCCGGTGTCTGGTCGCAGATGCTGCAGCTTCTGGGGCGCGGGCGGGTCAGGCCCGCTGCGCTGATCACCGGGCGCTACCCGCTCGCCGAGGCGCGGGAGGCCTACGCGGCCCTCCTCGCCAATGCGCCGGGCACGGGCAAGCTGGTGATCGTCCCCGGGGGCGAGGATCGGGATGAGGATCGCGGGGAGACGGCGACGACCGCCGACGCCGCCATGGAGGAAGAGGGAGTGAGATGATGGAAACCAGTGAGGTCTTCGGCTTCAACTACGACGGGTCCTGGGGATCCAGCGGGCTGGAGGTGTGGAACCACCACGACCACGGGCTGATGGCCGTGGAGATCGCGCGGGGCAAGCGCTACTTCCCCGAGTGGAACGTCGGGCGGTGGTGGCTCTCCAACGAGAGCTACCAGAGGAACCCCGAGCGCTTCATGGCCAACCTCGACGCCGGCCTCGGCATCTTCGCCAGCCACGGCATCAAGGTCATGCCCGTGCTCTTCAACCGCTGGCGCGACCCGGTCTGCGATTTCGGCGGCGTCGGGCTGGAACACCTGATCCCCTGGGCGACGGCGTGGAACCACTCCGACGACCTGTTCTCCTCCCCCGATCCCACGGGCCGCAAGCTGACCATCGTGGAAGAGGTCCATGCCGGCTTCCTCGACGCCGTGATCGGCGCGCACAAGGACGACGACCGGATCTATTGCTGGGATCTCTGTAACGAGCCCCTGATGGGCGAGTATGTCGATGATGAAGCGAGCCCCCTCCGCGCGGCAGAGCTGAAGTGGCTGGAATGGCTGGCGGGCAAGGTGCGGATGCTCGGCGCAAGCCAGCCCATCACCATCGGCAACTACCCCGGCCTCTCGGCGGTGAAGGCGACGGAGCCGCTCGTCGATATCCTCTCCTTCCACCCCTACTACGTCTGGAACGGTGTCGCCGCGCAAATGCAGGTGACGAAGAAGGAGGGCTTCATCAAGCTCGTGGAAGACACGGTCGCCTTCGCAGACAGCGTCGGCAAGGGGCTCATCGCGTCGGAAACCGTCTGGGGCGCGCGCGACGATGCCAAGCATGTCGAGGTGATGAATTTCACCCTCGGCGAGCTGGCAAAGCGGGGCGTGGGCTTCACGGTTCATGCGCTGCACCACAGCCTGATCTCCGACCTGCACCGCGACGAATACGGGCCCGTCGGCCTGCCGGAATGCCTGCATTTCATCGAAGCGGACGGCTCCCTCCGCAAGGGGCACGAGGCGTTCAACGACTTCGCACCCTCGAAGCGGCGCGCGCAGGCGGCGGAATGACCCGCGCGGCGCCCGAGCTGGTGGAGGAGGTCCTCCGCGACTTTCGCCGCATCGCCGGGCGTCGCCACGTGCTGACGGCCCCCCGCGCCACCCGCCGTTACCGGCGAGGCTACCGGCAGGGCGACGGCCCGGTGCTCGCCGTCCTGCGCCCCGGTACGCTGGTGGAGCATTGGCGGCTGCTCGAAATCTGCGCCCGCGCGCGGCTCATCGTGATATACCAGGCCGCGAATACCGGCCTCACCGGCGGCTCGACGCCCGATGGCGCAGGTTATGACCGGCCCGTGGTGATCATCAGCACCCTCCGGCTCAACCGGACCGACCTCATTCGCGGCGGCGCGCAGGTCATCTGCCAGCCCGGCGCGACGCTGGAGGCGCTGGAACGGCGGCTCGCTCCGCTGGGCCGCGAGCCCCATTCGGTGATCGGCGCTTCCTGTATCGGCGCCACGGCAACGGGCGGCGTGTGCAACAATTCCGGCGGCGCTCTCGTGCAGCGCGGCCCGGCCTATACCGAACTCTCGCTCTTCGCCCGCATCGACGAGACCGGCGCGTTGCGGCTTGTGAACCACCTCGGGCTCGATCTGGGCGAGGCGCCAGAGACGATACTCGGCCGGCTCGACCGGGGGGACTGGGGCGAGGCCGAGGTCCGCGAAGGGGGCAACCGCGCCGCCTCCGACCGGGACTATGCCGCCCATGTGCGCGACACCGCCGCGACCAGCCCGGCCCGGTTCAACGGCGACCCGCGGCGGCTCTTCGAGAGCGCCGGCTCGGCGGGGCATCTCGCCGTCTTCGCGGTGCGGCTCGATACCTTCCCTGCCGACGAGGGCGCCGCGACCTTCTGCATTGGCACGAACGACCCCGGCGAGCTGGCCCGGCTGCGGCGGGACGTGCTGGAGCAGTTCGATCACCTGCCCATTGCCGCCGAATACCTGCACGCCACCGCCTTCGACCTCGCCGAGCGCCACGGCCGCGACCTCTTTCGCTTCATCCGCGCCGCCGGGACCCGCAACGTGCCGCGCGCCTTCGCGATCAAGAGCCGGGTGGACGGCTGGACGGAACGGCTCGGCCTCGGCTCTGCCCTCAGTGACCGGCTGCTCCACGCGGCCACGAGGCCCCTGCCCTCGCACCTCCCACCCCGGCTGCGCGACTGGCGGTCGCGCTTCGACCACCTACTGTTCCTCAAGGTGCCCGGCGCCGGCGTAGCAGAGGCCCGCGCCCGGCTCTCCCGCGCCTTCCCTTCCGCCAGCGGTGACGCCTTCGAATGCACGCCGAGCGAGGGGGAGGATGCGTTCCTGCTGCGCTTCACCGTCGGCGGCGCCGTCGTGCGCTACAGGGCGCTTCACCGCGACACGGTCGAGGACATCGTCGCCCTCGACATCGCGCTGCCGCGGGATGCGGAAGACTGGTTCGAGACCCTGCCGCCCGAGATCGAGGCCGATATCGAAGCGCGGCAATATTGCGGCCACTTCCTCTGCCACGTCTTCCATCAGGAATATTTCATCCGCCGCGGGGCTGACCCCGGGGCGGTGAAGGCGAAGATGCTCGCGCTCCTCGATCAGCGCGGCGCCCGCTACCCCGCCGAGCACAACCACGGCCATGCCTATGCGGCGCCGCCCGAGGTTCTGGCGCATTTCCGCGGGCTCGACCCCACAAATTCGTTCAACCCCGGCATCGGCCGCGCCACGCGCGCCGCCGGCTGGGGCGGGCATATTCCGGCAAGGGCCGGCACAGAGGAGGAGACGACATGGGCGCGATGACCATTCGCGAGGCGCGCAAGACTTACGGCGCTCTGGAGGTGCTGCACGGCGTCTCGCTCGACATCGAGGACGGTGAATTCGTCATCCTCGTCGGGCCGTCAGGCTGCGGGAAATCAACCCTCCTGCGCATGATCGCCGGGCTGGAGAGCATAGCCTCGGGCGTGATCTCCATCGCCGGCCGCACGGTCAACGGGCTTGCCCCGAAGGACCGCGACATCGCGATGGTCTTCCAGAACTACGCGCTCTACCCGCACATGACGGTGGAGGAGAACATGTCCTTCTCGCTCAAGCTCGCCGGCGTGAAACCCGCGCAGCGCCGCGAGCGCGTCAAGGCCGCGGCGGCGATGCTGGGGCTGCAGGATTATCTAGAGCGCTACCCCCGCCAGCTCTCGGGCGGGCAGCGCCAGCGCGTCGCCATGGGCCGGGCCATCGTGCGTAACCCGCAGGTCTATCTCTTCGACGAGCCGCTCTCGAACCTCGACGCCAAGCTTCGGGTGCAGATGCGCTCTGAAATCAAGATGAATCACCAGCGGCTCGGCACCACCACGGTCTACGTCACCCACGACCAGATCGAGGCGATGACGATGGCCGACCGCATCGTCGTCATGCGCGACGGCAGGATCGAACAGGTCGGCACGCCGCTCGATCTCTACGACCGGCCCGCCAACCTCTTCGTCGCCGGCTTCATCGGCTCCCCGTCGATGAACCTGCTGCCCGGACGGCTGGAGACCGGCGCCTTCACGGCGCAGGACGGCACCCGTCTCGCCCTGCCGGACGGACTTGCGCGGCCAGCCGTGGGCGACGTGGTGCTCGGAATCCGGCCCGAGGGGCTCCGCATGGCCGCGGACGGCGTAGCTGCAACCGTCGTGACCGTCGAACCGACAGGCTCGGAAACGCAGGTGACGCTGGATCTCGCCAGCCAGCCGGTCACGGCGCTCTTTCGCGACCGCGTGACGAGCCGCCCGGGCGAGAGCATCCACCTGGCACTGGACCCGCGGCACCTGCACCTTTTCGACGCCGCCTCGGGGGAGCGTATCGGCTGAGGGGCTCGCCACCTGAACCGCACAGCGTTCGCCGTTGGCTGGAGAGCGGGTCTCCCTGCTTCGCAATGATACTATTCTCCGCCAAGCGAGCATCGTCTGAAGTCACCGCGGAAATGCGGCACCAATCAAAATCCACATCTCTTTTCTCGCCAGCCACGCGTTTCCGCGTCCGACCGCGAGAATTCGGCGGCGATCGCCGCTATTATGGAGTTTCCCCGAGATCCGGGGCGCTCCCCGCAACCTTCGCGAAAGAACGCATCGGCGCGCGCGATACCCTCAAGCCCAGGCCGAAGACACTAAATCCCACGGCTAACACACATCAGCTGCCTCCCATGCCTCAAGATACCCCGCCCAGACCCGCTCGGACCTATGCATTGCGACGGAGTTCGAATCCGTCTTCAGGCTCTTCCAAAACACCGGTCGAGGCTTGGCGTCCGCGTAGCGGGAGGGGCCGCGGCGCATCAAATACTAGTGGGCCGCTACACCCGCAGCGCCGCCCGCCGGCGCGCCGTCATAGCGCAACGGAACATCCGAAACCGTTCCTAGTATATGCGGGAACCACGAAATTCTCGCAGTTAAACGCGCACTTAAGAAAGGGGTGGCGGACAGTGAGGAAGGGCGAGAGGCTGTTCTTTTCAATGGTTTAAGATGGAAACCGACCGACACCCGCCTCGTTTCCCATCAAGGACTTAGTGGAACATGTGGAAACCTGCTCGGGAAGCCGCATCGCACCCTCGGCATTTAGCCCACAGCTCTAGCGCACCTGTCCAAAGTTAAGGGTTCCCTCGATCTCCAGTCGAGTTGAGGTATCACATTCAAGTGACCGGGAGAGAATCATAGAAACTTTTTATTGCGGTCGCGGCAGCCGCTCTCGTCGCCGGTTGCGCTAAGCAGCCCGCGTCTATCGCTGCTGTCGAGGTGGGCATGGAAGCATATGCCAACTCCTCGTGCCAACAGCTTGCCCAAGCAGAGATCCAAGCTTCGCAACAGTTGGAGAACCTGAGTGCAGCCCAGCGGTCTGCGGATACTGGTGATACGATCGGGGTGCTGCTTATCGGCTTGCCACTCTCGAGCATGGGCGGCGGGGACCGTGAGGCGCAGATCGTGATCGAGAGAGGAAAGATGCAAGCGATTGATCGTTACCAAGCAGCCCGAAGCTGCTGAAGACGCCGGACTGCTGACCGTGTTGGGTGCACCCGCCATGGTCGGCGCATTTATAAGATTGTCCCTTGGTAAGGGAGAGGTCGAGAGTTCAATCCTCTTTCACAGCACCAGTTTTCTCCATACAGATCAGTCATTTAGAGAGAGTGTGCTGGGGGATACCCTTGCAAGTCCTGGCAGAACGCGGCAGGAACATGCGAGAAGGTACGGCACAAAACTGACACAGCCTTGGTGCCCTGCGATGTTCAAAAGCCCAACCGCTGACCCTCCCCTCTTCGCTTCCGGCTGCACCCACATTCTGGTGCGATGCTGGCAGAAGCACTGCCGCCACGAGGTTGAGCTACAGCCCGAGGATTTGCCAAAGGGGATCGGCCACTACGCCTTCGGCCGGCGAGCGAAGTGCGCGAAGTGCGGAACGAATTGGCCCCAGATCACCGAGCCCCAGATCACCGAGTTCCCGTCGGCGCCCAGCGTGTGGGATCGACATGGGAAGAGCGCGGGCGACCGGCGCGGATGAGCAGATGGCGCGACTGGCAACCGTAGCCGGGCTAGCGCCGAGAAAGCGCGACTAACGACGTCGCTCTCCGTCAAGCTCTTCTTGAAGAAATTCTATTTCCGCACTCATCGCAGCTGCTCTAGCCTCGCTTTCATCGAGGGCGAGTAGAGCTGCTCTAAGTTGGGCCAGAAGAATTGCCGGATCCTGTCTCATAGGGACTATGCGTCCACCAGCAGACATCGTATCCTCAACTACTGAAAACAACATTCCTAGTGCTCGGTTTTCCCAGCTGCAATCAGCTTGAGAGACCTCGCCCCGTTGATGGATGTATAGACTGGTCTCGCTTCCGACCATGATACGGCTATCCGATGAGACCGACCAGTCATGCCCATCCTTTCGAACGTCGACCACATCGCCTCGTATGGAATAGAGCTGCCAGCCTTCATCAGTAAGTCCAAACAGTTGAAAATCGTGACCGCCCTCGCGATCGGTGCAAACCATTAGATCCCATTCCAGAACCTCTCCTCCGGCCTCGACTTCACCTATCTGCTGCGCCGCAGCTGGTAGGCCCACGGTAGCTGCGAGAACAATCAACCATCTCATAGATTTCTTCTCTCCTCTTTAGGACTTGACCTTGTGAGTTCAGTTCAGTCGGCGCCTGCGCTAAACTCCGGCTTCGACATCACCGCAAGGCATATCGAACAGGGTTGCACCGAAAGAGGCGTCCTGGGGCGTCCGCCGAGGCGGCGATCCTCAGCGTAATGCAGGCCATCAAATCACCCGGGTCGGCGTACCCAAAAACAAGTGCCACTTTCTCCCAATCATCGAACGAATTCAACGTCTCAAGCCAGTAGCCGCCTTCGGTATGCGGGTTTGCTTCGACAGCCTCTACTAACCTTTCCAAGTCCTTCGTTGAGCCTTGAGAGTAAATCAGGCTCGGCGTGAGAGCGGCGGCTATCGCCAACGATAATTGCTTCAAAGTCCGCCCCTCCTATCTGGACTCGTAGGGAAGGATGGCGGGAGGGCCTGCCTTCCGAGGCTGATCGCACCCCGACTCCCTCACGCGCTCGACGGCTACGGCCGGCAGGTTAACCGTCATTCAGCCACCCATCGCTGCGCTCTGCTACTTCGACCGCTCCCGAAGCTTTGGTATGCGACCGATACAGTCCTGAAGCTCTCGCCGGTGCCCACGTCGCCAACCTCACCGGCTTTCCATTTCTTCTGCCAGGCGTAGTAGGCAGCGCGGCTCACCGGAGGGCCCGGCAGCGCCTTGACCGCCGCCCGGACCTCCGGCCCCAGTTCACCGTCGCGCAGGAGCTGGTCGGCTACCTCTACGCGGCCCGGCGTCATCGCGATCGGCCTGCCGCCCTTCTCACCGCGCTCTCGCGCCCGGGCGAGGCCGACATTCGTTCTCTCGATGATGAGGTTGCGCTCCGGCTCAGCGACCACGCCCATGATCTGCAGCATTGCCTTGCCCATGGGCGTCGTCAGATCGACGCGCTCTGTCAGGCTGAACAACTTGACGCCGCGCCGCTCGAAGAAATTGAGCACCCAGAGGATGCCCTCGAGCGTGCGGGCAAGACAGTCGAGATTCCAGACGACAAGCTCGGTGCCGGGGTGCTGCGCATACTTCAGCACGCGGACGAACATGGGGCGCTCAAGCGTGCTTCCGCTGGCGCGGTCGACGAAGATCAGCTCCTCGGGCACCCCGTAGGCCTTCAGCGCCGCCATCTGCACGTCCGGGTTCTAGTCGGAAGTGGAGACGCGGGCATATCCGATCTTCCTGACCGGCAGGTTTTCAGATTTGGACTGCCATTTATTACCGCTCGCCATCGTCGTCGCCGCCATTCTGGACCGGGTTCTCGGACCGAGCCTCGCACCGATCGAGCTCATTGTCGATCGCCTCACGAATGAACGCTGCGCGCTGGTTTGGCCTCGCAACACGCTCAATGCGGTCGAGCGCCTCTTGCGTCAGGCGCACCACTGTCGGCTTCACGTTCATCGGCGGGCGCCCCATTATGCTGGTGCTGACGCAACAGACGTCAGCTTCGGCGGAAGGCCGCCCCCCGCCGCCGATGAGAGCCGCGTGATGGCTAAGGAGGAGTTAGCCGCGAACGCCAACCCTGCTGGTCCGAGAGGGTCAAAAGACCTTACAACGCACAGCCTGCCAACCGATCGATGTAACCGCCCCAGCCAAGACGAAGTCCTAATGTAACTTAGGTGCAACCAACTGACATTTCTGACTCGAAGGCTGGTTCACATCTATCAACTTCCCATCGACTAATTGTTCTCACCTAGCAGATAAACCTAACACCAAGGAGAGTGAAAATTGGTTCTGAGCCTTGTAGATGTTGCAAGCTACCGTGCGACGAAACGGTCTCTCATAATAGTGTCAGTCACGCTCATGGTATTCAGCAACCCTATAGATGATGGCTACCCCGTCCCGCAGGCTCTGGAATTGCTTTATGCGATTGTATATGTTGCCGACCTTCCTCTCAAAATCGCGGTTCTTGCCCTGATAATATCGTTGTTTCTGAGGTCGTACGAAGTAAAGGTACCAAGAGAAGGCTTTGCGTCCGAGTTTATTATTGGTTTTTCTGGATCTATCTTGCTCGGCGTACTAGCGCTAATACTCTCTGCTTTGTAGATACAAACTAGGAGCTTCAATCCTTGAAGGCTATTGATCAATCAGACGTATATCTCAGCGCCGCCTTCGGTCTTGTGCGAGAGTTCAAGTTCATCGGTTTGGCTGTTCTTGCCTTTACTCAAGCGACTTCCCTATTCATATATTATATGTGCATTGAATTTGGATCTGATTATGTAAGAGATCTAATAGATTTCATATCTTTAAAGAGCTGGCTTGTTGTGCTGTCAATTGAGATTTGGGCAATTACAGGGCTTTTCATCTCCGCCGCTGATCTTGACGATGGAGCGGAGCAAAATCCGCAGATGCTGGCTGACATGACTGGGGCGAAGGTTGCCCGAGGAGACGTGTTCGACAAGAGATATAGTTTAACAAAGAGACTCGAAGTTCAATGTGGTCGTTCCTCATCCTCCGAGATTAGAAACGCAACTAACCATCTCGTTGCCCTGTTAGGTGGAAGATCCGATCTGACGCCCGGAAAGCTTGGAGTGTTTGGGGTTGCCTCTGGCGTTCAATCGGAAGGCAAGACTACCACAGCACTCGGGCTTGCCGTCGCGGCAGCCAGACTTGGATATACGGCGGCCATATTGGATGCCGATTTACGCGCAAGATCGTCACCCTACTCAAACGTAATCGAAAAGCTCAAGGTTTCAGAGGGTGATGTTGCTCTACCTGAACCTTGGCGTATCAATCGCTGCAACTGCAAAGATGTTTCAGTCGACGTTGTTACGGACGATTACGAGGCGACTAACGGTTCACGCATCAATAACCTCCTGTCGATTAACAAGATTATAGATCTAACCTCTAGCCGATACGATCTGGTCGTTGTTGATTTTCCTCCGAGGCTGGTATTTCCGGATAGCGCATTTTGTGTGACCAGCATCGACAAGTGGGTCTATGTTTCCAGACACCACTGGGTTGACCGCCCGGTGGTAGAAGCAGGAGCGCAATTTCTTAAAGAGGACGGCGCTGAGATATCGCTGGCAGTCCTGACGATGATTCGGCCTTTGAAAGCTAGATACGCACCGGATTATCCATCTGTTTATGGATTGCTTCGACCAATTCGCTTTAAAGACCTCTACTATCCCGACGAGGACGATGAGGAGTGATTTTATCTATCTTGATTGGCGCCTTAATCGACCGTGCTGCGGCTTAGTCAGCCCGGCTAAATTTCGCCTAGGGCTGATCGCAATAGGCTAGTTTCTGCTCGTGCGAGATACGTCGACGCACCATTTTGAAAAAAGGGGGTCGAGGCGGATGTTCGGAGCAGCAGCATAGCTTAAATCGAGAAACCCCGGTTTCAAGCCGACAGCGCTCAGCCGTGAAAACCCGAAGGAGAAGAGCATGCCCGCACAACTCACTGGCCCTCTTGCCCATCTGAACGCGATCTCACGGCAGCGGAAGACGCACGCCGCCTCTCAGACGATCCGGCCAACCCGGATGAGGTGAGAACCGGGCTCGTGTCGTTCCCCCTCAGCATGTCCGAAGAGCACGCCGCACAATTCGCAGCGATGTTTCCGGCGATTCAGTCCAGCTAACCGGAGACAGAGCAATCCACCACCGGCCGGTTTGCCGAGAGTCCCCACATGTCTGTAACCAACTGAATGGTTAGTCGCCGGAGCAAGCCTACCTTGGTGATTGAAAATAGGGGGGGGCTACCTCGCCCAAAACATTTTTGTACGCTTCTTACGCAGTATGGCCTTCATTCGAACGATGATATTTACGCATTCAGCATAACGGTCAGGAGAAGCCTTATATTCCGTAGTTTGAAATTCTCCTCCCGTAGCGGACATATAGAGCTCCAAATCCAAGCCTTCAAATTCCAGGTATAAGTCCCCGAGGATTTGGACAGTTGTTTCAGCATACAACCCAGTCGCCTCCACCGCCGCCAGCAATATGTGTCCGACGTCTCTATGTTGCTCCTCGGAATGGGCGTAGGTTGCTCCTAACCAATATTCTTCAACAAGCCTTTCGATCCGCTCAAGCTCAGAAATGTAGTCCCGAATAACACTATTTGTTTCCGACAAATGGTTAAGGTAAGAGGTATAAACCCCTGCAAGGACTGCGCCGAAGAGAACCGCAGACAATCCACTCAGATAGACATGCAACTCCGCAGTCATGCTTTCATGCATTTATTATATGTTTCCAGATTGCTTTGCCACGTCGCTCGAAGCGAGCAGACCCTGGATCAATAATTAGAATGGTCTGAAGCTGCTCTTTCGTAGCAACGCGGTCCCTCACCAACCCACCAAATGCCTCCTCAAGAAACGAAGAACCAAAACTCATGACGCCTCGCAGCGAGACTCTAACCTTAACACCCCGCTCAAGGGCAGATATGATTGCTGGTGCGAGTACTTCTACCCTGAATTTCTTCCCATTGTACTTCGCGTCCACCTCGTCGCGACCGGTTGGGTACCTTGAGAACTCGGCCAAATTGATCACAATATCAGTCCCCATGTCGTCGCGTCCTAGGCAAGGTGATCTCCCATTCGATTAACGTCCCTTCGAGGTCGAGCGATAGAGGCCGCTTGAAGGCACCGACGTCCTTGCCATACTTATATAGTCCTTTCCGACTAATAATCGATAGGGTGCCATCCTCGCAAAGATCGATCAGCTCCTGCATCTGTGGGAGACCTAAGCCACGCTCGCTGGCGCCGGTCTGCGTCTTCCCTCGCTTCATTGAATAATTAATATACTCATGATCGACCATCCGAGGCGCAGATTCATAATCAAATTCTCCGACAAGACTTTTCATGACTGCGGTTACCGCTTCCTTATACCAGTCCCGACGAGGTAGCGTTCCTGGTATCGTCGCGCCTTGATCATATATTACTATTGTAAGTGTGTTATTTTCCTTATCGGCCCGCGCGCTCATCCACCATTGCTTTAAGCAAACCTCTGCCCGCCCATCTGTGTACCATTCAGGGTATGCGTGTTTCGCAACGTTGATCATTGCTTCACCCACCGCCGTGTTAATCTCTGTGAGTAAGTCCTCTGCTCCCTCTTCGTCAAAGGACAGAAACTCTAGCAATTCTGCAACAACGGCCGAAGCTTCCTCTAAGCCGTCGGCATTCTGAGCTGACAGTATTTTTGACACCTTATACGAAGGCGCGTCTTTCTTTCGATAGACTTCTTGCACTCGCTCCGCGGGGCCATGCCCGACAATTTCAAAGAACCCGATTTCGAATAGCGTCTTAAAAGATGCGACACTCCAGTTTGGAATATTGACGGCTGGCGGAACCTCTCCTACCGCCTCCATTCCTCGCGCGTATACTGCCGCCATTACGACCGCAGGCGCAGTGGACAGAACCTCTATTTCCGAGAAATCGGTATACCTCCTTATCGTCGGCATCCGGCCAGGCTTCCTCGTAACCCAAGTACGCGAAATTTTTCTTGTGGGGCGCTTTCCAGAGACTGTCTTTCGCAAATATACTAGGAACTGTAGAGTTCCATCTAGGTTGTCTTCAAAGGACAGGATTCGAGGGGGGTGACTTGGAGGATATAGACACAGGACATTCTCTACGGAATTACCATCCCACATTTCAACAATGCGAGAAGTTCTAGTGCCTACAAACCTCGTTTCAATTAGTCGCGACCGCCTTGGTTGATTCCCTTTTATTGCCTTTCTTATATTATGTCGGCGTTCTCGTTCCGATTGCTTCCTCAAAGAACTAACCCGTGTCATGGCCCTCGGCTGAGTGGAGGCTAATATACCTTTGCTCGCGAGGGTAGAGGCGTCTTCGTGACCAGTTTACGGCAAGCTGACGGCTGTATCTCCCCGAGTCCATCTAACCCCGGTCCGCCCGCCGCCCAGAACGACAAAGGGCCCGCGCCTCCAACGATGCACGGGCACTTTGCATGTCGCGATTGCCGGAACGCGCCAGCCCGTCAGGGCGCCGGCAGCCGTGCCGCCCTCTCCGCCTGCACGCGAGCATAGAGCGCTTCATCGCTCACCTGCAGCTTCGCCAACGCTTCGGGGATCGTGCCCTTCAGGTAGATGATCACCGAGCTCTCTCCCCCTTTCGCCTCGTTGGCATAGGCGAGCGCCCGAGGCATCGCATCCGCTAGGATCTTACGAGCCGCGGCGAGTTCCCCTGCCGAGAACCAGCGCGAGAGCTGCCGACCAACCCATGCCGTCACAGCAGTCAGCACCATCACGAAGAGCGTTACGAGCGCGGACTTCGCCTCGTCCGAGCCGAGGATGTCGAGAAGGTAGTTCATGGCCGTGTTCCTTTCAGAAGTTGAGGTCGAGCAGATCCACGGTCTGCCCGGCGAGAATGTGGGTGGGATCGGAGGAGACCTATGCGGCCTGCTTCGACAGGGAACGCGCACCGAAAGTTGGGAGGGTGCGGTTCGGTCGGCGATGTTCTGAAATAGAAAGTTCTTGGAATCTCTGACAATTCCCAAAGCCCACACAGAAAGGTGATTAAAATTCTTCCTAGCCATTGCTTCGAATGGCTAATTGAATATTTTCGCAACCCGGCAGCACTGCCAGTTTTCTTATCCCGTAGATTTTTTGCCTAGCGATTAGTCACTTCGCCATGGGCGGGGACAAAATTCCTATTGGGAGAATGAATATTGTCTTTCAGGCTGTTCAAATGCCGCGAGTGCGGCCATCGAATGAGACTCGCCGGACGATCCTGCGGCTATTGCAGTGAAGACAAGCCGTCCTGGCAATTGCCTCAGATCTGGGTGATCAGCTTTGCCACCATTTTTGTGATCTCGGTGGGAATGTTCATGTAGGTGATCGCGAAAAGGCCGCGTTTATACGGCCAGCGCCTCGTCGGCCCGCGTCCGGATGTCGACGAGCGCCTTACGGACATGCTCATAGTTTTGATCCAGAACCGCAGTCGGGGCCTTACCAAACGCGATTGACGGCTGGGCGAACAGCTCCTCATGCAGCGCCCCGCGGGTCTGCGGCCCAGGAACTCCATCGACTTTGATGCCAGTGGCCCCCTGAAACGCCGGCACGCTGCCGTGGCCGAGGAAGGCGAGCCCCGCCTGCACGTAGAGATCGAGGCGATCGGCGAGGCCGTTGGTGCCACCGTTGATGCGGCGCGAGACCATCTCGGTGTTGCCGGCATCGGCGAAGCGATTGAGACTCTCGCCGGACCCCACATCCCAGAACCAGATCGGGCCAAGACCTTCCCAGGGATCAGTGTTCACCAGGTCCGGCTGCGCGACGAAGTCGACATCGGCGCCATGCACCTCGTGTACCCAGGCAGTGAAGCGCGCGTAGTTGGTTCGGCCCGTGATCTGCATGCCCGTCCGGCCAAGGTAGAGGAAGCCGTCACCATCGACCGCCGCCGTGTTGCCGAGATCCGTGCGGGTCTCGTAGCGCTTCTGCGCGGAGGTCGGCCCCCAGACCTCGCGATCATAGCGCCAGCGGGCGCTCTCGTGCGCGAGCTGGGCGAGGAACTGCACCAACCGGTGCGGGCGATCGAGACCGGCGGCCACCCCGCCCTTCTCCAGCCCGAGCGCCGTAGAGCGGAGATTATCGTTGACGGCTAGGCCGAAGAGGTCGGCGATGGCGGGGGCGTCGATATGTTTCGGCACAGTCTCTCTCCAATGCGGGAAACCCCGCCGAGGCGGGGCATGAGGATGGCGATGGGCGGAGGTCTTAGCGGCGGTGGCCGCGCAGGATGGACTTGGCGAAGGCTTTGGCCCGCGCGGCGTTGCCGTTGATCACGGCCCGCGCCAGGGCCTCTGCGCGCGTCTCGGCATTCAGGGCCGCATGTCGCCAGCTCGGGCTGTCGTTGGGCGGCGGCAGTTCGGCCGCATCCTTGCCCGCGAGGTGGTTCCGGATGGCGACACCGAGGAGGCAGAGCGTCAGCGCCGCCTTGGAGCCGATGATGAGCACCTCGGGCGTCAGCGGTTCGAGATTGCGGGCGAACATGGTGATGAGGATCGACAGGCCCAGCATTCCGAACATGGCGGCGATGAAGCGCCCGGGCGGGGTCGCCTGGGCGAACTGGTGGGCCACCCACCAGCAGAGCAGCACGGCCGAGATCGAGGTGAGGTTGTGCAGGGTGAGGATCAGCTCAGGCATCGTCGGCCTCCTGCTTCGGCAAGAAGCGGGACCGCACCGCGCGCACCGCGGCGATGCCGCCCTCGCCCATCAGGAACCCGCCGGCGAGGTAGGCGTAGACGCCAGCGCCGCTCATCACGTCGATGACATGGCCGAGGACGCCGCCAAGGAAGATGGCGGAGACCGCGCCAGCCGAGCCCTCGACCAATCGCCGCCGCCACTCTGCCTGTGGCGCGAAGACGGCCCGCACATAGGCGCCGCCGGCGCCGGAGATGATGAGCGCCACCAGGTTGTCCGGGGCGCGCTCCCACAGCTGCGCGAGCGACTGCAGGATCGTGGGCTCGCTGGCCATGAGCGGCTCCTTATGGATGAGGGTGAGAGGCTCTTGAGCCAAAGGCCGGTCGCTCGCCTCTCGCAGCAAGCTTGTCAGCTCTGCGTCCCGACGACGGTACCGTTGATCAGCAGCTTGCCCGCGTCGCTGACGGTCAGCGTATGGTAGCCTCCGCCCGGGGCGCGCAGCCTCATCCCCTGCCCCGGGGCGTTGAGCGACATGCGACCGTAGCTTTCGAGGGTCAGGAGGTCGGAGCCGTTGAACTGGTGAACGAAATCGTCTCCCTTCACCATGAACCGCGCAACACCGGTCGTTGATATATCCTGCATTGTGAGGCCGGCACCGAATACCCCGGCCTGAAGATGAAGGAGGGTAGAAGCGCCTGACCGATATGCAGAAAGCGGAACAGAGGTCGCCGGGAAGCCGCTCGGGGGAACCTGGCCTAGCCTCAGGGCGTGCTCGATCCTGTCAACGGCGAGCCGGGCGAAGAGGCGGGCCTCGTCGCTGACCTCGGGCACGTTCGTCAGCAGGATGCTGCCCCGCACCCGGTTCCCGGAGCCGTTGGTGATATGCACGAAGCCCGGTCGCACACCTTCCTGCGGCGAGCCGCGGCAGTCGAGGACGCTGTTGCGCTGGCAGTCGCCGATGATGTCGACGCCGCCCGAGAGGGAGGCCCCTTCGAGAACGTTGTTGCTCGGGACATAACCGGTGTTCTCAATGCGGACGGAGGCAATGTTCGCCGGCCAGTAAATCTGGGTTCGGTGCATGATCCGGTTACCCGTGCCGCCATCGATGCGCACAGCCGGATAGGGATAGGGCACGAGACTGCCGCCCGCGAGCCGCCCGTGGATCTTGCCGGCGAAGTAGTTGGGTCCGCTGCCAGGACCGAAGTAGAGGCACTCGAAGATCGAGCCCTCGATCTCGGTGTCGAGCGAGAAGACGATGTTGTTGCTGCCACTGTCGGCGGTGTCCGGCCCGCCGAAGTAGTTTGAGAAATCGAAGACCGCCTGCTCCTCGCCGAGAATGCCGGCCGGAATATTCGCCACGGCGGCACCCGATGCCCCGTCGGAGAGCGGCGCCCCATGTGTGAAGGTGCCCGAGACGTTCGCGAGGTAGAGCGTGCCGGTGTTGGCGGGGCCCGTCTCGAAGTGGACGATGTAGGCGGTGGCGGTGCCGTCGGTCACCGTCCGTCCGCGGGTGAAGGCTCCGGTCTGGCCGCTGTAGGGAAGACGGTAGCAGTTGCCGCCCTGGACGTTGACGACGTCCACGCGGCCCTCCCAGATCTCGCGGCCCTTGATGTGGTAGCCGTAGACCTGGAACGCATGGTTTCGGGTGACGGCGAAGTAGGACAGCAGGTTCAGGTTATACATGTTCTGCCGATTGTGCGTCGTGCTGCCCCGATAGCGGAGGCCGACGAACCGTCGGCCGTGGCCGACTGGATGAAGTGCGCGGCGCGCATCACGCCAGTAGCCGACGGCGCCTCTGACGAGGCGCGCCCTGACAGCCGCGCTCTCTCTCTTTCGTAGGAGCTCAGACGATGAACGCTATCTTCGACACCCTCACCCGGCTTAGCGATGAGCTCGACCAGATGCCTATGAAGGACATGCCGGAGCGTCTCGCAACCGAGATCCTCGAGCAAGGCGGCGCCTTTCCCCGAGCCGACTTCGAGAACGGCAAGATTCATGCCATGGCACAGTTTCGCCTGCATGGCGTGATGGCGACCGCACCGACGCCGATGCAGGCCGCGGATCTCTGGCGCTGCGAGGCTCGCACCGTCCTAGGCGGCTACGATGCACCCGCGAGCGATCTCACCGTCCGCAAGGCTCAGCTGCGCTGGCTGGCCAGCACACCCGTTGTTCGTCTCCCGCCCAACATTCTCTGCCGCTGGGCTACGCTCGCCTTGGCCATCAGCGACGACTTCGACACCCGCCGCCGCGCGGCGCGGGTGCTGAAAAAGGAGGTCGCAGCATGAGCCGCCCCTTCGCCATCGTACTCGCCTTCGGATGCCTCATCGCGATGACCGGCATGGCCCAAGCCGGCACCGACGGCATCGGCCCCCCGATCCTCTTGGCGGTCACGCATTGTGCCGCAGCGGCCTTCGGGGCAATCGCCGGCACGCTCTACCTCATCCTGCTGATCGGCGGGAGCGCGGAGCGCGATCCGGCCTCGGAGCTTCGGGAGCGCGACCATGACTGAGCGCATTCAGCTCTCCCGCCGAAAAGGCTGGCGCAAGCCCGAGGGCGCCATTGTCGTCGCTCGCCCCAGCCGGTGGGGGAACCCCTATGCTGTCTCCACGAAGAATATCGACCGGGCCTATGCCGTACGTCTCTTCGAAGAATACCTTGCACGGCCCGAGCAGGCCGAGCTGAGGAAGGCGGTGCGGGCTGAGCTGCGCGGGAAGGAACTGTGCTGCTGGTGCCCGCTCGACGAGCCGTGCCACGCCGACGTGCTGCTGCGGGTCGCGAATGAGGAGGCCGAAGACTGATGCCCGCTGCGCGCCCCACCCCGGCCGCGATCCGACGCGCTATCGAGGCAACGAAGGCAGCTGGCTTGGAGGTTGGCGCGGTGGTGGTCGAGCGTGACGGGAGCGTGAGAATACTTGTCGGGCCGACCGGAGTGCCCATAACCTCGCCCGAGAGCGAGGAAAGCGCATGGGATCACAAATTCGGAATGGCATCGTGAGCCTCACGGGCATCAAGACCGTCCGCAAGAAAGGCAAGACCTACCTCTACTTCCAGCGCCGTGGCCAGCCGCTCATTCGACTGCCTGACCTACCGATGGATGACCCAGTCTTCCTGCGGGCCTACGCCGAAGCGAAATCCAGATCACCGGAGCCGCCCGCAGTTGCCGCGGGCTCTATCGCCGCTTTGGTAAGGGCAGCCCTATCATCTGATCGCTACCGATCATTTCGGCCAGCGACAAAAGAGATGATGCGCCGCCACCTGGATGAGGTGCGCCGCGAGCACGGCGCGCTTCCTGCGCGCGGGCTTCGCTCCCGCCACATCGCGCGCGACGTCGCCGACGCAAATGTGCCGGGCCACCGTCTGCGCGCATGGCGGTTCATGTGCTCGTGGGCTGCAGATCCCGGTGTCGGTCTTCTCGCCAGGAACGAGGCCCTGGACGTGGCAATGCCGAAGAGCGCGCCGAGCGATGGCCACGTCCCATGGTCGAGAGACGACGTCGCGCTCTTCCGCGCGCGATGGCCTATCGGGTCGACAAGTCGGGCAATCTTCGAAGTGCTGCACTGGACAGGCGCCCGGATCAGCGACGCGGTCATGATCGGCCCCGGCATGGTTGACCGATCGGGCGTGCTGTCGTTTCGGCAGGTAAAGACAGGGGGCGATGCGCACGTGCCTTGGACATGCCCCCTGCCCCGCTACGCCCTTCACCTGGCAGGAGATCGCCAGCTTATGTTGGCGGCCATCGCGCCCCTGAGCGGGCACATGACCTTCCTACCTACGAAGCAGGGCACCCGCCGGTCTCACAAGGCAATTGGAGGCGATGTCCGCGCTGCTGCGAAGGAAGCCGGCATCAGCAAGACCGCCCATGGCCTTCGCAAGACGCGCTCGATCGAGCTTGCCGAGGGCGGAGCGACGGCAACCCAGATCATGGCCTGGACAGGCCATATGAGCCTCAGGGAGGCGGAGCGCTACACCCGCGGCGCAGACCGACGACGCGCGGTCATAGGGAAAGAACAGGACCAGCCCCCGGTAAAATCAAACGGATAGATCATCGCAGCGGATCGAAGAGATCTCCGTGCAGGTATTTATCTTGAAGAGGTATCTCCCAAGAATGCACTGCCTCAATCCCTGCTAGTTTAGCGAACCGCCCTTGTCGATCATCATCTGTAAGAATCTTGGACGCTCCGCTAGCTTTACCTATCGCCACGATCTGAAGATCCATTTTGACAAACTGCCAACTGGCTGCCGTCTCGCTTTTGATCTCTCGAATTGCGCCGCGACTAGATCGGATAAGATCCGAAAACTCGACCGAAGCCTTCGTGTCAAAGGGGGCCACCACAATACACGCACTCGCACGAAGCGTTTCAATAAGTGAAGTTGGGTTGTTGACATTGCACATTGATTCCGCAAGCGCTGGAGCAGGGACTATGAGCTGCTCCGACCTTTTTGACATGCTATCTAGAAGGCCACTCAAGCGATCTTGGATGTGCTCGGCGGGCTCACCCGTTTCAGGATTCGGACGCGCCTTCGCCATCGGGTTTAAGAGCAGGGTCAGAATACTGTTGTCGATTACCGTGATCACGCCCGAGAAATGCCCCCATCAAGCTCCTCGAAAGGATCGTCAGTCCAAATCAGATTTAGCTCGCGCACCCTCGAAATCGCTTCAAGAACACTTATGTTGTCGACCACACTTATTTCGCTAACTGCAATTCCAGTGCAGGACCATGCCCCCCCTTCATCTTTAACCCACTCCCCGATCCCAGACATGCGGACATATTTTCGGTAGTATGCACCGAGCGTGTTTATTAGTTGACCGCTAACAGAACCATAAATCAACGCGCCATCGTTCATAGGACGAATACGCACTCTGGCGCCGCCATCCTTGTCATCTACAATTCCTGCGATCCGGCCTGTAATCGAACCGAACTCTGTAACGGAGATTCGCTTGACCTTAGAAGCACTCTTTGGGAAATGAACTACGGTCCCGGACCGTTCAATAACCCTAGCAGGATGCCGATCTTCCGCAGCCATCTGCGTGAGCTTCTCGAAAGCGCTCACTGCGTCGCGCGGCCCTTCCCCGCGACTAGCATCGAATACCCGACGACGGCCTGCAGACAGACCTCCATCCTGGGTTAAGCTGGCCGCTATACAAGTGGAGCCCTCTCTCACGCCTGAGAACAGAGGGCCGCTTTGCTTGCCAAGCAGCGACGAGAATTCGGCCATATACTGAGCCATTCGAGCCATTGGGACTTGATCCGGCTTCACGCCTTTTAGCTCGAAAACCAGCTCGTTGCTTCCACGCATCGCTGAACGCCTCCAAACCTCACACTACGAAGCCCCGGCTTATAATATAGGGTCGACATCGCTCTCGGTGAGGAGAGCTCTTAATGGTCACACCTTTACCACAGGATAGCAGCGGCAAAACAAAAGAAGAACATTGGAAACCATTCCTGACAAATGTGGAAACTGAACAGTTTTCACATAAAATACAGATACTTAGGGAAGGGGTGGCGGACAGTGAGGGATTCGAACCCTCGAGACGGTCTCCCGCCTACACACTTTCCAGGCGTGCGCCTTCGACCACTCGGCCAACTGTCCAGCCCGGGCTAATTGGCAAAACCGCGAAGGGATTGCAAGGGCGGAACGGGCCTCAAGTGTAGCTGCGAAGGGGCCGCCGCTCGGGGCCGGCCAAATGCGGCAGGGCGTTGAACATATCCAGCCGCAGCGGACCGTCGCCGGCGACGAGGCGGTGCATCGAGCTGTTCTCGATCTGTAGCGCCAGATGAGCGAAGGCATGCACGCCCAGCCCCATTGCGACCTTCAGCGCCATGGCAATCACCCCGCCGGAGGTGACGAGCATGCTCTGCTCGCGGCCCGCTGCCGCGTCGAGCGCCGCGGTGATGCGCGCCTCGAAGTCAGCGAAGCTTTCTCGCGGGGTGCCGATGCGGCCTTCGGACCAGGCCTCCATCACCTGCGGCATGTGGGTGAGAAAGCTGGCGCGGTCGGTGGGGAATGGCAGGGCGTGGCGAGAATGGGCATCGGCGGTGAGGCCGAAGTAATCGAGCTCGTCGAGCCGTGGGTCGACGGCGGCCTCCGCGCCCAGCTCTGCCCCGATCAGCGCCGCCGTCTGGCGCTGGCGGTGGAGCTGGCCGGAGATGAGCCGGCCGCCGCCCTCGCCCGTCTCGGCCAGGTACGTGCCCAGCCAGCGCGCCTGGCGCTGGCCCTGCTCCGATAGGCTGTCGTAGCTCGCCTCGTCCTGCGCGCCGGTCTGCGCCTGCCCGTGGCGGATAAGAAGGATGTGTGAGCTCACGGCGTCGCTATTGCCCGGTATCGCGGCAGGTCAGGCAGCCAGGCGTGCGCTCGGCCCTCATCGGCAGCGTGCGGTCGATCGGGCTGGGCATCTGCTGCCCGCCAAGCAGCTCTTCGGGCAAGGGCGCTGGGAAGAAGGTCACGTCTTCGGCGAAATACTGGTAGCTGTCGGCATTGCGGATCGCGCCGGCCGGGTCGCGCCGGGCCATGCCAGAGCAATGGATGCGCGAGTAGCAGAGGTCCTCGGTATCGGCGACGACGCGGAAATGGCTCATCTCGTGAATGATCGTGCCCTCGCGCGTGCCGTTATCGAGCTCGGGGTCGCCGGGACGGTGATCGGTCATGTTCGGCTGGTCGAAGAAGGCCGGGCAGAGGTTGATGACGTAGGGCTCGTCGGGGAAGACGTTGGCATAGGTGTCGCGCAGGCAGCCATCCTCGCCGAGGCTGGGGCAGATGCCGACCATGTTGTCGCTGATCAGCGCGCGGTTGATGGCCTTGAGGTTGCGGCGCACCGTCTCGCCCCGGCTAACGCTGTAATAGCCGAACCAGCGGGTGAACTGGTCGCTGTCGCGCACCGAAGCTGCGGCGGCCAGAACGATGGCGCCCGCACCGGCGAAAGCCTCCTCCGCCACCGCGATTTCGGTCTTCGCGCAACGCTCGAAGGTGGCGGCCAGGGCTGCGGCGGGCAGGAAGAGCGCCATCGTGGCGCCGATCAGGAAACGAAGAGACATGGGATGGATCATAGCCGCGCGGCTGGCGGGGGCCAACAGGGGGAATGTCACACCTGCTCTCCCTCCCCCGGGGTCCCGGGCACCCGCTCGGCCCGTGGCAGCGTCTCGGGGTTGCGCAGCCAAAGGTCGTGCTGCGCGAAGGGGATCTCGATGCCTTCTTCGGCGAAACGGGCGTTAATGGCGTGGTGGAGGTTGTTCTGCACCTCGAGGATCGTGCCGATCTCGCGCAGGATCACCCGCACCTCGAAATCGAGCGACGAGGCGCCGAAGCCCATGAACAGGATCTGCGGCGGCGGCACGAGGATGACCTGCGGCTGCTCTTCGGCGATCTCGCGCAGGATGCGGTCGACCTTGGCCGTATCGGTGCCATAGGCCACGCCGACATGCACGATCAGCCGGCCCACGGCGTTGCCGCGCGTCCAGTTCGTCACCTGCCCTGCCACCAGGTCCGAGTTGGGGATGATGACATCGCGCCGGTCGAAGGTTTCGATGCGGGTCGAGCGGACAGAGATCGCCTTGACGATGCCCATCTGGTCGCCCGCCTCGATCCAGTCGCCTTCCGAGATCGGGCGCTCGATCAGCAGAATGATGCCCGAGACGAAGTTCGATACAATGGTCTGCAGGCCGAAGCCGACACCCACGGTGAGCGCCCCGGCGACGATGGCGAGCGAGGAGAGGTCTACCCCCACGGCCACGATGGCCACCACGGCGGCGAGGAAGATGCCGATATAGCCGACGCCGGAGATAATGGCGTTTCGCGCGCCCACATCCAGCCGCGTGCGCGGCAGCACGGCGGCCCGCAGGGTGGATTGGAACAGCCGCGTCAGCGCGTAGCCGATGGCGAAGAGCAGCAGGAAGATCAGGAAGTCGGTGGGCGAGATGCGGGATTCGCCCAAGGTGTAGCCCTCGCGGAAGCGCACCCAGAGGTCGTGCAGATCATCCACCCGCGCGCCCCAGATCAGGGCCAGCACCGGCACCGCCACAACAGCGAGGAGTAGCGCGATCAGCACCGGCAGCAGCGGCCCCGTCTCTTCGGAATCCTCGGGCCGGTGCGAGATGAGCGCGGCATAGAGATCCGCTGTCAGCCGCTGTAGCAGCACGACGATGGCGATCAGGCCGAGGGTCAAGACAGCGGGCGTCAGCACCGCGTCGGCGGCATTGCTGTAGCCCCCGGTCGACAAGAGCCCGCCCACGACGGCGCCGATCATCGCGGCCTGTCCAAGAAAGCGCATCAGGCCCTGCCGGTAGGCGCTGACATTGGTGGTGTCGTCCTCATCCGGCTGGGCAGCCATCGTCTGGCCAAGGCGGAACAACACGAAGGCCAGCATCAAGTCGACGGGATAGCGCAGCACCGCCTGCACCGCGCCTTCGGTTTCAACTGCGGGCAGGATGCCGGTGATGATGACGTTGAGCGCCAGCACCCAGCCGAGCAGGCTCGACAGGCGGGCCGCCTGCAGGCGCTTGGGCTCCGCCATGCCCGCGCCTGTCGCGGGGCCGTGGCGGAAGATTTCCTCCGCCAGCCAGTTGGCGGCGATGATGCAGATGCCGGCCAGCGGGATGCGCGCGATCAGGGCTTCCGACCTTGGGCCGAAGAAATTGCTCTGCTCCATCACCGCCGAGACGAGCAGCAGCCCCAGGATCGGCAGGACAAGCTCGGCAAAGGCCAGCAGCGCCCGCATCAGCCGGACGCGCGACCATTCCTTGCGGTGCGGCGCCATCAGGTCGAGCCAGCGCTTGGCGGGCAGCAGGAAGAGGAGCGCCACGGCCAGGGCCATGAGCAGCCCGCCGGCCTCTCCGGCAAGCGCAGACCAACGGGCCGGGCTGCGCAGGCGGGACGTCAGCTCGGCAACGATGGCTGTGGCGCCCTGCCCCAGCGCGGCGCCGGCCTCGGGCCAGAGGGCTGGGTTCAGCGGCGTGGGGTTGCGGGCGAAGAGCTGCTCGGCCTGGCGGGCACCGGAGAGCGCGTCGATCTCGGCGATCAGGCCGTTGGCCTCGGCGAGCCGTTCGGCGGCCAGCAGGCGCGGCGCCACCAGACGGCGCCGCTCGGCCAGCAGGTTGTCGCGAAGCGCGGCGACCTCGTCGGTGACATCGGCGTCAGGCGCGCCCAAGGCGGCGATCTGCGCGTCGATGGTGGCAAGGCGGCCGGCGTTGAGGGTCTGCTCGGCGAGGAAGGCGTCGCGCCAGCCGGAGATTTCGCTGCGCAGGGTGCGGAGGGCGAAGTCACTGGCGGCGCCCGCCTCCGACAGGTCGGCGGCGCGCTCGGCGACGAGATCCCATTCGGCGAGCTGGTCTTCGTTCAGCCGTTCGTCGATCAGCGGCGGGCCGGCGCGCGCATCCTGGGCGTTGGCGCCGACATCGGGGGCGGAGGGCGCTTCCTCTGCAGGCTCTTCCGCCGCCGGTTCAGACCCGCCGGGAATGAGGCCGCCGAGATCCTGCGCCGGCAGCGCCGTGGCGCCGAAGAGCAGCGCCAGCCAAAGCGCGGCCAGCAGGCGCATCACGGCGCCTGCCCGGCCAGCCAAGCCCTGACGGTCGGCTCTCACACGTCCTCGAAGACGCCCGGGATGGATTCCGGCCCCCGTTCGAGCCAGCCGGGCAGCGGCAGGTTCTTGGAGCGGAGAAAATCGGGGTTGAACAGCTTCGACTGGTAGCGCGTGCCGTAGTCGCACAGCACCGTCACGATAGTGTGCCCCGGCCCCATCTCGCGGGCCAGATGCATGGCGCCGGCGATATTGACGCCGGCCGAGCCGCCCACGCACAGCCCCTCGTGCTGCAGCAGATCGAAGACGACCGGCAGCGCCTCTTCGTCGGAGATCTTGTAGGCGAAATCCGGCCGGAAGCCTTCGAGATTGGCGGTGATCCGCCCCTGCCCGATGCCTTCGGTGATCGAGCTGCCCTCGGCCTTGGCCTCGCCCTCGGTGTAAATCGAGTAGATCGCCGAGCCGCCGGGATCGGCGAGAGCTACCTTCACGCCCTTCGGCTGCAGCGCCATGCCAGTGCCCGCCAGCGTGCCGCCGGTGCCGACAGAGGCCACGAAGCCATCGACCTTGCCGTCGGTCTGCGCCCAGATCTCGGGGCCTGTGCCCTGCTCATGCGCATCGCGGTTGGCGGTATTGTCGAACTGGTTGGCCCAGATGGCACCGTTGGGCTCGCTCTTGGCGAGCTCGGCGGCCAGCCGCTCGGAGTAGCGGACGTAGTTGTTGGGGTTCTTGTAGGGCACCGCCGGCACCTGCACGAGCTGCGCGCCGGCCAGGCGGATCATGTCCTTCTTTTCCTGGCTCTGCGTCTCGGGGATGACGATGACGGTCTTGAAGCCCATCGAGGCGCCGACGAGCGCGAGCCCGATGCCGGTATTGCCGGCCGTGCCTTCCACGATGGTGCCGCCGGGGCGCAGCTCGCCGCGGCGCACGGCATCCTGAATGATGTAGAGGGCGGCACGGTCCTTCACGGACTGGCCGGGGTTCATGAACTCCGCCTTGCCATAGATATCGCAGCCCGTCGCTTCGGAAGCGGCGCGCAGGCGGATCAACGGCGTGTTGCCGATGGAATGGGCGAGGTCGGCGTGGATGGTCATGATTTTAGCCCTTGTTGAACGCCCAAATGTCTAGGCGCCGGGGAGACGGGGTTCAAGCCGCCGCCCGCTCCAGGGCATAGAGCATGGTGATCAGCGTGCCGATGTTTATCTCGCCGCTGGCCACAAGGCCGAGCGCGCGTTCCAGAGACATCACGTGAACGCGGATATCTTCCCCCTCTTCCTCCAGACCGCCATACCAGGTGTCTTCTTTCTCCAGCCGGGTCTCGCCGGCGAAGCAATGGAAGAAATCGGTGTTGGTGCCGGGCGAGGGATAGAACGAGAAGAGATGCCGCAGTGAAGTGAGCGTGACGCCCCCCTCCTCCTCGGCCTCGCGCCGGGCAGCCTGCTCGGGCGTCTCACCGGGGTCGATGATGCCGGCCACCGGCTCGAGCACCCAGGGGTGAGGGTCGCCCCGCAGCGCCGGGCCGGCGCGGAATTGCTCGACCATCAGCACGAGGCGGCGCTCAGGGTCCCACGGCAGCACGAGGGCGGCATCGACGCCGGTAAAGACCTCGCGGCTGACATCGCGCTCCCAGCCGCCGTTGAAGCGGCGATGGGCGAGCGTCAGGCCAGAGAGCTTGAAGAAGCCGCCATGGAGCGGCGCGGCGCGTTTGACCTCAAAGTCGCCGGGCTCCGCGGCATGGCGCTGCGTCGCGGGCCCGGGATGCGCCCGGGCGCGCAGGCGGGCGTCGGCACGCACCTCCATCATGCGGAACTGGCGGGCCAGCTCTTCCGGCGGGAGGCGCGGCTCGTGCAGGTCGATCTCCGTTGCCGCCTCGCGCATGCGTGGCCCGTCTTCCTGCTGCCAGGTCTCCAGGCTCCACGGGGTGCCGGCGCTGAGGTGATCGGCGGGCGGCAGGTAGACATCGGCGGTCACCCGCTCGCCCGCCGCCTGAACCTCGACCTGCCCTAAGCGGTAGCCCCAGGGCAGCTCGTAATCGTCGAGCCGGCTGCGCTGCTCGCCCGACAGGCCGCGCACCAGAAGGCCTTCGACCGTCGCCCCCTCGCGCTGCAGCAGCACCGGCAGGTCAACTCCCTCGGCCCGGTCGGTGGCCCAGCCTGGCAGGCGGGCGGGCATGGGCTCGCCCGGCCCTTCCCCGGCGACAGCGGCAAAGAGAGCGGCATCGCGCAGCGTGCCGTAGAGAAACAGATCAGTCATGAAGGTTCAGGTCACCTTGCCCTGTGAGAGACGAATTCCACCACCGCGCCGATGAGCACGCCGCCGATGGCCAGCGTCAGGACAACCTCCTGCACCGCCACGATCTGGGCATTCTCCCACATGAAACGGAAGACATCGACCAGCGCCTCGACGGGGCCGTCGTAGACCTTGTCGAAAGACCGGTCGATCATCTGGGCGAACGAGAACAGAAACAGCGCCCACAGAAACACCGCCGCCGCCGTCGTCAGCCCCACGCCCAGCGCGGTGACATAGCCGTGCCCTGCCCGCTGGCCCAGCACGAGCCATCCCACCACGAGCGCAATGCCGGCGTTCAGATAGATGAACCGCGGCCCGATGACGCCGTCGGGATAGAGCGAAGCCACCGAACTGGCGACGATCAGCGCCAGGCCGGCAAACAGCAGGGCCGAGACCATCTTCGCCGCCGTTGGCATAACCTCGCCCCGCCTCGCCCGCTTGGCCGCGCCGGCGATCAGGCCGGGCGGCGCACCGTCATCTGCGTGACATCGCAGTTTCCGGATCGGAATGTGGCGGCGCAGGCGGTGAGATAGAAGCTCCAAAGACGCTTGAAGCGGTCATCGAAGCCGAGCGTTGCAATCTCGTCCCAGCGCGACGTGAAGCTGTCGTACCAGATGCGCAGGGTCTGGCTGTAGCTCTGGCCGAAGGTGATGGCGCCACTGACATTCAGCCCCGCCTTGTCGATCTCGTGCCGCAGCACGCCGGGGCTGGGCAGCATGCCGCCAGGGAAGATGTATTTCTGGATGAAATCGACAGAGCGGCGGTACACATCCCACCGCCTGTCCTGAATGGTGATGATCTGGAAGGTGCCCTGCGCGCCGGGCTTCAGCCGCTCGCGTACCGTGCTCCAATAGGCCGGCCAGTAGCGCTCGCCTACCGCCTCGAACATCTCGATCGAGGCGATGCCGTCGTAGCGCCCCGCCTCGTCGCGGTAATCCTGCAGCTTCAGCTCGACCAGGTCGGAGAGCCCGGCCTTCTCGATGCGCTTCTGCGCGAAGTCCAGCTGCGAGGGAGAGATGGTCAGTCCCGTGACCCTGAGCCCCCGCTCCTTGGCGGCGTATTCTGCGAAGCCGCCCCAGCCGCAGCCGATCTCCAGCACATGGTCGCCGGGCTTCACGCCCATCTGGTCGACCATCGAGGCATATTTGGCCGTCTGCGCCGATTCCAGGCTTTGGGTGCCATCCTCGAACAGGGCCGAGGAATAGGTCATCGTATCGTCAAGCCACAGACGGTAGAACTCGTTGCCGAGGTCGTAATGCGCCTCGATGTTCTTCTTCGCCTGCCGCTTGGTGTTGGAGTTCAGCCAGAAGCGGATGCGCTCATAGAGCGCCGGCAGCGAGCGCGAGGGGAAACCGTCGAAGATGTCGTCGCCGGCCTCGTGGAAGAAATCCATGAAGTTCTGCAGATCTGGCGTCGACCACCAGCCGTCCATATAGGCTTCGCAAAAGCCGAGGTCGCCCTCGCGGATCAGCCGGGCGAAGAGGTCATCGTTGTGGATGTGCAGCACCGCGTGGCGCCCCGGCTCTGGCCCTTCCAGCAGGAAGACGCGGCCATCCGGCAGGGTGATCTCGCAGCGGCCGCATTTGAGGGCCTTCATCTTCTCGAAGGCCGGGGCGAAGTAACGGGGCAGCCCCGCCTGGCCATCAGTACTCGTCAACATTTCGGTGTCCTCATCTGGCCTGCTGTCCGGGCTGGCTGATGTCAAAAAACGGGTCTGCCGGCGGCGCGGGTTAACCCTCGCGCGGCAGGCAACGCGGCAAGCTTGCCCCGATTGGGAGGGCGGGGCAAGCATTTGGGCGCCGCGGCCACATGCGGGAAAGTCACGTCATGCCTTGAATTGACGCGATATTTTGCCGCGCCGGGGCGGTGCCTAAAGCACCGCGTCGAGCCCGGTGATGAGTTGCTCGATCTCGGCGGCGCTGGTGTAATGGGTAAACGACACGCGCAGAACGCCCGTCTCGGGCGAGACGCCCAGCACGGTGAGCGGCCGCACGGCATAGAAGTCGCCGCCCCCCGCCATCACCTTGTGCTCCGCCAGCCGCCGCGCCACCGGCTCGGCCGGCTCGTTCAGCGCGACGGCCACTGTCGGCGCCCGCCCGTCGGCCTTACGAGGCCCAAGCAGCCGCACATCGTTGCGGGCGGACAGGTAGTCGAGCAGCGGGGGAAGCAGCGCCGTCTCGCGTGCCCGCATCGCCTTGTGAGCCGCCCGCGCGGCTGCGGCGCCCTTGGCCGCCTGCCCATGATGGGCGGCGAAATCTTCCATGTAATCGGCCATGCCGGCACAGGCGGCGACCTGGGCATGGTCGGGCCCGGCGGGCGTGAATTTCTTGTAGAGCACGTCGTTGTTGAAGGAATGCCCCTGCCCCGGCAGCTCGCCCCCGAAGCCCTCGCGGATCACCATCAGCCCCTGATGCGGACCGTAGGTCTTGTAGGCCGAGAACAGATAGACGTCCGCCCCCAGCGCGCCGACATCCGGCAGCCCGTGCGGCGCGTAGGAGACGCCGTCGACCACTGTGCGCGCCCCCGCCTCGCGGGCCATGGCGCAGATCGCCGCGACATCGTTGATCTCGCCCACGACGTTCGAGCAATGCGGAAAGCAGAGCAGCCGGACGCCCTCCAGCAGCTCGGGCAGATCGTCCAGCGGCAGCGAGCCGGTCTCAGGGTCGATCTTCCATTCGCGAACCTCAAGGCCCGCTTTCTCCAGCCGGCGCCAGACGCCGGCATTGGCCTCGTGATCCTGCTGCGAGACGACGATGGCCTCGCCCGGCTGCAGCCAGCCGCGCACCGCCTCGGCCAGCACATAGGTGTTCTGACTGGTGGAGGGGCCGAAGGAGAGCTCATGGCTCGCCACGCCCAGCATCTCGGCCAGCCGGGCGCGCGCCTCGTCCATCTCTGCCCCGCCGGCCTCTGAGGCGGGGTAAGGCGCATAGGGCTGCACCTTGCGCTGAAGGTAGAAGCGGCTCAGCCGGTCGATGACCTGGCGGCAGGTGTAGGAGCCGCCGGCATTCTCGAAGAAGGCCCAGCCCTGCAGCGACGGCTCGGAGAAGGCCGGAAACTGGGCGCGAACCCATGTGTCGTCGAATGTCATCTGCCGCTCCCCTTTTGCTTGGCGGGGAGGTGGCCAGCGCGGGGCCGGGAAGTCAATGCGCTGGCCGGGCTCGGGCGCACCCTACGCTACGCCGGGGTGCGATGGTGCGTGCAAGCACGCACCCTACGCGTCGGCCGCTTCCTTCAGCTTGGCGGCGAGATCGCGGGCGATGGCGAAGGCGCCCTTGATCTTGTCGCTGTCCTTCTTCCAGTCGCGCTTCACGACGATCTTGTTGTCGGTCACCTTGGCCAGCCCGCGCTGCTCTTCGATGAACTCCACCAGACCGCCCGGCGAGGCGAACTTGTCGTTGTGGAAGCGGATCGTGGCCCCCTTCGGCCCCGCATCGAGCTTGCCGATGCCGGCGCGTTTGCACATCGCTTTGATGCGCACGACCGTGAGCAGCGTGTTCACCTCTTTCGGCAGCGGCCCGAAGCGGTCGATCAGCTCGGCGGCGAAGCCTTCCAGCTCGACCCGGCGCTCCAGCCCGCTGAGGCGGCGGTAGAGGCCAAGGCGCACGTCGAGATCGGGCACGTAATCTTCGGGGATCAGGACCGGCACGCCGAGATTGAGCTGCGGCGCCCATTGGCCGCTGTCCTCCGGCAGGCCGTCACTCTCGCCAGAGCGGATGCGGGCGATCTCCTCCTCGAGCATCTGCTGGTAGAGCTCGTAGCCGACCTCACGGATCTGGCCGGATTGCTCTTCGCCAAGCAGGTTGCCGGCGCCGCGAATGTCGAGGTCCTGGCTCGCCAGCGCGAAGCCGGCGCCGAGGCTGTCGATGCTGCCCAGCACACGCAGGCGCTTCTCGGCCAGCGGCGTGAGCTTCATGCGCGGCGTCGTCGTGAGGTAGGCATAGGCGCGCGTCTTCGAGCGGCCCACGCGGCCGCGGATCTGGTAGAGCTGGCTGAGGCCGAACATATCGGCCCGGTGCACAATCATGGTGTTGGCCGTCGGGATATCGAGGCCGGATTCGACGATCGTCGTCGCCAGCAGCACGTCGAACTTGCCGTCGTAGAAGGCGTTCATCCGGTCATCCAACTCGCCCGCCGCCAGCTGGCCATGGGCGGCGACGAAGGTCACCTCCGGCACCTCGCGCTTCAGCCAATCCTCCATCTCCGGCAGGTCGGTGATGCGGGGCACGACGAGGAAGCTCTGCCCGCCCCGGTAATGCTCGCGCAGGAGCGCCTCGCGGATCGTCACCGTGTCGAACTCGGACACGTAGGTGCGGATCGCAAGGCGGTCGACCGGCGGCGTGCCGATGATGGAGAGGTCCCGCACGCCGGAGAGGGACATCTGCAGCGTCCGCGGGATCGGCGTGGCGGAGAGGGTGAGCACGTGCACGTCGGAGCGCAGCTGCTTCAGCCGCTCCTTGTGCTGCACGCCGAAGCGCTGCTCCTCGTCGATGATCAGCAGGCCGAGGTTCTTGAACTTCACCCCCTTGGCCAGCACCGCATGGGTCCCGACGACGATATCGACATTGCCGTTCGCCAGCCCCTCGCGGGTGCGGGTCGCGTCATTGGCCGAGACGAAGCGCGACAGGGGGGCGACGTTGATCGGGAAGCCGCGGAAGCGCTCGGCGAAGGTGCGGTAGTGCTGGCGGGCCAGCAGCGTGGTCGGCGCAATGACCGCCACCTGCACGCCCGACATGGCGGCGACAAAGGCGGCGCGCACGGCGACCTCGGTCTTGCCGAAGCCGACATCGCCGCAGATCAGCCTGTCCATCGGCTGGCCGGAACCGAGGTCTTCCAGCACGTCTTCGATGGCCTGCAACTGGTCTTCCGTCTCCTCATAGGGGAAACGCGCGAGGAAGGCGTTCCACATGCCCTCGGGCGGCTCGAGGATCTCGCCCTTGCGCAGGGCCCGCTCGGCAGCGATGCGGATGAGCCGGTTGGCCATCTCGCGGATGCGCTCTTTGAGGCGGGCCTTCTTGGCCTGCCAGGCGCCGCCGCCGAGCTTGTCGAGCATCCCCTGCTCATGGCCGAAGCGGCTGAGCAGCTCGATATTCTCGACCGGCAGATAGAGCTTGGTGTTCTCGGCATATTCCAGCGCGATACACTCGTGATCGGCCCCCGCGGCACGGATCACCTCCAGCCCCAGGAAGCGCCCGACGCCGTGATCGACGTGGACGACGAGATCGCCCGGCGACAGGCTCTGCGCCTCGGTCAGGAAGTTCTCGGCCCGGCGCTTGCGGCGGCCCTGGCGGATCAGCCGCTCGCCGAGCACATCCTGCTCGGCAATCACCGTCAGCCCCGGCGCCTCGAAGCCACTCTCCAGCGACCAGACGGCCAGGTACAGGCCCGGCCCCTTCACCTCGCCGAAATGGCCGATGGGCTTGGCGCCGCTCATGCCCTCGTCGGCGATCAGCCCCGACAGCCGCTCGCGTGCGCCTTCGGAATAGGAGGCGACGATGACCGGACCCTCGGCCTGCCTAGCCTTGATGTGCTGCGCCAGCGCCGCGAAGAGGTTCACATTCTCCAGTTTCCGCTCGGGCGAGAACTCGCGGCCGGGCTTGGCGCCGGCGTCGATCACCCCCGGCCCCGGCGGGCGGCGCAGGGCGACGAAACTGAGGCTGCGACGCTCTTTCAGCGCGGCATCCCAGGCGGCCTCGTCGAGATAGAGCAGCTGGGGAGGGGCCGGCTTGTAGGGCGAGTCGATCTTGCTGCGCCCGCCCATTGCCTGGCGGCGGGTCTGGTACTGGTCTTCCACGCTCTCCCAGCGCGCCTCGCGCGCGGGGGTCAGCTGCTCATCCAGCGTGACCGTGCCGCCGGGCATGTAGTCGAACAATGTCTCCAGCGTTTCGTGGAAGAAGCCGAGCCAATGCTCCATGCCCTGCTGCTTGCGCCCCGCGCTGACCGCTTCGTAGAGAGGATCGTCCAGGCCCGCCGCGCCGAATTCGGCCCGGTAGTTCTGGCGGAAGCGGGTGATGGAGGGCTCGTCGAGGATGACCTCACTCACCGGTGCCAGCTCGACCCTCTCCAGCTTCTCGATGGTGCGCTGGGTGGCGGCGTCGAAGCGGCGCGCGCCTTCCAGCACGTCGCCGAAGAGATCCAGCCGCACCGGCCCCGTCTCACCCGGGGGATAGATGTCGATGATGCCGCCCCGGAAGGCGCAATCGCCCGGCTCCGTCACCGTGGGCGCCTGGGTGAAGCCCATGCGGGCGAGGAAGTGGCGCAGCGCCTTCTCGTCGATCCGCCGGCCGACCTCGGCGATGAAGGCCGAGCCCCGCACCAGCTCGCGCGCCGGTACGCGCTGGGTGGCAGCGTTCAGCGTGGTCAGCAGCACGAAGCGCTGCGGCATGTCGTGCACCAGTGCCGCCAGCGTGGCCATGCGCGCGGCGGATATCTCGGGGTTGGGCGAGACGCGGTCGTAGGGCAGGCAATCCCAGGCCGGGAAGGTGAGCACCGGCAGCGACGGGTCGAAGAAGCTCAGCGCCGCGGCCATCGCAGCCATGCGCTTGTCGTCGCGGGCGACGTGCAGGACGGGGGCGCCCTTCTCCTCGATCTCCTTGAGAATGAGGCGGGCGTCAAACCCCTCCGGGGCGCCGGAAACGGTGATATGGTCGGCCATCGGGCGGCTTTCGCTGAATCAGGAAAAGAGGCCCGATCAGAAGAAGGGGCCCACGGCGAGCGTCTTGTACATGCCGAACATGGCGGTGACCACCAGGCTGACCATGCCGATCAGTTGAACCCGAAACCGGTGCCGGCGCAGCCGCCAGTGCACGGTCTCGACCGAGGGGTCGCCCTCTGCCTCCAGCGCCGCGGCGGTGGAAAGGCCGAGATAGCCCACCAGCGTCATCGGCAGGGCGATCAGCTCGATCGCCTGCGCCAGTTCGACGTTGTACCAAAAGCTCAGCACCAGCAGCGCGCTGTGAAAGAAGAAGACCGAGCCCAGCAGCCACTGGCTAGAGGCGCGGCTGACCTGCAGCATCCGGTTCGCTTGCACGCGCACCATGTCCATCATGTCTATCTCGGCCTGGCCGCCCTGGCGGCGGGCCCGCATCACCAGATCCCACGGCACGCCCATGACGAAATGGCTGGCCGACGACCAGACGACCGCCAGCACGATCCAGTACCAAAGACTGGAAAACGAGCGAAAATCGATGGTTTGCAACAGAAGATCGGTAAAGGACACAACACGCCGCCTGCGAATTTTTGCGCAACCTAAGGCTTGGTGCGGCGATTGGCGAGGCTTGAGGTGGCGGGCGTTCCGTGCGACCGCGAAGGCAGAGTTTTCGCCCAAGCCGGATGCTGCCCATGTTCACGCCGCCCCCCTTCCCCGCCGCCCGGTCCCGCCGCCTGCGCCGCACCCCGGCCCTGCGCGCCATGGTCTCGCAGAACGTGCTGACGCCGGCCGATTTCATCTGGCCGGTCTTCCTGACCGAAGGCGAAGGCATGGAAACACCGGTGGCCTCGATGCCCGGCGTCGCCCGCCTGTCGGTCGACCGCATCGCAGCGGCAGCGCAGGAGGCCTGGGATCTGGGCATCCCGGCCATGTGCCTGTTCCCCTACACCTCGATGGAGGCGCGCACCGACGATTGTGCCATGGCCTGGGACAGGGACAACCTGACCAACCGCGCCATCCGCGAGATCAAGGACAAGGTGCCCGACATCGCGATCATGACCGACATCGCGCTCGACCCCTACAATGCCAACGGCCATGACGGGCTGGTCCGCGATGGCGAGATCGTCAATGACGAGACGGTCGAGGCGCTGGTGAAGATGGCGCTGGCCCAGGCCGAGGCCGGGGCGGATATCTTGGGCCCGTCCGACATGATGGACGGGCGGATCGGCGCGATCCGGACGGCGCTGGAATCCGAGGGATACCAGCATGTTACGATCCTCTCTTATGCCGCCAAATACGCGAGTGCCTTCTACGGGCCATTCCGCGACGCGGTGGGCGCCAGCGCGGCCCTGAAGGGCGACAAGAAGACCTACCAGATGGACCCGGCCAATGCCGACGAGGCGCTGCGGCTTGTCGCCCGCGACCTCTCGGAGGGGGCCGACATGGTGATGGTGAAACCCGGGATGCCCTATCTCGACATCGCCCGCGCGGTGAAGAACGAGTTCGGCGTGCCGACCTTCGCCTACCAGGTGTCGGGCGAGTACGCGATGCTGCAGGCCGCCATCCAGAACGGCTGGCTCGCTGGCGACCGGGTGATGATGGAGAGCCTTCTGGCCTTCAAGCGGGCCGGCTGTGACGGGGTGCTAACGTACTTTGCCCCGGCGGCGGCGCGCCTGTTGAATGGCTGAGCGCCCGTCCGACAGCCGCCCCGGCATCGGCGTTCTGCTCGTTGCCTGCGCCGTCTTCAACTTCGCGCTGTTCGACACGACGACCAAGACCCTCTCCACCAGCTACGACGCCGGCTTCCTCATGTCGGTGCGCTATCTGGTGAACCTCGCGATCATGGCGGCGATCATGCTGCCCCGCTACGGGCTCGCGGCCTTCGCCATCCAGCGCAAATGGCTGGTGATGCTGCGGGCGCTCAGCCTTGTCGGCGCCTCGTTCTGCATGACGCATGCCGTGCGCACCATGCCCGTGGGCGAGACGGCGGCAATCAGCTACCTCGCCCCGCTCGCCGTGCTGCTGCTCGCCGTGCCGGTGCTGGGCGAGCGGGTGGGCCTCGCCGGCTGGCTGGCCGCCGCTGTCGCCTTCTGCGGCACGCTCTTGATTGTGCGCCCAGGCGGCGGGCTCGACCCGGTGGGTGTGGTCTTCGCGCTGGGCGTGGCGCTGTCGACCACGATCTACCACCTGCTCTCGCGCCTGCTCGCCCGGACAGAGACGACGCAGGCACTGGTGCTGCAAACCGCCCTCGTCGGCGCCGTCGTCTTCAGTGCCACCCTGCCCTGGACGCTGCCAGACCAGACCCCGCCCCTGCGCGACAGCCTCTTCATCCTCGCCCTCGGCGGCTTCGGGGCGCTCGGCCATTTCCTGCTGACGCTGGCCTACCGCTTCGCCCCCGCCCCCCTGCTGGCGCCGGTGAACTACCTGCATATCGTCTTCGCCACCTTCCTCGGCTGGCTCGTCTTCGGCCATGTGCCCGATGGCGTGACAAGCGCAGGCATCGCGCTGGTGCTGGTCGCGGGCCTCTCCACCGCCCTCCGCTCGCGCCGCCCGGCGCTGCGCACGGGCCCGCCGCAGGCCGTGGATGCCGATGCCATCATCACGACCGACCCGCCACAGGCGGAGCCGCGGGCGGATCGGGGTGAATGACAAGCGCGCCCGGCCAAGCTATGCTGCGCCGCAATCGGCCAGATACAAGGCCGAAGCACGAGGCGGAGCAGAGCAGATGATCACCACCACACGGCGCAATCTACTTGCGGGCGGCGGCGCGGCGATGGCCCTCGCAGCCTGCGGCAATGGTATCGGATCGATGGGCCCGAGCCAGATCGAGGCGCGGGCGGAATCGACCCTTCAATACATGTACGCCACCTATCCCGGCACGGTGCAGCTGTCGCAGCAGGCCGCGGGTATGCTGGTGATGCCGCTGATCACCGAGGCGGGCCTGGGGCTGGGCGGCTCTTACGGGCGCGGCGCCCTGCGCGTGGGCGGCGCGACGGTGGATTACTACCTCGCCACCGCTGCCTCGGCCGGGCTGCAGATCGGCGCCCAGCAGTATTCGCATGTCCTGTTCTTCATGACGCAGGATGCGCTGATGAACTTCCGGCAGGGCAATGGCTGGTCGGCCGGCGGCGATATCGAATACGCGCTCAACGACCGAGGCGAGATGCTGCGCGCCGATGTGCTGACCTCGCTGTCGCCGGTGATCGCCGTCGTCTTCGCTCAGGCCGGCCTGCGTGTGGGCGCCACGATCGAGGGCACCAAGTACACCCGCGTCATCCCCTGAAGCGCCGGGAGTTGAGGGGGCGGGCTCAGCCCCGCTCCCCCTCCATCTCGGCCCTCGCATCCGCCACCACATCGGGATGCGCAGAGCGGGTGAGCTGCTCGCGGTCGGGCGCGAAGTCGAGCGTCTGCATGGCACGGCGAAATTCACGCACGGCCATCGCCCTGGCGGCCCGCGACAGCTCCTTGTCGGGATGAGACATGAGTCCCGCCAGAATGTCCTGCAGCCGCTGCTGAACGTCGAGCCGCGCCGCCCCGTCGCGTGCCATCGCGCCGAAGCCGTCTTCCAGCACGTCCTCGGGCTGAAGCGGCAGCACATGCAGGCGCGGGTATTCCGGTTCGTGCTCTCCCAGCTCGCTCTGGTATTCGCCAAGGAGCCGCGCGATGCGGGTCATCGCGTCGATTGCCGTGCCCGGGTCGTTGATGCCTGGTGACAGCGCCTTGCTGCCGATCTCGCTCATCACGATGAGCCCCAGCCGCGGGTCTTGCATGTAGCCGCGCGTGTCGCTGGTGACGACGTGATTGCGCAGCTGTTCCTCCAGCTCCTCA
The DNA here is from genome assembly GCF_054353345.1 of Pseudoroseicyclus sp. H15. NCBI lineage: Bacteria > Pseudomonadati > Pseudomonadota > Alphaproteobacteria > Rhodobacterales > Paracoccaceae > Pseudoroseicyclus > Pseudoroseicyclus sp. H15. Next base: position 414,799 of record NZ_JBTHJE010000002.1, read on the forward strand.
TCCATCGCGCCGCTGACGTAGAACATCGCCTCTTCGAGATGCACGAAATGCCCCGGCGGCTGCGAGATCCATATCTGCAAGTCGTGCTCCTCGGCCAGCTCGTGCAGCTTGTCCTGATAGATCTGCTTCACATAGCCGGCCTTGCGCGCCTTCAGCGGGCGCGCCTCTTTGGGAATGTCGCCGCGGCTGAACAGGGGCGTGCCGCCGAGGCAGGGCTGCTCGGTGCGGTTGCGCAGCTCGCGGCGCGTGATCTCCTCGACCTGCCGGGCGGTGGTGTCGAGGCTGCCGAAGCCCTGCAGGTGCAATGTCCAACGGATCAGCGCGAAGACGATGAGCACCAGCACCGCCACGGTCAGCACGAAGAGCACCAGCGCCGCATCGTCGGGGAAGACCCTCACCTCGCGCAGGATGATGGCAACGAGCGCATAGACATAGGCGCCGATGAAGGTGGCGAGCGTGTTTTGCGTCGTCGGGTCCTGGATGATCAGGCGGTGGACACGCGGCGTCCATTGCTGGGCGGAGAAGGCGTAGACGCTCACCATCACCGTCAGCGAGAATGTCGTGACCGCGAGCATCGCGTTCGCGATGATGTCGAGCAGCCGGTCGGTCGCCGTGCCGGTGACATAGGTCATCCACTCGTCGGGCAGCAGCGGCCCGATGATCTGAGTGACCCCGATCGAGGCGAGCGCAAGCAGCCCCATCAGCACCACGCGGATCCACAGCGTGCGCCAGAGCGCCAGCACCTTGCGGGCGAGGCTTTCCGATATGCCGATCAGGGATGCCATCGCCGCTCTCCGCTTGTTTGCGACAATTCATGTCGCCGCTTGTCTTTCGGCCCGCCGGGACGGTGCCTAGGGTAACCTGCGAGGGTGCCCGCCGGCGCCATCATCAGGAGGCCGAGAGATGAAGACAAGCACCCGCGTTGCCGTGATCGGAGGGGGCGTCGTCGGCGCCTCGGTTCTCTACCACCTCACCAAGCTCGGCTGGTCCGACGTGATGCTGATCGAGCGCTCGGAGCTGACCTCCGGCTCCACCTGGCACGCGGCGGGCGGGTTTCATACCCTGAACGGCGACACCAACATGGCGGCGCTGCAGGGCTACACCATCCGCCTCTACCGCGAGCTGGAAGAGATCACCGGCATGTCCTGCGGGCTCCACCACGTGGGCGGCATCACGCTGGCCGACAATCGCGACCGCTTCGACATGCTGAAGGCCGAGCGCGCCAAGCACCGCTACATGGGGCTGGAGACGAACATCCTCGGCCCCGAGGAGGTCCGCGAGATGACCGGCGGCCTGGTCAACACCGACGGCATCATCGGCGCCCTCTACGACCCGCTCGACGGCCACCTCGACCCCTCTGGCACCACCCACGCCTATGCCAAGGCGGCCCGCATGGGCGGGGCGGAGATCGTCCTCCACAACCGGGTGCTCGAGCTGAACCCGCGCGCCGACGGCACCTGGGACGTGGTGACGGAGCAGGGCACGATCCACGCCGAGCATATCGTCAATGCCGGCGGCCTCTGGGCGCGGGAAGTGGCGGCGATGGCCGGCCTCTACGCCCCGCTGCTGCCGATGGCGCACCAGTACCTCGTGACGGACGACATCCCCGAGATATACGAGCGCGGCGCCGAGTTCCCCCACGTGATGGACCCAGGCGGCGAGAGCTACCTGCGGCAGGAGGGCCGCGGCCTCTGCATCGGCTTCTACGAAAAGCCCTGCGAGCCGTGGAGCGTCGATGGCACGCCCTGGGGTTTCGGCCACGAGCTGCTGCCCGACAATATCGACAAGATCGAGGATAGCGTCGCCTTCGCCTACCGCCGCTTCCCGGTGCTGGAGCGGGCCGGCGTGAAATCGATCATCCACGGCCCCTTCACCTTCGCCCCCGACGGCAACCCGCTCGTCGGCCCCGTCCCCGGCGTCCCCGGCTACTGGAGTGCCTGCGGCGTCATGGCCGGCTTCTCCCAGGGCGGCGGCGTCGGCCTGACCCTCGCGCAATGGATGATCGAGGGCGAGCCCGAGCGCGACGTGACGGGCCTCGACGTCGCCCGCTTCGGCCCGTGGATCACGCCGGGCTACACCGTCCCGAAGGTCATCGAGAACTACCAGACCCGCTTCTCGGTCGCCTACCCCAACGAGGAGAAACCCGCCGCCCGGCCCCACCGCACCACGCCGATGTACGACATCTTCGATGGCATGGGCGCCGTCTGGGGCCAGCAATACGGGCTGGAGGTGGTCAACTACTTCGCCAAGGGCGACGAGCCCCGCTACGAGACCCCCAGCTTCCGCCGCACCAACGCCTTCGAGGCCACCGGCCGCGAGGTCCGCGCAGTGCGCGAGGGTGTCGGCATCAACGAGGTGCAGAACTTCGGCAAGTTCCGTGTCACCGGCCCCAAGGCCCGCGACTGGCTCGACCACATCATGGCCGGCCGCGTCCCGAAGCCGGGGCGCGTGTCGCTCACCCCGATGCTGGCGGAATCGGGCCGGATCATCGGCGACTTCACCATCTCCTGCCTCTCGGAAGAGGAGTTCCAGCTCACCGCCTCCTACGGCGCGCAGAACATCCACCTGCGCTGGTTCCTCCGCCACAAGGCGCCGGGGGTGGAGATCGAGAACATCTCCGACCGCCGCAACGGCTTCCAGCTCGCCGGCCCGAAGGCGCGCGACGTGCTCGCCGCCTGCACCCGTGAGCCGGTGGACCTCAAGTTCATGGACGTCCGCCCCATGGTCGTCGGCCAGGTGGCCTGCCTCGTCCAGCGCCTCAGCTACACCGGCGATCTCGGCTACGAGATCTACTGCGACCCGATGGACCAGCGGACCCTCTTCCACACGCTCATGCGCGCCGGCGTCCCCCTCGGGATCACCCCCTTCGGGATGCGCGCCATGATGTCCCTCCGGCTGGACCGCTTCTTCGGCAGCTGGATGCGGGAGTTTTCGCCGGACTACACGCCCGCGGAGACCGGCATCGACCGCTTCATCCAGTGGTCCAAGAATGGCGACTTCATCGGCCGCGACGCGGTGGAAGCGGAGCGCACCGCGCCCCCGCCCCGCCGCCTCGCCCATTTCGAGGTCGACGCGGGCGATGCCGATGTCACCGCCTACGAGCCCATCTGGATCGACGGCGAGGTCAAAGGCTTCTGCACCTCCGGCGGCTACTCGCACTGGCAGGGCAAGTCCCTCGCCTACGGGCTGATCCCGCGCGAGAGCTGGGGCCCGGGGCTGGAGGTGGAGATCGAGATCCTCGGCGAGATGCGCCGCGCCCGCCAGGTCGCCGAAGACCAGTGGGCCGAAGGCCCGGAGCGCATGCGCGCATGAGGGGCGATCCTATCCTCCTCCTCGCCGCCGGCCTCTCCTCCCGCATGGGCGGGCGCGACAAGCTGGCGGAGGCGGTGGAGGGCACTCCCCTCCTCACGCGCCTCGCCCGCGCCGCCTCTGCCGTCTCATCCCGCGTCTTCGTCGCCCTCCCGGCGCTGGATCACCCCCGTGCCGCGCTCCTTGCCGACCTGCCCGTCACCCTCCTCGCCTTCCCCGATAGCGCCGAGGGCATGGGCGGCACCCTGCGCGCCAGCGTCGCCGCCCTGCCCGATTGCCACCGCTTCATGGTGCTCCTCTCCGATCTGCCCCTGATCGGCGCACCCGAGGTCGAGGCCGTCTTCGCCGCCGCCGATTCCGCCCCCGATCACCTCATCTGGCGCGGCGCCACGGCAGACCTGCGCCCCGGCCACCCCATCCTCTTTGACGGCTCGCTCCGCCCCGGCTTCGCGCAGCTGAAGGGCGACGAAGGCGGCGAGAGCCTCGTGCGCCCCCTGCATGCCCAGACGCTGCTCATCCCCCTCGGCGACGACCGCGCCCGGCTCGATCTCGACACACCAGAGGACTGGGCCGCCTTCCGCGCCCGCTGACCGGCCTCCCCCACGGCACCCTTGCCACCGGGGGCCCCGCCATCTACCCCGGCTTCGTTATGTTATAACATATCGAATCGGAGACCTCGATGACATTCAAACCCCTCTTCTCTGCCGCCCTCCTCTGCCTCGCCGCTCCCGCCTTCGCCCAGACGGACCATTCTCACGCGCACAGCCATGCCGACGAGGACATCTCCCGCGGCTATTTCGAAGATGCGCAGGTCGCGCCCCGCGCGCTGTCCGACTGGGAGGGCGACTGGCAGTCGGTCTACCCGCTGCTGCTCGACGGCACGCTCGCCCCGGTGATGGCGCAGAAGGCCGAGGCCGGCGAAATGACCGCCGAGGAATACACCGCCTATTACGAAACCGGCTATGCCACCGACGTGGGCCGCATCCTCATTGAGGGGTCCACGGTCACCTTCTTCACCGGCGAGACCTCCATCTCCGGCACCTATGAAGATGACGGCTACGAGATCCTGACCTACGAGGCCGGCAATCGCGGCGTGCGCTTCAGCTTCGAAAAGACGGCGGGCGATGCCGGGGCGCCGGCCTTCATCCAGTTCAGCGACCACAACATCGCTCCCACGGATGCCGGCCATTACCACCTCTACTGGGGCGATGACCGCGCCGCCGTCCTCTCCGAGCTCACGAACTGGCCCACCTATTTCCCGGCAGACGACAGCCCCGAAGACATCCTCGCCGACATGCTGGCCCACTAACCCCTCTTCCCCCGTCTTTGCTCCAAAAAATCCCGGGGGGAGTCGCCAAAGGCGACGGGGGGCTGGCCCCCCCTCCCCGCTCTCCACCCGCACCGCGCCCGCCACAGCTCCCAGCTGCCCGGGCGCGCCGGGGTGGGCGGGCGGGAGGCTCGCCCGGGCAGCGGGCCACACCATGAGACGGCCCACGAAAAAGGCGGCGAGGTCACCCTCGCCGCCTGCACTCGTTACACCTCTAGGGTATCGGGTCAGCGCACCAGCAGCTGCGCCTCGTGCTGCTTCAGCGATTTGCGGGCCGCCTGGTAATCGGCCAGGCCTTCGCGGTTCTTCAGCTCGGGGAAGAGCGTGAAGATCTCGTCGCGCTGGTCGTCGCCAATACCTTTCAGCGTGTAGTCGCCGGGCTGGAAGCTCTCCGTCCAGGCGCCGTTCGACAGCACCACCTGGTGACGGTCGAACATGAAGTGGATGTAGGCCGTCGAGGCGACCTCAACATTCACGATCCCCGGCATGCCCACCAGATGCTTGGCCGCCGCCAGCACTTCGCTTTCTTCGAAGTAGAGCTGCGTGCGCTCGGACGAGACCAGCAGGCGGTGGTTCGGCGAGACCATCATGTCGCGCTCGGGCAGACCGTTACCGAGGGCGCCGGCCTTGATGAGCACGGGGCGCAGATGCGGCAGGCCGACGAACTCGTTGCCACCGATATCCTTGCGGCCGACCCAGCGGATCTCCTGAATGCCATTGTCGCGGGTGATGATGCGGTCACCCTCGCGCAGGCTCTCCACCGGCACTTCGCCGCGCGGCGTGGCGATGGCCGTGCCGGGGGTGAAGCAGGGGATGACGTTCTCGATTTCCTCGAAGGTCATCGTGGTGTCGTCGCCGAAGGTGACGATGCCGTCTTCACGGTCGTCGGAGGTGTAGACGATCGATTTCACATCGGTGCCGGTCAGATCCAGCGTGTCGTAATCGTCGCCGCCGGCCCCGCCGTCGACATGGTCGCCGCCATTGCCACCGATGAACAGGTCACGGTCGTTGTTGCCGTAGAGCATGTCATTGCCCTGGCCGCCGATGATCGTGTCGTTGCCCCGGCCACCGTAGATGACGTCATCGTCGATGCCGCCGTCGAGGTAGTCGTTGCCGTCCTGGCCGTAGATCGTATCGTCGTCGTCGAGGCCGTAGACGGTGTCGTTGCCGGCCGAGGCGTAGATGACATCCTTGCCGTTGTCGGTGACGAGGTCGCCCTCATCGTCGCGGATGTTCAGCCCATCGGGGAATTGCGGGCCGAGGCCACCGTAGATCGTGTCGTCGCCGGCGCCGCCGATGATCGTGTCAGAGCCTTCGCCGCCGATGATCGTATCGTCGCCTTTGTCGCCCTGGATGTAATCGTTGTCGATGCCGCCATCGATGTAGTCGTTGCCGTCGCCGCCATAGAGGCTGTCGGCATCGTCACCGCCGTAGATCGTGTCGTCACCGGCCCCGCCGTAAAGCGTGTCCATGGCGTCGAGCGGATCGGGGTCTTGCGACAGCGGCGGATAGGGGTTGTCGAACTTCGGCAGGTCGTTGTCATCGCCGTAGATGACATCGTTGCCCTGGCCGCCATAGACCGTGTCGCTGCCTTCGCCGGCCATGATGGTGTCATTGCCGCCGCGGCCGTAGATCAGGTCGTCATTCGGCGCGTGGCCGGGGATCAGCGCATCGTCGCCATCGACCATGTCGCCATTGGGATCGCCGGTGTAGCCGGTGTCGATCACGTCATCGCCGCCCGAGCCTTCCACGGTGCCGTCGGGGCCGCCGGGCGGGTTGGGATCGGTCGGGTCGGTCGGCTCGATGATGTTCTCGATCTCGACGAAGTCGGTCTTGTCACCCGTCGGGTTTCCGTTGGCGTCGAGCAGCACGACCGTGCCGTTGTAGCCGTTGCCGTTGGAATCCGGCGTCAGGTTCTCGATCCGGTAATTGCCGATGCCGGTCAGATCGAGCGTGTCGTTGTCGTCGCCACCAGCGCCGCCATCGACGTAATCCATTCCGGTCGAGGCCACGATGAGGTCGGCATCGTCACCGCCGCCGATGTAATCGTCGCCCTCGCCGCCGAGGATGGTGTCCTGGCCCGCATCGCCCTTCAGCGTGTCGTTGCCGACGCCGCCGTCGAGGTAATCGTCGCCGGCGCCGCCGAAGACGAGGTCGCCATCGGTGCCCGCGTAGATCGTGTCGTCGCCATCGCCGGCAAAGATGTGGTCAAGCTGGTCGCCGCCATAGATGACGTCGTTGCCGCCGTAGCTTTGGATATCGTCGAACCCTGCGCCGCCGAAGATCGTATCGGCACCGTCGCCCGGCGTTTTGCCGTTCGCATCGGTGTAGGTGTCGTCGATCTTGTCGTCGTTGTTGGTGCCCTCAACGGTGCCAGCCATGTGTCCACTCCAAATTCTTGCCGGACGCACCGGCTGCGGCACCTGCCGCGCACAAAAGTTCTGTAGCCGTCGCTCACCGCGACCGCGCCGACGCCCGGATTGGGCGACGTGATATGCTTGTTCCGCCTGGAGCTTGTGCTCAGCGCAGACCCATGTTTCTCCAGCCGAACGCTGGACCGGCTCCCCCAAGCCGGGTGCCCTGATCGACGGGCCAACCTCTGGATACCCACGAATTTTTCGCGAACAAAGCGAAAATTGTCATCAACATCGTCGCAAATGCGTGCGCTTCCGCTCGGCGGCTTGGTTTCCAGCGTTTTCTGCGGAGCGGGCTCTAGGCCATTGTTTCCAAAAGCGCGCTAATCGGTGAGGTTTTGTTGGCCGCGAGCCGAGCCCACTCAATCAGAAGCTGTATTTGAAGTCGCGATTGTTGCCGAGGCGGGAGCGGGTCGCGCGAGCGGCGGAGAGAAGAACCGGCCTGAATGTTTCGAGTCGCGCCGTCTCAGCTGCTGAACCAATCGGCGCTCTGCGGCGCCATTGGTGCCGATGCCCGGAACACCGGACGAATCGAGAGTGCGGCTCGGGCCGTGCCTTGGCCCCGCCGCCGCGGCGGGAAAAAGCGTGTCTCGAAGTGCAAAGAGAGGCTGGTACCGGTGGTCGGACTCGAACCGACATGATGTTGCCATCGGCGGATTTTGAATCCGCTGCGTCTACCATTCCGCCACACCGGCCGGGGCGCAAAAAGATGCGCCGCCACCTAGCCGGGCGGCGGCGCCTTCGTCAATTGGCTGCGGATCAAAGGCTGTCGGTGCCGAACGTGTCGCAGGCAACCAGATCGCCGGTCTGATAGCCCGTCTCGAACCAGCGCTGCCGCTGCTCGGAGGTGCCGTGGGTGAAGGTCTCGGGCCGCACCCGGCCGCCCTGCTGTCGCTGGAGCGTGTCGTCGCCGATGCGGGCGGCGGCGTTCATCGCCTCGGCCACGTCGCCCGGCTCAAGCGTGCCGAGCTGGCTTTCCGCCGCACGTGCCCAGATGCCGGAATAGCAGTCGGCCTGCAGCTCGATGCGCACCGAGATGGCATTGGCATCGGCCTGGCTGACGCGGTTCTGCAGGGCGTTGGCCTCGCTGAGGATACCGAGCTCGTCCTGCACGTGGTGAGCGACCTCATGGGCGATCACATAGGCCGCGGCGAAATCGCCGCCGGCGCCGAGCTGCCGGTTGAGGGTGACGAAGAAGTCGGTGTCGAGAAAGATCTTCTCGTCGACCGGGCAATAGAACGGCCCGGTCGCGGCGCTCGCCCCGCCGCAGGCCGATTGCGTGGCGCCGGAGAAGAGCACCATGGTGGCGGGCTGATAGGTCTCGCCCAGCTCGCTCTGGAAGATGCCGGCCCAGACCTCCTCGGTGTCTGCCAGCGTCACGGCGGCGAATTCGCCCGCCTGCTCGTCGGCCTGGCTGAGCTGCGGGTCGCCCTGGTAGCTGGTGTCGGTGGTGTAGCCCCCGCCGCCGCCCTGTAGCAGCGGCGTCAGGTCGATGCCGAAGAACCAGCCGATCACGACGATGGCCAGAAGGCCCAAACCGCCTGCGCCGCCCACGCGCATCGCAGTGCCGCCGCCGCGCCCGCGCCGGTCTTCCACATGCCTGCTTTGCCGCCTGCCCTGCCACTTCATCGTGCTGTCTCCCGATAATGGCGCGCACGCGGACGTGATCACCAGTTGTCTGCCCGTCGTGAACGCCGGATCATTGACCATCGTTCCCGGCCATGCCCTAAGGGGGCCCACGGGGTTTTGGGGACAGTGCGGTGATCCGGCGGATTTACGATTGGACTCTGTCGCTTGCGGCGCATCGTCATGCCACCTGGGCACTCGCCGCGGTGGCCTTCGCCGAAAGCTCCTTCTTCCCCATCCCGCCCGACGTTCTGCTGATCCCCATGATCATCGCCCGCCCGGGCCGCGCCTTCGCCTATGCGATGATCGCGACGGTCGCCTCGGTGGTGGGCGCCTTGCTGGGCTATTACATCGGCTGGGGCCTGTTCGAGCAGGTCGGCCGGCCGATCCTTGAGATGTACGGCAAGGACGCCGCCTTCGAGGAATTCGCCCTGCGCTACAACGAATGGGGCGCCTGGGCGGTGCTGATCGCGGGGGTCACGCCCTTCCCCTTCAAGGTGATCACCATTGCCTCGGGCGCGACCGCGCTGTCGGTGCCGATCTTCATTCTTTCCGCCATCGTGGCGCGCGCACTGCGGTTCTTCATCGTGGCGGCGCTGCTCTGGCGCTTTGGCGAGCCGATCCGCGACTTCATCGAGAAGCGTCTGGCGCTCGTCTTCGTGGTATTCTGCGTGCTCCTCGTGGGCGGCTTCTATCTGGTGAAATATCTATGACTCGCATCCAGCTCTCCCTCGTCGCCGCCACAGGCTCTCTTCTGCTGCTGGCCGGGGCCTATCTGTTCCAGACGCTGGGCTACCTGCCCTGCAAGATGTGCCTCTGGCAGCGCTGGCCGCATGCCGTGGCCATCGCCATGGGCGTGCTGATGCTCATCATCCCCACCCGCGTCTGGCCGTGGATCGGCGCGCTGGCGGCGCTGACGACGGCGGGCATCGGCTTCTTCCACACGGGCGTCGAGCGCGGCTGGTGGGAAGGGCCGACCTCCTGCACCTCGACCGGCACCTCGCTTTCCGATCTCGGCGGCTCCGATCTTCTGTCGATGGACGGCCCCGGCATCGTGCTCTGCGACCAGGTCTCCTGGGCCTTCGCCGGCCTGTCGATGGCGAGCTGGAACACGATCTTCTCGCTGATCCTGATGGTCATCTGGGTGATGGCAGCGCGCCGGAAGGTCTGAGGCTGCCGCCTAGTGATAGGTGAATTCGCCCACGATATTGCGCCACTGGCCGGGGGCCACCTGCTTGCGATGCGTGAACCGCACTGAATGCAGCGGGCCCTCAATCTCATCCTGCCAGCGCTCGATAAGCTTGAAGAGCCGGGGGTGGTCGGGCGCAAGATCGTAATCCTGCCAGATGAAGCTGTTGAGAACGTTGCGATAATCCGGCATCCGGTAGAAGAGCTCGGCGGTGGTCAACCCGTAACCCTTCAGCATCAACTCAGTGTCGGACAGGGGCGATTCTGCCATGTGTTTGCTCCGCTCGGCTTGCCTGTCAGAAAATGCTCCCGAGAAGTGCATTTAAAGTCAACAAAAACAGGGTGTTGTCAGACCCATAAGGCGGCTGCCAAACCGCTGGCCGGGCCGGCATTGTAACCTAGGGATCGCGGGTGATATAACTCGCGCCAACAAGATATGGCGCAGTGACAAGCAGGCCGAACCGTGAGCGATACGCCCGACCTCCCCCCGGAAGATGATGACGAAAGCGGCAAGCCGCGCAGCAGCTATGACGGGCCGACCATCTCGATCAGCCAGGAGCTGAAGACGTCGTATCTCGATTACGCGATGAGCGTGATCGTCTCCCGGGCCATCCCCGACCTGCGCGACGGCTTGAAGCCGGTGCACCGGCGCATCCTGTTCTCGATGCACGAGACGGGCAACACGCCCGACAAGTCCTACCGCAAGTCCGCCCGCCCCGTCGGCGACACGATGGGCCGCTACCACCCGCATGGCGACGGCGCGATCTACGACGCCCTCGCCCGGATGGCGCAGGATTTCTCGATGTCGCTGCCCCTGCTCGACGGTCAGGGCAACTTCGGCTCGATGGACGGCGATAAGCCCGCCGCCATGCGCTACACCGAAGTGCGGATGGACAAGCCGGCCACCTACCTGCTCGCCGATATCGAGAAGGACACGGTCGACTTTCAGGACAATTACGACGGCAAGGACCGCGAGCCCACGGTTCTGCCGGCGCGCTTTCCCAACATGCTGGTCAATGGCGCGGGCGGCATCGCCGTCGGCATGGCCACGAACATCCCGCCGCATAACCTTGGTGAGGTGATCGATGCCTGCCTCGCGCTGCTGGATAACCCCGATCTCACCTCCGACGAGCTGATCGACTACGTGCCCGGCCCCGACTTCCCGACCGGCGGTCTGATCCTCGGGCGCTCTGGCGCGCGCAAGGCCTATCTGGAAGGCCGTGGCTCGGTCGTGATCCGCGCCCGGACAGAGGTGGAGGAGATCCGCCGCGACCGCTACGCGATCGTCATCAAGGAAATTCCCTACCAGGTGAACAAGGCGGCGATGATCGACCGCATCGCCGAGGCGGCCCGCGACAAGCGCATCGAGGGCATCGCCCATGTGCAGGACGAGAGCGACCGCGAAGGCGTGCGCGTCGTCGTTGAGCTGAAGCGTGATGCGACCGCCGAGGTCGTGCTCAACAACCTCTTCCGCTTCACGCCGATGCAGACGTCCTTCGGCTGCAACATGCTGGCGCTGAACGGCGGCAAGCCCGAAACGCTCACGCTGCGCGCCTTCCTCACCCATTTCCTCGACTTCCGCGAAGATGTCGTCGCTCGCCGCACCGCCTTCGAGCTGCGCAAGGCCCGCGAGCGCGCGCATATCCTCTGCGGCCTCGCCGTGGCCGTCACCAATGTAGACGAGGTCGTCGCCACGATCCGCCGGTCGGCCGATGCGGCCGAGGCGCGCGAGGCGCTGATGACCCGCCGCTGGCCGGCCGCCGAGATCGCCGATTACATCCGCCTGATCGACGACCCGACGCATACGATGAACGAGGACGGCACCTACAACCTCTCCGAGGCGCAGGCCCGCGCCATCCTTGAGCTGCGCCTGCAGCGCCTCACGCAGATCGGCGTGAAAGAGGTGACGGACGAGCTGGAAGAGCTGGCGGCCAAGATCAAGGACTGCCTCGATATCCTGCGCTCGCGCAATCGCATCATCGGCATCATCCGCGCCGAGCTGGAAGAGGTCAAAGATCTCTTCGCCGTGCCCCGCCGCACCGAGATCACCGATTGGGCGGGCGACCTCGATGATGAAGACCTCATCGAGCAGGAAGACATGGTCGTCACCGTCACGCAGGGCGGCTACATCAAGCGCACCCCGCTGGCCGACTTCCGCGCGCAGCGGCGCGGCGGCAAGGGCCTGAGCGGCGGCGGGCTGAAGGAAGAGGACGTAGTGACCTCGCTCTTCGTCGCCAACACGCACGATCAGCTCCTGTTCTTCACGACCGACGGCATGGTCTACAAGCTGAAGTGCTGGCGCCTGCCCGCCGGTGCGCGCACCTCGCGCGGCAAGGCGGTGGTCAACATCCTGCCCATCCCCACCGGCGTCTCCATCGCGGCGATCATGCCCGTGGACCGGCCGGAGGAGGAATGGGACGCGCTCAACATCGTCTTCGCGACCTCCGCGGGCGACGTGCGGCGCAACCGCCTCTCCGACTTCACCAACGTCATGCGCAACGGCAAGATCGCGATGAAGCTTCCCGACGACGGCTCCGTCTCCCTCATCGGGGCGCGCATCTGCTCGCCCGAGGACGACGTGATGCTGGTGACGGACTCCGGCCGTGCCATCCGCTTCCAGGTGACCGAGGTGCGTGTCTTCGCCGGCCGCTCCTCCACCGGGGTGCGCGGCATCCGCCTGCACAACGGCGACCGCGTCGTCTCCATGTCGATCATCCGCCACTTCGAGGCCGATCCGCAGGAGCGGGCCGCCTACCTCAAGATGCGCCGTGCCGTGGCCGGCGTCACGGAGGAGCCGGAGAGCGACGAGGACGACGCCCCCGCCGGCGCCATCTCCCCCGAGCGCTATGCCGAGATGTCGGCCGCCGAGCACCTGATCCTCACGATCACCCGTGGCGGCTCCGGCAAGCTCTCCTCCAGCCACGACTACCCAGTGCGCGGGCGTGGCGGCCAGGGCGTGATGGCGATGGACAAGGCGATGCGCGGCGGGCCCATCGTCTCCACCTTCCCGGTGGAGATGGGCGACCAGATCATGCTGGTCACCTCCGCCGGCCAGTCGATCCGCGTGCCGGTGGAAGGCATCTCCTTCCGCTCCCGCTCCGCCGGCGGCGTGAAGGTGTTCAACACCGGCAAGGGCGAGGAGGTGGCCAGCGTCGCCTGGATCGCCGAGAGCGAAGAGCCCGAGGTTCCGGATGCGTCTGAGGGCGATACGCCTGAGGTGTAACTGTCTGGCAACGGCAAAAAAATCGCACTGATCGGCGCGGCGCAACCTCCATTGCGCCGCGTTTTCTTTGGGCGCTTATCGCCTCAAAGAGTCGGCAAATCTAAAGAGGTCTTTAAATGCGTCACTTCCCCAAGCTCGTTGCCGCTGCGCTCGTCGCCGCCCCCGCTGCCGCGCAGGCGCAGATGTCGCTCGGCGACAGCTATGTCTCGCTCGACTTCGGCCTGGCCCAGTTCGACAGCGACTACGGTGACTATACCTACCGCGCGCTCGACGGCGCGCTTGAGACGAGTTTCGGCAACGTCCTGCTCGGCTTCGACGTGGATGCCATCGGCGATGAGGATTCCATGGGCGGCGTCGCCCGCGCCCTCGCCGCCTACCGGATCACACCGTCGATCCTTGCCGGCGCCTTCATCGAGAACGCCTTCATCTCCTACCCCGACTTCGATGTCTCCGACAGCGCCTACGCCGCGGGCGTCTACGGCCAGTATATGGCCGGGGATTTCGGCGCAGCTCTGGCGCTGGCCCAGTCGCTTGAAGACGGCGCAGACGACAGTGTCTTCGCCAATCTCTACGGGACGATGGACCTGCCGAGCGGCATCCGCTCCGACTTTCGGATCGGCCATGTCTTTGAAGAGGACAAATCCCTGCCGCCCGTCACCAGCTTCGACATCCTCGTCGGCTACCAGCGCGACGCCCTCTCGGCAGACCTCTATTACACCACCGAACTCGTGGACGACGAGTTCCTCAACCAGAGCCTCGGGCTGCGGGCCGGCTACGACTTCGGCAAGTTCGGCGTCTTTGCCGGTGTCGGCGCGCTCGCCGACGATTTCGACGACGTGATCTACTCCGCCGGCGTGAACTACGAGGTGGTGAACGGGCTCTCGCTCGAGGGTGTCTACACGCACTACGACGACATGGATGGCTGGACGGAAGACGGCATCGGCCTGCGCCTGAGCTACCTCATGGGCACCCCCTCCACGGTCTACGGCCAGGTCGATCAGCGCTTCGAAGATTTCTCCGCGGCCTTCGCCTCTTACTGACGAAAGCCGGCCCGCCCCCTCCGGGGCGGGTCATCCCAACGGAAGCGCCCGCGCCTACGCCCCGGCGAAATCGCTCAGCCGCTTCCCCTCTTCATCGACAAAGAGCTGCGGCATCAGGCGGAGATCGAGAATGCGGTCCGCGCGGATCTGCACGAAGGCCCCCGCCTCCTCCGCCCAGCCAGTCAGCACCCAGACCCTGCCCCAATAGTCTAGCTTGAGCGGTCGGATCACGCCCCGCGTCTCGCCCTGCTCGCCCTCCCAATCCAGCCGCAGCTTCTGGCGCGCTCGCAGCGCCGCGCGGATCTGCGGCAGCCAGGCATGGGCGCGCCCCGCATCGGCAAAGGGATAGAGGGCGAAGCCGAAGCCCGCCGGCGCCGTCTGCCTGTCCTCCGGCAAGAGCGAATCGATCTTGGCCGACAGGCTCCGCGCCGCCGCCGCCAACTCGGCATCCGCTCCCGCCCCCACGGCGCCGAGGCCGAGGTGCAGCGCCTCCAGCTCGGTCAGCGTCAGGTTCATCGGCGGCAGCGAGATATCGTCGGTCGCGCGGTAGCCCAGCCCGCGCGCCCCCTCGATCGGCACACCGGAATCGATCAGCACATCCATGTCGCGGTAGATCGTGCGCAGGCTCACCCCCAGCCGCCCGGCCAGATCCTCCGCTCGGTGCACGCGCCCGTCGCGCAGCACCTGCATGAGCGCAAACAACCGATCTTGCCGTGCCATGGTGCCGCCTCCTGCCATTATCCTGTCACCTGACAGGATTTTGACAGAAAAAGCGACAGAGGCCAGCCCCGATGCCCCTCTGCCCCCTTCCACCACCGCGAAGCACCTCATAGACACAAGGCTCGACAGAGCGGCGCGCCGCCGACGTGGCGGCCGGATCAGGGAGACGCGACATGCTCAACAATATCGGCCTTCCGGGCCTTCTGCTCATCGCCGTCGTGGTGCTGGTGCTTTTCGGCCGCGGCAAGATTTCCTCGCTCATGGGCGAGGTCGGCAAGGGCATCACCGCCTTCAAGCGCGGTGTCGACGACAGCAAGGCCGAGCTTGATGCGGCCACATCCGACGACGCGCGCGACGTGACGCCGGACGGCGAGAAGAAAGAGGCCTGAGGGCCCGCCGGGCCCGGCCACCGGGCCCAATCGGGGGGGCGCTTCGCCCCCTGCAGCTTCGGCAGGATACGCTATGTTCGATATCGGCTGGTCCGAGCTCATGGTGATCGGCGTGGTCGCGCTGATCGTCGTCGGCCCCAAGGATCTTCCCGGCATGTTCCGCACGCTCGGCCAGGTCACCGGCAAGGCCCGGGCCATGGCGCGCGACTTTACGCGCGCGATGGAAGCGGCCGCCGACGAGTCGGGCATGAAGGACATCTCGAAAACCATCGAGGCCGCCTCTCGCCCGGTGCAGTTCACCTCCAAGAAGATCAGCAGCACCTTCAAGCCCGGCAGCGAAACGGCCAAACTCAGCGCCGACCGCAAGGCCCAGGCCGAGAAGATCCGCGAGACAGCAGCCAAGAAGGCCGAAGAGCGCAAGGCGCGTGAGGCCCAGGCCGAGCTCGACGCCGCCGAACTGGCGGACGAGCCCGAGCCGGATGACACGCCCAAGCCGATGCTAGAAGCCGACGCCCCCAAGGGCAGCGTGCCCGAGGCCGACGCCCCTGCCCGCCCAGTCGAGCCCGAAGACGCGGAAGTGCCCAAGAAGGCCACCCCGAAAAAGGCGGCTGCAAAGAAGCCCGCAGCCAAGAAGGCGCCTGCCAAAAAGCCGGCGGCGAAGAAGGCCACCACCAAGGCGGCCTCCGCCAAGGACAGCGCCGAGACGCCCGCCAAGCCGAAGACGCCCCGCAAGCCCAGGGCCGCCAAGCCCGCCGCCAAGGCAGACGAGGCTTCGGAAACCGAGACCCCGGCCAAGCCAGCCGCCAAGCCGGCCCGCCGCCCGGCCGGCCGTAAACCCGTGGCCGATACCCGCGGCACCGCCGCCGAGAAATACGCGCAGACCGCGGGCAACCCGCCCGCCAAAGCCGAACCCGAGCCCGAAGAGGGCCCTGACGAGACGCCGCATGAGGCGGGGAGCACATCTTGAGCCAGGCCGACGACATCGAAGACAGCTCTGCCCCGCTCATCGAGCATCTCGCCGAGCTGCGCACCCGGCTGATCTATTCCGTGCTCGCCTTCGCGGTGGGCATGGTCGTTGTCTTCAGCTTCGCGGGGGCGGTTCTCGATTTTCTGCTCGTGCCGATCGAGCACACGATGCGGCAGCTCGGCAACGAGAACCCCATCATGCAATACACCGCACCGCAGGAGTATTTCTTCACGCTGGTGCGCATCTCCATGGTCGGCGGCCTGGCCCTGGGCTTCCCGGTGATCGCCTACCAGCTCTGGCGCTTCGTCGCGCCGGGCCTTTATCGCAGTGAGAAGAACGCCTTTCTGCCGTTCCTCATCGCCTCGCCCGCGCTGTTCCTGCTGGGCGCCGCCTTCGCGCAATATGTGGTCGTGCCGCTGGCGATGAACTTCTTCCTCGGCTTCGCCGACGTACCGTCCGTCATCGCCGCCTATGTCAGCGGCGGGGTGGAGACGGTGCGTGACAGCGGCATCGACATCGTCTTCCAGGGCAAGGTCAACGAGAGCCTCGACATCACGCTGAAGATGATCGTGGCATTCGGCCTCTGCTTCCAGCTGCCGGTGCTGCTGACGCTGATGGGCAAGGCCGGCCTCGCCTCCTCCCGCGGGCTGCGCAGCACGCGCAAATATGCCGTCGTCGGCATCCTGCTGGTCGCCGCGTTGGTGACCCCGCCCGATGTGGTGACGCAGATCATCCTATTCACCGTCGTCTACGGCCTCTACGAGATCTCCATCTTCCTCGTCGCCCGTGTCGAGAAGAAGAAAGACGAAGAGGCCCGCGCCGAAGGCGTGATCGGCGACGGCGAGAGCCTGTTCGACGACCCGACCGAAGACGACGAAGCCGAAGGCGAGGACGGCAAAGCGTGAGCGACGAGCCCCTGACGCGGATCGCCGAGGCGCTGGAGCGCCTCGCCCCGCCCCCCGCGGCCGACCCGATCTTCACCGCTGCCGCCGGCTTCGTCTGGCGCGCCACGCCTGAAGCGCTGCTGCCGGTGAAAGAGATCAACCGCATCCCTCTGGAGCTGCTGCAGGGCATCGACCGGGCGCGCGACACGCTGCTGGCCAACACCCGCCAGTTCGCCAATGGCCTGCCCGCCAACAACGCCCTGCTCTGGGGTGCCCGCGGCATGGGCAAGTCGAGCCTCGTCAAGGCGGTGCATGGCGCGCTGGAGGCCGAGTTCCCCCGCCTGAAGCTGGTCGAGATCCAGCGCGAGGATCTGCCCAGCATCGGCCGCCTGCTCACCCATCTGCGCCGCGCGCCCGAGCGCTTCATCCTGTTCTGCGACGATCTCTCCTTCAGCCAGGACGATGCGCATTACAAATCTCTGAAAGCCGTGCTCGACGGCGGCATCGAGGGCAGGCCAGAGAACGTGGTCCTCTACGCCACCTCTAACCGCCGCCACCTGATGCCGCGCGACATGATCGAGAACGAGCGCTCGACGGCCATCAACCCCGCCGAGGCGGTGGAGGAGAAGGTCTCGCTCTCAGACCGCTTCGGCCTCTGGCTCGGCTTCCACCCGACCGATCAGGAAACGTTCCTCGCTATCATCACCGGCTATTGCGCCGCCTATGGTGTCGATATCGGCGAAGACGAGCTGCGCGCCGAGGCTGTCGAGTGGCAGGCCACGCGCGGCGCCCGCTCTGGGCGGGTCGCCTGGCAGTTCTTCACCGATCTGGCCGGGCGCAAGGGTGTGACGCTGAGCTAGAGGGGGCCAGCCCCCTCTTCGCCTTTGGCGAATTCACCCCCGGGATATTTCAAGAAAAGCGAGCGCAAGATGGCGCACCGCCTTTCCTGTCTTTGCTCCTGAAAAATCCTCGGGGGTTTTGGGGGCAGACAGCCCCCAACGCAACTAAAGGAATGCGCCACAGGCGCTCAATTGACCGGGAAGACGAAGCAACGGTCGCGGCGGATCATCAGCCAGAGCGGCGTGCCGGGCTTCGGCAGGAAGACCGAGGGGATGGCGGCGCGCAGGAGCGATCCGTCGAACTCCATGCGGAACTCCACCAGGCTCTCGCTGCCGAGGTAGCGCGCGCGCTCGACAATGCCGCGCGCCGGGGTGCCTTCGCCCGGAGTGGGGTTGGGGCCGCGGCCGGCGCGGTCGAAGTCGATCTTCAGGTGATGCGGGCGGATGACGATATCCACCTCGCGCCCGTCGGGGATGCCGGGGGCGAGGAATTGCCCGAAGGCCGTCTGTGTGAGCGCCCCCTGCACGCGGCCGCGGATGACGTTTATGTCGGAGAAGAAGCCCGCCGCCTCACGGTCGGCCGGAGAATTGTAGATATTGTAGGGCGAGCCCGCCTGCACGATCCGGCCCGCCCGCATCAGCGCGATCTCGTCGGCCATGCGCATGGCCTCTTCGGGCTCATGCGTCACCAGCAGCACGGCAGTGTTCTCGGCCTTCAGCAGCTCCAGCGTTTCGTCGCGGATGCCGTCGCGCAGGCGGTTGTCGAGGCCGGAGAAGGGCTCGTCCATCAGCATGATGCGCGGGCGCGGCGCCAGGGCGCGGGCCAGGGCCACGCGCTGCTGCTCGCCGCCCGACAGCTCATGCGGGTAGCTGCCT
Organism: Pseudoroseicyclus sp. H15; assembly: GCF_054353345.1. Classification (NCBI taxonomy): domain Bacteria; kingdom Pseudomonadati; phylum Pseudomonadota; class Alphaproteobacteria; order Rhodobacterales; family Paracoccaceae; genus Pseudoroseicyclus; species Pseudoroseicyclus sp. H15. Next base: position 433,601 of record NZ_JBTHJE010000002.1, read on the forward strand.
TCGCGACCGGCCATGCCGACACGCTCCAGCAATTCGCTGACCCGCGCGGCGGCGGCGGCGCGCGGCTGGCCGGAGAGGCCGAAGGCGACGTTGCCGGCGATGGTCAGATGCGGGAAGAGCGCGAAATCCTGAAACATGAGACCAATGCCCCGCCCCTCGGGCGGCACCATCTGGCCAGGGCCGGCCATGACCACGCCGTCGGCGAGGATCTCGCCGGCATCCTGCCGGTCGACCCCGGCGATCAGGCGCAAGGTGGTGGACTTGCCGCAGCCGGAGGGGCCGAGCAGGCAGGTCACCTGGCCCGGCAGGATCGAGAGCGACACATCGTCCACCACCCGCCGGCCGCCGAAGCTACGCGTCAGATGGCGGATTTCGAGGCGGGGCGTCTGCAAGGCACACTCTTTTTGTCAGGCTCCGCCCCGATAGCAGCGCCGCCTTCGCCCGGCAAGTTCAGCCCGGCAGCGCCCTGGGTCGCGCACCCGGCTTGGCCGCCGCCCACCGGTAAAGCAAACTTACAGCGTGGCGTTGATCGCCCCGCCATCAAGCAGGATGTTCTGGCCGACAATGAAGCCCGCATGCTGCGAGCAGAGGAACGCGCACATGGCGCCGAACTCTTCGGGCGTGCCGTAGCGCCGTGCGGGAATCGTCGCCTCACGCTGCTCGCGCGCCTCTTCCAGGCTGATGCCCTGCGCCTTGCTGACGCCGGTATCCAGGCTCACCGCCCGGTCGGTCGCATGGATGCCGGGCAACATGTTGTTGATCGTCACGCCCTTCGGCGCCACCTGCCGCGAGGTGCCGGCGACGAAACCGGTCAGACCGGCGCGGGCGGAGTTCGAAAGCCCGAGCGCCGCGATCGGGGCCTTTACCGATTGCGAGGTGATGTTGACGACCCGGCCCCAGCCCTTCTCCATCATCTGCGGCAACAGCGCCCGCATCAAAGCGATGGGCGCCAGCATGTTGGCATCGAGCGCGGCGAGGAAGTCCTCGCGCCCCCAATCCTCCCACGAGCCCGGGGGCGGGCCGCCGGCATTATTGACGAGGATGTCCACATCGCCCGCCGCCTCCAGCAGCGCGGCCCGGCCCTCTTCGGTGGAGACATCGGCGGCGACTGTCACCACGGTCACGCCATAGGTCTCGCGGATCGCTGCCGCTGCCGCCTCCAGCGCCTCGGCGCCACGGGCGTTCATCACGAGATCCACCCCGGCGGCGGCCAGCGCCTCGGCGCAGCCGCGCCCGAGGCCCTTCGACGAGGCGCAGACCAGCGCCCGTTTGCCCTTGATCCCAAGATCCATGCTGCGTCTCCCTGGCAATGCTGGGATCTTCGTCGCATGCCCTGCCGCGCCCGGCAAGTTGACCCCCCGCCGCCGCGTTCCTAGAACGGCCAAGGAGGATCCGATGCAGGAACAGCTTCCCGTCTATCGCGCCGAAGATTTCACCGTCAGCCACGGCGTTGCCGAGGGCGAGCCGGTGAGCTTTGCTGACGAGTTGCTGATCGACGACAGCTACCGCCTGGCCCGCGGCGCCACGCGCGCCGATCTGGCGCTGGAGCGGGGCGAGGCCGCCTTTCGCATCCTGCCCGGCAGCGCCATGGGGCAACCAGGGCGCGACGTGCATCTCGACAGCTGCCTCACGCTCATGGGCTCTGGCGGTGAGACGCTGGAGGCGCTGATCCTGGTGGAGGTCGATGACGGCGCGGCGGAGGGGATCTACCTGCTCCCCCTCGCTCCGCTGGTAGCGGAGGTGGAATATCGCCTCGTCGGCATCGACCGGCACGCCGCCACGCGCCGCTTTGCCGAGGTCGCCTGCGTCGCCTTCGCCCGCGGCACCCGCATGACCATGGCCTCCGGCGAGCAACGCCCCATCGAAGAGCTGAAGCCCGGTGACCGCCTGCTCACACGCGACAGCGGCGCGCGGCCGCTGATCTGGGTGGGCCAGCGCACGCTCAGGGCGCAGGGCGATTTCGCGCCGGTGCTCATTCGCAAGGGCGCGCTCAGCAACGAGAACGACATGGTGCTGGCGCCAGACAACCGCGTCTTCGTCTGGCAGCGGCATGACAATATCGGCGCCGGGCGGCACGAGCTGCTGGTGAAGGCGCGCCATCTGGTGAACGGCGACAGCGTGGTGCGGGTCGAGGGTGGCTTCGTGGAGTATTTCCAGCTGCTCTTCGAGCGCCATCAGATCATCTTCGCCGAGGGCATCGCCGCCGAGAGCCTGCTGGTCGACCCGCGCACCCGCGCCGCCCTGCCCGACGAGCTGCAGGAAGAGCTGATGCAGGCCAACGAGGCGCATGCCGACCGGCGCCACCTGCGCTACGACGTGGCCGAAAACCTGCTTTCCAGCCCCGACGCGGTCGAGCTGCTGCGCCGCGCCGCGGGGGGCTGAGCTACTCGCTCACCCCGGTGCGCATCTCGCCGGCGATCTCGATGCCATCGACGGTGACCACCAGTGGCCCGGTGAAATCGACGCCGGAGGCAAGGTAGATGCCGAAGAGCGGGTTGCCCTGGAAGAAGCCGTCCATCTCGGCATCGACGGTGATGGTGCTGCCGTTGCCGGTGAGCGTGCCATCCGCATCCACCGCGCCGAGATTGCCGGTGATGGTGCCGCCGGTGAACAGGATCTCGCCATCGTAGGTGTCGAAGCGGTTCTCCGCGTCGCGGCCGAGGAAGTTGCCGGCCCGGCCCGCGAGGCTGCCGGCGGCGAAATCGGCCGTCAGCTCGGTCTCGCCGAGCAGGTAGGTTTCCTGCGGGGCGGTCTCGATGCCGATGCCTGTCCAGCCGGTATAGGTGGCCTGGCCCGAGGTGGGCATGGCGGAGGGCGCCGTGGGCGCTGCCTCCTCCACCCGGTCGATCAGCGCGGTGGCCTCGGCCAGGTCATCGCCATATTGCGTGGCGATGCCCACCTGCCCGCTGCAGGCCCCTAAGGCCAGGGCGGCGGCGAGCGCGCCCGCCGGCCTGGCCCATACTCGGTCGCTCATCCCTGCCCTCCTGCCTAGCCGGCGTCAGTCGGTCTTCTCTGCCACGAAGCCGCCATCGAGCTCATAGAAGCCCGAGGCATGCGAGAGTGTCGCCTCGGTATCGCCCATGACGGCACCGAGGTTGTTGCCGTGAAAGTCGCCGCCCAGCGTGCCGGCCACCGAGACATCGCCCAGCTTGGTGCTGGTCAGATCGCCGGTGATCGTGGCGCCGAAGCTCTCGTTCTCGCCTCTGTCGGCATTGCGGGCGATGAAGCTTCCGGAGATATCGAGATCGCCCGCCAGCCCCAGATCGCCGCTGTCGACCACGTTGGTGACCGTGCCGGTGACCGCGTGGATGTTGGAGGTGAAATCGACATCGAGATTGAGCCCGCCGGCCATGGTCGCCACCGGGCTGCCGTTGCGGGTGATGTCGCCGTAAAGCACACCCTCATAGCTGGCGCCGCCGGCATAGGGCAGATCCTCGGGGGCGACGGCGGGGGTGTCTTCCCAGGTGTCGACCAGCTCGGTGCCGCGCACCTCGTAAGAGCTGTAGCTCGCCCCCCCGTCATCGGAATCCGAGCCGGAGCTGCAGGCCGCCAGGGCCCCCGTCAATGCCAGCGCGCAAATGCTTTGTTTCAAATTCATGTTCGGCTCTCCACGGCCATTCGGCCTTCTGCTCGTGTGGGGCGACGTCCGGAGACTCACCGGGCGGCGGCCTCTCTGATTTTATGATGTCCGATGGGCTCGCTCTCTTCAACGCCCGCACGCCATGCGGGCGCCCGACCGCGGCCCTTGAGCCGCAGTCGCCTTTGCTTGCCGGCGGCCAAGACGGCCGCCCCTTCAGTCCGCCACGATCAGGATCGAGGCGGGCACGTCGCGCGTACCGATGCCGACCGTGCCATCGCCGGCCATGACGACGGCTCGCGGGTCCGGGTTGCCGTAGAGCACGCCTTCGACGTTCTGCCCGAAGCGATAGTTCTGGCCATCCGCGACCAGCACCCCGGTCACGAGGTTCTCGGTGCGCAGGCCGCGCGCCTCGCCCTGCCCCTGGCTAAACGGCACGATGGCGCCGGGACTGATGGTGAGGTTGCCCGCGGCGGAGCGGACGGGGCCGGCCGCGCCGGTCTCGTCCGTCTGCGCGGCGTAAAGGAAGTCGGTCATCACGCCGCTCAGCGTGCCCTGGCCGAAATCGGCGCGGAGCTCGGCCGAACCGGCGAAGGCCGGCTCGCGGTTGCCATCCGTCAACGTGACCAGCGCCGGGCCCTCGAAGACGGCGGAGCCACTGGCCGGCAGGTTGGGGAAGGTGGTCGGCAACGGCAGGGCCGCATTCATGTCGGCGGCGCTAAGAACGGCCGCATCGAAGGCCTGATCGGGCGTCGGCGCAGGCGCCTCGGCGGGAGTGCTGCCACTGCTGCACGCGCCAAGTGAAAGAGCCAGAAGGGCAAGGAAACCCGGGCGAATCATTATCGTACTCCATTGAAGCGGACACCTGCCGCATCGCGCGCCAATAGCGGCCGGCAGGGCCTGCCACACCAGATATTTCGCCGCCCAGATTCATCCCCGTAGACCGTGTCGCGCGCATCACGATCACCGGCTCCGCTCGGGCGAGATTGCGCCCCGCGCCCGGCCCTTTTATGTGCTGCGCATGAGCCAGACCAACCGCCCCGACCTGCCCCCCCAGATCGCCCGCCGCCGGACCTTTGCGATCATCTCGCATCCCGACGCCGGCAAGACGACGCTGACCGAGAAGTTCCTGCTTTTCGGCGGTGCCATTCAGATGGCGGGCCAGGTGCGCGCCAAGGGCGAGGCGCGGCGCACGCGCTCTGACTTCATGAGCATGGAGAAGGAGCGCGGCATCTCCGTCTCCGCCTCGGCCATGTCGTTCGACTATGTCAGCGGCGGGCGCGACTTCCGCTTCAACCTCGTCGACACGCCCGGCCACTCCGACTTCTCGGAGGATACCTATCGCACGCTGACCGCGGTGGACGCCGCGGTGATGGTCATCGACGGGGCCAAGGGGGTGGAAAGCCAGACCCGCAAGCTCTTCGAGGTCTGCCGCCTGCGAGACCTGCCGATCCTGACCTTCTGCAACAAGATGGACCGCGAGAGCCGCGACACCTTCGAGATCGTCGACGAGATCCAGGAGAACCTCGCCATCGACGTGACCCCGGCGAGCTGGCCCATCGGCGTCGGCCGCGATTTCATCGGCTGCTACGACCTGCTCCGCGACCGGCTGGAGCTGATGGACAGGGCAGACCGCAACCGCCGCGCCGCCTCCATCGAGATCAACGGGCTGGATGATCCGGAGATCGAGAAGCACGTCCCCGCGCATCTGCTGGAGAAGCTGCGCGAGGAGGTCGAGATGGCGCGCGAGCTGCTGCCCAAGCTCGACATGACGGCCGTCCTGCAGGGCACGATGACGCCGATCTGGTTCGGCAGCGCCATCAACTCCTTCGGGGTGAAGGAGCTGATGGACGGCATCGGCAACTACGGGCCGGAGCCGCAGCCGACCCCCGCCACGCCCCGCCAGATTTCGCCGGAAGAGAGCAAGGTCGCCGGCTTCGTCTTCAAGGTGCAGGCGAACATGGATCCCAAGCACCGCGACCGCGTCGCCTTCGTCCGCCTCGCCTCCGGCCATTTCGAGCGCGGGATGAAGCTGCTTCACGTGCGCTCCAAGAAGCCGATGGCCGTCTCCAACCCCGTGCTCTTCCTCGCCGCCGACCGCGAGCTGGCCGAAGAGGCCTGGGCCGGCGACATCATCGGCATCCCCAACCACGGCCAGCTGCGCATCGGCGACACGCTGACCGAGGGCGAGGCGCTGCGCGTCACCGGCATCCCCAGCTTCGCGCCGGAGCTGCTGCAGAACGTGCGCGCCGGCGACCCGATGAAGGCCAAGCACCTCGAGAAGGCGCTGATGCAGTTCGCGGAAGAAGGCGCGGCGAAGGTCTTCAAGCCGCAGATCGGCTCGGGCTTTATCGTCGGCGTCGTCGGGCAGCTGCAATTCGAAGTTCTGGGTCGCCGCATTGAAGAGGAATACGGCCTCCCCGTCCGCTTCGAGAATTCCCAGTTCATCTCGGCCCGCTGGGTTGCGGGCCCCCGTGCCAAGGTCGAGGCCTTCGCCGAGGCCAACAAGCAGCACATGGCGCGGGACAACGACGGCGACCTCGTCTATCTCACCCGCCTGCAATGGGACATCGACCGCGTTGAGCGCGACTATCCCGATGTCAGCCTGACGGCGACGAAGGAGATGATGGTCGCCTGACCGGCCCTCCCCCGGGGGGCACTGGCACTCCGCCGCGCTGCCTGCCATGTAGGGCCCGCAATAGGAGACCAGCCATGTTCCAGACATTCGAGGTGACGAGCAATCCCGAGCAGGGGCCGCCGCGGCTGGCGGCGCTGCGCGAGGCGATGGCCCGAGCCGGGGTGGATGCCTTTCTCGTGCCGCGCGCCGATGCGCATCAGGGCGAATACGTCGCCCCGAGCGATGCGCGCCTGGCCTGGCTGACCGGCTTCAACGGCTCTGCCGGCTTTGCCGTGGTGCTGGCCGAGACCGCCGCCATCTTCGTCGATGGCCGCTACCGCGTGCAGGTGCGCAGCGAGGTCGACCCTGTCTTCACGCCGGTGAACTGGCCCGACGTGCAGCTGGCCGACTGGCTGCCCGAACATGCGCCCGAGGGCGCGACGGTGGCGTTCGACCCCTGGCTGCACACCGCCGGCGAGATCGCCAAACTGCGGGAGAAGCTGGAGAAGCACGGGCTTAAGCTGGTGCCGACCGACAATCTCGTCGATCAAATCTGGGAGGATCGCCCCGCTCCGCCCTCGGCCCCCTTCGTGGTGCAGCCCGAGGAATTCGCCGGCGAAAGCGCCACCGACAAGCGCGACCGCATCGCGAAGGAGCTGCGCGAGAACGGCCAGCGCGCCGCCCTGCTCACCCTGCCCGACAGCATCGCCTGGCTTCTCAACATCCGCGGCCGCGATATCGAGCGGAACCCGGTGCCGCATGCCTTCGCCATCCTGCACGACACGGGCCGGGTGGAGCTGTTCTGTTTGCCCGGCAAGGCCGATGACGTGGCCGAGGGGCTGGGCGGCGACGTCGCCATCCTGCCCGCCGACAGCCTTATCGCCGCGCTCACCGACCTCGACGGGCCTGTCCGGCTCGACCCGGCCTCGGCGCCGCAGCGGCTGGCCGAGGCGCTTGGCGACCGCATGGTCGAGGGGCCCGATCCCTGCCTGCTGCCCAAGGCCATCAAGAACCCGATCGAGATCGGCGGCATGCGCGAGGCGCATCTGCGCGACGGCGCTGCCATGGTGCGCTTTCTCGCCTGGCTCGATGCCGAGGCCCCGAAAGGCGGGCTGACCGAGACTGCCGTGGTCACCGAGCTGGAGAATTTTCGCCGCGCCACCAATGCCCTGGAAGATATCTCCTTCGAGACCATCTGCGGCGCCGGCGAGCATGGCGCCATCGTCCATTACCGGGTCAACGAGAAGACAGACCGGTCTGTCAGCCCCGGCGAACTGCTGCTGGTGGATTCCGGCGGGCAGTATCGCGACGGCACCACCGACATCACACGCACCATCACCGTGGGCGAGCCGCCTGAAGGCGCCGCCGCAGCCTATACCCGCGTGCTGAGCGGCATGGTCTCGATCTCGCGCGCCCGCTTCCCGCGCGGCGTGGCGGGCGCGCATCTCGATGCGCTGGCGCGCTTCCCGCTTTGGGTGGCGGGGATGGATTACGACCATGGCACGGGCCACGGCGTGGGCGCGTATCTGTCGGTTCACGAGGGGCCGCAGCGCATCTCGCGGCTGTCGGACATTCCGCTCGAGCCGGGCATGATCCTCTCCAACGAGCCGGGGCATTACCGCGAGGGCGCCTATGGCATCCGTATCGAGAACCTCATCGTGGTGCAGGAGGCCGAGGCGCTGCCGACCTCTGACCCGAACCGTGCGCAATACGATTTCGAGACGCTCACCTATGTGCCCTTCGACCGGCGGCTGATCGTCATCGAGATGCTCAATGCCGAAGAGCGGGCTTGGATCGACGCCTACCACCGCGATACGCTGGAAAAGATCGGCCCGCGGGTCGAGGGCGCGGCGCTCGATTGGCTGCAGGCGGCCTGCGCACCGCTTTAAGCCTTGAGCATTAGCCTACGGGGCCCCCTTTGATTTCACCGCCGTCATGCCCATGTCATGAGCCCGCGGCATCCAGAAGGACATCGAGATGGCAGATCATATCAAGATACGGCCTGCGGGCGGCAGCTGGGTGGTTCGCGCCGGCGGCGCCGTCATTGGCGAAAGCGACAACGCGCTTGAGCTGACCGAGGGTGATTACCCGCCGGTCATCTACTTCCCGCGCGCCGATATCGCGATGGCCTTCCTTGAGCCGTCGGAGACGACCTCGACCTGCCCCTACAAGGGCGAGGCGCGCTACTTCAACATCTCCGAACAGTCGGGCACCATCGCCGATGCCTGCTGGAGCTACGAGCAGCCGAAGGCCGGCATGGAAGAGATCGCCGGCTACCTGGCGTTCTACCCCAGCAAGGTGGCGGTGGAGCAGGTCTAGCGATCCACCCCCTCCGCCGGCAGCGGTGCGAGGCTATCCAGCCAGTCCAGCGGGATCGGTTCGGCGCTGCGCAGACTGACCGTTCTGTCTGGGGCTGAGGTGAGACTGAAGGCGCCCGGCAGCGCCTTTGCCTCACGGCGGAGGCGCGCCCCGATCTCATCAGGGGCGCTAAGCCAGACAAGCAGACCGCCGCCCTGACCCGCCAGTTCAGCCAGCAGCAGCGCCTCGCCACCCGGCCCGTCCGAGCGGATGAGCGCGCGGGCGAGGACCGCGCCCTCCGCCTCGTCCAGCCCGGCGAGCAGGCGCTGCAGTTCCGGCATCTCCGCGAGCGAGGCGCCCTCCGGCTCGATCAGCGCGATGATCTGCGGCCAGCTCGGCGCGCGGCGCACGAGGTCTTCGGTGATGGCGATGCGGCTGGGTGTGCCCTCTGCCCCGCCCAGCGGGTCGCCCGGCACAGGCTCCTCCACGCCGCCCTCTGCACCCAAGGCCCAGAGCTCTGCGCCGAAACCGGGCGCCAGGATGTAGCCGCGAGCCTCCAGCGCTGTCCCGATGCGTTGTGACTGGATGCCGCGCACGCGCAGCAGCCGCCAGTCCATCCCGGCGCCGGTAACGACCAGCAGCTCGCGCAGATCGGGTGGACGCAGGCCCATGGCGGGCAGCAGCCCGGCGATCACCGCTTCCGCATCCGGCATCCCCGGCCAGTCCCACGTCTGACGCAGCGCCTCGGTGGCGGCCACCGGGCCCGGCGCATCCGACAGGTCTGCCACGAGGCCCGGCGCCGTGTAGGAGATCACCGCTGGCCCCTCCACCGTGGGCAGCTCGGCCAGCAGCGCGCGAAGCGGCTCTGCCGGGCTGTCGTCGGCGAAGGCCGGCGATGCGGCGAGCAGAAAGGAAAGGGCGAGGCGGCGCATGGGGTGAGCTTCGCCCGGCCCCGCCGCCCCGGCAAGACAAAGCTCCGTCAGCTCAGGAATGGGCCTCGGCGCTGCGTCGCGACAGGGCCCGGTTCAGGGCGCGCAGCGCATCGACATGGAACAGCGCCCCGCGCAGCTCGGGCGCCGCATCGCCGCCGGCGAAGTAGACGACCGGCAGCACGTTGGCCCCCGTTGTCTCGAACATTGGCATCGCGGCTTCCAGCGTCTGCCCCTCGCGGATGAAGGTGCCGCCGTTGATCAGCTCACGCATCGCCGCCTCGTCGGCCCCGCGCGGATGGCCCTGGGCGCGCATCACGCTCTCCACCCGGAAGGTGCCCAGCAGCCAGGCCTGCGGCCCCGGCGCCAGATGCACACCCCGCTGCTCGAGCTGGGTGAGGAAGAACGACCTGTCTACCAGCGACGAGGCCACGGCGGAGGAGAGTGAGACCGAAACCATCACCGCCAGCGCCGCCTGCCAGTCGCCCGTCAGCTCAAAGACGATGAGGATAGTCGAGATCGGCGCGCCCAGCACCGCAGCCGCGACGGCCCCCATGCCGGCGAGCGCGTAGAGGCTGGTGCCGCCGGAAAGCGTGGGCGCCAGAGCCGTCGCCACGATACCGAAAGCCAGCCCCGTCAGCGCACCCACCATCAGCGAGGGCGAGAAGATGCCGCCGCCCATGCGCCCCGCCATGGTGACGGAGACGGCGACGACCTTCACCACGGCAAAGATCACTGCCTGCCGCCAGAGCAGCTCCCCCGTCAGCGCCCGGCTCGTCGTCTCGTAGCCGACGCCGATGATATGCGGGAACGGGATGGCGATGGCGCCGAGGATCGCCCCCGCCAGCATCGGCCAGACCCAGCCGGGCAGACGCACCCGTTCACGCAGCCGCCCCGCCAGCGTGTCGGCCCAGACGACGGCGCGCATCTGCGCCACGGCGACGAAGCCGGCCACGATGCCGAGCACCAGGAAGGCGGGGAGCTCGGCGTAGAACTCCAGAGCGTTCTGGAACGGCAGCTGGAACTCCGTGATATCCCCGAACACCAGCCGCCCCGCCACCGTGCCCGCGACCGAGGCGATGACGATGGGCGCGAAGGCCTGCACCGCGAAATGGCGCAGCACCACCTCCATCGCGAAGAGCGCCCCGGCGATGGGCGCGTTGAAACTGGCGGAGACGGCGGCGGCCACGGCACAGCCCAGCAGGGCGCGCCCCTCGATGCCATCCGCCTTCGTCCACGAGTTTACGTAGGAGGCAAAGACGGCCGCGAGGTGCACCACCGGCCCCTCTCGCCCCGTCGAGCCGCCGGTGGACAGGGTGATAAGCGAGGCCAATGCCGAAACCAGCCCGCGCCGCTGCTGCACCCGACCGTCGCGCAGGGCCGCTGCCTCGATCACGTCGGCCACGCCACGTACCCGGCCATCCTCTGTCAGCCGGTCCAGCAGCAGGCCCACGGCGAGGCCGCCGCAGATGGGGATGACGAGCAGCCAGTACCAGTCGAGGCCCGCGGCGAAGCTCTGGATATGGGCGACATCATCGGTACCGTAGATCAGCGCCTGAAACCAAGAGATCCCAAGACGGAACAGCAGCGTGGCGACAGAGGCGGCCAGCCCGATCGCCAGCGCCAGCCCCCAGAGCCGCAGGCGCAGTGCGCTGCGCCGGGCCTGTGCCCGCAGCCAGATCGTTCTGCCACCCTTGCCCGCGTCCATGCCCCTTCCTGCGCAATTGCAGGGCTCTGGGCAAGATGCCTGCCGCGGCAGCAAGACCGCTGTGTCTGCGGTGGAAAAGAGGGGATTCTACAGAGTCAGCTTTGCGCAAGTCCGACTCTGCCGTAAGACCCTCTGAGTACAAGAAAAGATACCCATGAATTTTGAAAGCGCCTTTCTCGAACTGGCGGAGCGTTTTGGCCCGCGGTTCAGCCGGGGCGACGCAGACCGCGCCGCGCATGGCCAGTCGGAGACCTGGTTCTCCCCCGCCCCGCCAGACGCCGTCGTCTGGCCCGAGAACACCGAAGAGGTCGCCTGGATCGTTCGCCTCTGCGCCCGCCACCATGTGCCGGTGATCCCTTATGGCGCCGGTACATCGCTGGAGGGGCAGACGCTCGCGGTCGAAGGCGGGCTCTCCATCGACATGGGGCACATGGCCGGGGTGGTGGAGGTGAACGCTGCCGACATGGACGTGCGCGTGCAGCCCGGCCTGACCCGCGAGGCGCTGGATGAGGCGCTGCGGGCGACGGGGCTGTTCTTCGCCGTCGATCCCGGCGCCAATGCCTCGCTCGGCGGCATGGCCTCGACCCGCGCCAGCGGCACGACGACTTTGCGCTATGGCAGCATGCGCGACAACGTGCTGGGGCTGGAGGTGGTACTGCCCTCGGGCGAGGTGATCCGCACCGGAGGGCGCGCCCGCAAGAGCGCAGCGGGCTACGACCTGACGGCGTTGTTCCTCGGCGCAGAGGGTACTCTCGGGCTGATCACCGAGCTGACGCTGCGCCTGCATGGCCGGCCAGAGGCAACGGGCACCGCCGTTTGCGCCTTCCCCAGTGTCGATGCCGCCGTGGCCGCGGTGACCGAGACGGTGCAGGCCGGCCTGCGCCTCGCCCGGATGGAGCTGATGGACGCCGATGTCGCCGCCGCCGTGAACACGGCCGATGGCGCCGATTTCGCGCTGCAGCCGCATCTGCTTGTTGAATTCCACGGCTCCGAGACCGGTGTCGCCGAGGAGGCGGAACTTTTCGGTGCGATCGCTGCCGAGCATGGCTCTGAGGGCTTTCGCTGGTCGCCCCGCGAAGAAGATCGCCGCGCGCTCTGGCGCATGCGGCACCGGGCCTATTGGTCGATCCTGCAAAGCCGGCCCGGCGCCACCGCCATCGTCACCGATATATGCGTGCCCGTCTCGCGGCTGGCCGAGGCCATTGCCGCCACGCAGGAGGATATCGCCGTCAGCCCCCTCTCCGGCCCCATCCTCGGCCATGTGGGCGATGGCAATTTCCACGCCATCCAGCTGGTCGACGGCTCTGACGCCGAGCTGACGGCGGCCAAGCGCCTCGCAACCCGGATGGGCGAGCGGGCTCTGGCGATGGGCGGCACGATCACCGGCGAGCATGGCATCGGCCTGGGCAAGGTGGCGCTCTTCGCCCGGCAGCAGGGGCCGGCGCTTGCCGCGATGCAGGCCCTCAAGCAGGCCTTCGATCCGCAGGGGCTGTTCAACCCCGGCAAGATGTTCCTCCCCGACCGCAAGCTGGAGCCAGTGTGAGCGACGGGGCCGAGAACGACGAGAGCCACCTCGAAGATGCCGTGATCAACGGTGTCTACGAGGTCGCGATAGACCCGCGTCGATACGAGGCCCTGCTCGACCGCTGGCAAAGCCTGGTCGCCCGCCGCCAGATGCAAGAGGGCGAAGGCGCACAGCTGTCACGCGTCTCCCCGCATGTCTCGCGCGCCGAGCAGACGCTGAGCCGCATGATCGAGGCGGAGCAGAACAGCGCCGAGGCGGTGCTGTCGACCATCACGCATAACGCCGCCTTCGTGGTGGATTCCTCGCTTACCGTCACCGCCGCCAATCGCGCCGCCACCGCCAGCATCGGCATGGCGGCCGGCGCCCGGCTGGAACATCTTGAGACGCTGGTCATCGAGAAAGAGCCGCTGGTGGCGCGGGCCAGGCAGCTTTTGCAGGGCAATTCCGGCGCGCCGCAGATCCTGCGCCTGCACGGCTCGCGCACTGGCAAGGCAGTGCTGATCTCCTACCGCCGCTACGAGAGCGATACCGGCGCGCCCGAGCTGCTGGTCGTGACCTCCGAGATGGCATGGCCCCCCGCCTTTGCCGAGCTCCTGCGCAGCACCTTCTCGCTGACCGTGGCAGAGACCGAGGTGATGCGCGCCCTGTCAGAGGGCACCGCGCTGGCCGATATCGCCGAGGCGCGCGGCCGCTCTGTCGAGACTGTGCGCGCCCAGCTCAAATCGGTGATGGCGAAGACCGAGACGTCTAGCCAGATTGAACTGGTGCGTCTGACGCTGTCGATGCTCGAGCTCTCGCGCTTCTCCGGCCCCGCCGAGGGCGAGCCCGCGCAATTCGGTGTCGGCGCGAACGCCAGCGGGCTGCCACCGCGGCCCATCCACCAGATGACGCTGCCCGACGGGCGGCGCATGGAATACCTCATCCTCGGCGACCCCAAGGGCCGGCCCTGCCTGTACCTGCCGCTCGACTACGGCCTCACCCGCTGGCCAGCGAGCGCCGAGGTTGCCGCCGCCCGGGCCGGCATCCGCATCATCGTGCCCATCCGCGCCGGCTATGGCGCATCAGACCCGCTGCCCGCGAAGACGGCCGAGCTGGCCACCCGGCTCGCCGAGGATCACATCGCGCTTCTGGCGCATCTGGGTGTCGGGCCCCTGCCAATCGTGATGATGGGCGATGACGCGCCCATCGCTTTTCGCATCCATCGCCTCGCACCGGAGCGGATCAGCGCCATCATCGGCTGCGCCCCCATGCTGCCCCTCACCGGCCCCGAGCAGCTGGAGCGGATGGGCAAGTGGCACCGCTTCGTTCTGGCCGGCGCGCGCTACACGCCGCATCTGCTGCCCTTCATGGTGCAGGCCGGCTTCGCGCTGGCCCGCAAGGCCGGCAAGCGGGCGTTTCTGGAGAGCGTGTACCAGAACTCCGCCGCCGACATGGCGACCTTCGAAGTGCCGGAGGTGTTCGAGGCTCTCGTCACCGGCTCTGACGTGGCGCTGTCGAAGACCCACATGGCAAACGAGGCCTTCACCAACGAGCTCTTGATGAAGGTTCGCAACGACTGGCGCGCCGATGTCACCTTCACCGAAGGCCGGGTGCCGGTGCATGTGCTCGCCGGCCTGCAAGACCCGCAGGTGCCGAAGCAGACGGTGGAAGAGAACCGCCTCGACTATCCGTGGATCGAGACTCAGGTGTTCCCCGATGCGGGGCAGCTGCTGTTCTTCCTGAAGTGGCGCGACGTGCTGCCGCTGATCCTGCGCTACCTGTCCTGACAACCTACGCTGCAGCGCAAAAAGATTACGAAACTACCCCATCTGGGGTATGTAGAATTTTACCAAGCGGTCTAAGAACTTCTCATTAGCGAGTCTGTCGAGAAACGTTCGCAGCGGTAATCGACAATTTAGTTTCGGATAGGGTTTGTGAGTGGCCCTCTTTCAGTACGACGAAGGCGGACTGGAGTATTCCGGTCCGCCTTTATTCTGGCTGAATGAGGGCCGTTCAGGCCGACGCTGCGCCCAACAATGCCTCTGCCGCTGCCCGCGCCTCTGCCGTCACATCCGCGCCGGATAGCATCCGTGCCAGCTCGTCCACCCGCTCGCTGGCGCTCAGCGGCGCCACCTGGCTGAGGGTGGACGTGCCGCCATCGGCGTCTTCCTTCGTCACGCGGAAATGGTGCGTGCCCTTCGCCGCGACCTGCGGGGAATGCGTCACCACCAGCACCTGGCCCGCGGCAGCGAGGCGCGAGAGGCGGCGCCCGATGGCATCCGCCGTGGCGCCACCGACGCCGCGGTCGATCTCGTCGAAAATCAGGATCTGCCCCTCGGCACCGGCATGCAGACAGACCTTCAGCGCCAGCAGGAACCGCGAGAGCTCTCCACCCGAGGCCACCTTCTCCAGCGGGCCGGAGGGGGCGCCGGGGTTGGTGGCGGCGGCGAAGCGCACCTCGTCCACCCCGCTCGGGCCGGGCTCGGCGGCGGAGATCTCCACCGTGAAGCGTGCGCGGTCGAGCTTCAGGGGCGGCAGCTCTTCGGCCATCGCCGCCTCAAGCTGAGTGGCGGCGGCCTGGCGGATGCCGGAGAGCTGAGCTGCGGCGGAGGCATGGCCCTCCTCCGCTTCGGCGACGCGCTGGAGGAGCGCATCGATATCGCCAGCGGAGGCGTCGAGCGCCTCAAGCTTGGCTGAGAGATCAGCACCGAGGGCGGGCAGGTCGTCGGCCAGCACCGAATGCTTCCGGGCCAGCGCGCGTAGGGCGAAGAGCCGCTCCTCCACCTTCTCCAGATCGCCGGCATCGAGGTTGAGGCTGTCGAGCGCCGCGGCGATGCCTTGCTCTGCCTCGCCGAGCGCATCGACGGCGCGGGAGAGGGCCTCCAGCGGCGCATCGAGGCTGCCCTCGGCGGAGTCGGCGGCGCCTTCCAGCCAGCGGATCGCATCCATCGCCAGCCCTTCCGCCGCCTCGCCGGCAATGGCGGCATGGGCATGGGCGATGTCGTCGCGGATACGGGCGCCGGCCTGCATGCGGCGGCGGGCCTGATCGAGCTCGTCCTCCTCGCCGGGCTGGGGGCTGAGCGCCTCGATCTCGGCGGCAGCGTGGCGAAGGTACTCCTCCTCCTCGCGCAGCGCTTCGGCCCGCGCCTCTGCCTCGGCCAGCGCCTTGCGCGCGGCGCGCAGGCCCGACCAGGCCATGCGGACGGCGACCAGCGGCTCTTCGGCATCGGCGAAGGCATCGAGCAGGCCGAGATGCGACTTGGGATCGAGCAGCGCCCGGTCGTCCCCCTGCCCGTGCAGCTCGACCAGAAGCTCGGAGAGGCGGCGCAGCAGCTCGCCGCTGGCCGGTCGGTCGTTCACCCAGGCGCTCTTGCGGCCGGAGGGCGTGTTGACCCGGCGCAGGATCAGCTCATCCTCCACCTCGATGCCCGCCTCTTCCAGCACGGCGCGGGCCGGGTGGCCGTGGCCCAGCTCGAAGATGGCAACGACCTCGCCCCGCTCGGCGCCCTGGCGCACCAGCTCGGCCCGGCCGCGCCAGCCAAGGGCGAAGCCCAGCGAGTCGAGCAGGATGGATTTGCCGGCGCCCGTCTCACCCGTCAGCACGTTGAGGCCGGGGCCGAACGATAGGTCTGCCCGGCGGATCAGCAGCATGTCGGTGATGTCGAGCTGTCTCAGCATGGGCCGCTCTCAGGAAAGGGGCAACGCGCCCTCAGAGCCACTCGCCAAGAACCATCTGCCGGTAGACCTGCGCCAGCCAGCTGTCGCCCGAAGCCCGCATCTCCAGCCCCTGCCCGGTCAGCAGCGCGTAGCTGCTCTGATACCATTCGGTCGACTGGTAGTTATAGCCAAGGATCGCCCCCGCCGTCTGCGCCTCTTCGGTCAGGCCGAGCGCCAGATAGGCCTCGACCAGCCGGTGCAGCGCCTCGGGCGTGTGGCTCGTCGTCTGGAAATCCTCGACAACGACGCGGAAGCGGTTGATCGCGGCGGAGTAATGATCGCGGCGCAGGTAATAGCGGCCGATCTCCATCTCCTTTCCGGCGAGATGGTCGAAGGCGAGATCGAACTTCAGGATCGCTGAGCGCGCGTATTCGCTATCGGGATAAAGCTCGATGACGGCGCGGAGCGCCTGCAGCGCCTGGAAGGTCAGCCCCTGGTCGCGGCCGATCTCATCGATCTGGTCGTAGTAGCTGAGCGCCAGCAGGTATTGCGCATAGGCGGCATCGCTGTCGGCCGGGTAGAAATCGAGATAGCGCTGCGCCGAAGAGCGGGCGTTGGGGTAATCGCCATCGCGGTGATAGGCCATGGCCTGCATGATCAGCCCGCGCTTTGCCCATTCCGAATAGGGATAGAGCCGCTCGATCTCGCCGAAGAAATAGGCCGCGTCGTCGGGCTTTCCGTCCTGCAGCTCAACTTCGCCGCGCTGGTAGATCTCCTGCGGAGTGTAATCTTCCAGCGGCGGACGGTCGTTCAATGAGTTGCACGCGGACAACGCAGTCAGCGCCGCCACCAGGGCCGTGCACCGCATCCAGGACCAGCTCGTCTGCCTCACCTTGTCGCCCCCCAGGGTCTTTGTCTTGTCCGGGGCAGGCCCCGGCGCGAAGGGTCTAACACGATTGGCGAAGGGGCAAAATGCCTTTTGCGTGGGCAGGGCCGCGTCACGCTGAACCGGTCTGTCTTGTGGTTAACGGTCGCCCTGCGTCAGGCCACGCGGGCGAGATCGGAGGGGGCCAGATGCCAGCCCGGCAGGCGCCGCGCGATGGCCTCGGTCACCTCAACCCGGCGCCAGGCCGTCGGCTCGTCGAAGAGGGCGCGCAGGAGCTGGTTGGTCATCGCATGGCCGGCGCGCACGCCGGTATAGCGGCCGAGGATCGGTGCGCCGGCAAGGGCGAGGTCGCCGAGCGCATCCAGCATCTTGTGGCGCACCGGCTCGTCGGCATGGCGCATGCCACCGGGGGAGAGGACCTTCTCATCCTCCACCACCACGGCGTTGAAGAGCGTGCCGCCAAGGGCCTTGCCCGCGGCGCGCATCGCATCGACATCCGCCTTGCGGCAGAAGGTGCGGGCATCGCAAAGCTCGCGCAGGAACGCGCCGTTGGCCATGTCGAGCGTCTTAACCTGCCGCCCGATGGCGCGGTCAGGGAAGTCGATGGCGAAGGAGACAACGAGCCCCGCGCCGGGGTCGAGCCGGGCAGAGGCCTGGCCCTGCCGCGCCTCGATCGGGCGAAGGATCTCGATGGCCGTCAGGGGCGCGTCCTGCCGCGACAGGCCGGCCGACAGGATGGCGCGCGCGAAGGGGGCAGAGGAGCCGTCGAAGATCGGCACTTCCGGCCCGTCGATCTCGATCTCGGCATTCGTCAGGCCCGTGCCCGCGCAGGCGGCCATCAAGTGCTCGACGGTGGAAAGCGTAACACCCGCCTCGTTCTGCAGCTGCGAGTTCAGCGGCGAGGCGGTGACCATGTCCCAGCGGGCCGGCAGGCGCGCATCGGGCCCGGCGAGATCGCGACGGATGAAGACGATGCCGCTGCCCGCAGGCGCGGGTTTCAGGCAGATCCGTGCCGGGCGGCCGGAATGCAATCCCGTGCCGGAGAGCCGGATTTCCTGTGTCAGCGTCGTCTGCACGGTCACGCAAGCCTCGTAGCATAGGGTGGGCCAGATTGGCCTCGGTGCGGCAGAGGTTAGTTAAGGAAGGGTGAAGGCTTCCTCAACTCACCTTTTGCAACAGGGTGTAACAGGGGTGGCCGGCATCAAGGGCCTACACCGGCCCTGCCGCCCTGAACCCCTTGCTGCGCTGCAGAAATTCGCGCGCGGCGCTCCGCCGAGAGCTGCGCAGGCTGTCACAATCCGCCCCCCTGCCCCGCCCCTCATGCCGCGAACGTGAAACGGCCCCCGGATTTCTCCGGGGGCCGTTTGTCTGCGATGCGGGGCGCGAGGCCCCGCGGATCAATTCGCCTGGCGGCGCAGGAAGGCCGGGATCTCGATACGCTCCTGATCGGGATCGGTCTCTTCCTCTTCCCAGGAGGTGACGCGCGGCTGCTGGCGCTGCGCCGTCTGCTGGCGCGGGGCCTGCGGCTGGGCGGCGGCCTGGGCAGCTCCTTCCGGCTGGCCGGTCATGCGGCCGAGAAGACCACCGATGCCAGAGCGGCGCGGCGCGGCCTGCTCGGCCGAGCCACCGTCCTGCGCAGCCGGCTGCTGGGCCGGAGCCGTAGCGCGGGCCGGCGCATTGCCGGAGCGGTGCGCCGTCAGGGCGCGCAGGCGGGCAACCGCCTCGGGCGTGGGCGTGCCGGCCGGCGGGCGCGAGGGTGCGACGAAGCTGTCGGCCGGCTTGGTGACCGGAGCTTCCGAGCGCGGGCGATAGGCCGGCGGCGGCAGCGCGTCGTCGTCCATCTGATCCTGCGGCTGATCCTCGTAGTCGTCGTCATCGAAGGCGCTGTCGAAGAGGCCGGGCTCCGGCTCCTGGTAGTGCGCCATTTCCTCCTGCTGCGGCGCGGGCGCCGGCTCGGCCGGGCGCTGCGTCATGCGGCGGGCGGCGGCGGCGGCCGCCGGCGATTTCTCGGCAGCGACAGGCTGCGGTGCCGGGGCTTCCACGCGGGCGGGCTCGGCCGGGGCCGGCTGCGAAAGCGGCTGGCTCATCTTGCGGCGCGGCACCGGCATTTCTTCCTGCCGGACGGCAGCGTCGATGCCCGTGGCGACGACGGAGACGCGGATCGCGCCTTCCATCGACGGGTCGAGCGTCGAGCCGACGATGATGTTCGCGTCGGGGTCGACCTTCTCGCGGATCTTGTTGGCCGCCTCGTCGAGCTCGAACAGCGTGAGGTCGTGGCCTCCGGTGATGTTGATGAGCACGCCCTTGGCGCCTTCGAGGCTGATCTCGTCGAGCAGCGGGTTGGCGATGGCGTTCTCGGCGGCGATGATGGCGCGATCTTCGCCATCGGCCTCGCCGGTGCCCATCATGGCCTTGCCCATCTCGTCCATCACGGCGCGGACGTCGGCGAAGTCGAGGTTGATCAGGCCGGGGCGAACCATCAGGTCGGTCACGCCCTTTACGCCCTGGTAGAGCACGTCATCCGCCATCGAGAAGGCCTCGGTGAACGTGGTCTTCTCGGTCGCGATGCGAAAGAGGTTCTGGTTCGGAATGATGATCAGCGTGTCGACGACCTTCTGAAGGCTCTCGACGCCTTCTTCGGCCTGACGCATCCGCTTGGAGCCTTCGAACTGGAAGGGCTTGGTCACGACGCCAACGGTCAGCACGCCCAGCTCGCGGGCGGCCTGCGCGATGATCGGCGCGGCGCCGGTGCCGGTGCCGCCGCCCATGCCGGCGGTGATGAAGCACATGTGCGCGCCGGCGAGGTGATCGAGGATCTGCTCGATGCTTTCCTCGGCGGCGGAGGCGCCCACGGAGGGCCGGGCGCCGGCGCCGAGGCCCTCGGTCACCTTGATGCCCATCTGGATCTTCGCGGTGGCGTGGCTTTGCTGAAGCGCCTGCGCGTCGGTGTTGGCCACGACGAACTCGACGCCGTCGAGCTGCTTGTCGATCATGTTGTTGACGGCGTTACCGCCCGCACCGCCCACGCCGAAGACCGTGATGCGCGGCTTCAGGTCGTCCTGCCCGGGCATGGAGAGATTGAGTGTCATGTCGGTCCTGCCTGTCCTGCTTGTTGTCCGTCCGGCCCGTCCCCCGGGCGCCCTGCCTGTCTGGGCCAATCCTAGCGGTCCAGATTCGCTCCGTCACGCCAAAACCGCAGAAATGCCACGAAATATGCTGTGGTTTCGGGCCCAACCGGCGATATGATGCCGATTTGACGACCCCTAGCCGCTTCGTCGCAGCCCGCCACGACATGTAGAACAGACGATCCCCGGCACCGCAGCGTCCCGGCTGCGGAGGTGAGTCGTTCGGTCTCATGATCTGGCGACTGCTCTGTCTGCCTTTGGGCCGCGCTTGAGGGGCGACCTTCATCCTTCTTTTACCAGAGGCCCGCGGGGCCGTCACCCCGGTTCTGGCCCGCGGCCCTACCAATTATCCTTGAACCACTTCACCGCACGGCGGAGCGAGCGCGAGGGTGTGCTTTCCGCCGGCACGTCGAAATCCCACCATTCGTCCTGCGGATGCGCGGCGAAGAGCGCGAGCCCCACGGCGGAGGAGAAGGCCGGCCCCGTCGTGGCCTGCGGCAGGCCGGCGACGCGGAGCGGCCGCCCGAGGCGCACCTGCTGGCCGAGGATGCGGGAAGCCAGCCCTTCCAACCCCGGGATCTGGCTGCCGCCACCCGTCAGCACGATCTGCTGGCTCGGCATGTAATCGAAGCCTGCGGCATCGAGCCGGGCTCGCACCTCTTCGAGGATCTCCTCGATACGCGGTCGCATGATGCCGATCAGCTCGGCCCGGCTCACCTGGCGGCGGTCATGATCCCAATCGCCGGTATCGCCGCCGATCTCGATCATCTCGCGGTCGTCCATGCCAGTGGCCGTCGTGCCGCCGTGCTTCGTCTTGATGCGCTCGGCCAAAGCCATCGGCACCTGCAGGCCCATCGAGATATCGCCGGTCACATGGTCGCCGCCCATCCGCACCGCATCGGCGCCGATCATGTGGCCCCGGTAGAAGATCGAGATGCCGGTCGAGCCGCCGCCCATGTCGATGCAGGCGGCGCCGAGCTCCTGCTCGTCCTCCACCAGTGACGAGACGGCCGAGACGTAGGAGGCGGAGGCGAGGCCCGCCAGCTCCAGATCGCAGCGCTCGATGCAGGTGAGCAGCCCGTCGATGGCCTGCCCCTCGACCGTCAGCACATGCAGATCGGTGGAAAGCCGGCTGCCCGCCTGCCCGCGCGGATCGGCCAGGCCGGTGCGATGGTCGATGGAGAAATTCACCGGCTGGGCGTGCAGCACCTCGCGGCCCTCACCGTAATCGGGCTCATCGCAAGCGGCCAGCACCCGGCCGATATCCATGTCGCTGACATGCTGGCCATGCAGCTCTACCCCGCCTTCAAGGCCGTAGGAGCGCGGGCGGGCGCCCGAGAAGCAGACGATGGCGTGATCGACCCGCGTCTCGGCCATCTTCTGCGCGCTCTGGATCGCGGTGCGGATCGCCCGCTCCGCCTCGCCCATGTTCACCACCTCGCCGTGGCGCATGCCGCGCGCCCGCGTGGTGGCGGCACCGATAACGCGAAAGGCGCTCTGCCCCGCCATGCTGCCGACGCCATCGGCACCGGTGAAGCGTTCCGGCCCGTCGAACCGCAGGATGAGGCAGGCAATCTTGGAGGTGCCCACATCGAGAACTGCGATCACGCGGCGCTGCATCGCCGCCTTGCGAAGCGCCCGCATGCGGCGCTGGCGCTGGTAGAGGTCTTTCATCTTGAGATCTCCATTCGGCGCGTCCCCACACGCCGGCCCTGTCTTGCCCCTGTCCCACCAGTAGTCACCGCATTGCCTTCCTCAAGGCCCGGCGTGATCATCGCTGCCGCTCCGCCACGGTGCGCAGATGCTCTTCGGCGAAGGTCGACAGGCGGATAGTCGGCCGGTTGGCCGAGCGCATGTCGACGATCGTGATGTCGAGATCGAGCATTCTCTGCGCCTCGTGCAGCGCCAGCACCCGTTCGAGCGCCGCGACGGCGCCCTCTTCGGGCAAAAGGATGCGCTGGCCGCGGTCGAGCACCACATCCCAGCGGCGCTCGCCCATGCGAACCAGCCCGCGCAGGCGCGGCATCACCGGCTCGGCGGCGGCGAAAAGCTGCATCGCCTCGGTCGTCGCCTCGCGGGCGCCATCGCCGGCGATCAGCGGCAGGTCGGCCCGGTCGGAGCGGTTCTGGATCATGCCGGTGAGCACACCGTCGGCATCGACAAGGCGCAGCCCGTCGACATGCCGCCAGATCGCCACGGGCCGGCGCTGCGTGACCTCGACCTGCAGGTTGCCGCCGGAGCTGATGCGCAGGGTGGCATCCTTCACGGCGGTCAGCGCGGTGATTTCTTCCTTCAGGCCGGGCAGATCCACGGCGAAGGAGGTCACGGGAAAGTCGAAGGGCAACAGGCCGTTGATGGCGGCGGCGAGGGCGATGTCGGCGCCGCTGATCTCGACGCCCGTCACCATGAATTCCGGGCGCTCCTGCACGGATTGCACGATCGAGGTCCAGCGCGCCTCGATGGCGGCCCAGTTCTCGTCATCTGCCACATAGGCGGCCGAGATCAGGAACAGGGCGAAGACGGGCAGAATGATGCGCAGGAAGATGCGGAACAGCGGTGTCAGCCAGAGCCGGTGGAAGCGGTAGCCTAGGCGGGAGGGCGCCGGATCGTGCCGGCGGGCGGCTTTCATCGCGAACATGAGGCATCCTCCACAAGCATCCGGCAGAGTTCGGGGAAGGTGATCCCCTCGGCGGCGGCCTGTTCGGGCGCCAGCGAGGTGGGCGTCATCCCCGGCTGCGTATTCGTCTCCAGCAGGATCAGGCCGGCGAGGCCCTTCTCTTCATCCCAGCGGAAGTCGGTGCGGCTGAGGCCCCGGCAGCCGAGCGCCGTATTGGCGCGCAGGGCGTAGTCGAGGCAGGCGGCGGTGATCTCATCGGGCAGGTCTGCGGGGCAGACATGGCGCGAGCCGCCGTCGGCGTATTTGGCGTGGTAGTCGTACCAGCCGTCGGTGACGATATCCGTCACGCCGAGCGGCCGGCCGAGCAGGACGGAGGCGGTCAGCTCGCGGCCCGGCACATAGGTCTCGACCATCACGTCTTCGGGCATCTCGCGGGCGAGCTGCGGCGGCCCGTTGGCACTTTCGCGCACGATATAGACGCCGACGGAGGAGCCCTCGTTATAGGGCTTCACCACGTAAGGCGGCGGCAGCACATGGGCGGCCTCAGCCTCGCCGCGCGGCACGATGCGGCTTTCGGCAAAGGGCAGCCCGGCGGCGCGATAGGCCTCTTTGGTGCGCTGCTTGTCCATGGCGAGGGCAGAGGCCAGCACGCCGGAATGGGTGTAAGGGATATTCAACCACTCGAGGATACCCTGCACGCAGCCATCCTCGCCCCAGCGGCCGTGCAGGGCATTGAAGGCAACATCGGGCCGGTCGGCGGCGAGTTTGACTGCCAGGTCGGGGCCGGCGTCGATGGCGTACGCGTCGAACCCTGCCTCAAGCAGGGCCTGCAGGCATTCCGCCCCCGAGGAGAGAGAAACCTCTCGCTCGGCAGAGAATCCGCCCATCAACACGGCAACCTTTTGGGGAGCCCCGCTCAACATTACACCGCCTCAAAAGCGGGCCATTGTTCGGCCCTGCGTTATATCGGGCGCTGCCACGCCCGTTTCGTTTTTCCCCCGGTTTTCCGGTGGGTTATTGCTCGTCACCCGAGCGGCGTTCAGCTTCGTCTGAGAGTGCCGGTTCGCCGACCCGCATGATTTCCCATTCTAGCGTCATGCCGGATGTTGCGTAAACCCTCTTTCGGACATCTTCGCCCAATGACTCAAGGTCTTGCGCGGTGGCGCCGCCGGCATTGGTTAGGAAATTGGCATGCTTGGGGTTCATGATTGCCCCGCCCTTGGTGGCACCGCGCATGCCCGCATCCTCGATCAGCTTCCAGGCCTTCAGCTCATGGCTGTCGTCCGCCCGCCCGGTCGAGGAAAAGCCCGCCGGGTTGCGGAAGGTTGAGCCCGCGGTGCGGTCCTTTGTGGGCTGGGTCGCGTCGCGTTTCGCGAGCTGCTCCTCCATCCGCGCGGCCAGCTCGGCGGGCTCGCCCTCCGGCGCGCGGAAGGTGGCGGAGAGGACGACGGCGCCCTCGGGAAGCTGAGATGATCGGTAGGCGAGGTGGAGGTCGGCGGCGGGCCGCTCTTCGATGGTGCCGCCCCGCAGGACAACGCGGATGTTCTCCAGGTGGTCGGCCACATAGGTGCCATAGCAGCCCGCATTCATCCGCACCGCCCCGCCGATGCTGCCGGGAATGGTGCGCAGGAAGGTGAGGTCCCTGCCCTGCTCCGCCGCGCGGCGGGCGACATGCGCGTCGAGCGCTGCGGCGCCGGCGACAACCCGGTCGCCGTCGACCTCGATGCCGTTGAAGCCGCGCCCGAGGCGGATCACGACGCCGCGGATGCCGCCGTCACGCACGATCAGGTTCGAGCCGACGCCCATAGGGAAGACCGGCACGTCTGCAGGCAGCTCGGCCAAGAAGGCGGCGAGGTCATCCTCGTCCGCCGGCTGGAAGAACCACTCCGCCGGGCCGCCGACCCGCAGCCAGGTGAGCCCGTCGAGCGGGCGGTCGGGGGTGAGGGTGCCGCGGGGCGTGGGGAGTGCTGTCATGAGGCGGTGGTAGGCGAGCGCCGGCGCGTCGGCAAGCGGCAGGCCTCGGGTAGAGTGGGCCCGTGGCGGCCGGGCGCACGGAAATCGAGCGATTTCCGGTACGATTTCCGCGCGGAAATCGTCTCGCCGCATAGCCGGGGAGCGGAAACCATATGGTTTCCGCCTCCGATTTCCATATGGAAATCGGCGCCGCGCTCAGCGGCTGCCCGAAGCCTTTGGCCCCAGCCGCCGCCGCAGCCAACGCCAGCCGAAATAGACCGGCCAGCGCAAGGTGCTCGCCGCCGCCGCCAGCAGGGCCAGGCCCAGCCACCAGGGCTGCGTCCAGAACACCCAGGCCGCCAGGGGCACCAGCGCTGCAATCAGCCAGCGGGCGTGGCTCCAGTGATGGTCCTTCGAGGGGAGCATGCCGATGACATTCGCCACCACCAGCCACAGACAGGCGGCCAGAACCGGCCAGTTCATCGCACCGCTCACCGGCGCAGCTCCGCCGGGATGTCGGGCGGTTGCCCGCGCATACGGCCCAGCAGATGGCGGATCGGGTGGCGCATCATCGAGGTGAAGGCAGCAAGGCCCAGGGCCAGCCAGACCCAGCCGTTCTGCCAGCCGATCCAGACGATCACAAGCGGCGCCGTTGCCAGAAGGGCCAGGCCGGGTGCGATCTGGTGGCGCATCGGCAGCATAGCTGTCAGGCTCCCTGCCAGAACCCAGACCATCCCCGCCACCAGTGATGCGCTCATTCGGGCCTCCCTTGCTTGCCGTCCGGCTAGGGGCCGGAATCGGCAGCAATGTGGCGCGAAGAGGCCGGTTGTCAGACGCTACTTCGCCAGTCGCTCGGGCAGGTTGTTGGCCCAGGTGCTGATCGTACCGGCACCGAGGCAGACGACGATGTCGCCCTCCCGCGCCTGCTCGCGCACCAACCGCTCCAGATCGTCCTCGGAGGTGACGGCGCGGGCGTGGCGGTGGCCGTGGCGGATGAGCCCGGCGACCAGCGCGTCGCGGTCGGCGCCCTCTATGGGGGTCTCGCCGGCCGCATAGACCTCCGCGATGCCCACGACGTCGGCCTCGTTAAAGCAGGTGCAGAAATCCTCGAACAGCGTCGCGAGCCGCGAGTACCGGTGCGGCTGATGCACGGCAATCACCCGGCCCTCGCTCGCTTGCCGCGCCGCCTTCAGCACGGCGGCGATCTCCACCGGGTGGTGGCCGTAATCGTCGATCACCGTGACGCCGTTGACCTCACCCACCTTGGTGAAGCGCCGGTTGACCCCGCCGAAGCCGGCGAGCGCCGAACGGATCTCGTCCTTGCTCATGCCGAGGTGGCGGGCGACGGCGACGGCGGCGAGCGCGTTCGAGACGTTGTGGTCTCCCGGCATCGGCAGCGTGCAGCCCTCGATCACCTCTCCTTCGCTTTGCAGCGCGATATCGAACTGCGCCGCGCCCGCCTTATAGGTCAGGTTCACCGCGCGCACGTCGGCCTGGGAGTTGAAGCCGAAGGTCAGCACCTTGCGGTCGGTCACGCGGCCGACCAGCGCCTGCACCTCGGGGTGATCGGTGCACAGGACAGCGACGCCATAGAACGGGATGTTCGAGACGAAATCGTAGAAGCCCTGCCGCAGGTTCTCGATGCTCCCCCAATGCTCCATATGCTCGGGGTCGATATTGGTGACGATGGCGATGGTCGCCGGCAGGCGGTTGAACGTGCCGTCGCTCTCGTCGGCCTCCACCACCATCCACTCGCCCTGCCCCATCCGGGCGTTGGAGCCATAGGCATGGATGATGCCGCCGTTCACCACGGTCGGGTCGATCCCGCCGGCATCGAGCAGCGTGGCCACCAGCGTGGTCGTCGTCGTCTTGCCGTGGGTGCCGGCGACGGCGACGTTCGATTTCATCCGCATCAGCTCGGCCAGCATCTCGGCGCGGCGCACGATGGGCAGGCCGCGGCGGCGGGCGCCGTCGAGCTCGGGGTTGCCGGGCTTGATGGCGGAGGAGATCACCACGACCTCCGCGCCGTCGAGGTTCTCGTCGGCCTGACCGATGTGGATCTGGGCGCCGAGGCTCTCCAGCCGTTCGGTGATCTTGCTCGACTTCGCATCCGAGCCCTGCACGCGGTAGCCGAGGTTCAAAAGAACTTCGGCGATGCCCGACATGCCGATGCCGCCGATGCCGACGAAGTGGATCGGCCCGATGTCGAGCGGCAGTTTGGTGGCAGCGGCCATGAGTGTTCCGTCCATCATTGTTCGGTCCTTCCTTGGCCTCGCGAGAGGCGTTCCACAAGATCGGCGAGCCTCGACGCGGCGTCGGGCCGGCCGAGCGCGGCGGCGCTGGCGGCCATGCTGGCGGCGGGCTCAGGCTGGGCCAGCAGCGCCTCGGCGCGGGCGGCCAGAGCGGCGGGTGTGAAGTCGGGCTCGGCCATCAGCTCGGCGGCGCCCGCCTCGACCATGCCGCGGGCATTGGCCGTCTGCTCGTCGCGGATGGCGCTGGCCAGCGGCACCAGAATGGCGGGCCGGCCGATCACGGTGAGGTCGGCGACGGTGGAGGCGCCCGAGCGGGCGATCACGAGCTGCGCCGCGCTCATCCGCTCCGGCACGTCGTCGAAGAAATCGGTGACGGTGGCGCGGATATGGGCGGCCGCATAGGCCTGCTTGACCCGATCGATATCCTCGGGCCGCGCCTGGTGCGAGACCTCGAGCCGCCCGCGCAGCTCTTCGGGCAGCGCAGCCAGCGCGGCAGGGACGACATCGGAGAGAATGCGCGCGCCTTGGCTGCCGCCGAGGATGAGCACGCGGGCCGGCGCGCCCGGGCCGGGAGGCGTGTAGGGTGCACCCGCCTTGTCACGGATGGCGCTACGCACCGGGTTGCCTATGTGCTCGCCTTCCACGCCTGCCGGAAGCTCCGTCGGCCAGGTGCCGCAGGCGATCAGCGGCACGCGCTTGGCGAAGACCTGGTTCACCCGGCCCAGCACACCGTTCTGCTCATGGATCACCCGGGGCAAGCCCAGCGCCACCGCAGCGATCATCGCCGGGATGGCCGGATAGCCGCCGAAGCCCGCCACCAGCGCGGGCCGGTCGCGGCGCATCGCGGCGATGGTGCTCGCCACCCCGCCCGCGATGCGAAACGGCACTGCCAGCTTGGCCGCCACCCCACCACGCGCGAAGGTGGCACTGCCCGCCACCTGCCGCTCGACCGCCTCGGGGAAGCCGCCTGCATAGCGCGCGCCTCGCGCGTCGGTGCTCAGGCGAACCCGCCAGCCGCGGCTCAGCATCTCTTCGGCCAGCGCCTGAGCGGGGAACATGTGGCCGCCGGTGCCCCCGGCGGCGATGACGAGAAGCGGCGCAGGCATGGCTTAGCGCCCGCGCCCGAGGAAGATCTCCGCCATGCCGCCCTGCGGCCGCGAGCGGGTGAAGGCCAGCAGCATCCCAACCGCGAGGCCGGCCGCGAGGACGGATGAGCCGCCGTTCGACACGAAGGGCAGCGTCATCCCCTTGGCGGGCAGCAGGCGCACGGCCACGCCCATGTTGATCATCGCCTGCACACCGAAGGCGCAGGCGAGGCCCGTGCCGGCGAGGCGGATGAAGGGGTCGCGCTCCTTCGTCAGCCGGAAGAGCGAGCGCAGCGTGATGAAGAGGAACAGCGCGATGATGGCGAGGACGAGCACCAGCCCGTATTCCTCCGCCGCCACGGCGATGATGAAGTCGGTATGGGCATCGGGCAGCGACCACTTCACCTGGCCCTCGCCGACGCCGACACCGAAGAAGCCGCCCTCGCGGATGGCGTTGGTGGCATAGCCGATCTGGGTGGTCGGGTCGACCTCGGCGGCCAGGAAGCCGTCGATGCGCCGGGCAAAGTGCTCCGACGAATTATAGGCGATGATGCCCGAGCCGACGACGAGGCCGAAGATCGAGAAGATCAGCACCATCGAGGCGCCGGAGACGAAGTACATGACGCCCCAGGAGAACAGCACCAGACAGGCCTGTCCGAAATCGGGCTGCGCGACCAGCAGGCCAGCGACGGCCACGGCCACCATGAAGCTCCACAGCCGGCCCGGCGGGCCGCCGATCTCTTGCCCCGCGGCCATCAGCCAGGCGCAGAGGACGACGAAGACGGGCTTGAGGAATTCCGACGGCTGAAACGAGGCGAAGCCCAGCGAGTACCAGCGCGTCGCCCCCTTGCCGAAATCGGTGCCGAAGAACGGCAACAGCGCCAGCGCCACGAAGGCGGCGGCGAAGGCCAGCACCGCGAGACGGCGGATCATCAGCGGCGACATCATCGAGACGACGAACATCACGCACATCGCCATCCCGCCGAACATCGCCTGCCGGGTGACGTAATAGAACGGGTCGAGCCCGTTGCGCTCCGCCAGCGGCGGAGAGGCCGCGAGGCCGAGCAGCATGCCGAGGCCGAAGAGGCCCAGAATCGCTGCCATGGATAGTTTGTCGATCGTTCGCCACCACCGGGGGAGAACGGGATCGCCGGCCCGAACGGGGGCCGCTCCGTAGACCATCTCTGTCATGGATGCACCGCTGCCTCGTACATCTTCCCGTCGCCGGGTGGCCCGTTTGCCGGGTCTCTAGAGATGACTCTAGCGCCGATGATTCGCTCTGGCCAGCCCTTTGCGATTCGCTGGGCGGGAGGTTGCCGGGGATGGCATGGATTTGGGCGGTCGGAGATGGCTGCGAAGCCGGCTCAGGGGGCGCTGAATTCCCAGCACTACATCTCCGCTCCTCCCTCGCACGGAGTCAAGCCGAAGGCGCCGGGCGAGCGCCTCCCCGTCCCGGCGGGCTGGCGCTCTGGTGAAGGCGCCGCTGAGCTCGCCGCGGGGAGGGGTGTGGCGGGCATAAAGCGCAATAGCGGGAATTGAGCAGCGCCACCCCACGGGCAGACGCTCGCCCGTCGCAGAACCGTTGGCACCCGGAACCTGGGCTGCCGGGTTCAAACCTCTGTCCTTTACGAAAGCCGCGCTCGCCGGCCCCAGCCCAATCCCATTGCCCCCGCCTGCCCCAGCCGCTTATCTCGCCCCCATGCCCGACGATCCGCGCCTCGCCCCGCTCGCCGCCGCCCTGCCCGCCACGGTGCCCTTCACTGGCCCGGAGGCGCTGGAGCGGCAGCGCGGCGCGCCCTTCCGTGCCCGCCTCGGCGCGAACGAGAGCGTCTTCGGCCCCTCGCCCAAGGCCATCGCGGCGATGGAGGCGGCGGCGCGAGAGATCTGGAAATACGGCGATAGCGCCAGCCACGATCTGCGCAACGCCCTGGCCGCCCATCACGGCATCGGGCCGGAGAACATCGTCATCGGCGCCGGCATCGACGGCCTCCTCGGCTCGACGGTGCGCCTGTTCCTGGCGCCCGGCGAGATCGCCGTGTCGTCCATCGGCTCCTACCCGACCTTCGACTACCACGTCGCAGGTTTCGGCGGACGGGCCGAGAAGGTGCCGTTCAAGGACGACCATGAAGACCCCGATGCACTCATCGCCCGGGCGCGGGAGGCGGGCGCCAAGCTCATCTACATCTCGAACCCCGACAACCCGATGGGCAGCTGGCACTCCGGCGCGCGGATTGCTGAAATGGTCGAGCAGGTGCCCGAGGGCGCCCTGCTGATCCTCGACGAGGCCTATGTGGAATTCGCCCCTGACGGCACCGCCGCCGAGGTCTCCGTCGACGACCCGCGCGTGCTGCGCTTCCGCACCTTCTCCAAGGCGCACGGGATGGCCGGGGCGCGGGTGGGTTATGCGATGGGGCCGGCGGCGATGATCGCCGCTTTCGACAAGGTGCGCGACCACTTCGGTCTGTCGCGCGCCAGCCAGGCCGGGGCGCTGGCTGCGCTGCAAGACGAGCTCTGGCTGACCCAGGTGCGCGGCGAGGTTGCGGCAGCGCGGGACCGCATCGCGACGATAGCCGAACAGAACGGTCTGTCTGCCCTGCCCTCCGCCACCAATTTCGTCACGGTCGATTGCGGCGGTGACGGCGAGCTCGCCAAGGCGGTGGTCGCCGAGCTGGCGGCGCGCGGCATCTTCATCCGCATGCCCTTCGCCGCCCCGCAGAACCGCTGCATCCGCATCTCCGCCGGCCGGCCGGAGGAGCTGGACCTGCTGGCGCAGACATTGCCCGAGGCTCTGGCGGCGGCGCGGGAGCACGTGGCAGGCAAGTGACCGGGGCCCCGAAGGGTGGGTTTTCAACCCACCACACCGCGCGGCGGCATGGGCGAGGAAATCGGAGCCAGCCGCGCATGGTGGGTTAAAAACCCACCCTACGGGGCGGCCTTCAGCCTGCCATTCCGATCCCCTCAGGCCCTCGCCACCACCTCCATCGCCGCATCCAGCCCGCCATCGCCATGCGGGATATCCAGCGCCTTCAGCCCGGCGCCAATGCAGCCGAGCACACCCAGCACCATATGGGCATTCACGTGCCCCATATGGCCGATGCGGAAGAAGCCGGCCGGGTTGTCGGCGCCAAGACCGATGCCCAGCGTCACGCCCGTCTTCTCCTCTACGAAGCGGCGCAGCGCCTGGCCATTCTCGCCGCCCGCCTCGACCGTGGTGACGCAGGCCGCCCGGTGACGCCGCTCCGGCACCGTGGGCCGCAGGTCGCCACCGATGTCCCAGGCTTCGAGCGCCGCCCAAACGGCCTGGCTCAGCGCCTCGTGGCGGCGCCAGACCTGCTCGAGCCCCTCTTCGAGGATCATGTCGAGCGCGGCGCGCAGGCCGTAGAGGTGGTGCGTGGGGGCCGTGCCGCCAAAGTTCTGGAAGAACACCTCGGGCGTGCCGCGATAGCGCCAGTCCCAGTACTGGCTGGCCGCGTCGCCGCGCTGCACCGCCTCGGCGCGCGGCCCGAAGAAGACGAAGCCCAGGCCCGGCGGCGTCATCAGCCCCTTCTGGCAGCCGGCCGTCACCACATCGGCGCCCCAGCCATCCATCTCGAACCGGTCGCAGCCGAGCGAGGCCATGCAATCGACCATCAGCAGCGCCTCGGAGCCTGCCGCGTCGATGGCTGCGCGCAGGGGGGCGATCTCGGTCTTCACACTGGTCGCCGTATCCACCTGGCAGACGAGCACCGCCTTGTAGGGGCCATTCGAACGCAGATGCGCCTCCAGCTGGTCCGCATCGGCCGGCTGGCCCCAGGGGAAGTGCAAATGCTCCACCACGGCGCCCAGCCGGGCCGCCTGCTCGCCCCAGCCGATGCCGAAGCGGCCGGTGGCCAGCACCAGCACCTTCTCGCCGGGTGCCACGACATTGGCGAGCGCGGCCTCCCAGGCCCCATGGCCATTGGCGGCATAGATGGCGACCTTGTGGCGCGTGCCTGCGATGCGGGCCAGATCGGGCTTCAGCCCCGCCACCATCTTGTGCAGCTCACCTTCGTAGATGTTGGGCGCGGCCATATGCATGGCGCGCAGCACCCTGTCCGGCATGACGGAGGGGCCGGGAATGGCGAGATAGGTGCGTCCGTTGGCAAGCATGAGCGAGGTCCGGTCTGGCTGAGGCCGGAACGGGGTAGACCGGCCCCGGGGAAGGGTCAATCGGCGCCGCCCGACCGGGGCGATGTGCCGCTCGCCGGGCGGGCCGCCGCGCCGCCGCCGCTTGCCCTGCCCGGCAAGTGCGGCTACGCCCCGGGCGATGGATAAAACGGCAGAGCCTACGGCCAACCCTGAGGCCGGCGCAGCAGACGTGGCGCCGCTGGTGCCGCATGTGCCCCAGCCCTTCGCGCCCAACTTCGCCGAGCGCTGGCACTACGCCATGGTCGACCATGCGATCCTGCGGAAGCACTGGCGCAACTTCAAGGAATTCGCCCCAGGCGCCTACCGCTCGAACCACCCCACGGTAGCGCGGCTGGCGGAGTACAAGGCGGCGGGCATCCGCTCGGTCCTGTGCCTGCGCGGCGCGCCGCCGAGCCCGGCCTTCCGCATCGAGGCCGCCGCCTGCGCCGAGCTGGGGCTGACGCTCTGGACGACGCCGATGCAGGCCCGCCGCGCGCCGCCGGTGGAGGCGGTGCTGCGCACCTTCCAGATTTTCCGGAAGATCGAGAAGCCCTTCCTCATGCATTGCAAGAGCGGGGCCGACCGCGCCGGCTTTTCCTCGGCGCTCTACCTGCTGCATCTCGGCCGCCCGGTGGCGGAGGCGCAGGCGCAGCTGACATGGGATCACTGGCATATCCGCCGCGGCCCGACCGCGGTGCTCGATTGCATCCTCGACCTCTACGCCAAGGATGCCGACGAGATGGGGGCCGAGGAGTGGTTCGCCACCCGCTACGATCCCGAGGCGATACAGGCCGCCTTCGAGCGCGGCGAGCTGGCCTACAAGTGAGCGGGCCGGCCGCCAGCGAGCCGGGAACGCCCCGCCCCGAGGGGCGCGAAGAGGCTGGCGGGCGCTGGCTCTGGCGGATGAGCCTGCACCGGCACTGGAAGATGGCGGCGGTCGCGCTCGTGGCCATGGCGCTGGAGGGGGCGGCCCTCGGCGCGCTGGCCAAGCTCATCCAGCCGATGTTCGACCAGGTGCTCGTCGGCGGCAATGCCAGCGCGCTGGGGCTGGTGGCGGGCGGCGTCTTCGCCGTGTTCCTGCTGCGCGCCGCGGCGACGATGGTGCAGCGCCTTGCCATGACCGCCGTCTCGGAACGGGTGATGGCCGAGCTGCGCGAGAGCCTGTTCGCGCATCTGATGATGCTCGACCTCACCTTCCACCACGCCCATCCGCCCGGCAATCTGATCGAGCGCGTGCAGGGCGACATAGGCCAGCTCGGCACCTCCGTTCAGCAGCTCGCCACCGGGCTGGGGCGCGATGTGATCGCCGTGCTGGTGCTCTTCGGCGTGGCACTGACGGTGGACTGGCGCTGGACGGTCATCGCCCTCGCCGGCACCCCCCTTCTCGTACTCCCCGCCTTCTTCGCGCAATCCTACGTGCGCCGCCGGGTGCGGGAATCGCGCGAGGCGGCGGGGCGGATGTCGACAAGGCTCGACGAGGTGCTGCACGGTATCGCGCAGGTGAAGCTCGGCGGGCTGGAGGGCTACCAGATCGAGCGCTTCGCCCGCGCCAGCCGCGAGCGGGTCACCTCGGCGCTGCGGGCCGCCGGCGGCCAGGCAGCGATCCCTGGCCTGATCGACGTGATGAGCGGCGTCGGTTTTTTCCTGGTGCTGTGGTTCGCGGGGCGGCAGATCATCTCCGGCGAGCGCAGCGTCGGCGAGTTCATGGCCTTCTTCGCCGCCATCTCGCTGGCCTTCGAGCCGCTGCGCCGGCTCGGCAGCCTCTCCGGCCTCTGGCAGGCCGCCGGCGCCTCGATCGACCGGGTGCGCGGGCTCTTCGAGACAACGCCCGACATCGCCGACGCTCCGGCAGGCACCGCCGCCGCGCCGCGCGGCGAGCTGGGCGAGGCGCCGCAGATCCATTTCGATGACGTGCACCTCGCTTACGGCGACATGCCGGCGCTGGCCGGGCTGAGCTTCACTGCAGAGGCCGGCAAGACCACCGCGCTCGTCGGCGCCTCTGGCGCGGGCAAGAGCACCGTCTTCAACGTGCTCACCCGCCTCGCCGAGCCGCAGGCGGGCCAGGTCGCGCTCGGCGGCACCGATGTCGCCGCCCTGCCCCTCGCCGACCTCCGCCGACACTTCGCCGTGGTCACGCAGGAGGCCCTGCTCTTCGACGAGACCATCCGCGAGAACATCGCCCTCGGCCGCGACGTGGCGGAGGAGGAGATGACCCGCGTGCTGGAGGCGGCTCATGTCGCCGATTTCCTCCCCCGCCTCGCCGAGGGCCTGGACACGGTCGCCGGCCCCCGCGGCTCGGCCCTCTCGGGCGGGCAGCGCCAGCGCATCGCCATCGCCCGGGCGCTTCTGCGCGACGCACCGGTGCTGCTGCTCGACGAGGCCACCAGCGCGCTCGACACCGGCACCGAGGCCATCGTGCAGGCGGCGCTGGAGCGGCTGTCGGAGGGCCGCACCACGCTTGTGATCGCGCATCGCCTGTCTACTGTGCGGGGCGCCGACAAGATCGTCGTGCTCGATCAGGGCCGGGTGGTGGACGAAGGCACGCACGAGGCCCTCCTTGAACGCGGCGGCCTCTATGCCGACCTCTATGCCATGCAGTTCTCGGAAGGCCGATCATGAGACAGATCCTCAGCCTCACCGGCGAAGACCGGCAGGATTTCCTGCAGGGCCTGGTGACCAATGATGTGCGCAAGCTTGGCGACGCCGGCATCCTCTACACGGCGCTGCTCACCCCACAGGGCAAGCTGATCGCCGATTTCTTCCTCGTGGCCCATGGCGACGAGATCTTGATCGACGTGGATGCCGAGCTGGCAGGCACGCTGTTCCAGCGCCTGTCGATGTACCGCCTGCGTTCCAAGGTGAGCATCGCCGAGAGCCCGCTGCAGGTCTATCGCAGCACCGGCGAGGCGCCCGAAGGCGCCCTGCCCGACCCGCGCCACCCGGCGCTCGGCTGGCGGCTCTATGGCGAGAAGGCCGGCGATGACGGTACGGACTGGGAGGCGCTGCGCGTGGCCAATCTGGTGCCCGAAAGCGGCGTCGAGCTGACGGGCGACACCTTCATTCTGGAGACCGGGTTCGAGCGGCTGAACGGCGTCGACTTCCGCAAGGGCTGCTATGTCGGCCAGGAGGTGACGGCGCGGATGAAGCACAAGACCGAGCTGCGCAAAGGCCTGGCCCGCGTCACGGTGGAGGGCGACGCTGCCCCCGGCGACGAGATCACCGCCGAGGGTAAGCCGGCCGGCGTGCTGCACAGCCGCGCCGGCAACGAGGCCATCGCCTATCTGCGCTTCGACCGGGCTGCCGGCGAGATGCGCGCCGGCGAGGCGGTGGTGCGTCGGGTCGACTAGGCCCGCGGGGCGGGCGGACGCCCTGATTGGGCGAACGCCAGCTTCTGGTTGGCTACCCCGCAGACCTCCCTGCTCCGCGGATCGTGGCGTGCAACGCGAAACCGCTGGCAATGAGCCCCAGCACGATGCGCAGCACGTGCAGCTGCAGCCACGTCCTCAGCGCCGCCGGCACCTCCTCCGGCAACACCGCGCCGGAGGCGAAGGCGGCATTGGCCGGCAGGTGGTGCACCCCCGTGACCACCCCGAGCCCGACCATCGCCACCAGCGCGGTGATCCACGCCCAGCGGGACTGTCTGTCCCACCGCGCGATCCAGAGGGAGCCGACGAGCCCGATCAGGGCGGGGCCGGCCACCACGGGGATGGTCCGCGAGATGAAGCCGTTGTTCGCCGCGAACCAGGTGAGGAAGGCCTCCGGCGACAGGCTCGTCCAGTAGCCGCCGAAGGCGAGGCCGATGCAAATCATCGTGCCGACGAAGGCCGCCGAGCCGAGGACCGCGAGGTAGGCAAACAGCGCCCTCATGCCGCGGCCCTCCGCGCGGTCCTCTCCAGCCGCCGTCCGCGCATCCGCAGGCCCGTGCGCATGTTGAGCCCGAGGAGGACGATGTTCGTCGCCCCGGCCACCAGCTCGACCAGCTGGACCGTGGTGAAGGTGGCGTCAAAGCTCCCGGCATTCGCCTTCCAGCCGAGGAAGATCGCCGAGGGCACGAGCACCAGCAGCCCGATCCCGGCCGCGAACTTCATCCGCGTCCGCTTCGCCTCGACCTCCGGCGCCCGGGAGCGGCCGGCGAGTTTGAAGCCGCTGGCCCCTGCCCCCGCCAGCGCGATGACCAGAACGGGCAGCGCGAAGAGGATGGCGGTGCGGACCGAGACCATCCCGTCATGGCCGAGGAATAGCTCGGCAATGGTCGTCGAAAGCCAGAAGCTGAGGATGGTCAGAAGCGCGATCGAGGAGGAGACCGCGTGAAGCGTGACGAGACGTGAGCGTGGCATGGCGTAATCCTTTGCATAGCTTGCTATACAAACGCAGGTAGCATTGCATTGCGTGCTATGCAAGTGTACCTGCCACGCATGACCACGCCTCCCAGCTCCTTCGACCGCACCCGCTCCGCCGGTTACCTCGCGAACCACATGGCGCGACTCTTCGCGCAGCGCCTGCATGAGCGCATCCGGCCGCTCGGCCTCGCGCCGGCGCAGTTCATGAGCCTGCTGGAGCTGTGGGAAAAGGACGGTCTGACCCAGCGCGAGCTGGTCGAGCAGCTCGATGTCGAGCAGGCCACCATGGCCAACACCCTCTCGCGCATGGAGCGTGACGGCCTCATCGAGCGCCGCGCCCACGAGAGCGACGCCCGCGCGAAGCGCATCCACCTGACCGACCGCGCCCGCGCCCTCCGCGAGCCCGCCGAGGCCGCCGCCCGCGAGGTCAACGCGCTGGCGCTGGGGAAAATGAGCGCTGAGGAGCGCGATCAGTTTGTCGGTTGGATCCACCGCGCCATCGCGGGGCTGCAGGACGGGGAAGAGGCCGGCTAGAGGCGCCGGAAGCTCCGGGCGTCAGACGAGGAAGTCGAACCGCTCCGCCACCGTCTCCCATGCGGCCTGCGAGCCGGCCGCGAGCAGCACGCCTTTGCGGCGGCCGATGTCATACTCTCCACCGTCGAGAAAGCGGGCCACGCCCCCGGCCCGCTCAGCCGCCAGCACGCCGGCGGCATGGTCCCACGGATGCGGCACGGGGCCCGAGAGCACGAAATCGACATGCCCCTGCGCCAGCATCCGGTATTCATGCGCCGAGCAGCGCAAGGTCTGCACCCGGTTGAACGTGGCATGCTCCTGCGCGATGCGCCCGCGCAAAGGCTTGGGGTAGAGCCCCATCGGCACGTAGCCCGTCATGCGGGCCTTGCGGTCTTCCTTCGAGGTCGCCAGCCGGTGCCGCCGCTCGGCAGAGACGAACTCCGCCGGCCCGCCTTCGGTGGCTTCGATCCAGTCGTCGAGCAGCGGGTCGTAGAGCAGCCCGTAGACAGGCCGCCCTGCCCGCGCGACTGCGATGATCACACCGAAGAGCGCCAGCCCCTTGGCGAAGTTCCAGGTGCCATCGACGGGATCGACGATCACCACCGGCCCGTCGCCACCCATCTCGGCCCGAAGCGTCTTGTCGGCGGCCACGCCCTCTTCGCCGATCACCCGCGCCTCGGGCCAGGCGGCAGTGACAAGCTCGGCAATCATCGCCTCGGCGCCGGTATCGGCGAGGGTGACCAGATCACTCGGGCCGTGTTTGGTGGAGACATCGCCTTCGCCAAGGGCGCGGAAGCGCGGCAGGATCTCCGCCCGGGCCGCCTGGCGCATTGCAGAGATCAAAAGCGCGCGCTGCGCGGCATCAGGAGCACCGCTCATCACGAAAAAGCCACATCCCGCCCGGAAAGATCACCCTTCTTTACCGATTGTTCAGACATGCCGCGCCACTCTTCCCTCAAAGACCAACTACTTACAGGCCGCTTGCAGAAGTGCGGCTCTCAATCGCCCAAACCTTGTCGAAAGCTGGGCCGACCCTATATGTCGCGTTGGGCCCGGCGCAACCCTCGCAAATACAGCAGAGCGCGCGCCCCAGCCATGCACAGCGCGCATGACTGGCATTCCTAATTCGGGGACCCCGAATCGCTGTTGTATGCGCATATTCGCCGGCACGCCGACAGCAAGAGCAAAAAGACCAAAGGACGGAAGATGAGAGATTTCGTGGACGGCACCGCCTACAACAACGAGCAAGGCAATCGCGCGCGCAAGCTTTTTGCTGCCGTTGTGCTTGCGGCGCTGGACGATGCCATCGCCGATGACAAAAAATACGGCAACGGGCCCGAGCAGATTGCCCGCTGGGCGCGCTCTCGCGACGGCCGCGAAGTGCTGACCTGCGCCGGGATCGACCCCAACGAGCGCGTGGTCAACGGGCTGATGGAATTCGTCGGCAAGGGGGTTCGCACCTCTGTCGCCCTCTCCCGCGAGGAGAGCGAGCGTCGCCAGGCCGCAGAGCAGGAAGCGATGCGCGCCGCCTGAGAGGATCCTCCCGCCTCAGCGGGGTGATCGAACGGGATGATCAGAAAAGACCTGCCGTGCTGCCACGGCAGGTCTTTTCTGTTGCCTGACGGCGCTTGGTCGCTGGGGCCCCTTCCCCCGCGCGCGTGCCATCCCTAAAGCTCATGCGATGACACGCGCGATCATGATCCAAGGGGCCGGTTCGAATGTCGGCAAGTCGCTCCTCGTGGCGGGGCTCTGCCGCGTGGCGAGGGCGCGGGGCCTGAACGTCGCGCCGTTCAAGCCGCAGAACATGAGCAACAACGCCGCCGTCACCGCCGATGGCGGCGAGATCGGCCGCGCCCAGGCCCTGCAGGCCCGCGCCGCGGGGCTTGAGCCGCTGACGGCGATGAATCCCGTGCTGCTGAAGCCCGAGACGGACACCGGCGCGCAGGTCGTCGTGCGCGGCCAGCGGCGCGCCACGCTGAAGGCCCGCGACTACGGCAAGATGAAGGGCGAGCTGCTGCCAGAGGTGCTGGCCGCCTTCCGGGAGCTCGGTGAGGGGCGAGACCTCGTCATTGTAGAGGGCGCGGGCAGCCCGGCAGAGGTGAACCTGCGCGCCGGCGACATCGCCAATATGGGCTTCGCCGAGGCCGCCGGTGTGCCCGTAGTGCTGGTCGGAGATATCGAGCGCGGCGGGGTGATCGCGCAGCTCGTGGGGACGCACGCGGTGCTGCCGGAGGAGGACCGCGCGCTCATCAAAGGCTTTGCGATCAACAAGTTCCGTGGCGATCCTCAGCTTTTCGATGAAGGGATGAAGATCATCGCCGAGCGCACCGGTTGGCTGCCTCTGGGCATCCTCCCGCACTTCGGCGCCGCGGCGAAGCTGCCGGCGGAGGACGTGATCGATCTCGCCCGCCCGCTCGCCCGCGGCGGCGCCCTGAAGGTCGCCGTGCCCCGCCTGCCGCGCATCGCGAATTTCGACGATCTCGATCCGCTCGCGGCCGAGCCGGGTGTCGAGCTCACGCTGGTCTCGCCCGGAGAGCCGCTGCCCGGCGATGCGGCGCTGGTGCTGATCCCCGGGAGCAAGAGCACGCTGAGCGACCTCGCCACCTTCCGCGCCGAGGGCTGGGATATCGACCTCGCCGCGCATGTGCGGCGCGGCGGCCATGTGCTGGGGCTCTGCGGTGGCTATCAGATGCTCGGGCGCACCATCGCCGACCCTGAGGGCATCGAGGGCCCGCCGGGGAGCGTGGAGGGTCTGGGGCTGCTCGACGTTGCCACGGTGATGCGCCCCGAGAAGCGGCTGACCCGCGTGACGGGTGAAGACGTGGAGAGCGGCGCGGCGCTGGAGGGCTACGAGATCCATATCGGCGCGACGGAAGGGCCGGATGCCGCCCGCCCCTGGTTGCGCGTGGAAGGCGCGGCGGAGGGCGCCGCCAGCCCCGACGGGCGGGTGCGGGGCAGCTACCTGCACGGGATCTTCACGTCGGACGCCTTCCGCGCGGCATATCTGGCGCGCCTTGGGGCGCCGTCGCTGCCGGGGTTCGATGATGGGGTGGAGGCGGCGCTCGATGCGCTGGCGGCCCATATCGAGGAGCATCTGGATGTGGAAGCGTTGTTCGGTTTGGCTGGGGAGGTCTGAGGCGGGACAATGGCTTGGTCACTTGCCCGCCTGCCAATGACGATCGTTCGCAGCTCTTTCCCCTGTCCGGGATAAAGGCCTTCAGCCCGCCGCGCGAGCGCCGGCCCGTCCGGGCGGGCTGGCGCTCAGGTAAAGCCTATGCCTGGCCAGCCGCTGGGAGGGGTGTGGCAGGCATAAAGCGCTGTAGTGCTGCAGTCAGAGCGTCATCCCACAGCTCGGCAAGGCGGACCGCAGCCCAAATCCCCGCGCCGTTCTACCGCCCCATGAACCGCGGCGCGCGCTTCTCCAGAAACGCCGCTACGCCCTCAGCGAAATCCTCCGTCCCCGCACATTCCGCCTGCAACCGCGCCTCCAGCGCCAGCTGCTCGACCAGCCCCTGCTCGGCGCTGGCGCGCAGGGCCTGCTTTACCCGCGCGAGAGCGACTGGCGGGCCGCCAGCGAGGCGGGCGGCGCGGGCCTGCCAGTGGGCGGCGAAGGCTGCATCCTCCACCGCCTCGAAGATCATGCCCATCCGCGCCGCCTCTGGCGCACTGACTGGCTCGCCGAAGAGCATCTGACCCATGGCCTGCGCCTGCCCCACCAGCCGCGGCAGGATCCAGGTGCCGCCGGCATCGGGGATCAGCCCGATCCGGGTGAAGCTCTGCGCGAAGACCGCACTCTCTGCGGCGATGACCACGTCACAGGCTAGCGCCAGATTGGCGCCTGCGCCGACCGCCGGGCCGTTCACCGCGGCGATCACCGGCACCGGCGCCTCCACGATAGCCATCAACAGCGGCACGTATTCCTCAGCGAGGATGCGCTCCACCTCCGTCGGGCCAAGCCCCTGCCCGTCGCCCAGATCCTGGCCGGAGCAGAAGGCCCGGCCCTCACCCGTCAGCACGATCACCCGCGCCTCGCCGGGCGCCAGCGCCTCGCGCAGCTCGGCCCGCATGGGGGCGGAAAGCGCGTTCATCACCTCGGGCCGGGCCAGCGTGATCACGCGCACGCCGGCCTCTTCGGTGACCTTTATCGTTTGATAATCCATGCGCTCAGCCTCGCCGCCCCGGCCCGTTCAGGGAAGCGGGACATTGCGTCACTCGCGCATGAGTTCGGCGAGCCGGGCCTCTTCGCTCTCGCTCAGCGCCTCCGCCTCGGGCGCCCCGGCGCGGCGGCGGATGGTGACGAAGCCGATGCCCCCGGCGGCCAGCAGCATCAGCGGGCCGCCGAGCCAGAGCACCAGATTGGCGCCCGAATTGTCCGGCCGAAGCAGAACGTATTCACCGAAGCGGTCGGTGATGAAGCGCACGACCTCCTCGTCGCTGTCGCCCGCCACCAGCCGCTCTCGCACGATCAGACGCAGCGTGCGGGCGATGTCG
Source organism: Pseudoroseicyclus sp. H15 (assembly GCF_054353345.1). Classification (NCBI taxonomy): domain Bacteria; kingdom Pseudomonadati; phylum Pseudomonadota; class Alphaproteobacteria; order Rhodobacterales; family Paracoccaceae; genus Pseudoroseicyclus; species Pseudoroseicyclus sp. H15. The sequence goes on from NZ_JBTHJE010000002.1 coordinate 475,299, forward strand.
GCGTTGCTCTCGTCGATGCTCTCGTTGCGGCAGACCGGGCAGCGCAGCCCGGCGGAGATGTCGCGCGCCCGCGCCTCAAGCACGGGATCGTCGAGGATCTCGTCGGGCTGCACCGCCGCCGCGGGCAGCGGCAGCAGCAGCATGAGCGCCAGCAGCAGCCGCTTCATTCCGCCGGCACTCCGGCGGCCGGGCGCTGCCTGCGCGCACCGGCGGCCACGCGCAGGCGGCGGTCGGTGAGCGAGAGCAGCCCGCCGAGCGCCATCAGCGCGGCACCAGCCCAGATCCACCCCGCGAAGGGTTTGACATAGGCGCGCACGGCATAGCCGCCGCCTGTCTGCGGGTCGCCGAGGACGAGGTAGACATCGCGGAAGAGACCGTTGTCGATGCCCGCCTCCGTCGTCGGCATGCCGGCGACGGGATAGAAGCGCTTCTCGGGGTGCAGATGGGTGACCAGCCGGTCACCGCGCCGCACCTCCATATCCGCCATGGTGGTGAAGTAGTTGGGGCCGCGGGTTTCCTCGACACTGGCGAGCGTCACCTCATAGGCGCCGATCTCCATGGTCTCGCCGATCTGCATCACGCGGATATCTTCCAGCGTGCCGGCGGAGAGGAGCGCGATGCCGAGGATGGTGACGCCAAGGCCGCCATGCGCCACACCGCGCCCCCAATCGGCGCGCGGCAGACGGCGCAGGCGATCGAACTTGCGCCCGGCGCGAAGCCAAAGGTCGATGCAGGCACCGAAGAGCACGAAGGCGCCGATGGCGGCAGAGAGCGCACCCAGGGCCGAGCGGCCGGTGCCGATGGCATAGACGAGCGCCCCTAGGGCGACGGCGAGGATGAGCGCCGGTGCCATGTCGCGCCCGGCGCGGGCGATGTTGCCGCGCTTCCAGGCCAGGACGGAGCCGATGGGCAGGACGAGCGCGAGCAGAAGGAAGAGCGGCACGAAGGCGGCGTTGAAGAACGGCGCCCCAACGGAGAGGACCCGGCCCAGCACCATCTCGGCGAAGAGGGGCCAGAGCGTGCCAAGGAAGACGATGAAGGCCGAGACGGCGAGCAGAACATTGTTCACGACCAGCGCGCTCTCGCGGCTGACGAGGCCGAAGACGCCCTTGGCCTGCATGGCGCTGGCGCGCACGGCATAGAGCGTGAGGCCGCCGCCCACGAAGAGCGCCAGCAGCACGAGGATCGCCACGCCCCGCGTCGGGTCGGAGGCGAAGGCGTGGACAGAGGTGATGACGCCCGAGCGCACGATGAAGGTGCCAAGAAGCGAGAAGCCGAAGGCGAGGATGGCGAGCAGGATCGTCCAGCTCTTCAGCGCCTCGCGCTTCTCCGCCACGATGGCCGAGTGCAGCAGCGCCCCGGCGATGAGCCACGGCATGAAAGAGGCGTTCTCGACAGGGTCCCAGAACCAGAAGCCGCCCCAGCCGAGCTCGTAATAGGCCCACCAGGAGCCGAGCGCGATGCCGATGGTCAGGAAGATCCAGGCCGCCAGCGTCCACGGCCGCACCCAGCGGGCCCAGGCAGCGTCGACCTTACCCTCGATCAGGGCGGCGATGGCGAAGGAGAAGGCCATCGAGAGGCCGACATAGCCGAGGTAGAGAAACGGCGGATGGAAGGCGAGGCCCGGGTCTTGCAGCAGCGGGTTGAGGTCGCCGCCGTCGAAAGGCGGGTTGGCGAGCCGCGCGAAGGGGTTCGAGGTGAAGAGCAGGAAGGCCGCGAAGGCGAGCCCGATCGAGCCCTGCACCGAGAGCACCAGCGCCTTCAGGCGCAGCGGCAGGTTGCCGCCAAAGGCCGCGGCGGCGGCGCCGAAGAGGGCGAGGATGAGCAGCCAGAGCAGCATCGAGCCCTCGTGGTTGCCCCAGGTGCCGGCGAACTTGTAGAGCAGCGGTTTGGCGGAATGGGAGTTCTCGGCGACGATGGCGAGCGAGAAATCCGAGGTCAGGAAGGCATGCACGAGCGCCGCGAAGGCGAGCCCCGTGACGAGGAATTGCGCCAGCGCCGCAGGGCCGGCGAACGCCATCCACCCCTCCCATCGCTTCGCCCAGCCCACGAAGGGGATGACGGTTTGCAGGGCCGCCACGATGAGGGCGAGGATGAGGGCGAAATGTCCGAGCTCGGCTGTCATGGGGCGGTTATAGGCCGCGGCGGGCGATGCGCCAATGGCCGGCGGTGCGGCGGATTGGCGGGCGGGATCACGATGTGGAGGGGTTGGGTGGGAGGTGCGGCGCCTTCGGCCCGACTACGCCCTGTCCGCAACAGGCGCCGTCCTCGCACGCCGGCTCGTGGGGTGGCGCCCCAACGGCGCCGCTACTGCACTTTATGCCAGCCACACGCCTCCCTGCGGCGCGCTGTGCACTTAATTCAGCAGAGCGCCGGCCCGCGGGGCCGGGCCGGCGGTCGCGCGGCGGCCTGACGGCCTCGATTCCGCGCGAGGGAAACAGCGGCTACGGCGCACCGGATAGCTGCGACGCGACCGCACCGTACTGCTGCCGCCACTCTTCCAGCGCTGCGTTCTGCGCCGTTTCCACAGGCTCCCCACGCTCCGCCACGCCCGGCGACACCGGGCCCGGTGCAGCCACACTCGCCGCCCCGCTCGCCGCCAGGCTCCCCACGACTGCGCGCTGAAAGCTCTGCGCCGTCGTCTGGTAGCGCGCGCCGAAGTAGAAGCTCACGATCGCCCCCATCAGCCACCAAAGAGGCTCCGGCACCGCCGCCAGCCCGCCCATCCGGGCGGCGAACCATTCCGGCGCGGCCATGGCCGAGACGAGCATCCCGATGGTGCCGAAGGCCAGCAGCGGGCGCGGCAGGCGGTTCAGCCCGTCGACCGCCCGGTCGAAGACGCCCCGCCGCTCCACCGCGAACTCCGCCGCGAATTGCTCCAGCGCCGCGGTCCGCCCCGCCGCCGCCCGTGCATCGGCGTTCTCCGCGTTCACACGGAACACCTCCGCCGTCTCGCGGATCACATTGGGCCCGGCGCCCACCAGTGGCGCCACGAGGTTGCCGATCACGCCCATGCCGCCACCCTCGCGCGGTGCTCCGCGTCACTGAGGTGAAAGCGCGGAGACAGGAACGCCTCCGCCCGGGTGATCCAGCCGCCCTTCCCGCCATCGCGCCGCCGCGCATATTTGCGGCTCGCCGGGCGACTGTCGGCCAGAGCGTAGTAGTAGTTGCGGCGGGCAATCGCGTAGGCATCGGCGAAGTGATGCGGCGCCGCCTCGTCCGCCCCGCGGGCCGCAGCGATGGTCTGCGGGCCGATCACGCCGTCGACCGCGCAGTCGATGCGCATGTCGCGGATCAGGCGCTGCAGGATACGCACCGCGTTGGCGCCCGCATTCACGTACATGTCGAAGACAGAGGGCTGTACCGCTTCGGGCAGCTCGGCGATGCGGGGGCGCTGGAAGTAGTGCTCGATGAAGATGTCGGTCGCCTGCGCACGGGTCAGGCGGCGCACATCGGCCTCGCTGACTCTTCCGTCGCCGGTGAGGTCCAGCCCGAGCCGCTGCATCGTGCCGAGGGTGACGCCGTATTTCGTCGCCCCGCCGGGATCGTCGGGATCGTTCACGAAGCCGCCCTCCCGGGCGACAATCTCTTCGGCAAGTGCTCTGACGCTCTGCATGCGGGCCCCCACTGGTTGCGGGGCCAAGGCTGGGCCAGCAGGGTTAACGCGGCGCTGCGGCACCGCGCCCCAGTCTCCGCCTAGCTCTCGGGTGAGACGTAGACGCCCTGCTCCTTGAGGCTGTCGATCACCTCGCGGGGCATGTAGTTTTCGTCATGTTTGGCAAGCACTTCAATGGCTTCGAAGGTGCCATTCACGTATCGCCCCTGCGCCACGACACCCTCGCCCTCGGCGAAGAGATCGGGCAGCACGCCCTCGTAGCGGGCCGGAATGCTGACCACGCCGTCGGTGATGACAAAATCCGTCATCGTGCCTTCACCGCGCCGCAGGCTGCCATCCTCGACCAGCCCGCCGATGCGGAACACCTCGTCCGGCGAGGGCGGCGCCTCAACCAGCTGGGCCGGCGAGCGGAAGTAGTTGATGCCGTCGCGCATGGCATAGCCGGCCAGCGCCGTGGCGCCGGCGAGGGCCACGAAGGTCACGGCGATGATCTGGATGCGCCGCCGCTTCTTGAGGCTCTTGAAGCCGCTCATCTCACCCTCCTCACGGGAACACCGGCGCCAGCATGAGGCCCGCCGTCTCGGGCAGGCCCAGCATCAGGTTGGCGTTCTGCAGGGCCTGGCCCGAGGAGCCCTTGCACAGGTTGTCGAGCGTCGCCGTCACCATCGCGTAGCCCGACACCCGGTCTGCCGCGACGCCGATATGGCAGAAGTTCGAGGCGGTCACATCGGCCATCTGCGGCATTTCGCCGAGCGGCAGAAGTTCGATGAAGGGCTCATCGGCATAGGCTTTGGCGAAGGTCTCGTGGATCGCCCCGGCCTCCCCTGAAACGTAGGCCGTCGCGAGGATGCCCCGGTTCACCGGCACGAGGCTGGGGGTGAAGCGGATCTTCACCTCGCGACCCGCAAGTTTGGTGAATTCCTGATCGAACTCGCCGAGATGCCGGTGCGTGCCGCCAAACGAATAGCTGGTCACGTTGGTCGAGCGCTCGGCGAACAGCATGTTCTCCTTCAGCGAGCGCCCAGCCCCGGTGATGCCGTTCTTCAGGTCACAGACGATGTCGTCCAGCCCGATCACCCCGGCGGAGATCAGCGGGCGCAGGGCGAATTGCACGGTCGCCGCATTACAGCCGGTGCCGGCCACCAGCCGGGCGCCGGCGATCTCATCGCGGTAGAATTCCGTCAGCCCGTAGACGGCAGAGGGCTGCAGCTCCGGCGCGTCATGCGGGCGCTTGTACCAGAATTCGTAATCGGCCGGGTCGCGCAGCCGGAAGTCGGCGCCAAGGTCGACGACCTTCACGCTCTCGGGCAGCGTTTTCACGATGGCCTGGGAAAGCCCGTGCGGCAGGGCGCAGAAGACCAGATCGACGGCGCCGAAATCCACCTCGTCCACCGTGGTGAGCATGGGCAGATCGAGATGGCGCAGATGCGGGAAGACGGCGCCCATGGGCTGGCCGGCCTTCCGGTCGGCCGTCAGCGCGGTGATCTTCAGGTCGGGATGGGTGGCGATGAGGCGCACAAGCTCGGCTCCGGTGTAACCGGATGCGCCAAGGATCGCGACAGAATGGGGCATGTGGTGCTCCTTCAGGAACGTCAGATAAGATCGAGAGAGGGCCCGGGCAACCGGCCTCAGGCCTGCGTGAACTCGATCTTTCGTCGCAGGAATTGCGTCGCCTGGTTCGACACGCGCTCGGGCTTGCCGGTCGTCAGGAACAGGCTCTCGCCGCCGCCGCCTGCCATCTCGGGCCGGCGACCGAGGTAATCGGCCAGCGATTCCGCCACGAGGGCGGGCTGGGAATAGACCTGCACCTTGGGCCCCAGCGCATCGGCGAAGATCTCCTCCACCAGCGGGTAATGCGTGCAGCCCAGCACGGCAGCATCCGGCTCGGGCATCTTGCGCAGCAGCGCTTCGACATGGCTGCGCACCAGCGCCTCGGCGAGGATCATGTCGCCTTCTTCGATGGCATCCACCACGCCGCCGCAGGCCTGCGCTTCCACATCCACGCCGATGGCGCGGAAGGCCAGCTCGCGCTGGAAAGCACGGGAGCGAACGGTGGCGGGCGTGGCGAAGAGCGCCACATGCTTCACGGCCACTTCGCGCGGCGGGGAATTGTCGCCCCATTGCCGCTCTGTCAGCGCCTCGATCAGCGGCACGAAGACGCCGAGCACGCGCTTGCCCTCGGGCACCCAGCTCTCCTGCATGCGGCGGAGCGCGGCGGCGGAGGCGGTGTTGCAGGCGAGAATGACGAGGTCGCAGCCCTCGTCGAACAGGCGCTGCACGCCCGCCGTCGTCAGCTCGTAGATGTCATTGGCATCGCGCACGCCGTAAGGGGCATGGGCGTTGTCGCCGTAGTAGACAACCGGCAGGTCCGGCAGGCGGCGCGTGATCGCGCCCAGCACCGTCAGCCCGCCGAGGCCGCTGTCAAAGATCCCCACTGCCATCTGCCCGCTTCCTCTTCGCCTCTTTCCTCGGCCTGTACTTCTCTTCGAACTCGCGGCCGTATCCCGAGGCATCGACCGCGTTTGGCGCTAGGTCATAGGTCGATTTGCGCAGGAACGCCATCATCGCCTTGCTGTCGCCGCGCAGCGCCGCCAGCTCTTCCCGCGGGATCGGCGCGCCGATGGCGACGCGAACCGGCGCATTCAGCCGCGCGTGGAATTCGCGGATGAGCATTCCCATTCGCAATGTGGTGTGAATGTGGCTGGCGATATTGAATAGGCGCGAATTGTGGCCATCGAAAAAGATCGGCACCACATTTGCTTCAGATTTAGCGATCATTTTAGCGGTGAATTTCCGCCATTGCGGATCGAGCGGCGGCTTGAAGGGCCCTGCCCCTGTGGAAACGGTCCCTCCCGGAAAGATACCGATGGCTCCGCCTTCGGAAAGCCAGCTCAGCGCCGCAGCCCGAGTTTCCAGATTGGCCCGCGCCGCCGCCTTCGTATCGTCGAAGGAAATGGGCAGGATCACCCGCTCAAGATCGGGTGACTTCTGGAAGATGCGATGCGCCAGAACCTTGAACTCCCCGCCCCGGCGCGACGACAGGATATGGCCCATCATCAGCCCGTCGAGAATGCCGTAGGGATGGTTGGAGACGACAACGAGCGGCCCCGTCGCGGGGATATTCTCCAGAGCGCCCGAGACAACCTCAAGCTGCAGCCCGTAGCGCGCCGGGATGATCTGCCAGAAGTCGTCGCCGCGCTCGATCTCCTCGGCATAGCCGCGCACCTTGCGGATGAGCTTGAGCCGGCCGGTCGCATTCTCCATCACGCGGATCACGGCCCGGCCGCCGCGCGTTTGCGCCGAGCTGGCATAGGTGATGTCACGCGCGATCTGCTTGGCCGGCATCGGCGCCCTCCGCCCCGCCGCAACGGCGGTTTTTCGCTGCCGATATACGCGCCGAAGCGTGAATGGAAAGCTGTTATAAGCGGTTTGTGTGCAACGTCTCGTGACCCATGGGCACCTGACGCGACTGTGTGCACTCGGCGGACTTGCCTGATTCGAATTATCCCGCGTAGAAGGCTCCATTCCTAGAGCGAGGACCCCTGCCCCATGATGGACTGGGACAAATTGCGGATCTTTCACGCGGTGGCCGATGCCGGCTCGCTGACGCATGCTGGCGACTCGCTGCACCTCAGCCAATCTGCCGTGTCGCGCCAGATCCGCGCGCTTGAGGATTCGCTCAACACCACCCTGTTCCACCGCCACGCCCGGGGGCTGATCCTCACCGAGCAGGGCGAACTGCTGTTCGAGGCGACGCGCGCCATGAACAAGCGGCTGGAGACGGCCGAGGCGCGCATTCGCGATAGCGAGGAAGAGGTGTTCGGCCAGCTAAGGGTGACGACGACCACGGGCTTCGGCACGCTCTGGCTCGCCCCGCGCCTGACCCAGCTCTACAAGAAATACCCCGAAATGAAGATCGACCTGATGCTCGAAGAGCGGGTGCTCGATCTGCCCATGCGCGAGGCCGACGTGGCCATCCGCATGAAGGAGCCCAGCCAAGCAGATCTCATCCGCAAGAAGCTGATGAGTATCCGCATGCGCATGTACGCCTCGCGCGAATATCTCGAAGAGCGCGGCATGCCCGAACGGATGGAGGATATCGCCTCGCACCGGCTGATCTCGCTCTCGCCGTCGAGCCCGCAGGTCTCTGCCGGCAAGCTGCTGGTGCAGCAGCTGATGTCGCACGAGATGCCGTCGCTGCTGACCGTAAACAACTATTTCGGCGCGCTGCAGGCAGTGCTCAACGACCTCGGCATCGGCGTTCTGCCCGATTACGTGGTTGAGGATTTCCCTCATCTGGTGCGCGTGCTGCCGGATATCGAATCCGCCGAAGTGCCTGTATTCCTTGCCTATCCCGAAGAGCTGCGCCAATCGAAGCGCATCTCGGCCTTCCGCGATTTCGTGCAGGACGAGGTCATCGCCCACCGTCGCCGCATGCGGGAGTCTCTCGAAGGCGCCCAGGGCAAGGACGAGACCGCCGGATTGAGCTGAACGTCTGCCCGGCGTACTCGCCACAAGATTGTGCAGCTTTGCAACACGTGCATGACGGCAATGTTGCTGCAGGTGCGAAAAGGTCTTGCCCGGCCTGAAAGCGGCTCCTATCTCTGGGTTTGAGGCGGGCGATCCGCTCTGCGCATCCCCACCTCAACCTCCCTGTTGGACTTCGCCGGGCCTCGTGCCCGGCGTTTTTTTATGCCTGCGCGGGTGGGCGCCGCGATTGCGCGGCGAGGGGCCTAACACGCTGGAATCACGGGAAATTTATTGAAATTGGCGCCTGAGCGATCGGCTTATTTGGTGAATCCGGAATTGATTAATTAATTCCAATTGAATCGATCCCCGAAACATTCCTCAAGTCAGCCCGTTCCTTCCGCCACACGGTCCGCAATTCACTGCAATTGCTTGAGACCTTTGTCGAAATTGATGGAGCGATATATGCGTACGCTGAAGCTGACTACCTCCCTCGTTTGTGCTGTTTCCCTGTTTCCTCTGTCTGCGGTTGCCCAGGTTAATATCGGGGGCGGCGACGGCATTGAGGCCGATGCAGATGTCCTTGGCCAGAATGTCGATGCGGATGTCGGCGGCGGCGACGGCGTGAGCGTCAATATCAACGAAGACGAAGACCCGGTGGATGCCGATGTCGAAGTCGGCGGCGGCAATGGCGCCGAAGTCGACGCGAATGTCGGCGGCGGGTCGGGCGGCGACTCCGGCGGTGATTCCGGTGGCGGCGGTGTCGATGCCGACGTGGATGTCGGCGGCGGCGACGGCGTGGATGCAGACGTGAATGTCGGCGGCGACAGCGGCGCCGATGCCGATGTGGATGTCGGCGGTGACTCCGGTGGCGGCAGCTCCGGCGGCGGCTCGAATGGCGGCTCCAGTGGTGGCGGCTCGAACGGCGGCTCGAACGGTGGCTCTAACGGAGGCTCCAGCGGCGGCTCCAGCGGCGGCGGGTCCAACGGCGGCTCGACGGGCGGCAGCAGCGGCGGTAGCGGCTCCGATGGCTCGAGCGGCAGCAACGGCGGCAGCGGCGCCGACGGCTCGAGCGGCAGCTCCGGTGGCGCTGGTGGCAGCGGCTCTGGCGGTGCCGGTGGCAGCGATGGGACCGCGGGCTCCGGCTCTGATGGCTCCGGCTCTGAAGGCTCTTCTGCCAATGCGGCCCAGGCTGGCGCCATGGGCGCCGGCACGCTGAACCTCGACGCGCTGGTTGGCACGGAAGTCTATTCCAGCGATTCCTACATGCTCGGCATGGTTTCGACAGTGCAAGCCGGCGAAGGCTCGAACGTTGGCCTGACGATCGATGTCAACGACTCGCTTGGGCTGTCGGCTCCGGCGGTGCTGCTCTGGGTCAGCCCGCGCGTTGCCAGCGGCGAACCCGTCATGCTCCCCATGACCTACGACGCCTTCGTCAGCCAGATCGGCGGCTGACCTGAAGACTGCCGGGTTGCCCTCTCGGGCGGCTCGGCGTCCCGAGCCACCACTCCCCACACCTTCCAACGTGAGCGCCGCCCCATCCAACGGAGCGGCGCTTTCTTGTCACGCACAAGCGGCGAAGTGATTTCTCACTCTGCGCCAACCTGTTAGGCTGCGCTCAGCCAAAGGAGAGCCCGCCATGACCGGTATGAACGAAGACCAGCGCGCCTTCTGGAACGATGCCCCCGGCCGGAACTGGGCGACCCATCAGACCAGCCTCGATGCGATGCATGTCGAGGCCGCCGACGCCGTTCTCGCCGCCGCCTCCCCCGCGCCCGGCGAACGCGCGCTCGACATCGGCTGCGGCGCCGGCGAGACGACCGCGCGCGTCGCCCGCGCTGTCGGGCCGGAGGGGCGCGCCCTCGGCCTCGACATCTCTCACCCGCTCGCAGCCCTCGCCCGCGCCCGGCTGGCCGGTCTGCCGCAGGCAGAAGTCGAAATTGGCGACGCGCAGGTCTGGAACGGCGAGAGCGGCTTCGACCTCGCCATCTCGCGTTTCGGGGTGATGTTCTTCGACGAGCCCGCCGAGGCCTTCGCCAACATCCGCGCCCGCCTTGCTCCGCAGGGGAGGATCGCCTTTGCCTGCTGGGCCGGCGTAGAGCACAACCCGTGGTTCTCCCTGCCCGGCGAGCTCGCGGCGGCGAGGTTCGGCACCCCTCCGGCCTCTCCGCCCCCGCATGCCCCCGGCCCCATGGCGCTGAAGGACACCGCCCGCACGCTCGGCCTGTTCGCCGAGGCAGGCTTCAGGGATGCCACCGCCACGCCGCGCGACATCCTTCTGCATCAGCCGAGCGCCGACGAGGCCGCCCGCCTCGCCCGCTCCATTGGCCCCATCCCCCGCCAGGTGCGCGACAAAGGCGGCAGCGATGCCGATATCGACGCGCTCTGCGACGCACTGGCCGAGGCGCTGGCGCAATACGAGACGGCAGAGGGCCTGCGCATCCCGGCGCGCATCATCCTCTACACGGCGCGCAACGCCTGACCCTGCCGGCACCTCTTGCCCCACTTTCCCCTCTCGCGCGGCTCGGCTAGAGAGGCCGCGCGCCAAGGGGAGACGCCAGATGCAAGAGCCTGCCATCACCGAAGAGCTGATCGCCGCCCACGGGCTGAGCCCCGATGAATACGCGCGCATCCTGCAAATCCTGAACCGCGAGCCGACCTTCACCGAATTCGGCATCTTCTCGGCGATGTGGAACGAGCATTGCTCGTACAAGAGCTCGAAGAAATGGCTGCGCACCCTGCCCACCACCGGGCCCCAGGTGATCTGCGGCCCCGGCGAGAATGCCGGCGTGGTGGATATCGGCGACGGGCAGGCGCTCGTCTTCAAGATGGAAAGCCACAACCACCCCAGCTATATCGAGCCCTATCAGGGCGCCGCGACGGGCGTGGGCGGCATCCTGCGCGATGTCTTCACCATGGGCGCCCGGCCGATCGCCGCGATGAACGCGCTCAGCTTCGGCATGCCCGATCACCCCAAGACCAAGCGCATCGTCTCGGGCGTCGTCGCCGGCGTGGGCGGCTACGGCAATTGCTTCGGCGTGCCGACCGTGGGGGGCGAGGTGCGCTTTCACCCCAGCTACAACGGCAATTGCCTCGTCAACGCCTTCGCCGCCGGCCTCGCCGATGCCGATGCGATCTTCTACTCGGCGGCCTCGGGCGTGGGCATGCCGGTCGTCTATCTCGGCGCCAAGACGGGGCGTGACGGCGTGGGCGGCGCCACGATGGCGTCGGCGGAGTTCGACGAGACAATCGAGGAAAAGCGCCCCACCGTGCAGGTCGGCGACCCCTTCACCGAGAAGCGGCTGATGGAGGCCTGTCTTGAGCTGATGGCCACCGGCGCCGTCATCTCCATTCAAGACATGGGAGCCGCCGGTCTGACCTGCTCGGCCGTCGAGATGGGCGACAAGGGGGGCCTCGGCATCCAGCTGCAGCTCGATGACGTGCCGCAGCGCGAGGCGAACATGAGCGCCTACGAGATGATGCTGTCGGAGAGCCAGGAGCGGATGCTCATGGTGCTACGCCCCGAGAAAGAGGCCGAGGCCCGCGCCGTCTTCGACAAATGGGATCTCGACTTCGCCATCGTCGGCGAAACCATCGCCGAAGACCGCTTCCTGATCCTGCATGGCGAGCAGGTCATGGCCGACCTGCCGCTCTCGCGCCTCGCCTCCTCGGCGCCGGAATACGACCGCCCGTGGGAAGAGAGCCCCGCCGCCGCCCCGCTGGGCGACGTGCCGGAGGTGGCGCCGCTGGAGGGCCTGCGCGCCCTCATCGGCTCGCCCAACCATGCGGCCAAGCAATGGGTCTATGAGCAATACGACACGCAGGTGATGGGCGACACGGCACGCCGCCCCGGCCTTGGCGCCGGGATCGTGCGGGTGCATGGCACGGGCAAGGCCATCGCCTTCACCAGCGACGTGACGCCCCGCTACTGCAAGGCCAACCCCGACCGGGGCGGCGCGCAGGCGGTGGCCGAGGCCTATCGCAATCTCGTCTGCACCGGGGCCACGCCGCTGGCGACGACGGATAACCTCAACTTCGGCAACCCCGAGAAGCCCACGATCATGGGCCAGCTCGTCGGCTGCCTGCGCGGTATCGGTGCCGCCTGCGAGGCGCTGGATATGCCAATCGTCTCGGGCAATGTCTCGCTCTACAACGAGACCGACGGCACCGGCATCCTGCCCACGCCCACCATCGGCGCCGTGGGGCTGATCGCGCGCGAGGCCGACCGGATCGGCACGCGGCCCGAGGCTGGCGACGTGGCGCTGCTCCTCGGCGGCACGCCCGGCCATCTCGGCCAGTCGGCGCTCCTGTGGGAGATGTTCGGCCGCGAAGAGGGCGAGGCGCCCGAGGTGGACCTTGCCGCCGAGCGCAGCCATGGCGAGTACGTGCTGGCGAACCGCGCCCAGATCCGCGCCGCCACCGACCTGTCGGACGGCGGCCTTGCGCTGGCCGCCTTCGAGCTGGCCGAAGCCGCCGGCCTTGGCGTGACGGTGGATCTCAGCGGCACCGGCGCCCTCTTCGGCGAGGATCAGGGCCGCTACCTGCTTGCCGCCGCGCCCGAGGCCGCGAAGGCCCTGTTGCAGGCGGCCAGCGCGGCGGGCCTGCCGCTGGTAGAGGTCGGGCGCTTCGGTGGCGAGACCGTCAGCCTCGGCGGCGACAGCGCCCCGGCGGCGGAGCTCTTCGGGCTCTACCGCAGCGCCTTCGCCGCCGCGGTCGCGTGATCCGCCTCTCTCACAGCTACGCGGCCTCGCCCGCCGCGCTGTGGGAGGTCTGCACCTCCTGGGCCGCGCTCCACGAGGTCTGCCGCCCGCTGGTGACGTTCGACGGCGTGCCGCATGAGGGCCATCTGGGGGAGGGCGACATCATCGAGACCGACGTGCGCCTCTTCGGGCGATTGCCGCCGCAGCCCTACCGCATGGAGGTGCTGGAGGCGGACCCGGCGGCGATGACCTTCCTGTCAGCCGAGGTCGGCATGGGCGTGCGCCACTGGTGCCACCGCGCCCGCGTGGTGGCCGTGGGCACCGGCAGCCGGCTCGACGAAGAGATCGACATCGACGCGGGCTGGCGCACGCCTGCCTTCAACGCCTGGGCAAAGATCCTCTACCGCGCCCGCCACAAGCCGCGTCAGCGGCTCCTCGGCGAGGTCACGAAGAGGTAGCACGGGCCCTCCACGTCGACCTCGCGCTCCAGCGTCATGCCGATGCTACGCGCCGTGGCCGCCGACGCGAGATTGGGCAGATCGACGAGCGCCACCAGCCGCTCATGCCCCGCAGCCTGCCCATAGTCGCGCAGCCCCGCCGCCATCTCGCGGCCCAGCCCCTGCCCCCAATGCGGCTTGCCCAGCAGCCAGGCCAACTCCGGCTCGAAGACGCCCTCCAGCTCCAGCGGCAGGATACCGCCCCGACCGGTCATCTCGCCCGTTTCCCGCAGAACCGCAGCCCAGAGCGTGTAGCCCGGATGCTCCGCTTTGCCGCCGCCAATGGCCCACGCCATCTCGCGTTCGGTCTGCTCCCGCGTCCGCGTGAAGTCCGGAAAATACCGGCGCACGTCCTCATCGGCATAGAGCGCCGCCAGCGCATCCAGATCCTCCGGCACGAAGGCGCGGAAGATCATGCGCTCGGTGCGAAAGACCTCCTCCCCCGGCTCTACCGCCCTCAGCCCTGCCCCGCCTGACGCCTCGTTCATGCTTCGCCCTCCGGCCCCCGCCTTGCGACTCCCGGTTACGGAGCCTAGATTCAGCCTCGAATGCAAGGAGCTGCCGATGGCCATCACCGCCCATGAGATCGAAACCCTGCTCCGCGAGAGCTTCCCGCAGGCCCAGATCACCGTCGAGGGCGACGATGGCTCTCACTTCGCGGCCCAGGTGGTCGACGAGAGCTTTCGCGGCATGAACCGCGTGCAGCAGCAGCGCGCCGTCTATGCCGCGCTCAAGGGCCGGATGGACGGCTCGGCTGGCGAGCTCCACGCCCTGGCGCTGACGACGCGGGCGCCGGAATGAGCGCCGCCCAGGCGACGAGACAGAGATAGCAGAACACGCCCCCCATGCAGGGCCGATAACCGGAGAGACGGATATGACCGCTCAGGACCAGATCAAGACCACCATCGAAGCCAGTGACGTGGTGCTCTACATGAAGGGCACCAAGGCCATGCCGCAATGCGGCTTTTCCAGCCGCGTCGCCGGCGTGCTCAACTTCATGGGCGTCGACTATACCGATGTGAACGTGCTTGAGGACGAGGGCGTCCGCCAGGGGATCAAGGAATTCTCCGACTGGCCGACCATCCCGCAGCTCTACGTCAAGGGCGAGTTCGTCGGCGGCTGCGATATCATCACCGAGATGACGCTGTCGGGCGAGCTCGACCAGCTGTTCGAGAGCAAGGGCATCACCTTCTCCAAGGACGCTGCCGACAAGATCCGCGAAGCCAACGCAAGCTGATCCCGCCCCAGAGGGCCACCGAACTTTCAAAGCCGCCGCCCTTCCCGGGACGGCGGCTTTCGTGCCAAAGTGCAACAGTCCGGCAGGGCCTCGGTGCCCTGCCGCACCTCCTCGCTAGGCACCGCCGGGCTTGCAGCTATTTTCGCAGCGGGATGTGCTTGCTGCCGGTATGTAAATTGTCCTTCGTTCGACACTCTTTGCGGCCGCCCCCCGGGGCGGCGTTGCCCGGGATCGTGCTGTGACAACAGCGCTGGTCCTCATGGGTACCATGGTCGTCCTTCTGGCGGCCGGGCTGTTCACGCTGAGCAGCCTGAAGCGCGTTGAAGCGCGCCGCCGCGAGGAATTCGAAGAACTCGCGGCCCGCCGCTCCTGGCAGCTCAACATCACACATGAAGTGCTCGGCCGCCCGGCCATCACCCGCCTGCAGGCCCGCACCGGCGGCAAATGGGTGGTGGAAAGCCGGCGCCGCAGCGGCAGCGATGCCGCGGCCGGCGATCTGCAATCGACGGAATTCTCCTCGCGCGATCCGCATTGGAGCGACGGGCTGATGGCGATGGGCCCGCCGCTCTCCCCCGAGATGGCCGCCCTGACCGGCCTGATGCAGGGCCCGCTCGATGGCGAGATGGGCGAGCGGCTCGTCACCAAGCTGCTCGGCCCCGGCTCGGCCAGCGAAGGCAAGGGCCTGCGCCTGCAGAACGGGCCCGACGGCGTGACCATCCTCGCTTCCACTGCGCTCGGCCACCGCTTTGAAACCCAGCCACTGGCCCGGGCCCTGATGGGCTGGGAGCCACTGGTGAAGGGCGAACGCGGCCACCCGGTGCTGATCATCGGGCGCGACGGGATGCGGGTACGTCTGCGCCACGCCATCGCGCGGGCCGAAGACATGGAGCGCTTCATCGATCTGTCGCTGGAGCTGACGCGGCTGGGGGCCTGAGCCGCCCCCCGCCGCGAGTTGCCACGAATTCCGCGCGGAATTCGTTACGGAATTCGCGCGAATTCCGGTGGCGAGCGTTGCCCTACTGGCTTTCGCAGAAGGCGTAGAGCGTGACTTCCTCGCCGACCTCGCCGTCGTACCAGTTGAGCATCGCCTGGCCGCCCTTGTCCCACCAGACGTAATGCGAGCCGTCCGACGGCCAGCCATAGCGCGCGCCGGAGCCGCTGATCTCCTGCTCCAGCGTGATCATGCGGCCCTCGACCATCAGCACCACGACCGCGGGCTCTACGCCGTTGACATAGGTCACCGGGATCTCGACGCCGCGCTCGCAGATATAGCGCCCGGTGATCACCTCGGCCCCGGCCGGGGCGGCGGCCAGCAGCGCAAGCGCCGCAAGGCCGGTGGTCAGTCCAGGGGAGGCTCTCATGCCGTCTTCTCCTCAACCTCGTCGGCCAGCGCCTCGGCGCGGGCGGCGAGCTCTGCCAAGGTTTCCGTCACGCCCTCGGGCAGAACGGGCACTTCCACGCGCTCCGGCTCCGGCGGCGGGCGGTTGTTCAGCTCTTCGAGCTGCGCGGTCAGGGCGGCGACACGGTCTTCCGCCTCTTTCACCCTGTCCTCCAACCCCGCCGTCTTGTCGGCGAGCATGAGGCCAGACATCAGCAGCATACGCGCCTCGGTCATGCGGCCCATCTGGGCGGCGAGCTCGCTCGCCTCGGCATCCAGCATCAGCGCCGCGGATTGCAGATAGGGCTCTTCGCCCTCCTGACAGGCCACCTCGAACGAGCGCCCGCCAATGGAAATCTCGACATGCGGCATCAGCTTGCCTCTCCCATTTCAGGCCCGAGCACGGGGCGGAATTCGGCCAGGATGGCATCGATCTCAGCGATCTCGGCGGCGCGGGCGGCGCTCATCGCCTCCAGCTCGGCCTGCATTGCGCGGTTGATCAGCTCGGGGTCGCTGACGCCTTCCTCGGCCGAACGGCGCAGCTGGGCAGAGGCATCCCGCAGCTCGGCATTCGCCTCCTGCAGCGCCTGCATCTCGCCATCGAGCCGGCCGACCGTCTCGCGATGGCGGGCGGCCTCCTCTTCCTGCGCGGCCGTCGCCCCGTCGAGCTTGGTCTTCAGCGCGCGGACCCGCTCGTTGAGCTGGGCGTTCACCAGCTTCTCCTCGTCGAGCGCCTCTTCGAGCCGCGCGAAATCCTCGGGCCCCTGCCCCTCCACCGGGCGGCTCATCCCGCCCATGCCGGCGCGGATGCGCCTCAGCGCCTCCGAAATCCGTGCTTCAAGTTCGTGAAGGTCATCCATCGGTCTGCCTTGCCTTGCCCCGTTTTCGGTTCTTGGCCGGCGGGGGCAGCATGCACACGGCCCACACCGGCATTCGTTCTGTCGCGCCCCGGCCCTGCCGCCGGTGCCGGCGCCAGCCGCCCCGGTGGGCAGGCCAGCGACGAATCGCGTGGGCGCATGCATACCGTATGCGAGCCGGCGAAGAGCGGCAAACCTGCCTACGTCTTTCCGCCGAGGGGCTTAGCGCCTACTCCTCAGCCGCGGGGTTGAAGCGGGCTTGATCTCGCCCCCCCCGCTGATATGCACATTTGCGCCCGGTCCGGGCGGTTGCCCTATGCGATTTTGGAAAGGACCCATTATGGACATTGCTTCCCTGCGCAAGGCGCATCCCGAGCACTGGATGAAAGCCGCCGCGATCCGCACGCTCACCCTCGACGCGGTCGCCGCCGCGAACTCCGGCCATTCCGGCATGCCGATGGGCATGGCCGACATCGCCACGGTGCTGTTCGAAAAGCATCTGAAGTTCGACCCCAAGGCCCCGCTCTGGCCCGACCGTGACCGCTTCATCGTGTCGAACGGCCATGGCTCTATGCTGCTCTACTCGGTGCTCTACCTCACCGGCTACGAGAGCATGACGCTGCAGGAGATCAAGGATTTCCGCCAGTGGGAGAGCGCGACGCCGGGCCACCCCGAGTACAACCACTCCCCCGGCATCGAGACGACGACCGGCCCCCTCGGCCAGGGCATCGCCAACTCCGTCGGCTTCGCCATCGCCGAAGAGAGCCTGCGCGCCCGCTGGGGCAAGAAGATCATGGATCACCGCACCTGGGTCTTCGCCGGCGACGGCTGCCTCATGGAGGGCGTCAGCCAGGAAGCCATCGCGCTGGCCGGCCACCAGAAGCTCAGCAACCTCACGGTGTTCTTCGACCACAACTCGATCACCATCGACGGGCCGACCTCGATGGCCGACAGCACCGACCAGTGCGAGCGCTTCGCCGCCTCCGGCTGGCATGTGCAGAAGATCGACGGGCATGACCCGGTCGCCATCGACGAGGCCATCGAAGCCGCAAAGGGCGACCCGCGCCCCTCGATGATCCAGTGCGAGACGCATATCGCCCTCGGCTCCTCCGCGCAGGACACCGCCAAGGGCCACGGCGCGCTGACCGACCCGGATGTCGTGGCGAATACGAAGAAGGAATACGGCTGGGACGCGCCGGCCTTCGAGATCCCCTCCGACATCAAGGCGCAGTGGGAAGCCATGGGCGCGCGCGGCGCCGCCGAGCACGATGCCTGGAACGAGCGGGTCGCTGCCCTCTCCGACGCCAAGCGCGCCGAGTTCGACCGCACCTTCGCCCGCGAGGCCCCGAAGGCGCTGGCCGGCCGCATCAAGGCGCTGAAGAAGCAGATCAGCGACGAGGCCCCGAAGGTCGCCACCCGCAAGAGCTCCGAGATGGTGCTGGAGGTGGTGAACCCGGTGATGAAGGAGACAATCGGCGGCTCGGCCGACCTCACCGGCTCGAACAACACTTTGACCGGCGATCTCGGCATCTTCGATGCTGAGAACCGCAAGGGGCGCTACATTCACTACGGCATCCGCGAGCATGGCATGGCCGCGGCGATGAATGGCATGGCCTCGCACGGCGGTGTGAAGCCCTATGGCGGCACGTTCTTCTGCTTCACCGATTACGCCCGCCCCGCCATCCGCCTCTCGGCGCTGATGGGCGTGCCGGTCGTCTACGTGATGACGCATGATTCCATCGGTCTCGGCGAAGACGGCCCGACGCACCAGCCGGTCGAGCACCTCGCCATGGTGCGCGCCACGCCGGGGCTGAACGTCTTCCGGCCCGCCGACACGGTGGAGACGGCGGAAGCCTGGGAGATCGCGCTGAGCGAGACCAAAGTGCCGAGCATCCTCGCGCTGACCCGCCAGGGCCTGCCGACGGTGCGCACCAAGCATACCACCAAGAACCTTACCGCCCAGGGCGCCTATGTGCTGGCCGAGGCGGATAACAAGCGCCGCGTGATCCTCATGGCGTCGGGCTCCGAGGTCGAGGTGGCGATGGAGGCGAAGAAGGCGCTGGAGGCCGAGGGCATCGGCACGCGTGTCGTCTCCGTGCCGTCAATGGAGCTCTTCCGCCAGCAGGACGAGGCCTACCGCAAGCGCGTGCTTCCCGCGGGCGCCGTGCGCGTGGCCATCGAGGCCGGCGTCCGCCAGCCGTGGGACTGGCTGCTGCTCGGCGAGCGGGGCCGGGAGCAGAAGGCGGCCTTCGTGGGGATGGACAGCTTCGGCGCCTCCGCCCCCGCCGAGGTGCTGTTCGAGAAGTTCGGCATCACGGCGGAGCACACCGTCGCCAAGGTGAAGGCGCTGCTGGGGTAACTTGGCGGAGCGCCTGTGGCGCACGCGATGCTTGCGATGAGGGGGCTGTCTGCCCCCTCAAACGCCCCCGAGGATATTTGCAGAAAAGCGAGAGCAAGAGGGCGGCCCGATGGGGCGGCCCTCTTCTTTCATGCGCCGACGCGCCAGTTGCCGGGGCCGGCGGCGGCGAGGGCGAGGCAGCCGCCGGCGATGGCCCAGTTCTTGACGAAGATCGTCATCTGCCAAGGGTCGTCTGGCAGGAAGTGGAAATAGCTGGTGACGATGCAATAGGCCGCAAGGCTGAGGGCGACGGGGGTGATCCAGGCGCCCGCAAGCAGGGCGAGGCCCGTGGCGGCGTTGTAGGCGAGGGCCGGCCAGATGAACCAGAGGGGCCAGCCGCGCATGGCCAGAAGCTCCTGCGCGGCGGCGGGATCGGTGATCTTCTGCACGGCGCCGCCGAGGAAGAGGCCGGCCAGAAGCAGGCGGGCGGCGAGGAGCGCGCCGTCGCGGGCGGGGCCGGTGAGGCCGTGGCTCAATGCTCCGCCGCCTTGTCGCCGCCGCTGAAGAGGCCGAAGAGCGGCATGACCAACAGCGTGGCGACGGGGATGAGGATGAAGCCCCAGGCGAGGCCCAGCACGCCGTCGAAGGCGGCGGTGACGGCCCAGGCGACGAAGCCCTCCCAGCGGCCCACGGCGTGGGCGGCTTGTTCGGCAAGATGGTGGATGTATTCATAGGGCGCGGCGAAGCCCAGCACCTCGATCCCGTGCAGCATGATGTTGCCGCCGACCCAGAGCATCGCCGCCGTCCCCACGATGGAGAGCACCTTGAGGAAGGTCGGCATCCATTTCACCAGGCCGGCGCCGATGGCGCGGGTGAGGCCGAGGCGGCCGTGATCGACCATCTCGAGGCCGAGATCGTCGGCCTTCACGATGAGGGCCACGGTGCCGTAGACGGCGATGGTGATGCCGACGCCCACCACGGCGAGCGTCGCCGCCTCCAGCCAGAAGCTGTCAGCCTCGATGACGGAGAGGGCGATGGTCATGATCTCGGCGGAGAGGATGAAGTCGGTCTTGATGGCGCCGGCGACCTTGCGCTCTTCGAGCTTGCTTGGGTCCTTCACCGCCATGTCCTCGGCCACCTTGTGGCTGGCATGGGGGAAGAGGACGTGGAAGATCTTCTCGGCCCCTTCGAAGCATAGATACGAGCCGCCGAGCATGAGCAGCGGCGTGATCGCCCAGGGCGCGAAGTTGGAGAGGAGCAGCGCGATGGGCAGCAGGAAGATCAGCTTGTTGCGCAGGCTCCCCTTGGTGATCTTCCAGATGATCGGGATCTCACGCTGCGGCTTGAAGCCGGTGACGTATTTCGGCGTCACGGCGGCATCGTCGATCAGCACGCCGGCCGTCTTGGCGCCGGCCTTGGCGGCCGCGCCGGCCACATCGTCGACAGAGGCCGCCGCCACCTTGGCGATGCCCGCCACGTCGTCCAGAAGTGCCAGTAATCCGCTCATGCCCTGCCCCTATGCCTGAGAGGTCAATCTAGAGGCCCCCGGGGCCGCGGCAACCCCGCGTCTTCAGCTCCGCCGCGGCAGAGGGCGCTTCCCGCCCGGCGCGGCAGAGGGTAGCGTCGCGCGCATGTCGACGCGCCTCGCCCTTGCCCTCGCCCTGCTGATCGCCCTGCTCATCGCACTCGACCTCTGGCAAGGCTGGGGGGCGACGCTGTTCGTGCTGCGCAAATTCGTCGATCTCGTCCACGCCCTCGCCTTCTGGCGCTAACGGGCGAGACCTTCGTCGCTAACATGTCCCCGCCCGCCCCTGCGGCGGTTGACCTTTCCGCCCAAATCGCAATCTTGGCGCCGAACCGCGCCCGAGGGGCGCAGCACCCGGAGGGAACGACATGGCTGTGAAGGTTGCAATCAACGGGTTCGGACGGATCGGGCGCAACGTGCTGCGCGCCATTATCGAATCCGGCCGGACTGATATCGAGGTGGTGGCCATCAACGATCTCGGCCCGGTCGAGACCAATGCGCATCTTCTGCGCTACGACAGCGTCCACGGGCGCTTCCCCCATCAGGTGACGACCACCGAAGACACGATCGATGTGGGCCGCGGCCCGATGCGGGTCACCGCGATCCGCAACCCTGCCGATCTGCCCTGGGGCGATGTCGACATCATCATGGAATGCACCGGCATCTTCACCAGCAAGGAGAAGTGCCAGGACCATCTGAAGACGGGCGCCAAGCGGGTGCTCATCTCGGCCCCCGGCACTAATGCCGACAAGACCATCGTCTATGGCGTCAACCACGACACGCTAACCGCCGATGACATCATCGTCTCCAACGCGTCGTGCACCACGAACTGCCTCGCCCCCGTGGCCTATGTGCTCAACAAGACCATCGGGCTGAAGCGCGGCTTCATGACCACGATCCACTCCTACACCGGCGACCAGCCCACGCTGGACACGATGCACAAGGATCTCTACCGCGCCCGCGCCGCGGCGATGAACCAGATCCCCACCTCCACCGGCGCCGCCAAGGCCGTGGGCCTGGTGCTGCCCGAACTCAACGGCAAGCTCGATGGTGTCTCCATCCGCGTCCCCACGCCGAACGTCTCGGTGGTCGACCTGACCTTCGAGGCCGACCGCGACACCAGCGTGGAAGAGATCAACGACGCGATCCGTGCTGCCGCCGATGGCGAGCTGAAGAACATCCTCGGCTATACCGACGACAAGCTCGTCTCGATGGATTTCAACCACGATCCGCACAGCTCGACCTTCGCGATGCCCGAAACCAAGGTGATGGACGGCAACTTCTGCCGCATCCTCACGTGGTACGACAACGAATGGGGCTTCTCGAACCGCATGAGCGACACTGCCGTCGCAATGGGCAAACTGCTCTGATGAGGCGGCGGCGGGCCGCCGGCCCCGCCCTTCTGCCTTGACCTGTCGGGGGCCGCTTTCATATGGAGAGCGGCCCCCTTCTATTGGATAGACATGATCTCTCTCGACCAGTTCCTGCAGGAATTCATCACGCTTTGGGTGGTGATCGACCCCATCGGCACCGTGCCGGTGTTTCTGGCGGTCACCGTCGGCATGACTCCTGCGGCGCGGCGCAAGGTGGCGCTGCGGGCTGTGCTCGTCTCGGCCGTTGTGCTGCTGTCGTTCATCCTGCTGGGGCAATTGGTGCTGGAGGCGCTGGGGCTGGGGCTGCCGAGCTTCCAGATCGCAGGCGGGATGGTGCTGTTCCTCTTCGCGCTGTCGATGATCTTCGGGCCGGCCAAGCCAGAGCGGGAGCTGGCCGAAGAGGGGATGACGCAGACGGCGATCCACCCCATCGCCATCCCCTCTATCGCCTCGCCGGGCGCGATGCTGGCGGTGGTGATACTGACGGACAATGATCGCTTCTCGGCGCAGCACCAGATTCAGACCTCGGCCATCCTGCTGCTGATCCTGGCGGTGACGCTGATCTTCCTGCTGCTGGCAACCCCGATCCTGCGGGTCATCGGGCATTCGGGGGCCTCCATCGTCAGCCGCATCATGGGGATGATCCTGGCCGCGGTGGCGGTCGACGCCGTACTGAACGGCCTGGTGGAGATCGGGGCGCTGGCGCCGTTCTGAGGCGAGCCCCCGGGCAGAGCTTTCCGTTACCGCTCACGCCGCTCTGCGGCGACTGTTAAAAAACCGTTATATTGTTGGGCGGAAAGCCATGCATATGATGCAGGGCGCCACGGACACTTTGGGAGTGGTTCTGCGGTGCAGCATGGCTAAGTTGTGTCTCGAACGAAATGGCCAAGCACAAGGAGTGATTTCACATGACCACGTTCACGAAACTCCGCACGGCTCTCGCGAAGCGGGCCGCCTACTCCCGCACCGTCACGGAAATCCGGTCCCTGCCGCTCGATATCGCGCTGGACCTCGATCTCTATCCCGGCGATGCCAAGCGGATCGCCCGTCAAGCCGTCTACGGCTAAGCGCGACTGCCTACTACCAATGATGAGCCGCCCCACGGGGCGGCTTTTTGTTTGGGCGGGGCTAGCTGCCCGCCAGCTTCGCCTTAAGCCGCTCGTTGACGGCGGGTGGCACGAACTTCGTCACCTCGCCGCCGAGCCGGGCGATCTCTTTCACCAGCTTGCTGGCGATGGCCTGATGACGGGCCTCGGCCATGAGGAAGACGGTCTCGACCTCGCTGTCGAGCGCGCGGTTCATGCCGACCATCTGGAACTCGTATTCGAAATCCGCCACGGCCCGCAGGCCGCGGATGATGATGCCGGCACCCACGTCGCGGGCGCAATCGATCAGCAGGTTCTCGAACGGGTGCACGACGATTTCGGTGCCCCTGGCCTTCGCGATCTCGCCGATCTCGGCCTCGATCATCGAGACGCGCTCTTCCAGCGAGAAGAGCGGCCCCTTGCCCTGATTGATGGCCACGCCAATCACCAGCCGGTCGACCATGCGGCAGGCGCGCGAGATGATATCGATATGGCCCAGCGTCAGCGGGTCGAACGTGCCGGGATAAAGACCGATGCGCATGGCGCCCCCCCCTGCCCTTAAGTGATTGGGCCTCAAGTCATTGGATGGCAAAAAGTCATGCGTGGCGGCGAATGGCAAGCCCCGGGCCGAGGAACGGCCCGAAGCGAGTCCGGCCCTAGTGGCCCATGATCATGCTTTCGAGGGCGTTGTTCTCCATCGCCAACTCGGCCAGCCGCGCCTTCACGACGTCACCGATCGAGATCAGGCCCACCATCGCGCCGCCCTCCATCACCGGCAGGTGGCGGAAGCGGCCATCGGTCATCGTCTGCAGCACAGCATCGGCATTATCCTCGGGCGTGCAGGTGGTGGGGCCGGCGGTCATCATCGCGCGCGCCTCGTCCTGCAGGCACTCCGCGCCGCGCTTGCCGAGCTCGCGCACGATGTCGCGCTCCGAGAGGATGCCGTCGGGCGAATTGCCGTCGGCCGAGATGACGACGGTGCCGATGCGCTTGTCTGAAAGCATCTTCACCACCTCGCCCACCGGCGTTTCCGGCGCGACGCTGACGATACCGGCCGAGGCTTTTGACTTCAGGATCTGTTTGACGAGCATTGTCTCTCCTCCCAACGCTGTACGTGGGGTCAAGCGTCGCTGCCGCCCCTTCACCTGTCAAGCTGCAGCGGCCCGCCTCTTGCCGGCCTGCGCTGGCCGCGCTACCGCCGTGGGGCGCCATTCGGGAGACATGTCATGCAGGATCTTACGCACTACCTCGCCGGAAGCCGGGTTGCCGGCACCTCGGGCCGGTTCGCCGATGTCTACAACCCCGCCACAGGCGAGGTGCAAACCCGCACCCCCCTCGCCTCTGCCGAAGAGGTGGACCGAGCGGTGACCATCGCCGCCGAGGCGCAGCCCGCCTGGGCCGCCGTGAACCCGCAGCGCCGGGCGCGCGTGATGATGGAATTCGTGCGCCTCCTCAACCGCGACATGGACAAGCTGGCCGAGGCGCTCTCCCGCGAGCATGGCAAGACGCTGCCCGACGCCGCCGGCGACGTGCAGCGCGGCCTCGAGGTCGTCGAGTTCTGCATCGGCGCCCCGCATCTGCTGAAGGGCGAGTTCACCGATGGCGCCGGCCCGGGGATCGACATGTATTCCCTCCGCCAGCCGCTCGGCGTCTGCGCCGGCATCACGCCGTTCAACTTCCCCGCCATGATCCCGATGTGGATGTTCGCGCCCGCCATCGCCTGCGGCAACGCCTTCATCCTCAAGCCCTCCGAGCGTGACCCCTCGGTGCCGCTGATGCTCGCCGCCCTGATGGAAGAGGCCGGGCTGCCCAAGGGCATCCTGCAGGTCGTCAACGGCGACAAGGAGGCCGTGGACGCGATCCTCGACCACGAGGGCATCTCCTCGGTCGGCTTCGTCGGCTCGACGCCCATCGCCCAGTACATCTACTCGCGCGGCTGCGCAGCCGGGAAGCGCGTGCAGTGCTTCGGCGGCGCCAAGAACCACATGATCGTCATGCCGGACGCGGACCTCGACCAAGCCGCCGACGCCCTCGTCGGCGCCGGCTACGGCGCGGCGGGCGAGCGCTGCATGGCCATCTCCGTCGCCGTGCCCGTGGGCGAAGAGACGGCGGACCGGCTGATCGAGAAGCTCGTCCCCCGGATCGAGCGCCTGAAGGTCGGCCCCTACACCGGCGGCGCGGAGGTCGATTACGGCCCGGTCGTCACCGCTGCCGCCAAGAAGAACATCCTCGCAATGGTCGAGGGCGGCGTCGAGGCCGGCGCCGAGCTGGTCGTCGACGGGCGGGGCTTCTCCCTGCAGGGCTACGAGGACGGCTTCTTCGTCGGCCCCCACCTCTTCGACCGGGTGACGCCGGACATGGAGATCTACCGCAAGGAAATCTTCGGCCCGGTGCTGACGACGGTGCGCGCCGGCTCCTACGAAGAGGCGCTGAAGCTGGCGATGGATCATGAATACGGCAACGGCACCGCGATCTTCACCCGCGACGGCGACGCCGCGCGGGACTTCGCCGCCCGCGTGAACGTCGGCATGGTGGGCATCAACGTGCCCATCCCGGTGCCGCTGGCCTACCACACCTTCGGCGGCTGGAAGAAATCTTCCTTCGGCGATCTCAACCAGCACGGGCCGGACAGCTTCCGCTTCTACACGAAGACGAAGACGGTCACGGCGCGCTGGCCGTCCGGCATCAAGGACGGCGGGGAGTTCAACTTCAAGCCGATGGACTGAGGGGCACCTGGCGCCCCCCATCTACAATTCTCGACTGCGAGGAATAGGGCGGGGTAACTCCCGCCCTATTCCGTTCGAGCGGTAGCCCTGCCCTAGACGTATCCCTTCGCGACGGTTGCACGCGGACCGGGCCGGCGCTCGCCCTGCGCCTTTGGCGCGTACCGGGTTTGGGGAGTAGCGGCGAAGGGGCTTACAGCGTCGAAGACCGGTCAACCAATCCGATCACGTTCTCAGCGATTAGCCCGCGAAGTGGAACATCCGCCGCCCCGAGCCGTTCTGGCTATATCCCCTGCGCGTAAGGAAAAATCGACATGGTGTTCTTTACGGCAATTGCAGCCGCCGGCGTTCTCGCCGCCACCTCGCCCGGGCCTCCGCCCCAGCCCGCTGACCAGGTTGTGCTGGCCCAGGCCGAGGGAGGCTCCGCACCGCCCCCCGTGGGCTTCGCCCGGGGCGACAATGTGCCCGAGCCAGTGGTCATGTGGATCGACGACAGCGCCGTAGACGAGCTGCCCGCCCTGCCCGACGGTCAGGGCTATGGCCTCGTCGGCGGCGCCATCATCGTGCTCAACGAGAGCAACCTGCAGATCGTCGAACTCATCCGCGTGGCCTCGACCCTAGCCGGCGACGGGTTCAGCCGCACCTTCTCGCAGGGCAATATCTCCGCGCGGCTCGGCTTCGGCGTGGGAGACACCGCCCCGGGCCGCGCTAAGCTTATCGCGGGCGACATCCCCGGCCTCTCCCCCGCCCCCGGCGGCCGGGCCTACGCTGCCATCGACGGCTGCATCGTCATGCTCGATGAGCAGAGCCGCGCCATAACAGAGCTTGTCAGCACGCGCGCCACCAGCTGACGCCCGCCTTGCGGCAACGGCGGGCGGGTGCAAAGCTTCAAAAGAGAACATAGGGGGGCAGGATGAACGAGCCGGACTTCACCATCGGCATCGAGGAAGAATACCTCCTCGTCGACAAGGACAGCCTCGACCTCGCCGACGCGCCTCAGGCCCTGATGGACGATTGCGCCAACGCGATCAGCGAGGGGCAGGTCAGCCCCGAGTTCCTGCGTTGCCAGATCGAGATCGGCACCTCCGTCTGCGAGACGATCCCCGAGGCGCGCGAAGAGCTGCGCCGCCTGCGCAGCCTGGTGCGCGACAAGGCCGCCGCCTACAACCTCGCGCCCATCGCCGCCTCCTGCCACCCCTATTCCGACTGGCGCATGCAGGAGCCGACCGACAAGAGCCGCTACCGTGAGCTCCACAACGACCTCGCGGGCGTCGTACGCCGGGCGCTGATCTGCGGGATGCATGTGCATGTCGGGCTGAACGACAATTCGCTGCGGGCCGATCTGCTGGGCCAGATGGCCTACTTCCTGCCGCACCTGCTGGCTCTCTCGACCTCCTCCCCCTTCTGGAAGGGCGAGGATACCGGGCTGGCGAGCTACCGGCTGAGCGTGTTCGACAACCTGCCTCGCACCGGCCTGCCGCCGCATATCGACACCTGGGTCGAGTACGAGCGTTCGGTGAAGGTGCTGACCGATCTGGGCGTCATCGAGGATGCCTCGAAAATCTGGTGGGATCTGCGCCCCTCCGCCAGCTTCCCCACGCTGGAATCGCGGATTTGCGATGTCTCACCCCGGCTCGAGGCCGCCCTCTCCATCGCTGCGCTTACGCAGAGCATCCTGCGGATGCTCTGGCGGCTGAGGGTGCAGAACCAGCGGTGGCGCCGCTACGACAACTTCCTGATCGCCGAGAACCGCTGGCGCGCTCAGCGCTTCGGCATCGGCGGCGAGCTCATCGATTTTGGCCGCGGCGTGATGCTGCCCTTCCCCGAACTGCTCGACGAACTGATCGGGCTCGTCGCCGAAGATGCCGAGGCGCTCGGTTGCCTGGCCGAGGTGGATGCCGCCCGCAACATCATCGCAGGCGGCACGGGGACAGAGCGGCAGCGCGCGGTGCGCGACGAAGCCAAGGCCGAGGGCAAGGATCGCGACGGACAGATGCGCGCGGTCGTGGCACACCTTGTCGAGGAATTCTCGGCCGATCTGTAGCTTGCAGGATTTGAACCTGGAGAGGGGTCTGGCGCCCCTCTGAGGTCCATAACTTTACAATTTGCGACAAATCACCTAGACCGCACCGAACCACCGCTCGTCTCGGTCGCATCCACCTCGCCGCCGCCATAGACAGCAATCGAGGCGCCCGAGGACGCATTCGCCTCGGCCGACTGGCTGGCCGAGGCCCGCATGCTGGCGCCGCTGGAGGCGTCGAGCAGCGCCATCTCGCAGGCCATGTCATCGGCCATCAGCGAGGCGCCCGAGCGGCCCGAGGCGCTCAGCGTGCCGCAGCTGCCGGAAGCGCGCAGGTTGGCGCCCGACTGGGCGTTGAGCGTCACTTCCCTAGCCTCGACCTCCAGCCGCAGGTTCGCGCCAGAGAGGCTGTCGGCGGTGACCTCATCGGCCTCGATCCCCGTGATCCGCAAGTTCGCGCCGCCGGTGGCCCCGGCCGTGAACACGCCGTCTGCCGCTGGCGCGCTGCTTCGCACGTTGGCGCCGCCGCCGGCATGGATGCCGCTCATCTCGGGCAGATGGACCGTCACAGAGAACTCGTCCTGCCGGAGTAGCTGCAGCAGGCCCAGCGGCATCCTTGCTTCGCGCCCGAGCTTCAGGGTATCGCCCTCCACCTCCACGACCAGCCGGTCGAGATCGCCGCGGCGCGCCTCGGCCTCGACGGAGAAGTCGCCCTCGCTGATCACCGCATCCAGCCCGTCGGAGACGTCGATGCGGGTGAACCCGGCAACGTCGTAGCTGCGGGTTTCTGCGAGAGCGAGCGTAGGCGCTGCAAGGGCCGTGGCGAGCATGCCGGCAACGAGGGCGGGCCTGGCGACGTGGGTTTTGGCGAGAGAGGTCATGGGCGGTCTCCAATTACGGTTACCGCCCACTAAATGTTAACGCCTTTAACTTTCAAGTCCTCGTGAGGTCTTTTTCCGGCCGCCCTACTCTGCCGCCACCTTCCGAGCCTTCAGCATCGGCCCGAGGAAGCGCCCGGTGTGGCTCTCTGCCACCTCGGCCACATCCTCCGGCGTGCCGGTCGCCACCAGCGTGCCGCCGCCGTCGCCACCCTCGGGGCCGATGTCGATGAGCCAGTCCGCTGTCTTGATGACATCGAGATTGTGCTCGATCACCATGACGGAATTGCCCTGCTCCACCAGCTCGTGCAGTACCTCCAGCAGCTTGCGCACATCTTCAAAATGCAGGCCCGTCGTCGGCTCGTCGAGGATGTAGAGTGTCCGGCCCGTGGCGCGCTTGCTGAGTTCTTTCGAGAGCTTCACCCGCTGCGCCTCGCCGCCCGAAAGCTGCGTCGCCTGCTGGCCGACCTTGATGTAGCCGAGGCCGACGCGAACGAGCGCATCCATCTTCTCGCGGATGCTCGGAACCGCCTTGAAGAACTCCTGCGCATCTTCAACCGTCATATCAAGAACGTCGGCTATGCTCTTGCCCTTGAACTGAATTTCCAGAGTCTCGCGATTGTATCGCGCGCCCTTGCAGGTCTCGCAGGTGACGTAGACATCGGGCAGGAAATGCATCTCGATCTTGATGACACCGTCGCCCTGACAGGCCTCACAGCGGCCCCCCTTCACGTTGAACGAAAAGCGACCCGGCTTGTAACCGCGCGCCTTCGCCTCCGGCAGACCAGCGAACCAGTCGCGGATGGGAGTGAAGGCGCCCGTGTAGGTGGCGGGGTTCGAGCGCGGCGTGCGGCCGATGGGGCGCTGGTCGATGTCGATGACCTTGTCGAGGTGCTCCAACCCCTTGATCGTCTCGCAGGGCGCCGGCGTCTGCCGGGCGCCGTTGAGCCGCATGGAGGCGGTCTTGAACAGCGTCTCGATGGTCAGCGTTGATTTGCCGCCGCCCGACACGCCCGTCACGCAGACGAACTTGCCCAGCGGGAAGTCGACGGTCACGTCCTTCAGGTTGTTGCCGGTCGCCTTGACCACCTGGATCTTCTTGCCATTGCCCTTGCGCCGCTCCGCAGGCACCGCGATCTCGCGCCGCCCGGCGAGGTAATCGCCCGTCAGGCTCTTCGGATCGGCAGTGATCTCCTCCGGCGTGCCATGGGCGACCACGTGGCCGCCATGCACCCCGGCGCCCGGGCCGATGTCGAAAACGTAATCCGCCTCGCGGATCGCTTCCTCGTCATGCTCCACCACGATCACGGTGTTGCCCTGGTCTCGCAGGTTCTTCAGCGTCTCCAGGAGTCGCCCGTTGTCGCGCTGGTGCAGGCCGATCGAGGGCTCGTCGAGCACGTAGAGCACGCCCGTCAGGCCCGAGCCGATCTGGCTCGCCAGCCGGATACGCTGCGATTCACCACCCGAGAGGGTGCCGGAGTTGCGGCTGAGCGTCAGGTAATCCAGGCCGACGTTGTTCAGGAAGCCCAGCCGCTCGCGGATCTCCTTCAGGATGGCGCGGGCGATCTCGTTCTTCTGCTTGCTGAGGCTCTCGGGCACCTCCTGCACCCATTGATGCGCCTCGCGGATCGAGAACTGAACCACCTGCCCCACATGCAGCCCGGCGATCTTGACCGCCAGCGCCTCGGGCCGCAGCCGGTAGCCGCCGCAGGCATGGCAGGGGCGGTTGTTCTGATATTGCTCGAATTCCTCGCGCACCCAGGAGCTGTCGGTCTCGCGATAGCGGCGCTCCATGTTGGGGATGACGCCCTCGAAGACGCGCTTCACCTGGTAGACCCGCCCGCCCTCGTCATAGCGGAACTGGATCTCCTCGTCGCCGGAGCCGCGAAGGAAGACCTGCTGTACATTCTCCGGCAGATCCTTCCAGCGGGCGTTCTTGCTCACCCCGTAATGCTTCGAGATGGCCTCGATGGTCTGCAGGAAGTAGGGGCTCTTGCCCTTGCGCCACGGCGCAATGGCGCCGTCGGCGATCTTCAGCGTGATGTCGGGCACCACGAGGCGCTCGTCGAAGAACAGCTCCACGCCGAGGCCGTCGCATTCCGGGCAGGCGCCGAAGGGGGCGTTGAAGGAGAAGAGCCGCGGCTCGATCTCGGGGATGGTGAAGCCGCTGACAGGGCAGGCGAATTTCTCGGAGAAGGTGAAGCGTTCCGGCTCCGGCGCCTCTCCCTCATCGGCGGTGGGCGCGGTCTCCAGAATGGCGATCCCGTCGGCGAGGTCGAGCGCGGTGCGGAAGCTGTCGGCCAGACGCGTCTCCAGCCCCTCGCGCACGACGAGGCGGTCGACCACCACGTCGATGTCATGGCGGAACTTCTTGTCGAGCGTCGGCGGATCGTCCAGCTCATGGAACTGCCCGTCGACCTTCACGCGCTGGAAGCCCTGCTTGCGCAGCTCCAGCATCTCTTTGCGGTACTCGCCCTTCCGATCGCGCACGATGGGGGCGAGAAGGTAGGCGCGGGTGCCCTCCTCCATGCCCATGACGCGGTCGACCATGTCCTGCACCTGCTGCGCCTCGATGGGCAGGCCGGTGGCGGGGCTGTAGGGCGTGCCGCAGCGCGCGAAGAGCAGGCGCATGTAGTCGTAGATCTCGGTGACCGTGCCGACGGTCGAGCGGGGGTTCTTGCTCGTCGTCTTCTGCTCGATGGAGATCGCGGGGGAGAGGCCGGAGATGTGGTCGACATCCGGCTTTTCCATCATGTCGAGGAACTGCCGGGCATAGGCCGAGAGGCTCTCGACATAGCGGCGCTGGCCCTCCGCATAGATCGTGTCGAAGGCGAGGCTCGACTTGCCGGAGCCCGACAGCCCCGTCACCACAACCAACTGGTCGCGGGGAATGTCGACATCGATGTTCTTGAGGTTGTGTTCGCGCGCGCCGCGCACCTCGATATTCTTCAGCTCAGCCATCTCGCACCCCCGCAGGACTCAAGCGCTACAGATAGTGGGCCGGTGCCGAGTCTCCAACCGCGAATGGAACGTTAAGAGAACATTTTGGATGTTTTTCATGGGCGGCGCTCCGCTCAAGGCAGGATCGGCGCGCCTGGCCTGTGGTTAGCGTCCATCCCCCACCGCCTCACGCCGGCAATATCCCGCACATCAAGCACCGCCGCCAGGCTCCCGCTTCCCTCTACTTTTCGAACCGAAACAATTCGTTATTGGATAACCGGCGGCTGATTTTGACTCTCATGGGGCGTGACCCACCTATTGCCACAAAATTCATCAGCAAAGGTATCCGCCATGCTTGCTTCCCGTTACGCCATCCTCGCCCTGCCGCTGGCTGCCGCCGCCTGTTCCTCGGGCGTCGTCTCGGGCCCCGTCTACGATGTCGACGTGCCCACCAACTCTGCCTCGACCTACGGCAATGAGACTGCGAACGTCTTCAACGCCTTCGACGCGCGGAACGACGCTCAGACCGTCGCCACCAACCTGCCCGCCTCGGGCACCGCGACCTACGAGGGCCGCTTCGCCTCGGTCATCGACAGCGGCGTCGACTACTCCACCCTCTTCGGCGATGTCGATCTGGGCGTGAACTTCGGCAATGACACCGTGTCGGGCACGTTCAACAACCTCGGCGCCCGCAACTCGTCGCTGCAGTATTTCAACGTCGACGGCCAGCTCTACGTGGCCGGCAATCTCAACGGCGCCGGCATCGATGCCGATGTCGTGGGCGTGCTGGAATCGGGCGTGGACGTCTACGAGGTCGATGCCGACCTGGCCGCGAAGCTCACCGAGCAGGGTGGCAGCATGCTGGGCGTGATCGACGGCACGTTCTACGACAACGACGACAACCCGATCCCGCTCGACGGCGTGATGTACGCCGACAATTGATCGCCTGAGCCGATCGGATGCAAAAAGGGCGGCCCCATCGCGGGGCCGCCCTTCGCGTGTCGGAACTCCGAAAATCAGATGTGGATGGCGCGGCCGTAGGCGTGCAGGACGCTCTCGTGCATCATCTCGCTGAGCGTCGGATGCGGGAAGATCGTCTCCATCAACTCGGCTTCCGTCGTCTCCAGCGTGCGGCCGATGACATAGCCCTGGATCAGCTCGGTCACCTCGGCGCCGACCATGTGGGCACCCAGCAGCTCGCCTGTCTTGGCATCGAACACAGTCTTCACCAGCCCCTCCGGCTCGCCCAGCGCCACGGCCTTGCCGTTGCCAATGAAGGGGAATTTGCCGACCTTCACCTCGAAGCCCGCCTCCTTTGCCTTCGCCTCGGTCAGCCCGACAGAGGCGACCTGCGGCTGGCAATAGGTGCAGCCCGCCACGCTGTTCGGCTTGATCGGGTGCACTTTCTGCCCCGCGATCAGCTCGGCCACCATCACGCCCTCATGGCTGGCCTTGTGCGCCAGCCAGGGCGCGCCGGCGATGTCGCCAATGGCATAGAGGCCGTCCACGCCGGTGCGGCAGTACTGATCGACCACCACATGGGTGCGGTCGACCGTCACGCCCGCCTCTTCCAGCCCGAGCCCCTCGGTATTCCCGACGATGCCGACGGCGGAGATAACGGTGTCGAATTCCATCTTCTCCACCTTGCCGCCGCTCTCGATATGGGCGGTGACCTTTCCCTTGCCGCGGTCGAGCTGCTTGACGGCGGCCTTCTCCATGATCGTCATGCCCTGCTTGACGAACTGCTTCTTGGCGAAGGCCGAGATGTCGGCATCCTCGACGGGCAGCACCCGGTCCATCACCTCGACCACCGTCGTGTCGGCGCCGAGCGTGTTGTAGAAGCTGGCGAATTCGATGCCGATGGCGCCAGAGCCGATGACGAGCAGCTTCTTGGGCATGCGCGGCGGCATCAGGGCGTGGCGATAGGTCCACACCAGATCACCATCCGCCTCCAGCCCCGGCAGCTCGCGGGCGCGCGCGCCGGTGGCGACGACGATGTTCTTTGCTTCGAGCTCCTCGGTGCCGTCCTTGGTGGTGACAGACACCTTGCCTTTGCCGGCGAGCTTGGCCTCGCCCATGAAGGTGGTGACCTTGTTCTTCTTCAGCAGGCCGCGCACGCCGCCTTCCATCTGTTTGGCGACGCCGCGCGAGCGCTTCACCACGGCATCGAGATCGTAGCCGATGTCGCCGGCGGAGAGGCCGAAATCCTTGGCCCGCTCCATCAGGTGGAACACTTCCGACGAGCGCAGCAGCGCCTTGGTGGGGATGCAGCCCCAGTTCAGGCAGATGCCGCCCAGGTTCTCGCGTTCGATACAGGCGACCTTCAGCCCAAGCTGGGCGCCGCGAATGGCGGCGACATAGCCGCCGGGGCCGGCGCCGATGACGATCATGTCGAACTTGCTGGCGGCCATGCGGCTCTCCTCCGGCTCTTTGAAAAGTCGTTTGATGTTAAACGATCCCGCCGGCCGCGAAAAGGCAAGGGGCACTCATGCCCGCCTTCGCCTGCGCGCAAGGCTCGGGGAGCGCCCCGCCTTCCCTCTCGCTTTTCTCAAAATATCCCGGGGGGGCCCGCAGGCGGGGGGCAGCGCCCCCCTCTTAACTCACCACCCAAGCCGCCGGTCCCGCAAAGCACCGGGCGCCGGGCGCGCCGGGGTGGGTGGGCGGGAGGCAAGCCCGGCGCCCGCCCGCCATCAACCCGCTCAGGCGGCCGAATGCGTCTCTTCGGCCTGCAGCGCCTTCACCTGGGCCATGTAGCCGCCTTCCGACAGCCATTCGAGCTCTTCGGGGGTGCTCTCGCGGCCCAGCGCCTCGTTGCGGAAGGGGAAGCGCCCGAAGCGGCGGATCACCTCGCGGTGGGCGCAGGCATGCAACAGGTATTCGGTATTCTCGGGCAGCCGGTCCTTGAACAGGCGCACGGCGCGATCCTGGTCGAAGCGGTTCTCGGAATGCTCCAGAGGCATGTAGAAGAAGGCGCGCGCCGGCGGGTCGATCTTCATGTCATAGCCATGCCCGATGGCCGAAATCGCCGCCTCGCGCGCCAGCCTGTCCGATGCGAAGGCCCGCGACGTGCCGCGGAACATGTTCCGCGGAAACTGATCGGTCAGGATGATATAGGCCAGGCAACCGGTCGGGTAGGTCAGCCAGAGGCTGCCGATCCCGTCCATCACATTGCTCCAGAGGCCCTGAAAGCGGGTGGTGATCTCGGCATCCAGCTCGGGGCCGCCGCCGTACCAATCCTTCGGAGAGACTTCGTCGAGCCAAAAGGACAGAACGTCGTCGGGGCCGGACATCGCGATACACCTCGCAGGCTTGTTTAACTGACTGTGCGGAAACAAGTGGCACGCTGCCCCCGATGCGTCCAGTCAGCGGGGCGGGCCATCGCCACCTGTTGCGCTTGTGTCATCAAAAGCGGGCTCTTTGCGCGTGTTGCCCAAGGTTTCGTCACCCTGCGCATCGGCTTCCTCCGCTTCGGCCTCGGCCTGAGCCTCTTCCTCGGCCTCGATATAGACCTCCTGCGCCAGCTCGGCGACGAGCGCCGTACCGTTGGCCAGCACCGGCGCGTAGGACACCGACTCGGCGACCATGTCGTCGGGGCGGGCGCGCTGCGTCATCCGCCACAGGCCGTAGCCACCCAGCAGCAGCAGCAGCACCGACATGTACACCCAGTAGCCCGAGGGGCCGAAGGCCTCCATCACATAGCCGACGAGGATCGGCCCGAAGACCGCCCCCACGCCGTTGACGAAGAGAAACCCGCCCGAGGCGGCGGCCATGTCATCGCGGTCGAGGTAGTCGTTGGCATACGCGATGAGCAGCGCGTAGAGCGGGTTCGACGCCCCGCCGATCGCTGCTGCGGCAATGACGGCCAGCAGGTAGCTGCCGGGCGCGATGAAGCCGAGAAGGCCGATGACGCCACCGGCCACCGAGATCACGATGATGAGCTTGCGCCGGTCCATCCGGTCAGATGCCCAGCCGATGGGATATTGCAGCACCAGCGCCGCGATGTAGATCGCCGAGATCATGGTGGAGATCTGCGGCACGCTCATGCCGGCCTGTGCGCCGTAGACCGCCGCCATGCCGAATTGCGCGGCGAAGACCCCTCCGAGCAGGAACATTCCGACCGCCGCCAAGGGCGAGGCGGTGATCAGCCGGCCGAGCGGCAGCGGCTTGGCCTGGCTGAAGGCGGGTACGGTGCCGACAGAGAGCAGGATGGGGGCGAAGGCCAGCGACACCAGCATTGAAGGGATGATGAACAGCACGAAGCCCGAAACGTCGCCAAGCACGACGATGTATTGCGCCACCACGATGCCGGCGAGCTGCACGATCATGTAGAGCGACAGCGCCTTGCCGCGCGTCTCATTCGTTGCGCTGTCGTTCAGCCAGCTCTCGCAGGTGATGTAGACCCCGCAGAAGCAGAAGCCGATCAGCATCCGCCCCAGCATCCAGGCCCAGGGCTCCACCAGCGTGGGATAGAGGATCAGCACCGCCGAGATGGTTGAGCCCAGCGCCGCGAAGACCCGCACGTGGCCCACGTTGCGGATCAGCCGCGGCGCAATGCGGCTGGCGAAAAGGAAGCCGGCGAAATAGGCGGCCATGACGTAGGACATCGTGGAGGTCGAGAAATCCTCCTGCGCGCCGCGAAGGCCCAGCACCGTGCCCTGCAGACCGTTGCCGATCATCATCATGAACAGCCCGATGAAGAGCGGCCAGGAAGAGCGCAGCACGGTGAACATCGGCGGTCCTTTCTGCCCGGGGTGTCGCGCGGGCGGCGCGGTCGAGATTGGCTGCCGGCGACATGTTTTGTCGGCCTTGGGCAAAGTGGAGTCAGGCGCGGCCTCTGGCAGGTCTCGCGGGCCGGGTAAAGCCCGCCCGGCTTGCCGGCTGCTGCCCCGGCGCCAAGGCGCCTGTCAGCCCGCCTGCCCGCCTCTCTCGGGGATCAGGAGCGAGGCATCCCCGTAGGAGAAGAAGCGGTAGCCGGTGGCGATGGCATGCTCGTAGAGCTCCATGATTCTCTCGCGGCCCATCAGGGCCGAGACCAGCATCATCAACGTCGATTTCGGCAGGTGGAAATTCGTCATCAGCCCGTCTGCCACGTGGAACTCATAGCCCGGCTTGATGAAGATATCGGTATCGCCGGCCCATTCGCGGCCCTCCGCCGCCTCGATCAGCCGCAGCGCCGTGGTGCCGACGGGGATCACCCGGCGCCCCTCGGCCTTGGCGCGCGCGATGGCAGCGGCGGCTTCGGCGCTCACCTCGCCCCATTCGGCATGCATCTTGTGCTCGGAGACGTCGTCGACCTTCACGGGCAGAAAGGTGCCGGCGCCGACATGCAGCGTCACATGGCAACGCTCAACGCCCCGCGCCTCCAGCGCTGCCATGACACCCGCATCGAAATGAAGCGAGGCGGTCGGCGCGGCGACGGCGCCGGCGCGGGCGGCCCAGATGGTCTGGTAATCTTCCCTGTCGGCCTCATCGGCCGGGCGCTTGCTGGCGATATAGGGCGGCAGCGGCATGGCGCCGGCCTCGGCGAGCGCGGCGTCGAGATCGCCGGTGGCCGTCAGGCGGATCACCGCCATGTCACCCTCGCGCCCCTCGAGAACCGCCGTCAGGCGGGGCGAGAAGACCACCTCTTCCCCCTCGCGCCATTTGCGCAGGGGCTTCACCAGCGCCTGCCAGAGCCCCTCGCCCTTCGGTGCGGCCAGCGTCACCTCGATCTTCGCCTCGGCCTCGCCGCGGGTGCGGGTGCCGGTCAGCCTTGCGGGGATCACCTTTGTATCGTTCAGCACCAGCAGATCGCCCGGCCGCAGGATCGCGGGCAGGTCATGCACCTGCCGGTCGACCATGAGCCCGCCCTCGGCATGCAGCAGCCGGGCGGCCGAGCGCGGCCGCGCCGGGCGCGTCGCGATCAGCTCTTCGGGAAGGTCGAAATCGAAGTCGGAGAGTTTCATGGGCTCGCTCATTGCGCCGCCTCCGGCACCGGGCGGCGGAAGATCTCGCGGAACATCCCGGGCGTCAGGGCAGAGAGCGGATTCACCCCCACCTGCGGCGCGCTCACGGGGCCGGAGAGCGTATAGTTGAAGCCGATCAGCCCCTCGCCCGGCCGCGTCAGCAAAGAGCCGATGCCGTTGATGAAATAGATCGGTGACACGACGCCCTGGAAATCCATGAGTTTGGAGCCGGTCGTGTAATAGCCGTCCAGCGATATGCCAAGGCCGGGCCCCACGGCGCTCGCCTGTCGGATGGTCAAGAGCCCCGGCTCCAGCCCGAAAGAGACATCGACATTGGTAAAGGCGATACCCTGCCCGTCGAGCTGCTGCAGGGCGCCCACCACCGAGATGGCATCGAGCAGCTCGGCGATGGCAGGCGCATCGCGCACGCGCAGATCGGTGATCGCGACCGTGCCATCATAACCGCCCTCCTGCCCGGTCGGCAGCAGCACCAGGTCGAGCGCACCGCCCTGTGCCGTCTCGATCAGCCCCATGTCACGCAGCACCGCGCCGGCATTGTCTGAGAGCACGCGCACGGCCAGTCCCTCCGCCGTCGGCTCGGTGGCACCGCTCACAGCCTGGCCGCCGTTGATGAAGGCGGTGAACTCCCCCCGCAGCCCGGCGGCAAATTCGCCGCGAAAGCCGCTGAAGCCGATTTCGTCGGTCACCTGCAGCTCTTCGAGCGCCACCTGCAGCGGCACATCCGCTCCGCCCTGGCCGAAAGCGGCGCGGCCAAGGTCGAGCCGGCCACCCCGCACCTCGACGCCAGGCAGATTGCCGGCGCCCCGGCCGATCAGATCCACCGGCGCGTCCAGCCAGTTGCCCACGCGCAGCCGGTCGAATCGCGCCCGCTCCAGCCCGCCGGCAGCGTTCAGCGAGACAGAACCGCGCGCCTCCAGCCCCGGAGCGCTGAGGCTGAGGGCAGTCACCTGTGGCACGTCGCCGAGCTGCCCTTCGACAGCGAGGTCGCCAGTGGCCCCGGCTGAGACGCTCCAGCCGATCTGCGGGATGGCGAGGCGCAGGCCCGCCAGATTTGAGGTCAGTCGAAAGCTCGGCGGCCCGCCGGGCGGCAGGGCGATCGCCATCTGCGCCCGCCCCTCGCCGCCCAGGCTGCCGGGCGGCAGAGCAACGCCGAAGGTATCGAGCACCGCCGGCGTGACAGCGACATCCACATCGAGCGTGGCCGTCGACCGAGGTGCGCCGCGCGGCACGATCGGCAGTCGCCAGGCGAAGGTGAACGGCGCTGCCCCGATCCGCGCCGGGCCAGAGATCCGCAGAGCCTCATTGTCGAGCGTCATGTCGAGCGCAGAGGCCCGCAGCTCGCGGCCCGGCACCAGATTGGTGCTGGCGACATCGCTGAGCGCGGCCTCGATCTGATAGGTTACCGAGCCCGGCGGCGGGCGCGGCATGACGGGAAAGCGCAGCACACCGCTCACCCGCGCCCGCCCGTCGGCCAGCGTCACCGGGCGGTTCGCCTTCGTGAGGAACTGGAAGGGCGGCTGATCCATCAGGGACAGGCCGGCGGTGATGCTCCCTGCCCCGGCAAGCCGCACCTCGGCGGGCAGTGGCCGCTCGGAGATATCGGGTATCGCAAAGCTCGTGCCCGCCATGTCGAGCCGCCCGCCCTGCGGCGGCGTGACCTGGCCCTCCTCCAGCAACACGGTCAAGCTCTGCCCGTCGAAGCCCAGCACCCCTGCCCCGCCGGTGATGGGCGGGAAGGTCTTGAGCGCCCGGATGCTGGCCCCCTCGAAAGCGGAGGTCACCGCGAAGGCCGGCGGCGCGCCGGGGCGCAGCGAGAGGCCCGCGACCGCATCGACCAGCTCGCCCTCCGGCAGATTCTCGTCGATCCAGCCGCGCAGACGCGCCGCCGCGCCCTCCGGCCAGAGCCCGACGATGCGCCCGATGCCCACCCGCGGCAGCCGCAGCTCCGCCGAGCCGCGCCAGCCCTCCGGCGCCACGGCGAGGCTGCCACTCGCCGCAAGCCGCACCGGTGCGACCCCGGCGTCGCTGCCTGGGGGGGCAGCAAGTGTCAGCCCGGCGTCGGCGAGGTCGAGACGAAAGGGCGCCAGGCCTACCCGAAGCGTGGCATGCGCCTCATCGACGGCCAGTGCCTCGGGCAGCAGGCCGGCGGGGTTGAGGGTGGAGTCGGCGAAGCGGAACTGGCCGGTCAGCGCCTCCGGCAGGCCGCCCTCCATTCCCTGCAGCCAGGTTTCGCCCTCGGCATGGATCGTGCCCCAGGCGCTGCTGGCGGAGAGCTCGGTGAACCGCAGCTCGCCCGCCCCGGCATCGAAGCTCAGCGCGGCACTGGCGCTTTCGAACGGGATGCCGGGCGCCGCCGGATCGGGCCGCAGCTGCCCGGCACCGATGCTCAGCTCCGCCGCCAGCGGCCCGAGCCCGCCACCTTGGGTGACAGACCCCGTCAGCCGGGCCGAGAGCGGCGCGTCGAGCAGGCCGAGCCAGGAGAGCGCCGGGCTTTGCGTTGCGATATCGCGGGCGGCGACATCGCGCAGGTCGAGCGCGATCTCGGCCTCGGGCGAGCCACGCGGCGAGCGGTACTGCAGCGCCAGCGTCGTCACGTAGGCGCGGCCCGAGAGCAGGGCGAGATCGCCGGTCAGCCGCGTCTGCCCGCCGGTGAGGTCGAGCGCGAGCTGCCCGCCATCGACCACCCAGGAGCGGCCGGCCCGGCTGTCGAGGTAGTTCACCACCAGCCCCTCGGCGCGCACCCCTTCCAGCGCCGCCAGCGCCGGCCGGTCGAATAGCCCATCGAACGAGGCGAGCAGCCCGGCGAACCCCTCCGCCTCACCCAGAGCACTGCCACCCTCGGGCGCCGCATCGCCGCCCGCCCCGAAGGCAAGCGCAAGCTGGCCATCGCGGGCGCGGCGAAGGGTGAGCTCGGCGCCCGTCAGCACGACCTGCTGCACCAGCAGCTCGCGCTCGAAGAGCAGGCCGCGCGGAGAGAACTGCATGTCGATCTGCGGGATCAGCGCCACTTCGCGGCCCGTCTCGTCGCTGATGCGCGCCCCGGTGAGCCGCACGCGGGGGTGCAGGTCGCGGCCCACGATCAGCGACATGCGGCGGAAGGCGATATCGCCGCCCTCCAGCGCCTGCGCCGCCCCGGCCTCGACCCGCCGCGACACCCAGCTGGGGGCCGAGACCTCGTTGCCGATCAGAAGCAGTGGCGCGAGCAGCAGCGCCAGCAGCAGGGCCCCAATCGCAGTCGGCGCGCCGCGAGTGAGGATCAGCCGTCGGCTTCGGGCCGGGGACTTCGCGGGCGCGGGCTCAGCGGGCGGGGGCGCTGCCGGGTCGGGCACGGGCTTGTCTGCCTCCTCTTGCGGCGCCTCCGGCTCCACTGGCTCAGCCTCGGCTGCAGCCCCCGGCGCCGTCTCCCCCGCCGAATGGACAGACACGAAGACCGGCCCGAGATGCGGATCGACGGGCCAGCGCTCGCCGGCGCCGTCCCTGGCGGAAACCGGAGTCCTTGCCGAATCTGCCCCGGCGCCAGAGGGCGCCTCCTGCCCCGGGTGCGACTCGTCGTCCTCCACCATGTCTCCGCCTGTTGACTCCGCCCCGCCCAGCCTAGAGCACTGAGTCTCCGGCAGCAAAGCGAGGAAGAGCCATGCCAGACCCCCTCTCCCCCGGTGCCACCCTGCCCGATCTGACGCTCGAGTGTAGCGACGGCACGTCGGTCGCCCTCGGCAGCCTCACCCGCACGGCGCTGATCTTCTATCCGCGCGACGCCACGCCAACCTGCACGACCGAGCTCAAGGATTTCTCTGCCTTGGCCGACGACTTCGCCGCCGCGGGCTGCACGCTCTACGGGATCTCAACCGACAGCACCGCCAGCCATACCCGGTTCATCGAGAAGGCCGGGCTACGTCTGAACCTGCTGGCCGATCCCGAGGGCGCCGCCGCGCAGGCCTTCGGTGTCTGGGGTGAGAAGAAGACCTTCGGGAAGACCTACATGGGCCTCATCCGCTCGACCTTCCTCATCGGCGCTGACGGCCGCATCGCCGAGACCTGGACCGTCTCTCGCGTCGCCGGACATCCCGAAGCCGTGCTGGCCGCAGCCCAGGCGCTTTAGGCCGCCCGCCGGAATATCCCGAGTCTGCACAGGCTTACGGCCCTTTCCTGCGGTGGAATGAGCGGATTCTCGCCGATGAGTGCCGATTTCCGCCGCCTCGCGAGGCAGCCTCGCCGCATGGCTTGCACGAAAACTGCACGCTCGGTAACTCCTTGGCCGAGGATGTTGCCTTTTGGCAGCACCCCAAGGGGTAACGACAGGGGATAGGGCAGCGTGAAATCACGACTGGCACAAGGCGTACACGCCGTCATGGAACGCAGGTTCCCGGAACGGCGGCTTTTCCTCAAATCCGATACCGAGACTCGCTTCATCCGGCTGCGGCCCGGTATGCAGTTGGGCATCTGGTCGGGGGCGACGATTGTGGTCGGCTGGGCCATCGTGGCGACGGCGATCCTGCTGATGGATTCCATCGGCGCCGGCAATTTCCGCGCCCAGGCGCAGCGTGACCGCGTCATCTACGAAGACCGCCTGAACGAAATCTCTGCCGAGCGTGACACCCGCGCCCAGGAGGCTGTCGCCGCGCAGGAGCGCTTCGCCGCCGCGCTGGAGCAGATCTCGAACATGCAGAGCGACATCCTGAGCCTGGAAGACCGCCGCCGCGAGGCCGAGCGGGGGCTCGATGTCGTGCAGGCCACCCTGCTGCGCGTGATGAACGAGCGCGACGAGGCCCAGGCCGCGATCGACAGCATGACCGGTGAAGACGGCTCGCCCGTGGTGCTCGCCTCTGCCGACGACGAGATGACTGGCACGGTCGAAATCCTCTCCGACGCGCTGGCCCGCACCGCCGAAGAGCGCGACGTGATCGCCGCCGATGCCGATTTCGCCCTCTCCCACGCCGCCGAGCTGGAGCTGGAACTGCGGCTGATGGAAGACCGCAACGACGAGATCTTCCGCCAGCTCGAAGAGGCGATGCTCGTTTCCGTCGAGCCGCTGGACGACATGTTCCGTGCCGCCGGCATGAACCCCGACGACATGATCAGCGCGGTCCGCCGCGGCTATTCCGGCATGGGCGGCCCGCTGACGCCGCTGGCCTATTCCACGATGAACGGCGCCCCGCCGGACCCGGACACGATGCGCGCCAACGGCATCCTGTCGGCGATGGACAACATCAACCTCTACCGCATCGCGGCCGAGAAGGCGCCCTTCTCGATGCCGGTGCGCGACAGCTTCCGATACACCTCGCCCTTCGGGGCGCGTTGGGGGCGGATGCACGAAGGCGTCGACATGGCAGGCCCGATCGGCACGCCGGTCTATGCCACCGCAGATGGCGTCGTCACCCATGCCGGCTGGTCGTCGGGCTACGGGCGGCTCATCAAGATCCAGCATGAGTTCGGCATCGAGACGCGCTTCGGCCACCTCAATGCCATTGACGTGCAAGTGGGGCAAAGAGTCTCGCAAGGCGACCATATCGGTGATATGGGGAATTCCGGACGCTCGACCGGCCCCCATCTGCACTATGAGGTCCGGGTCGGCGGTGAACCGATCAACCCAATGATCTACATAAGAGCTGGCCAAGATGTTTTCTAAGAGCAAAATCAACGAACCCGGGCCCAAGGCTGGCGATGCCCCGCAGCAGTCGAGCGCGCCGTCCCCCGCCCCGACAGGAGATTCCCGACCCGTGACCCCGAAGCAGAAGCCGCCAGCCTCCGTGCTGTCCGCCGATCTCGTGATCGAAGGCAACATCAAGACCACTGGCGACATCACCATCGAAGGCAACGTGTCCGGCGACATCCGTGCCCATCTGCTCACCATCGGCGAAGGCGCCACGGTGAAGGGCGAGCTGGTTGCGGATGATGTGGTGATCAACGGCCGGATCGTGGGCCGCGTGCGGGGCCTTAAAGTTCGGCTGACCTCCTCGGCCCGCGTCGAGGGCGACATCATTCACAAGACGATCGCCATCGAATCGGGTGCCCATTTCGAAGGCTCCGTGCAGCGCCAGGAAGACCCGCTCTCCGGCGCCTCGGCGAAGTCGCTGCCCAAGCCGCGCCAGTCGGAGAACAGCTCCGAGCAGGCCGAGCCCGCGCAAGCCGCGAAGTAAACACCGGCTTTCGAGCCA
This sequence comes from Pseudoroseicyclus sp. H15, assembly GCF_054353345.1. Classification (NCBI taxonomy): domain Bacteria; kingdom Pseudomonadati; phylum Pseudomonadota; class Alphaproteobacteria; order Rhodobacterales; family Paracoccaceae; genus Pseudoroseicyclus; species Pseudoroseicyclus sp. H15. The sequence goes on from NZ_JBTHJE010000002.1 coordinate 519,054, forward strand.
GGAGATGTGAGGGCCCCGCTTTGGCGGGGCCTTTTGTTTTGGAGGGATGGGGTTTCGATGCTCAGACCTTGCCGCTCATTCCACCGCACGGAATCAAGGGCGTCAGCCCGCCGCGCGAGCGCCGGCCCGTCCCCGCGGGCTGGCACTCTGGTGAAGGCATCGCTGAGCCCTCCGCGGGGAGGGCCGTGGCCGACACAAAGCACCATAGCGGTGCCGATGGAGCACCAACCCACGGGCGGGCATGCGACGTTGGTGGCAGTTGGTGGGCCGGGCCTACCGCCCCCTACCGGTCCACCCACCGCCGCGCGAAGGCGAGCAGCCTCGCGTCGCTGCCGCGCGGGCCGATGAGTTGCAGGCCCATGCAACGGCCAGGAATCGGCAGGGTCAGCACCGGCAGTCCAATCAGCGAGGCCGGCACGACCACTTCCATCCAGCGGTGGTAGGTGTCCATCGTCTGCCCGCCGATCTCCTTCGGCCAGTCCCACTCCGCCGGGAAGGGGAAGCACTGCGCCGTCGGCAGCGCCAGCATGTCATAGCTGCCAAAGAGATCCGCCGCCTTGCGAAACCAATCCGACCGTTTCAGCGAGGCGCGCTGCAGCTCCATGGCAGACAGCGCCAGCCCCCGCTCGATCTCCCACACCGCTTCGGGCTTGAGCTGGTCGCGAGTCGCCACCTGGGCGTGCAGAGCCCCGAGGCTCGCCGCCACGGAGAAGCTGCGCAGCGTCGTCCAGCTCTGCCACAGCACCTCAGCCGGAAACGGCGGGGCCAGCGGCGAGACCGTGGCCCCGGCATCCGAAAGCCGCGCCAGCATGTATTCGCAGGCGCGCAGCACGCCGTCCTCCATCGGATAGGCGCCGCCCCAGTCGCCAAGCCAGCCGATCCGCCCGCCCGCCGGCACCTCGGACGGCAGCGACCGGTAAAGGCCGGCGTTGTGCGGCTGGCGTCTGTCGGGCCCGGCCATGACCGAAAGCATCAGCTCCACATCCGCCGGGCTGCGCCCCATCGGGCCAAGGGTGGACAGCTGATGGAGGAAGAGGTCCCCTTCGGGCTCGTCGGGCACCAGGCCCACCGAGGGGCGCAGGCTCCACACGCCGCACCAGCCGGCCGGGTTGCGCAGGCTGCCCATCATGTCCGACCCATCGGCCAGCGCCGTCATGCCGCTGGCCAGCGCCGCCGCCGCCCCGCCCGAAGAGCCGCCCGCAGAGAGCGCCGGGTCGGACGGGTTGCGGGTGACGCCGAAGACCGGGTTCTTGCTGTGCGAGCCGAGGCCGAATTCCGGCACGTTGCTCTTGCCGATGACGATGGCGCCGGCGTCTCGCAGCCGGGCGACATGCAGATCGTCATGATCCGCCATCTCGCCGGCGAAGATCGGGGAGCCGCGCGAGGTGGGGAAGCCCGCCGCATTGGAAAGATCTTTCACCGCCAGCGGCAGCCCGTGCAGCGGCCCGCGCGGCTCTGCCCTGTCGGCGGCGCGCGCCTCTTCCATCAGAGCATCGGGATCGGCGAGCGAGACGAGCGCGTTCAGCGTGCCGTTCTTCTCGGCGATCGCAGCGAGATGCGCCTCCATGATCTCGGCGGCGGTGATTTCGCCGCGAGACATCAGCGTCGACAGCTCGCTTGCAGAGCGGCGGGTCAGATCGCGCATGGGCATAGGGCCGGAACTGGGGGCATGGGGGGCCTCATCGACAGCGTCTCCCCCATCATGGCGGGTCGGGGTGGTGAGGCAATGGAAACCGGCCGGCTCAGGGGCCGGCGTGGAAAGAGTGCTGGCGGAGGAGGCAGTTGGAGAGGGTGGAGGGGGGCGCTGCCCCCCGCCTGCGGCCCCCCCGAGGTATTTTTGGCCAGATGAATGGGGGGCGGGGCGCCCGGGAGTGCGGCGGTTTACTCGGCGCCGGCCTCGGCGCGGGACTTGCCGGTCAGCTGCATGGCCAGCGTCGCCGCCATGAAGCCGTCGAGATCGCCGTCTAGGACGCCCGAGGTATCGGAGGTCTCGTGGTTGGTCCGCAGGTCTTTCACCATCTGGTAGGGCTGCAGCACGTAGGAGCGGATCTGGTTGCCCCAGCCGGCGGAGCCCTTGGCCTCATGCGCGGCGTTGATGTCGGCCGTGCGGCGGTCGAGCTCCATCTGGTAGAGCCGGGCCTTCAGGGCGTTCATCGCGATCTCGCGGTTCTGGTGCTGCGACTTCATCGAGGAGGTCGTGACGATCCCCGTCGGCATGTGGGTGATCCGCACAGCCGAGTCGGTGGTGTTCACGTGCTGGCCGCCGGCGCCCGAGGAGCGGAAGGTATCCACCCGAATGTCGGAGGGGTTCACCTCGATGTCGATGTTCTCGTCGACCACCGGGTAGACCCAGACGGAGGCGAAGGAGGTCTCGCGCGTGCCCTTGCCGAAGGGCGAGATGCGCACCAGCCGGTGCACGCCCGACTCCGACTTTAGCCAGCCATAGGCGTTCTTGCCGGAGATCTTGTAGGCGACGGACTTGATGCCGGCTTCGGCGCCGGCCTCTTCCGATTGCATCTCCACCTCGTAGCCGTGCGCCTCGGCCCAGCGGACATACATACGCTGCAGCATTTGCGCCCAGTCGCAGGCCTCGGTGCCGCCGGCGCCGGCGTTGATCTCGAGGAAGGTGTCGTTGCCGTCGGCCTCGCCGTCGAGCAGCGCTTCCAGCTCTTTCTGGGCGGCCTTGTCGCGCAGCACCGCCAGGGCCGCTTCGGCCTCGGCGACGACATCTGCGTCGTCCTCCATCTCGCCCATCTCGATGAGCTCGCGGTTCATGTCGAGATCGCCCTTCAGCGCCTCATAGGCACCGATCTGGTCGACGAGCATCTGCCGGTCGCGCATGAGCTTTTGCGCGCCCGCCGGGTCGTCCCATAGAGTGGGGTCCTCGACGCGGGCGTTGAACTCCTCCAGCCGGTGCTTCGCCGTCTCCCAGCCGATGCGCTGCGAGTAGAGCTCCAGCGATCTGCCGATGGCCTCGATATGATCTCGCGTCTCTGCGCGCATGGGTCTGGCCCCTTTGCTGTCGTTCGGGCCTGATACCGCCCCGCGGCGAGGCCGGCAAGGCGGCCCCGGGCGAAGCGAGTGGACGGCCCGGCCGGCAGGGCTACTATGCAGGCGATGATCCGCAAAACCCTCGCCCTCCTCCTGGTGCTCCTCGCCCTGCCCTTCCCCGCCAGCGCGCAGGAGGGGCTGCGCGTCGGCGTTCTGGAACAGCCGCCCTTCGCGATGCAGACAGAGGATGGCGCCTGGTCGGGCCTGGCCATCGACCTTTGGCGTTTCGCCGCCGAAGACCTGAACGTGCCCTACAGCTATGTTGCCATCGACAGCCTCGATGCGCTGGAGGCCGGCGAGGTCGACCTCGCCCTGCCCGTCTATGCCACGCCGGAGACTGCGGAGCGGTTCGATCTCAGCCAGCCGCTCTACACCGCCACGATGGGCGTCGCCTCCTCGGCGCAGAACCATGTGCTGGCGGTGCTGACGGGCTTCGCCTCATGGCAATTCGCCCGGCTGGTGCTGGGCCTCGGTGCCCTGCTGCTGGTGGTGGGCGCCTTGGTCTGGGCGCTTGAGCGGGGGCGCAACGGCGACCAGTTCGCCCGCAGCCCGTTCCGCGGCCTCGGCGACGGCTTCTGGTGGGCGGGCGTGACGCTGACGACCATCGGCTACGGGGACAAGGCGCCCCGCACCGTGGCAGGCCGGGCCGTCGCGATGCTGTGGATGCTCGTCGGCCTCGCCGTCAGCGCCGCGCTCACCGCCTCTGTCGTCGCCATCGCCGGGCTTAACCAGCAGGTCCAGGCGCCGGAGGTCTTCGCCGGCGCGGTCGTAGGCACAGTCGAAGGCGGCACCACGGCGGCCTTCCTGCGCCACGAGAACGTGGAGCTGCGCATGTTTGGCGACCTGGGCGCAGCCCTGGCCGCGCTGGAGGACGAGAGCCTCGACATGGTCGCCGCCGCCGCCCCGCCGCTAAAGCATGCGATCCGCGAGAACGGCCACCTCGACTTCCGCGTAAGGACAACGGAGCTCGACCCGCAATATGTCACCATCGCCTTGCCGGCAGACAGCGGTGATATGCGCCAGCTCGACATTGCGTTGCTGCGCCGGCTGACGGCGGAGAGCGGCTGGGAGGTGATCGAGCGCTACGTCGATCCGTGAGGTGCGGCGGGATGGCGCGGCATGTGGTGCCCCCAGAGAGACTCGAACTCCCGACCCTCTGATTACAAATCAGATGCTCTACCAGCTGAGCTATAGGGGCGCCTGCCCTCCCCTAGCCGCGTCGCCGAAATCGCGCAAGACCTTCGGAGAGATGCGCTCTCACGCCCGCTGGGCCCGCGCCAGCAGCGCCACCGCCACCAGCCCCACCGCTGTCAGGATCAGCCCCGGCGGCGCGGCGCCCGCGATGTCTTCGAGGCTGGCCTTGGCGTGGGCGCGGGTCGCGAGCGTATCGTAGGAGAACGGGCGCAGCAGCAGCGTCGCCGGCAGCTCCTTGACGCAATCGACGAAGACCAGCAGCAGCGCCGAGCCCATCGAGGCGCGGATCAGCGGCATGTGCACCGCCCGCAGCACCTGGCCCTTGCTGCGCCCCAGCGAACGGGCCGCCATGGGCAGCGAGGGGGGCACCCGGCCGAGGGCAGCGTCGGCGGCGCCTTGGGCGATGGCGAAGAAACGCACGCAATAGGCGAAAACCAGCGCCGCCGCCGAGCCGGTGAAGAGCAGGCCCGGGTCTGTCCCGGTCAGGGCCAGCCAGCGGTCGGCCAGCCAATTGTCGAACCCGGCGAGCGGGAAGAGGATGCCGAGCGCCAGCACGGCGCCGGGCGCAGCATAGCCGATCGCTGTCACCGGCAGCAGCAGCACCGGCAGCCGCCGGCCCGACAGGCGCGCGGCGTAGACGATGAACAGCCCCGCCGTCACGGTGATCACCGCCGCCAGCCCGCCCGTCGCCAGCGAATGCCAGAGCGCCTCCAGCAGGCCCGGTGATAGCCAGAGCGCCGAGCCCAGGGCGTGCGAGAGCAACACGCCGACCGGTAGCACGAAGCCGGCCAGTACCGGCACCAAGCACAGTGCCCCCGCCCCCCAGCCGCGCCAGCCAGTGAGCGGCTCGGGCTCGACCGGGCGCAGGGCGCGCGCGGCGCCAAAGCTGCGGGCGCGGGCGCGGCTGAGCTTCTCCAGCGTCACCAGCAGCACGATCAGCGCGAGCACCAAGGTGGCGATCTGCGCGGCGCCGCCGAGGTTCCCAGCCTGCAGCCAGACCGAGAAGATGCCCGTGGTCAGCGTCTGCACCGCGAAGTAATCGACGGTGCCGAAATCGTTGACGACTTCCATCCCCACCACGGCCACCCCCGCGGCGATGGCCGGACGTGCCAGCGGCAGGCCGACGCGGATGAACCTCCCCCAGGCCTTCACGCCGAGGGCGCGGGCGACCTCGTAGCCGGCGCCCGATTGCTCGCGAAAGGCGGCGCGGGCGAGGATGTAGACATAAGGGTAAAGCGCCGCGCTCAGCACCAGGATTGCCGCACCCCGGGTGCGCACCTGCGGGAACCAGTAATCCTGCGGGCTCGCCCAGCCGAAGACCGCCCGCAGGCCGCGCTGTACCGGCCCGGCATATTCCAGAAAATCCACCAGCGCATAGGCGCCCAGATAAGCCGGCACCGCCAGCGGCATCAGCAGCGCCCATTGCAGCCAGCGCCGCCCCGGAAAGCGGTAGAGCGTCACCAGCCAGGCCGCGCCGGTGCCCGCCGCCGCCGTCAGTGCGCCGACGCCGGCCAGCAGCACCAGCGTGTTGCCCATGTAGCGCGGCAGCGTGGTCGAGAGCAGATGCGGCCAGATATTCTCGGCCGGATGCGCCGCGAGCCAGAGCACCGACACGACGGGGCCGAGCACCAAGGCGGCGATCAGCGCCGCGCCCGGTGTCCAGAGATCCCATCGCCGGCGTGGCGGGGCGGCGGTAGACGCGTGCGACATGGGCCCAGCCGCTAGCCGAAACCGGTTTGCCTGTAAAGAAAGCGCCCCCTATGATCGCGCGGCCCGGCCCCGCGCCTCAGGCGCGATCACGTTTCTCCGGGGTAGAGTTCGCCATGCATATCGTCTTTCACATCGGCGCCCATTGCACCGACAACGAGCGCCTTCTGCGCTGCCTTCTGCGCGATGCCTCGATGCTGGCCGAACACAATGTCGCCGTGCCGGGCCAGGGCCGCTACCGCAAGCTCTTCCGCGACACGCTCGAAGGCCTGGGCGAGTCGCGCGCCAAGGAGGGCACGCGCGATCTGCTGCTCGATGCCGTGCTCGACGGGCGCATCACCGAGCGGGTGATCCTGTCGAACCCGTCCTTCCTCTGCGCGCCGAACAGGGTGTTCGAGGATGGCGCGCTCTATGCCGCGGCCGGCACGCGCGCCACCGCGCTCGGCCAGATCTTCGAGGAAGACGAGATCGAGATCTTCCTGGCCCTGCGCAATCCAGCAAGCTTCATTCCAGACGTCTATGCGCAGACCAGCAACATGGCCTTCCTCGATTTCATGGGCGGCACCGATCCGCGACAGGTGCGCTGGTCCGATCTGGTCGGCCGCCTGCATAAGGCCCTGCCCGGCGCGAAGCTCGTCGTCTGGGCCAACGAGGATACGCCGCTGATCTGGGGTGACATCCTGCGCCGCATGGCCGCCCTGCCAGAGGCGGAGTTCGCCGGGGAATTCGACTTGGTCGAGTCAATCATCTCGCCAGAAGGCATGGCGCGGCTGACCACCTACCTCACCCAGCGCGGCATCAAGGGCGCCGCCCAGCGCCGCCGCGTGATCGCCGCCTTCCTCGACAAGTTCGCGGTCGAGGACGAGGTCGTCGAAGAGGTCGATCTGCCGGGCATGGACGCCGCCCTCGTCGCCGAGCTGACAGAAGCCTACGAGGCCGATTGCGAGGCGATCGCCAAGATGGACGGCGTGGAGTGGCTCGCGCCCTAAGGCTCTCTCGCCGCGCCCCTCCCTTCGGGCGCGCCCCCCAGCCTTCGACTTCCCAATATCCTCGGGGGGGCTGCCAACGGCAGCGGGGGGCAGACAGCCCCCCTCCTCCATCAGCCTGCTTTCACAGGCCCCAAAGGGCCCGCGGCCTCACATCCCCAGCGCAGCCTTGTAGAGCTCCAGCACCGCCTCTTCCTCTGCGATGTCGTCGCTGTCACGCTTGCGCAGCGCGATGATCTTGCGGAGCACCTTGGTGTCGTAGCCGCGGCCCTTGGCCTCGGCCATGATCTCTTTCTGGCCGTCGGCGATATCCTTCTTCTCGGATTCCAGCCGTTCGTAGCGCTCGACGAAGGCGCGCAGCTCGGCGCCGGCGACACCGCCTTGCGACGAGGTGACCGGCGAGGCGGCAGGGGCGTCTGCGGTGGCGGGGGCATCGTCTTGCATGGCTCGCGAACTCCTTGGCGCGGATCGGGGCCTCTGACTAGCCGCGCGGCGGGATTGCCGCAAGGGGCCGGTCGGGGCAGGCCGGCGCCGGGCGCGGGCTTGCGCGGTGGGGCCGGCTTGGGCTAGGCGCGGCACGTCTGCCAAGGGAAAGGTGAGCCATGGCCATACTCGTCTGGATCGGCGCCGCGCTGGCCGTGCTCGGCCTCGCCGGCATCCTTTACAGCCTCGTGCGCGCGCTGGGTGCGCGGCGGGCCAAGCTGGATGACGAAGCTCTCCGCGCCCGGCTGAAGCCGCTGGTGCCGATCAACCTTGGCGCCTTCTTCCTGTCGTTCCTCGGTCTCTGCCTGGTGGTCGTGGGCGTGATCCTGGCCTGAGCCCTCTACTCGGCCGGCGGGCAGAACTGGTCGTAGATCGCTGCCAGGATCGGCTGCAGACGCGCATCGCTCAAACGATAGCGAATGGTGCGCCCGTCGCGGGAGGTGGCGACCAGCCCCTCGGCCCGCAGCCGCGCCAGCTGTCCTGAGACATAGGATTGGCTGGCGCCCAGTGCCGCCTCCAGCTCGCCGACAGAGCGCTCACCCTGCACCATTTCGCAAAGGAGGAGCAGCCGCGCCGGGTTGGCAAGCATCTTCATCACCTCGGCCGCCTCGGTGGCGGCACGGGCCATGGCCTCTGGGTCTATGGCCGGCGATTGGGCGGCAGGCGGCGACATGTCAAATGTCGTAGTGGGAAGCATCCGCTGCGGCAAGGCGACTGTACCGCGTCGGCGGCCAATCGCCCCTGCTGCGCCCGAATGTCGCTGGACAGGCGGGCAGCCGGCGCGCTATTTCATCGCTCCATGGACATGCGCCCCCTGACAGACAGCCACGCCGTCGCTCCGCAGATCATGCCGGAGGACATGGACACGCTTGCAGCCGAGGGAGTCACCCGGGTCATCTGCAACCGCCCCGACGAAGAAAACCCGCCAGAGCTGCAAAGCGCGGCGATGCGCGCGGCGGCTGAAGCGGCGGGCCTGAGCTTTCATTACCTGCCCGCCACCCGGCAGACGATCAACGCCGATATGGCCGCCGAGCAGGCGGCGCTCATCGAGGGTGCTGAGGGCAAGTCGCTGGCCTATTGCGCCTCGGGCACCCGCAGCTCGATGATCTGGTCGCTCGGCCAGGCGGGCCGGATGTCTGCCGACGACATCATCGAGGCCACGAGCCGCGCAGGCTACGATCTGTCGCCCATGCGCCCGGTGCTCGGCGGCTGAGCCTAGCCCTCCTCTTCGTCTGACGTCTCATTCGCCCCGCCGGCAAGGTTCAGAGGCGCTGCCGGAAAGCCGCCGCCAAGGGGCGGCAATCCAGGCGCCGGCGTGAAGGCGAGCGCCGTCTGGTCTTGCTCCTCGGCCTCCGGCTCGGCTGGCGAATCCCCTGCCCCGCCAAACCCGCCCAGTCCCGGCATGCTCACCCCGGATGGCTCCTCTTCCGGCGCATCGCCCAGGGCTAGACCCATGCCACCGCCCGCCGCCATGGGCATCCCGCCGCCAGCCAGCGACAGGCCGGCGGGCGCCGCGCCCATGCCGCCGCCCGCGCCGCCGATCGGGACTTCCTGCATCTCCTCCTCCGCCCGCTCCTCGATCCGCACCGCGCGCAGGCCAGAAGCCTGGCCAAGGCGGCCATGCGCCTGCACCTGGCCGTTCGCACATTCGAGCCGGACGGAGCGCACGGTCACGCCCGGCAGTGGCAGCACCTGCCCCACCTCGAACGCCTCAATCCCCGCATAGGGCAGCTCGAAGCGGTGCAGCACGGCGGTGAGCGTGGCGGGGGCAGAGAGGACGGCGCTGCGCAACGTGGCGTTCCACCCGTCCTCCGCCTGCCCGTCCTCCGCCTGCGACGGCCCATCGGCGGGCAGCATCAGGAACAGCGCGCCCTGCCGCCCTTCACCGCCAAGGTCGAGCGTCAGCCGGGCGAGGCGATAGAGCTCTTCGGGCAGAACGAGCCGGGCGGCATCGGCACCGCTGAGCCGGCGCAGGCAGCCCATGCCGTCTGCCCAGCCTTCCAGCTGCGTGCCGCCCGCCGTATCCACCAGGTCGCCGATCAGCGCATCGACGAGCGGCATGGCGAGCGCCGCGTCGGTGCTGGTGATCGGCCGCGGATCGGCCGGCTTGGCGCGCAGATTGCCTGTGGTCTGCAACTCGACAACGGCGGCCCGCAGCTCGCCATCGAGGCCCGCCAGCCCGCAGATCATCCCGTCTGCACCGCAAAGGCCGATGAGCAGCCAGTCCTCGCCCAGCGCCTGCAACGCCGGCTCAAGCTCCATCCGCTCTTCGCCAACGCCGAGCACCACGAGCTTGAGGTCCATCGCTGCTTCCGCCGCGCGCGCCATCGACAAACGCAGCACGCGCGCGGCCGATGGGGGAAATTCCCCCTTCGGTACCGCCCGGCGTTGTACAAGCCGGCGGAGCAATGGCACCTCGTCCGTCTGCGACATCCTGCCTGCGATCCTCGCGGGGCGACCCGCCCCTCGCTCTCAGGTGGTAAACAGCACGGCTTAAGGCGAGGTTGATGTCAGGCGGCCACTGCCTGGGCACGGACAGGCAGCGTAACCCGGAAGGCCGCGCCCCCCTGCCCCGGCAAATAGGCGATCTGCCCCCCGAGCCGCTCCATGATTTCACGGCAAATAGCGAGGCCGAGGCCCGCGCCGCCCGCGCGTGACTGGTCTGAGAGGCGCGAGAACTTTTCGAAGATCAGCTGGGCATGCTCGGGCGCGATGCCCGAGCCGTTGTCGATAAAGTCGACGATCAGCGCCTCGCCGGCGCGGCGCGTCTCGATTCGCAGCTCCGGCCGGGCGGCATCGCAATACTTGCGGGCGTTGGAGATAAGGTTGATGAACACCTGCGCCAGCCGGTCGTGATCGGTCGTCACCCGCATCTCCTCATCGCCCGGCCGGCGCAGCACCCGCAGGCCGTCGGCCCTCTGGCCCGCCGCGCCCATCGCCCGGTCGATGGTCTGGCGCAGCGTCGCGCGGGAGAGGTTGAGCACGACCTGCCCGTTCTCAAGCACCGACAGGTCGAGCAGATCGTCGAGCAGGCGCGTCAGCCGCATTGCCTCTTCCGAGATGATGGCGGCGTAGCGGCTCTGTACCTCTGGCCCGACGCCACCTTCGCGCAGAATCTCCGAGAACGAGCGGATCGAGGTCATCGGCGTGCGTAACTCATGGCTGATCTGGCCGAGGAAGGCATCCTTCTGGGCCGAAAGGCTGGTGAGCTTGGCATTGGCATCGCGCAAGGCGCGGGCGGTGCGTTCCAGCTCTTCGGACTTGGCCTCAAGCCGGGCGGAATATTCCATGATCTGTGCGGCCTCGTCGGCCACGGCCATCAGATCCTCGACCGAGACGGAGACGCCTTCCGTCATCTGCCCCATCATCGCATGAGCGGTAGCCGCCCCGACCGAGCCCGAGAGCTCGCGCTCGATGCCTTGGATGAATTCCGGCGTCACGTCCGGGAGATAACCCGCCTTGCCCTGCGCCGCCGCCGCGCCCTGAAAGATCGCCTGCGCCTCTGCCGGGCCCAGGATGCGCTGCGCCATGATGAGTAGGTCTTCCGCCTGCGCGCCGCTCTGCCGCCAAGTGGTGGCGCCCGCCGCATGCTCGAAGACGTTGACGAATTGCGCCCCCTGCAGCCGCTCGACGGGCGTGGGGAAGGTCAGCAGCGAGACCAGCAGAAAAAGGCCGGTGTTGAAGAGCATCGACCACAGCGTGCAATGCAGGATCGGGTCGATCCCCTCGATGCCGAACAGCGCTTGCGGCCGAAGCCAGCCGATGCCGAGCGGCCCCTCCTGCATGACGGAGATGGGGATGACGGCCCCCTCTCCAAGGCCCGGCAAGAACAGCGTCCAGAGCCAAAGCGCGAAGCCGGCGAGCAGGCCCGCGCCGGCGCCAATGCGCGTGGCGCCGCGCCAGAACAGGCCGCCGATCATCACGGGCAGCACCTGCGCCACCCCGGCGAAGGAGATCAGGCCGATGGCCGCCAGCGCCTCGCCCCCGCCGGAGAGGCGGTAGTAGACGAAACCCAGCGCCAGCAGCGCCGCGATGGAGAGCCGCCGCGCCGACAGCACCAGCGCCCGCACATCGCCCGACATGCTCGCCCCGCCCCGGCGAAATCGCAGCCAGAGCGGCAGGGCGATGTGGTTCGAGACCATCGTGGAGAGCGCAATGGTGGCCACGATGACCATCGAGGTGGCCGAGGAGAAGCCGCCAAGGAAGGAAAGCGTCGCCAGCAGATATTGCTCCTGCGCCAGCGGCACCGTCAGCACGAACATATCGGGGTTCGCCCCGGCAGGCAGCATGGCAAGGCCCGTCACCGCGATGGGCACGGTGAAGAGTGACATGGCGGCGAGATAGGCCGGGAAGGCCCAGGCGGCGGTGGCCAGATGGCGCTCGTCAGCATTCTCCACCACCAATACCTGAAACATGCGGGGCAATGTCAGGAAGGCCGCAGCAGAGAGGAAGGTGAGACCGATCCAGCGGCCATGATCCTGCTGCCAATGGGCGAGCGGCGAGGCGTCGATCGTCTCCAGCATCGGGCCAAGCCCGCCGCCGATGCCCCATACGACGAAGATGCCCAGCGCCATCAGCGCGCCGAGCTTCACGATGGCCTCCACCGCGATGGCCATGACGATGCCGTGGTGGCGCTCGTTGGCATCGAGATTGCGGGTGCCGAAGAGCACGGTGAAGAGCGCGAGGCCCGCGGCCGACCAGAAGGCGATGCCGGTCAGGTCAACCGCCTCGCCGCCGGCATTGTCGGCAAAGACGGCGAAGGAAAGCGTGATGCTCTGCAATTGCAGCGCGATGTAGGGCGTGACCCCCACCACGGCGAGCAGCGTCACCAGCACGGCGAGAGGCGCCGACTTGCCGAAGCGCGACGAAATGAGGTCGGCCACCGAGGTGATGCGCTGGCTGCGCCCGACGCGCACCAGTTTGCGCAGGATCAGCCACCAGCCGATCATCACGATGGTCGGGCCGAGGTAGATCGTCAGGTATTCCAGCCCCGAGCGCGCGGCGTAGCCGACGGCGCCGTAGAACGTCCATGCCGTGCAATAGATCGACAGAGATAGCGTGTAGACCAGCGGCGAGCGCAGCCATGAGCCACCGGCACGGTCGGCGCGGCGCTCGGCGGCGAAGGCGACGATGAAGAGGAAGGCGACATAGGCGATTGCGGCGGCGATGAGCGCGTTGAAGGGCGGCATCAGCCGGTGTCCCCCGCAGCCTCGCTCTCCTCGTCGCGGCTGAGGCGGCGCGAGAGGACGCCGGCCAGCACGATAAGGATCGCCCAGATGGTGAAGATGTAGATCAGCCCGGCGGCGGTGCCGGCCTCGTCATCGCGCCAGAGCAGCGGCAGGAAGAACAGCACCGTGCCCAACACTGGCAGCAGCCGCGCGGCATCCGACAACCGCCGGCGCCGGTAGGTCTCGCGCGCCAGAAAGACCGGGGCGGACGGGCGGGCCATGGCTCAGCCCCCCGCAAGCTCGCGGACATGGGCCAGGATCTCGGCATTCGAGAAGGGCTTGGTCATGAAATGCGTGGCGCCAAGGCGCATGGCCAGCTCGCGATCCTTCGTCTGGCCGCGGGCAGTGAGCATCATCACGGGCAGCGCCGAGGTGCCCTCGTCGGCCCGCAGGTCGCGCAGGATGTCGAAGCCGGAGCGGCCGGGGAGCATGACATCGAGGATGAGCAGGTCAGGCAGATGGGCGCGCACCCGCTCGGCGGCGGATTCCCCGTCGGAATGGGTATGCACCGTCCAGCCATCGCGGGTCAGGATGAAACTGATCGCCTCGATGATGTTCGGCTCGTCCTCGATGAGCAGGACGCGCTTGGCCATAGACTTTCCCCCCGCGCCGCCGCCTCCGTGGCAGCGCGTGGCGACTATTGCGGGCTTTGACGTGCAAGTCAAAGTGTCGCAGTCGGGAATGCCTTGCAGTTGGCGAAAGGGCCGCGCCCAACCCGTGGGTGGGCGGACACACCGCCAGTGCTGAGCGCTTTATCCCCGAGGCATCGGACGACGGGCGTGCTGCGGGCGACATCTCCATGCGCCCGCCCGTGGGTCGGGTCGGGCGCGGCCCGCGCTTGGTCAGCGCGGGCCCGATGGATGGAGAGGTTACTTTGAAAAGGTCGCCTGCTCACCGCTCCGCCGGCATGATCGAAGGCTCGCGCCGCGCCGGGCAGTCCTCCCGCGGGCAGATGCGGCACGCCGTGCCCACCGGTGCCGGCGCAGGCCCGCTCGCCGAGGCCGGGCGCACCAGCATGACGGAGGCGATGGCCGGCGGGGTGCCGAAGCCCGCCGGCCGCTCGGCCCCGGCGGCGGCATAGGCGGCGAAGACGCCACTGCGCTCCCCCGGCAGCGCCACCCGCGCAGCAAGCGGGCGGCCCGGCTGGCCGAGCGCCTGGTAGAGCGGCCACAGCGGGCAGCCGCCGGCGCGGGGCAGCGAGAAGCCCGGCAGCGGGCGCAGGCGGGTGAGCGCCCCCGCTGCGTCACAGATGGCGAGGCCGAAGGCCGGGTGCCCCTGCCCCGGCGGCAGGCTAGAGAGGCGGCGCAGCACCACCTCGGCCGGCGCACCGGTGGCGGCGGCCAGCGCCGCCGGGTCGTGCCCGTGCTCCTGCGCCAGCGGCCCGAAGCGCTCCAGCGGCAATTGCTCGGCGTCGGCCCGATAGCGCCGCGCCCAGGCCAGGGCCAGCGGGTGGGAGGCCGGCGAGAGGCCGGAGAGACCTTCTACCGCCTCCTCCTCGCTCGCGCCCTGCTCCAGCGGGGCGAGATGCTGGTCGACCGCCTCCAGTGCCGCCTCCAGCTCATCGAGCGGGGTGCGGATGGCGGCCTCACCAGGGCCCTCCAGATAGGTTGCCAGTGACCGGCTTTCTGCCGCGAGCCGCTGCGCATCCTCATAGACGTTGCGATGGAAGCGCGCCTGCCAGTCGGGGTCGAGCGGCTCCCCCGAGGCGAGGATCGACGCGGTGGAGCGGATGGCGGTGACCGCGCTGATCACCTCGTGCAGCGAGGCAGCGAGCGCGGGGTCATGCGTCAGCCGGTCGGTCAGGGCGCCGAGCTGCTCCTCCAGCCCGGTGATGCGGCTCGCCTGCGCGGCGATCAGCCTGGCCCAGCCGGGGAAGCGGCCCGTCAGATCCTCCGCCCGCCCCTGCTCTGCCCCAGCCTCGGGCAGTACGCGGGCGGCGGCGCGCAGGGCGCCCACCATCTCACCACCCGCCCCTTCGGCCAACAGCGCCGGGTCGCTGCCCAGCTCTCGTGCGAGGGTGTTGAGCAGCGCGCCGCCGATTCTGCGGCGGTTGTGTTCGATCAGGTTGAGGTAGGAGCCAGAGATGCCTGCTGCAGCGGCAAGCTCGGCCTGGCTGCGGCCCAGATCGAGCCGCCGCTGACGGATGCGTGAGCCTGTAAGCGCCGGTTTGGCCAACCCGGATTCCTGACGTGTTATCAGCGGCTTTCTGCGCCTGCGGGAAAAGTTATTTACAGCTTAACTCCGAGGCTTGTTCATGTCTTCACAAAAAAAGTCATTCTTTCTGAGGCCTTGTTGAGAAATTTTCGGCATCGGCCAGTATGTGCGCAGCACTGAGTACAGTGCGCCCGCTGCTGCGGGGGCGAGGAGGCCCCTGCGGACATGGCTCATGCCAAGGGAGGAGAGACCACCCATGACAACACGCAACTTCACGCGACGCGGCGTGATGAAATCGACCGCCGTGACGGCTGGCGGACTGGCGCTTCCGACGATCTTCACCGGCTCGTCCGCGGCCGCCTTCACCAATGAGCCCACCGGCTCCACCGTCACGCTCGGCTTCAACGTGCCGCAGACCGGCGCCTATGCCGAAGAGGGCCTCGACGAGCTGCGCGCTCAGCAACTCGCTGTCGAGCACCTCAACGGCGAAGGCGACGGCGGCATGCTGAACACCTTCTCCAGCAAGGCGCTGGACGGCACCGGCATTCTCGGCAAGCGCGTCGAGTTCGTCACCGGCGACACGCAAACCAAGTCGGACGTCGCCCGCGCCACCGCGCAGTCGATGATCCAGAAGGACGGAGCCGTGATGATCAACGGCGGCTCCTCCTCGGGCGTCGCCATCGCCGTGCAGGGCCTCTGCCAGGAGGCCGGCGTGATCTTCATGGCGGGTCTCACCCACTCCAATGACACGACCGGCAAGGACAAGAAGCGCAATGGCTTCCGCCACTTCTTCAACGGCTACATGTCCGGTGCCGCGCTGGGCCCGGTGCTGAGCCAGGCCTATGGCAATGAGCGCCGCGCCTATCACCTGACCGCCGACTACACCTGGGGCTGGACCCAGGAGGAATCGATGATCGCCGCCACCGAGGCCCTCGGCTGGGAGACGGTCGAGACGGTGCTGACCCCGGTCGGCGCGGGGGACTTCTCGTCCTACATCGCGCCGGTGATGAACTCCGGCGCCGACGTGCTGATCCTCAACCACTATGGCGGGGACATGGTGAACTCGCTGACGCAAGCCGTGCAGTTCGGCCTGCGGGATCGCCAGGTCAACGGCAACAACTTCGAGATCATCGTGCCGCTCTACTCCGAGCTGATGGCCGCCGGTGCCGGCGAGGCGATCAAGGGCGTCTACGGCTCGATGAACTGGAACTGGCAGCTCGGCGATGAGGGCACCGCCGCCTTCACCCGCTCGTTCGGCGAAAAGTACGGCTTCCCGCCGTCCGGCTCGGCGCACACCTGCTACGTGCAGACGCTGCTCTATGCCGATGCCGTCACCCGGGCCGGCTCGTTCAACCCCTGCGCCGTGGTCGAGGCCCTCGAAGGCTTCGAGTTCGACGGCATGGGCAACGGGCCGACGCTCTACCGCGCCGAAGATCACCAGTGCTTCAAGGACGTGCTGGTCATGAAGGGCGCCGAGAACCCGACGACCCCGTTCGACAACCTCGAGATCGTCGAGGTCACCCCCGTCGAGCAGGTCATGTACGAGCCCGATCACCCGATGTTCGCCGGCGGCGACCTCGGGGAGTGCAACCCGGGCGAGTGATGTCGCGGAACGCGGGGGCGGCATCGCGCCGTCCCCGCGGCAACGCAGGTTGGCTGCCCCGGCAAGAGGGCGGCCGCGCCATATGAGGCGGGGGACATGGACGCAATCATCCTTCAGATCCTGAACGGGCTGGACAAGGGCTCGGCCTATGCGCTGATCGCGCTGGGGCTGACGCTGATCTTCGGCACGCTCGGCGTCGTCAACTTCGCGCATGGCGCGCTCTTCATGATCGGCGCCTTCTGCGCCGTCACGGTGCAGCGCCTCATGCAGCTCTCCCACACCGAGATCGACGAGAGCCGGACCGACTTCCTCGGCAACCCGCTGCAGGTCGAGGTGCCCTACCTCGAAACCTGGCTGGGGCCGGAGCTCGGGCAGGCGCTGATCTCATGGTCGGTGCCGCTGGCCATCCTCCTCGCCATCCCGGTGATGATGCTGATCGGCTGGATCATGGAGCGCGGGCTCATCCAGCACTTCTACAAGCGCCCCCATGCCGACCAGATCCTCGTGACCTTCGGCCTCGCCATCGTGCTGCAGGAGGTGATCCGCCAGTTCTACGGCGCCAACCCGATCCCCACCCCGGCGCCCGATGCGCTGCGCGGGTCGGTCGATTTCGGCGTCTGGCTCGGCTTCGGGCCGGGGGTGATCTTCTACCCTGTCTGGCGGTTCGTCTATTTCCTCTTCTCGCTGCTCATCATCGGCGGGGTCTTCGCCTTCCTGCAGTTCACCACCTTCGGCATGGTCGTCCGCGCCGGCATGGCGGACCGGGAGACGGTGGGCCTCCTCGGCATCGACATCGACAAGCGCTTCACGCTGATGTTCGGCATCGCCGCCGCCGTCGCGGGGCTGGCGGGCGTGATGTACACGCCGATCCTCTCCCCCAATTATCACATGGGGATGGACTTCCTCGTCCTCTCCTTCGTCGTGGTCGTCGTCGGCGGCATGGGCAGCCTGCCCGGCGCGGTGCTGTCGGGGTTCCTGCTCGGCATCGTGCAGAGCTTCGCCTCGATGAACGAGGTCAAGGCGATCCTGCCGGGCATCGACCAGATCATCATCTACCTCGTCGCCATCATCATCCTGCTGACAAGGCCCCGGGGCCTGCTCGGCCGGCGCGGCGTGATGGAGGAGTAAGACATGCTGGGTATAGGCAAGCGCGATACCACCATCCTGCTCGTCGTCGCCTTCATGGCGATGGCGGCCCCGATCATCCTCAACCCCTTCCCGGCGAACAGCGCCATGGCGCAGTTCAACGCCGGCTACCCCGACCTGATGCAGCGGTTCGTGATCTTCGGGATCTTCGCCATCGGCTTCAACATCCTGTTCGGGCTGACGGGTTACCTCTCCTTCGGGCACGCCGCCTTCCTCGGCGCCGGCAGCTACGCCGCCGTCTGGATGTTCAAGCTGCTGAGCTTCAATGTCATCCCGGCGGTGCTGCTCTCCATCGTCGTGGCCGCGCTCTTCTCGGTGCTGATCGGCTTCATCTCGCTCAGGCGCTCAGGCATCTACTTCTCGATCCTGACGCTCGCCTTCGCGCAGATGAGCTACAACCTCGCCTATTCGGTGCTGACGCCGCTGACCAACGGCGAGACGGGCCTGCAGGTCTACACCTCAGACCCGCAATACCTGCGCAGCGAGGGTGATCCGATCGTCACCCACCTCTTCGGGCTGGAGATGCGCGCCAAGGAGACGCTGGAGCTGGGGCCCTGGGCCTTCGACTTCTCGGTCGGCTACTACTTCTGCGCCATCCTGATGCTGATCTCCTTCTACATCTCGATCCGCATCTTCCGCTCGCCCTTCGGGCTGATGCTGCGGGCGGTGAAGAGCAACAACCACCGGCTCAGCTACACCGGCCTCAACTCGCGCCCCTATGCGCTGACGGCCTTCATCATCTCCGGCGCCTATGCCGGGCTCGCCGGCGGCCTCCTGGCGGCGATGGACCCGCTGGCCGGCGCCGAGCGGATGCAGTGGACGGCGAGCGGAGAGGTGGTGCTGATGACCATCCTCGGCGGTGCCGGCACGCTGATCGGGCCGGTGCTGGGTGCGGGCTTCATCAAGTATTGCGAGAACATCTTCTCGAAGATCAACGAGAACGTCCTGCACTCCTGGTTCGCCGCCCTGCCCGACGGGCTGGAGACGGGCCTCGTCTGGGTCGCCTCGAAGTTCGTCGGCGAAGGCTGGCACCTGACGCTGGGCCTGATGTTCATGCTCGTCGTCATCTTCCTGCCCGGTGGTCTCGTGGAGGGCGGCCAGCGCATCGGCCGCGCCCTCCGCCGCCGCCGCGGGCAGGACGAGCCCGGCCGCAGCGCCGCCAAAGAACCCGCGGAATAGGAGCGAGGCATGGGCATTCTCGAAGTCAAAGGCGTCAACAAGAACTTCGGCGGCCTCAAGGCGCTGCAGGACGTCAACCTCTCCGTGCAGGAGGGTACAGTCCACGCCATCATCGGGCCGAACGGCGCGGGCAAGTCGACGCTGCTCAACGTGCTCGTCGGCAAGCTGCGGCCCGACACCGGCTCCGTCATGTTCGACGGCAAGTCGGTGCTGGGGAGGAAACCCCATGAGATCAACCAGATGGGCATCTCCCGCGTCTTCCAGACGCCGGAGATCTTCACCGACCTCTCGGTGCTGGAGAACGTGCTGATCCCCTGCTTCGCCCGCCGCGACGGCGCCTTCCGGATGCATGCCTTCGAGAGCGTCGCCCACGAGGGCACGATCAACGAGGAGGCGGAGCAGATCCTCGCGGACGTCAACATGGCCGACAAGCGCAACCTCCACGCCGGCTCGCTCAGCCGGGGGGACAAGCGGCGGCTGGAGATGGCGATGTGCCTCGTCCAGCAGCCCAAGCTCCTCCTCCTCGACGAGCCGACGGCCGGCATGGCGCGGGCGGATACCAACAACACCATCGATCTGCTGAAAGAGATCAAGGAAACGCGCCCGATCACCATGGCGATCATCGAGCACGACATGCACGTCGTCTTCTCCCTCGCCGAGCGCATCACCGTGCTCGCGCAGGGCACGCCGCTGGTCGAGGACACGCCCGAGAACATCAAGGGCCATCCCAAGGTGCGCGAAGCGTATCTCGGCGAAGCACAGGTGTGAGGAACAACACATGACCCACGTCGAGCATCTCAAGGGCCCCGAGCCCTTCGACAAGAGCCGCAACATGGCCGCGACGGCGCCGAAGTTCCTCTCCGTCTGGGATATCCAGGCCTATTACGGCGAGAGCTACATCGTGCAGGGGGTGTCCTTCGACATCCACGAGGGCGAGATCCTCGCCCTCCTCGGCCGCAACGGCGCCGGCAAGACGTCGACGCTGCGCACCATCGCCCGGCTCGGCAACCCGAGCCTGAAGCACGGCGAGATCTGGCTCGACCACGAGCCCCTGCACAAGATGCGGGCGCATCAGGCCGCGCAAAAGGGCATCGCGCTGGTGCCGGAGGACAGGCGCATCATTTCCGGCCTGACGGTGGAGGAGAACCTCAAGCTCGCGCAGATCGCACCGCCCATCGGCTGGTCGCTGGAGCGCATTTACGAACTCTTCCCACGCCTCGGCGAGCGCCGCAGCCAGGAGGGTGTCACCCTCTCGGGCGGCGAGCAGCAGATGCTGGCCATCGCCCGGGCTTTGGCGCGCGATATCAAGGTGTTGCTCCTCGATGAACCCTACGAGGGCCTCGCCCCCGTGATCGTGCAGGAAATCGCGAAAACGCTGGAGCTGATCCGCGATCAGGGCATTACCACGATCATCGTCGAGCAGAACGCCATCGCCGCCTTGAAGCTCGCCGACCGCGCGGTGATCCTTGACACCGGGCAGGTGGTGTTCGACGGATCGGCGCAGGACGTGCTGGATGACGAGGGCCTGAGGGCCCAGTATCTGGCCATCTGATACGGGAGGACAACATGGCAGACGGTGACAAGGTGGCGGGCAGGACCTTCGCCCCCTCGGCGGAGATGACGGCCGGCGCGCATGTCGACAAGGCCCGCTACGACGAGATGTACGCGGCCTCGGTGAACGACCCCGAGGCGTTCTGGGGCGAGCACGGCAAGCGGCTCGACTGGATCGAGCCCTACACCAAGGTGAAGAACACCAACTTCGACTTCGGCAATGTCTCGATCAAATGGTACGAAGACGGCGTTCTCAACGTCGCCGCCAATTGCATCGACCGCCATCTGGAGACGCGGGCCGACCAGACCGCGATCATCTTCGAGCCCGACGAGCCGGACGGCGAGGTGCAGCACATCTCCTACCGGGAGCTGCACGAGAAAGTCTGCCGTTTCGCCAATGTCCTGCTCAGTCAGGGCGTGATGCGTGGCGACCGGGTGATCATCTACCTGCCGATGATCCCCGAGGCGGCCTATGCCATGCTCGCCTGCGCGCGGATCGGCGCCATCCATTCCGTCGTCTTCGCGGGCTTCTCGCCGGACGCGCTCGCCAACCGGATCAACGATTGCGGCGCCAAGCTCGTGATCACAGCCGACACGGCGCCCCGCGGCGGCAAGAAGACGGCGCTGAAGTCGAACACCGACGCCGCCCTGCTGCACTGCTCCGACAAGGTGCGCTGCCTCGTCGTCAAGCACACCGGCGACCAGACCACCTGGATCGACGGGCGCGATGTCGACGTTAAAGCAATGATGGAGACGGTGGCCCCCGATTGCCCCGCCCGCCCGATGAACGCGGAGGACCCGCTGTTCATCCTCTATACCTCCGGCTCCACCGGCAAACCCAAGGGCGTGGTGCATTCCTCCGGCGGCTACCTCGTCTATGCCGCGATGACGCAGCAATACACCTTCGACTACCACGACGGAGACGTCTTCTGGTGCGGCGCCGATGTCGGCTGGGTCACCGGGCACACCTACATCCTCTACGGCCCCCTCGCGAACGGCGCGACGACGCTGATGTTCGAGGGCGTGCCCACCTACCCCGATGCCAGCCGCTTCTGGCAGATCATCGAGAAGCACAAGGTCACCCAGTTCTACACCGCCCCCACCGCCATCCGCGCGCTGATGGGCCAGGGCCCGAAGTTCGTGGAAGGCTCCGACCTCTCCTCGCTCAAAGTGCTGGGCACCGTCGGCGAGCCCATCAACCCAGAGGCCTGGGCCTGGTACAACACCCATGTCGGCAAGGGGAACCTGCCCATCGTCGACACCTGGTGGCAGACGGAAACCGGGGGTCACATGATCACCCCCCTGCCCGGCGCCACGCCCACCAAGCCCGGCTCGGCCACCCTGCCCTTTTTCGGCGTGCAGCCCGTGGTGCTGGAGGCAGAGAGCGGCAAGGTGGTGGAGGGCAACCCCGCCGAGGGCGTGCTCGCCATCAAGGATAGCTGGCCCGGCCAGATGCGCACCGTCTGGGGCGACCACGAGCGTTTCGAGTCGACCTACTTCCAGCAGTACAAGGGCTATTATTTTTCGGGCGACGGCTGCCGCCGCGACGAGGATGGCTACTATTGGATCACCGGCCGCGTCGATGACGTCATCAACGTCTCGGGCCACCGCATGGGCACGGCAGAGGTGGAAAGCGCGCTTGTGGCCCACCAGAAGGTCGCCGAGGCCGCCGTGGTTGGATATCCCCATGAAATCAAGGGACAGGGCATCTATGCTTATGTGACCCTGATGAACGATGTCGAGCCGTCGGACGAGCTGCGCCGCGAGCTTGAGGCCTGGGTGCGCACCGAGATCGGGCCGATCGCCAAGCCCGATCTGCTGCAATGGGCACCTGGGCTTCCCAAGACACGCTCGGGAAAGATCATGCGCCGCATCTTGCGCAAGATTGCCGAAAACGATTACGGCTCTTTGGGAGACACGTCGACACTGGCCGACCCCTCTGTGGTGGACGACCTGATCGACAACAGGATGAACCGGGGCTAACGCCTCGGCTCATGACGCCGGTCGCCTCCTCGGCCGGCCCTCCCCGCCGCTGCCGGTTCGCCGGTAGCGGCGGCCCAAGTTCAAGGCCTCTCCCATGATCGACATCCGCCGCACCACCCTTCCCGGTGGCGCAGACCCCGCTGCGCCCGTGATGCGCATCCTCGAAGCGCTCGACAGCCATGCCGCTGCCAAAGGCATCTCGTTCGACAGCGAAGAGGTCGTGTTCGAGGCCTGGGATGGCGAGGATTGGGCCGGCGGGCTGAATGCCAGCTACGGCAAGGCCTGGGTGTTCGTGAAGCTACTGGCCGTGGCCGATGGCCGCCGCGGCAAGGGCGTGGGGCAGAAGCTCATGGCCGCGATGGAGGAAGAGGCTCGCTCGCGCGGCCTGACCGGCATCTGGCTCGATACCTTCACCTTCCAGGCGCCGGGCTTCTACCAGCGCGAGGGCTATGAAGAGGCCGGGCGCATCCCGGAGTATTTCGAGGGCCACGCGCGGCATTTCTTCTTCAAGCGGCTGGGCTGAGCGGCGGCCCTCCTCACTCCTTGCGGGCGAGCAGCAGCTCCAGCTTGCGCAGCTCGCGGATCACCCGGTCAGCCTGGATCTGCGGCATGAGCGAGAGTTTCAGCTGCAGCGCCATCAGCCACAGCACCGTGCCCGACAGGCCCCATCTGAGCGCCGCCAGCCCGTCCTCCGCCTGAAAGAAGCGGAAGGCGCAAACCGCGCCGGCCACGAACATCACGGTTTGCACCACCAGCAGAACCCAGGTCACCCAGCCGATCGGGCTGCGAAACAGACCGAAAGCGAGCGTGAACCAGCCCGCCTCTTCGGTCTCGCGCAGGAGCTGACGGTCTTCGCCCTCCAGCGCCTCGCGGATCAGATCGTCAATCTTCGACATCGTCTTGCTCCTTCTGCTGCGGCTCCAGCAGCACGCGCATCTTGGCGCGCGCATGCATCAGCCGCGTCTTGATCGTGCCCAACGGCACATCCATCGCCGCCGCGACATCCGCGACGGTCAGATCCTCCAGGTAGAACAGCGCCATCGTCGCCCGGTGCTCGGGCGGCAGCGCCTGCAGCGCCAGGCGCACGCGGGCGGCATCGCTGGCGCCCTCGCCCGCAACGCCGCTGTCGATGGCCGGCAGCGCCAGCGCCTGGGCCGACGCCTCTGACGCCACGGCCCGGCGGCGTTGGCGACCCGCGATGATTCGGCCAACCCGCCGGCCCGTGATGCGAAGCGCGAATGGCAGGAATGCCGCATCGTCGCGCAGGGCCGGCAGGGCGCGCAGGATCTCGGCCCAGGCGTCCTGTACGGCATCGCGCGCCTCTTCTCGCTCGCCCAGCAGCCGGGCGGCATGTGCCATCAGGCGGGGTGACCAGAGCCGGACCAGCCGGTCCATCGCCGCCCTGTCGCCCGTGCGCGCGGCGGCCACGAGATAGGCACTCAGCGCCCGTTCCTGATCCGTCGTCGCCATCGGCTTGCACTCTCCTTTCGACAAAGGTGCAGGCAGGGGCAGCTCCGGTTCAATCGCCTAAGGGGTCGTTAACCATTGCGGCAGAATCGCCGCACGCCTTAACGGCTCGTTCATGCTCGCGGCGCCAAGCTCTCTCCATGGACACTCCAGCGAAAGGAGGCCCCCATGGACCTGTCCGCTTTACAGGGCGTGCCGCCGCAGGGTGGCCAATCGGCGCCCCAGCCGATCGCCGATCTGCGCCCCACCGCCGATGCTGCCGTCATCGCCAAAGGCGCCCCGCAGCCGCTGCCGATCGTCGCCGCCCCGCCTGCTGCCACCACCGTGCCCGCCACGACAGAGGCCGGCGCCGTCGCCCGTGCCCGCCTGGAAGGGTTGGAGACGGCCCGCCCGGTCGAAGCGCCGGAGCGGGTGCTCAAGCCCTTCGGCATCTCGATGCTGCCCGATGCCGAGGCCCGTCAGCGCGCCGCCGCCGCCAAGGCAGAGGCCGAAGCGCAGGCCGAGCGCAGCGCCGACAAGGCCGATGCCCGCGCAGAGGCCGCAGAAGCGCGCCTGAGCGTCGCCCGCCAGGAACGCGCCGATGCCTCGGAAGAGGCTGCTGCCGCCCGCGCCGGCGCCCGAGAGGTGGCTGCCACACCAGAGGAGGACCTCGCTTTCGAGAGCACCCCGCCGCCAGAGGATGAAAGCGGCGACGCCTAGCAAGCTTCCGCCGCCGCTCTTCCCGCCGCGCCAGGGCAGGAATGCCCTGCTTTCCACCCTAATCCTGATGGCGTATACACCAGTCGAACCCTGGGGCAGGCGCCACCGGGGGAACAGGCAGTAAGCAACGCCGCGAGGGATTTATGAGCGACAATGACCGGCACGAAGGTGATGTGGATTTTATCCGCTCCCTGGCAGAGCTTCTGCGCGCCAACGACCTGACCGAACTGCAGGTCAAGCGCGACTATGGCGAGAATGACAGCCTGAACGTCCGGGTCTCTCGCCATATGCAGGTTGCCCCGCCGCCGGCCGCAGCTGCCGCCCCGCCGGCCCCCGCTGCCGCGCCCATGACAACCGCTCAACCGGGCCCCAGCGCCGCCGCGCAAAGCGCCGAGGACGATGTGTCGAACCACCCCGGCGTCGTCAGCTCGCCGATGGTCGGCACGGCCTATATGCAGGGCGAGCCCGGCGCCGCGCCCTTCGTCTCTGTCGGCGCGCAGGTGAAGGAGGGCGACACCGTCCTCATCATCGAAGCCATGAAGACGATGAACAACATCCCGGCCCCCCGCTCGGGCAAGGTCACGCGTATCCTCGTCGAAGACGGCTCGCCCGTCGAATACGGCGCCCCCCTGATGATCATCGAATAAGGCTCACCCCATGTTCGACAAGATCCTCATTGCCAACCGCGGCGAGATCGCGCTGCGTGTGGTGCGGGCGGCGCGCGAGATGGGCATCCGCTCCGTCGCCGTGCATTCCACCGCCGATGCCGACGCGATGCATGTGCGCATGGCCGACGAGGCCATCTGCATCGGCCCGCCGCCCTCTTCCGCCAGCTACCTCTCTTTCCCGGCGATCCTGTCGGCCTGCGAGGTGACGGGGGCGCAGGCGATCCACCCCGGCTACGGCTTCCTCAGCGAGAACGCCGCCTTCGTGCAGGCGGTCGAGGATCACGGCCTCACCTTCATCGGCCCCAAGGCGGAGCATATCCGCATCATGGGCGACAAGATCACCGCGAAAGACACGATGAAGGCCCTCGGCGTGCCCTGCGTGCCCGGCTCTGATGGCGGCGTGCCCACAGCGGTTGATGCCGCGCGCATCGCCGGCGAGATCGGCTACCCGGTCATCATCAAGGCCACCGCCGGCGGCGGCGGACGCGGCATGAAGGTCGCCAATAACGCCAGCGAGATCGAGCGGGCCTTCCAGAACGCCCGGTCAGAGGCGAAGGCCGCCTTCGGCAACGACGAAGTCTATATCGAGAAGTACCTTACCACGCCGCGCCATATCGAGATTCAGGTCTTCGGCGATGGCAAGGGCAAGGCCGTGCACCTTGGCGAGCGCGACTGCTCGCTGCAGCGCCGCCACCAGAAGGTACTGGAAGAGGCCCCCGGCCCCGCCATCACCGAAGAGCAGCGCGCCCGCATCGGCAAGGTCTGCGCCGATGCCGTGGCGAAGATCGGCTATTCCGGCGCGGGCACGATCGAGTTTCTCTTCGAGAACGACGAGTTCTACTTCATCGAGATGAACACCCGCCTGCAGGTCGAGCATCCGGTGACCGAGGCGATCTTCGGCGTTGACCTCGTGCGCGAGCAGATCCGCGTCGCTGCCGGCGAAGCGATGAGCTTCACGCAGGACGATCTGGCCATCCGCGGCCATGCCATCGAGGTGCGCATCAACGCTGAGAAGGTGCCGAGCTTCTCGCCCTGCCCCGGCCAGATCACGCAGTACCACGCACCCGGCGGGCTGGGCGTGCGGATGGATAGCGCGCTCTACGACGGCTACCGCATCCCGCCCTATTACGATTCGCTCATCGCCAAGCTCATCGTGCATGGCCGCGACCGCCCCGAGGCGCTGGCGCGGCTGGGCCGGGCGCTGGGTGAGCTGATCGTTGACGGTGTCGATACCACGGTGCCGCTGTTCCATGCCCTCCTGGAGAATGAAGACATCCAGACGGGCAATTATTCGATCCATTGGCTCGAGAAGTGGCTGGCAGAGGCGCTCCAATCCGCCTGAGTGCCGAACGGCTGCTCGGCGCCTATGCGGCCGGCATCTTCCCGATGTCGGAAGGCCAGGACGACCCGGAGATCTTCTGGGTCGACCCGCGCTTTCGCGGCGTGATCCCGCTGAACGGCTTCCACGTCTCGCGCTCGCTCGGGCGCCGCATCCGCCGCGGCGCCTATGAGGTGACGTCGGATCGCGACTTCGAGGGCGTGCTCGCAGGCTGCGCCGACCGGCCCTCCACCTGGATCAATACCGAGATCGCTCAGGCCTACGGCGCCCTGCACGAGGCGGGCCATTGCCATTCCGTCGAAGTCTGGCAGGAGGGCCGGCTGGTGGGCGGCACCTATGGCGTGGTGCTGGGCGGCGCGTGGTTCGGCGAGAGCATGTTCAGCCGGGTGACGGATGCCTCGAAGCTCGCCCTCGCCCATCTGACCGAGCGGCTGCGTCGCGACGGTTTCTCGCTGTTCGACACGCAGTTCCTTACGCCCCACCTCGCCAGCCTCGGCGCGGTCGAGATCCCGCGCATGGTCTACCGTCGCCGGCTCGACGTCGCTCTGCGCGTGAATGCGCATTTCCGCGGAAAGGCAGAGGGGATGCCACCGCCAGCGCTGGGGCCTCTGACAGGCGCTATTCGCTGAGCGGTTCTTCTTCCGGCGGCGGCGCGGCGCCATCCGTCAGGCAGCTCAGCGGCCAGACGTCGTAGCGCGGGTGATCCATCGGGTTGAGGGCCGGGGCGGAGGCGATCATCCAGCCGCGAAACACTGGCTCGGCGGCATTCTGGTAATGCACTACGAGCCAGGCGAAGGCATCGCCCGAGGGGTTCGACGTGGGATAGCGGCACTCGCCGAGCGTGATCGACAGGTGCCCGAAGGCCTGCGTCTCGCCGGCCATCAAGGTGATATCCGTCACGCTGCCGGTGATCTTGTCGAGCACGCGTACCACCCCGCCGCGCGCCTCTTCGGCCACCTGCTGGGCAGAGGCAGATGCGGAAGCGAGCGCCAGTCCGGCAGCAGCGCACAGAGCGAGAGGCAGACGCAGGCTCATGGAGTCTCCGAACTTCCGCCGCCGATATAGGTGATCAGCAGCTGCAGCAGGCTGACGGCGCCCTGCGTGTCGGTGATCTGGCCACCGTCGGCCAGGTTCTCCAGATCGCCGCCGGGGAAGATCTCCACGAAGGAACCGCCGAGCAGGCCATCGGCCGCGATGACGGCGGTGGAATCGGTGGGCAGCGGCACTGCGCCGTCGAGCGACAGGTCGGCCACGGCACGGAAGGTGGCGGGGTCGAGCTCGAGATCGGAAACGCGGCCGATCTTAACGCCGGCCATCCGCACATCGGTGCCGGGCGCGATGCCCTCGACAGAGCGGAACGAAGCGGTGACGGCGTAATCACTGCCCGCCCCGTCAGAGACGCGGCCCGCGCCCCACCAGATGAAACCTGCGGCGACCAGCAGCACCAGGGCGCCGGTGGCCACCTCTACGGGCGACTCGCGCATGGCCCTACTCGGGGCTCCAGCTTTCGTAATCGGTGCGCTCAGCGGGCGCGCGGCGCAGCGAGCCGGGCGGCGCATAGGCCTCAGCCGTGCCTGTCAGGTTGGGCAGGTGCGGCTTTTCCCATTCGCGATGCATCAGCGGGCGCTCGCTTGGCGTCTCATCCCACGACCGGTGCAGCCAGCCGTGCCATTCGGGGGCCACTCGGGTGGCCTCGGCATAGCCGTTGTAGATCACCCAGCGCTTTGAATCGTCGGCATTGCGGTAATAGACGTTGCCCTCGGCATCTTCGCCAACCTTCGTGCCCTTGCGAGCCGTGAAGAGCTGGGTGCCCCAGGTCTGGCCGTTCCACCAGGTGAACGTCTTCATGAAAAAGGTCTTGAGCCCCATGTTCGCCTCGCGCCTTGGTTGGGCCTGTCATGCCGCATGTGCGCGCGAAGGTCCAGCGCGCAGGGCGCGCTTTCGCCGCTCGTCACGCCTGCGCGGTCAGCTCGATCTCGAACTTCATCGCCGGCGTCAGCAGCCGCGCCTCGATCATCGTGGCTGCCGGCGGATTCTCACCGAACGTCTCCGCCAGGATCGGCCAGCAGGCCTCGAAGGTGCTCGCATCGGGCAGGATGTAGGTGACCCGCACCGCCTTGGCGAAGGAGCTGCCCGCCTCTTCGAGCGCGCGGCCCACGATGGCCAGGGCGTTGCGGCATTGCGCGGCCACGTCATCGGGGAAGCTGCCATCGGCATCGGGGCCGGTGGTGCCGCTGACATGCACGAGACCGGCAGCCACCACGGCGCGGCAATAGCCGATCTTCGCCTCGAAGGCGCCGCCGCTATGGATACGCTGGATGGGTTCGGACAGCCCCGAGGGGCCGTCCATCAGGTCGTCAGCCGACACTCGCCGAGTCTTTCTTGCTGTCGGCGTAGATCATCAGCGGCTTGGCATCGGGGCCCACCGACTCTTCGTTGACGACAACTTCGTTCACGTCGCTGAGGCTGGGCAGCTCGAACATCGAATCCAGCAGGATATCTTCCATGATTGAGCGCAGGCCGCGCGCACCGGTCTTCCGCTCGATGGCGCGCCGGGCGATGGCCGACAGCGCGTCGTCGGTGAAGGTGAGCTTAGTATCCTCCAGCTCGAACAGGCGCTGGTACTGCTTGACCAGGGCATTCTTCGGCTGGGTGAGGATGGTCACCAGAGCGGCCTCGTCGAGGTCTTCCAGCGTCGCGATCACCGGCAGACGGCCGACGAATTCGGGGATCAGGCCGAACTTCAGCAGATCTTCTGGCTCAAGCTCTTTGAACACCTCGCCCACGCCGCGCGCCTCGGGGTCACGCACATCGGCACCGAAGCCCATGGCGCTGCCCTTGCCGCGCTGCGAGATGATCTTGTCGAGCCCCGCAAAGGCGCCGCCACAGATGAACAGGATGTTCGTCGTGTCGACCTGCAGGAACTCCTGCTGCGGATGCTTGCGCCCACCCTGCGGCGGAACGGAGGCGACGGTGCCTTCCATGATCTTCAGCAGGGCCTGCTGCACGCCCTCGCCGCTCACATCACGGGTGATGGAGGGGTTGTCGGACTTGCGGGTAATCTTGTCGACCTCGTCGATGTAGACGATACCGCGCTGCGCCCGCTCGACGTTGTACTCGCTGGCCTGCAGGAGCTTGAGGATGATGTTCTCGACATCCTCGCCCACATAGCCCGCTTCCGTCAGCGTGGTAGCGTCGGCCATGGTGAAGGGCACATCGAGGATGCGCGCCAGTGTCTGGGCCAGCAGCGTCTTGCCGCAGCCCGTGGGGCCGATCAGCAGGATGTTCGATTTCGCCAGCTCGATATCCGCCGATTTGCTGGCGTGGTTGAGCCGCTTGTAGTGGTTGTGCACCGCGACCGAGAGCACGCGCTTGGCATGCATCTGGCCGATCACGTAATCGTCGAGCACTTCGCAGATGTCGCGCGGGCTGGGCACACCATCGGTGCTCTTCAGGCCCGAGGATTTCTGCTCCTCGCGAATGATGTCCATACACAGCTCGACGCATTCATCGCAGATGAACACCGTCGGCCCGGCGATCAGCTTGCGGACCTCGTGCTGGCTCTTGCCGCAGAAGCTGCAATAGAGGGTGTTTTTACTGTCGCCGCCGCTTGCGTTCGCCATGTTGAATCCCCTGGCTGGTTCGGCCCTTCACTGCTGCCCTAGGCTGCTCTGTTCAAGCCTAGAACAGGGCGCTGGGGTCCACAATGACAAATGATTGTTAAGAGACCATGCCGCCGCTGGGCTGTGAGACGGCGGCTTTGGGCAGCTATGGCAGGGCGAGGTGAAGCTCGCCCTGCTTGTTTTATTGGGCGCGCGCCGCAGAGGGGCGCGCGCAAGACGTTGCGTCAGCTGACCGGCGCGTCGGCATCGGCGCCGCCACGGTTTTCGAGGATCTCGTCGATGTGGTTCCACTCCTTGGCCTCTTCGGGCGACATGAAGTTGTCGCGCTCAAGAGCCTTGTGGATCTCTTCGGTCGAGTGGCCGGTGTGCTTGGCGTAGATCGCGATCAGCTTGTCCTTGATCTTCTGCGTCTCGGCCGCGTGGATCATGATGTCCGTCGCCTGGCCCTGATAGCCGCCGGACGGCTGGTGAACCATGATGCGCGAATTCGGCAGCGAGAAGCGCATGCCGGCCGCGCCGCCACAGGAGAGGAGCGAGCCCATCGAGGCCGCCTGCCCCACCACGAGGGTCGAAACCTTCGGGCGGATGTATTGCATCGTATCGTAGATCGACAGGCCCGATGTCACCACGCCGCCGGGGCTGTTGATGTACATCGAGATCTCTTTTTTCGGGTTCTCGGCCTCGAGGTGCAGCAGCTGGGCCACGACAAGCTGGCTCATGCCGTCATGCACGGGGCCGTTCAGAAAGATGATCCGCTCCTTCAGCAGGCGCGAGAAAATGTCGTAGGCGCGTTCGCCCCGGCTCGTCTGTTCGACGACCATCGGCACGAGGTTCATGTAGGTCTCGACAGGGTCTTGCATGATTTCTCCTTGGGCGGGGTCGCCCCGGCGTTTCGGCGGCCGGACAGTATCGGCCATGTAAAGAAGCGGCCAAGCAGCTTCAAGGGCGGGAGGAGCGGCAGGCAGACCTGCGGTCTCCGGACTTGCCTATTGGTTAGCCCAACGTTACGGTAAGTCGTGACTTACGCAGATTCAACCCCTCCCCCGGCCGCCGATGCCGCCATCGCCGCTCTGGCCGACCCGACGCGCCGGGCGCTGGTAGAGCGGCTGCGCGCCGGTCCGCTGGCGGTGGCCACCCTCGCCGAGGGGTTGCCCGTCAGCCGCCCGGCCGTGTCGCAGCATCTCAAGGTGCTCTCCGGCGCCGGCCTTGTCGATGTGCGGGCCGAGGGGACACGGCGCATCTATGCCCTCTCGCCCGAGGGGGTCGCGCGGGTGCGTGCCTATTTCGAAACCTTGTGGAGCGATGCCTTCGCCTGTTTCGCGGCCAGCGCCGCCGAGCAGGCAAGAGCCGCCAAAGCGAACGAGGAGAACCCCGATGACTGAACAGCCCGCGAAACTGACGCCGGTGGAGACCAGCGTGCACGTGCCCCTGCGCCCGCGCGACGCCTTCCGCCTTTTCACCGAAAAGATGGAGGATTGGTGGCCGCTCGAGACACATTCTCTCTCCGCCGGCGAGGGCGAATTGCCCGCCGGCCTCAGCGTCGAGCCGCGCGAGGGCGGGCAGATCCGCGAGACCAGGCCGGATGGCACGCAGGCGAGCTGGGGGCAGATCAGTACCTGGCAGCCGGGCGAGCGGCTCGGCATCCGCTGGCATGTCGGGCGCGGCGAGGACGAGGCGACGGAAGTGGAGGTGACCTTCACGCCCACCGACACCGGCACGATCGTGCACCTCGTTCATTCCGGCTTCGAGCAGCTCGGCGCAGGCGGCGTGACGGCGCAGGCCTCCTACAGCTCGGGCTGGCAACTGGTGCTCGGCCGCTTTCAGCTGGTCGCCGGCCGGATGATCCTCGCCTGATGCCCCTGCCCGGCCAGCGGGCGACTCTGCCGGCGCTCCTCGCCCTGCCAGACGTGCTGCTGCTTGGCTGAGGGCTTCTAGCGCTCGGGCACCGAGCTGCCGTGGCCGGGGCGCTCGGGGTCGTCGTCATGCACGCTGACGGGCGGGCGCTCATTGGGCGGGCGCTCCTCATCCGGCAGGGTGCCGGGCTTTTCCAGATCGCCGGGGCCGATGTCGGGCATGTCCTCGTCGGGCATCTGCATCTCTTCGCCGGCGCTGGCCTTGGCCTCGTCTTCCTGCTCCTGTTCGCGGGCTCGCCGGGCGGCCTCTCGCTCGGCCTTGCGGGCGGCGATGCGCTCCGCCTTCAGCTCGCGCCGCCGCCGCCGCTCGGCCCTGAGCGCCACGTTCACCGCGCTGCCCACGAGGGCGAGGAGGGCCATGATGTAGAGCCACATCATCAGCGCCATGACTGCCCCGATCGAGCCGTAAAGTTCGTTGTAGCGGCCGAAATTGCTGAGGTAGAGCGAGAAGCCGGTGGAGGCGAGAATGCCGCAGAGCACCGCGAAGAAGGTGCCCGGGTTGGCGATGGAGGCCCGGTCGCCGGGCACGTTCGGGCCCCAGCGGTAGAGCGCCCCCAGCCCGATAAAGACGATGGCCACCCCTGCGAGCCAGCGCACCCCCTCGGCGATGAGCTGGGTAATCTGGGGCAGCGGAAGGATAGCCAGCACCAGCGGCGCCACGACCACCACTAGCAGCGCGAAGATGGCCAGCAGGATCAGCCCGCTCGTCAGCACCATGACGCGGATCATATGGGCCATGCCCGTCCGCTCCGGCGCGCCGTGAATTGCGTTGAGCCCCATGATCAGGGCCGAGACGGAGGCGCGCGATGTCCATAGCGCCAGCAGAACCGAGATGATGGTTGCCCAGCCCAGCGTGTCGCTCTGCGCCGCAAGAAGCCGCGAGATCTGGCTGTAGAGCAGGCGGAACACATCCTCGGGCATGAAATCACGCCAAAGCTCGAACTGATCCTCGACCACCACCGGGTCGGCGAGGATGCCGAAGAGCGCCACCACGGCGGCGATGGCCGGGAACACGGCGAACATGCCGAAGAACGCCACGCCCGCCGCGGCGAGGCCGAGGTCTGCGCGAGAGATATTCGCGATGATCGCCCGGACCACCCGGAGAGCGGTTTTCATATCCATCTGAAGATCATGCGGAATGTCGCCGCCCTTGTCACGACCTCCCGGCGAATACCGGCGCTTGCCGCAGAGGGAAGCACACAGCCCGTTTGAAGCTGCAGCACCTCGGTCTATGATTACCCCCGTGCGCCCCCGAACGGTGCGCCCGCCCCCGACGCTGCCAGCGCGGGTGGACGCATCTGGCGGTGGCGCCAGACCCATGTTGAACGGACCTGTCGCCTGTGCTGGACATCTCGTCGCAAGTCTCTGCGCTCGCCGAGCGCATCCATGCCGCCCGCGCGGGGCAGCCGCGCCAGCTGGTCGCCCTCGCCGGCCCGCCCGGCTCGGGCAAAACGACGCTGGCCCGCGAGCTGAAACGCCGCCTGACCGCGCAGCATTGTGAGGCAGAGATCGTGCCGATGGACGGCTTTCATCTCGACAACGCCGTGCTCGACGAGATGGGCATGCGAGGGCGCAAGGGCGCGCCGGAAACCTTTGACGCGGCAGGCTTTCTCTACCTAGTCTCGCGCCTGGCCGAAGGTGAGGAAGTGGCGGCACCGGTCTTCGACCGCACGCGCGACATCGCCATCGCCGGCGCCATGGTCGTGCCCTCCAGCTGCCCTGTCGTCATCGTCGAGGGCAATTACCTGCTGTTCGACGAGCATCCCTGGCGGGAGTTGGCGCAGGGCTGGGACCTGACCGCCTGGATCGAGGTGCCGAAGAGCGAGCTGCGCGCCCGTCTGGTGCAGCGCTGGCTCAACTTCGGCCTGTCGCGGACTGCCGCTATTCGCCGGGTGGAATCGAACGACCTGCCGAATGCCACCCGCATCATCGCGCGCGCCCTGCCCGCTGACCTCACTCTCACGCTTGAGGGCGCCTGAATGCGCCAAGTGTTGTGACAATTTGATCCATGCCTATGATGGGCTTTGCAGCCGCCGCACGCGTGGAGTTGAGATGTATCCAAAGAGGCAGACGGCGCCAGGCAGCGCGGGGCAGAATGCCCCCTCGCAGCAGCGCCATCGCCTCGGATCATTGCGCGTGACGGCAGCCCGCAAACGCCCCGCATTTCATCAAAAAGCAATCGGCGGAAGCTGCATGCGATTCCCTGGCGACACCGGGGAACGCAAGCGCTCTGGCATCCGTTCGACGGCATAAGCCCGGCACAGCGGGAGGACAGGGAGGAGGACACATGGAAACGAAGAGACTGACCCAGCGCTCGATGGCATTCGTGCTGGCGGGCGGGCGCGGCTCGCGGCTGAAAGAACTGACCGATTACCGGGTGAAACCAGCGGTGTATTTCGGCGGCAAGGCCCGCATCATCGACTTCGCCCTGTCGAACGCGCTCAATTCCGGCATCCGCAAGATCGCCGTCGCCACGCAATACAAGGCGCATTCGCTGATCCGCCACATGCAGCGCGGGTGGACCTTCTTTCGCGCCGAGCGCAACGAATTTCTCGATATCCTGCCTGCCAGCCAGCGGATGGACGAAAACTCGTGGTATCGCGGCACGGCCGACGCCGTGACGCAGAACATCGACATCGTCGACAGCTACGGCGTTGATTACGTGATCATTCTGGCCGGCGACCACATCTACAAGATGGATTACGAGATCATGCTGCGCCAGCATGCCGAAAGCGGGGCCGACGTCACCATCGGCTGCCTTTCCGTGCCGCGGATGGAGGCGACGGCCTTTGGCGTGATGCATGTCGATACCGAAGACCGCATCACCTCGTTCCTCGAAAAGCCCGCCGATCCGCCGGGAATTCCCGGCGAGCCCGACAAGGCGCTCGCATCGATGGGCATCTATGTCTTCAGCTGGAAATTCCTGCGCGACCTTCTGCAGCGCGACGCCGAAGACCCCAATTCCAGCCATGATTTCGGCAACGACCTGATCCCCGACATCGTGAAGAACGGCAAGGCGATGGCGCATCGCTTCGACGATTCCTGCGTGCGCGAGGAAGGCCGGCCCGCCTATTGGAAAGATGTCGGCACCATCGACGCCTTCCATCAGGCCAATATCGACCTGACCAATTTCAATCCCGATCTCAACTTGTGGGACAATGAATGGCCGGTTTGGACCTATTCCGAAGGTGCGCCGCCCGCAAAGTTCATCCATGACGAGAAAGACAGGCGCGGCATCGCCATCTCTTCGATGGTCTCCGGTGGCTGCATCATTTCGGGCACCGAGGTGCGAAATTCGCTTCTTTTCACGCAGGTGCACACGAATTCTTACGCCGTCCTCGATCATGCCGTTGTTCTGCCATACGTCACTGTCAATCGCTCGGCACGGCTGCGACGGGTGGTCATCGACCGGGGTGTCGAGATTCCCGAAGGGCTCGTCGTTGGCGAGGATCCGGCGGAAGATGCCAAGTGGTTCCGCGTCAGCGAGGGCGGCGTGACCTTGATCACGAGCGCCATGCTGGACAAGCGCGCCGCGTCTCTTTGAGGCGCGGAAGATAGGCGAGAGGGGCCTTGATGAGGGATGTGCTGTCGGTGGCGTCGGAATGCGCGCCACTGGTCAAAACGGGCGGGCTCGCCGATGTGACAGGCGCCCTGCCCGGCGCGCTGAAAGAGCATGGCGTGCGGATGAAGACCCTCCTGCCCGGCTATCCCGCCGTCATGGCGGCAATCGGCTCGGCCGGCACGCTCTATGAAGAGCAGGATGTCTTCGGCGGCCCCGCCCGCATCATGGCCGGCACGGCCGCGGGGCTCGACCTGCTCGTGCTCGACGCCCCGCATCTCTTCGCCCGCGAGGGCGGGCCCTATCTCGACCCCGAAGGCCGCGACTGGCAGGACAATGCCCTGCGCTTCGCGGCCCTCTCCTGGATGGCCGCGCGCATCGGCGCCGGCGCCCTGCCCGGCTGGCAGCCGCATGTGATCCATGCCCATGACTGGCAGGCCGGGCTCGTGGCGGATCACCTCGCCATGCAGGGCGCAGGTAAGGTGGGCACCGTGCTCACCATTCACAACATCGCCTTCCAGGGCCTCGTGCCCGCCGAGCGGCTGGAGGATCTGCGCCTCGATCCGCTGCGTTACCATCCTGACGGGCTGGAATATTGGGGCCAGCTTTCGATGCTGAAAGCGGGGCTGACGCTTTGCGACAAGCTCACCACCGTCTCGCCCGGCTATGCCGGCGAGCTGATGCGCCCCGCCTTCGGCATGGGGCTCGACGGGGTGATGCGCGCCCGCCGCGCCGATCTGGCCGGCATTCTCAACGGCATCGACACCGAGGTGTGGGACCCGGAGACAGACCCGCTGATCCCCGCGCCCTACGGCAAGCCGCGCGGCAAGGCCGCCAACAAGGCGGCCCTGCGCGCCGAATTCGGCCTGCCGGAAACCGACGGTCCGCTCTGCATCGTCGTCTCGCGCCTGACCGAGCAGAAGGGCCTCGACATGCTGCTCGACGCCCTGCCCGTGCTGATGGAATGCGGCGGGCAGCTCGCCCTTCTCGGCTCCGGACAGCGCGAGATCGAAGAGGCACTGCGCGGCTATGCCGAGACCCATGACAATATCGCCGTGCGCATCGGCTATGACGAGGCGCTGTCGCACCGCATGATGGCGGGCGCCGATGCCATCCTCGTGCCCTCGCGCTTCGAGCCCTGCGGGCTGACCCAGCTTTACGGCCTGCGCTACGGCGCGCTGCCCATCGTCGCCCTCACCGGCGGGCTGGCAGACACCGTCATCAACGCCTCGCCGGCAGCTCTCGCCCGGCCTGTGGCAACCGGGCTCCAGTTCCACCCGGTCGATGCGGAATCACTTAAGAATGCCCTTGCAAGGCTTTGCGATCTCTACTCTTCTCCGCGAACCTTCCGGCAGCTGCAGAAGAACGCGATGGCTCAGCCGGTGGGCTGGCACAGCTCTGCCGCGGAATATGCGCGGCTGTATGAAGAGGTCTCTCCCGCCTGATGCCGGGACGCTACGCAATCAAGCCGGGCCGGTCCTTCCCACTCGGCGCCACCTTCGATGGCGAGGGCGTGAACTTCGCCGTCTTCTCGGAACATGCGACCCGCATGACGCTGTGCCTGTTCTCCGACGACGGGCGCGACGAAACGCTGAACATCGACCTGCCCGAGCATGACGGCCATGTCTGGCACGGCTATCTCACCGGCATCCGCCCCGGCCAGCATTACGGCTACCGTGCCCATGGCCCCTACCGGCCGGATGAGGGCCACCGGTTCAACCCGCACAAGCTGCTGATCGACCCCTACGCCAAGAAGCTCTCGGGCCACCCGCGCTGGCACGACGCGCTGATGGGCTACGACGTTGGCGCCATGCACAAAGACCTGACGTTCGACACCCGCAACTCGGCCCCCTACATGCCGCGCTCGATCGTCGTCGATCCCTGCTTCTCCTGGGGCAACGACCGCGCGCCGCGCACGCCGATGCATGACACGGTGATCTACGAGGCGCATGTGAAGGGCCTGACCGCCGCCAAGCCCGGCACGCCCTGGCCCGGCACCTATCTCGCCCTCGCCTCCGACCCCGTGATCGACCACCTGGTGAAGCTCGGCATCACTGCTATCGAGCTGCTGCCGGTGCATTCGTTCATCGATGACCGCTTCCTTCTCGACAAGGGGCTGAAGAATTACTGGGGCTACATGTCCATCGGCTTCTTCGCTCCCGAGCCGCGCTACATGGCGACGAACGACATCGGCGAGTTCCAGCACATGGTCGCCCGCCTGCATGCCGCCGGCATCGAGGTGATCCTCGACGTGGTCTACAACCACACCGCCGAGGGCAACCAGCTGGGGCCGACGCTGAGTTTCAAGGGGCTCGACAATGCCAGCTACTACCGGCTGGCCGAGACGCCGCGCTACTACATCAACGATACCGGCACCGGGAACACGCTGAACGTCGACCACCCCATGGTGCTGCGCATGATCATGGATTCGCTGCGCTACTGGGTGGAGATCATGCATGTCGACGGCTTCCGCTTCGACCTCTGCTCCACGCTCGGCCGCACCGAGGAGGGCGGCTTCGACCGCGGCGCCGCCTTCTTCGATGCGTTGCGGCAAGACCCGGTTCTCTCTCGCGTGAAGCTCATCGCAGAGCCGTGGGACATCGGCCCCGGCGGCTATCAGCTTGGCGCCTTCCCCCCGCCCTTCGCCGAGTGGAACGACAAGTTCCGGGATGAGGTGCGCAGCTTCTGGCGGGGCGACAGCGGCATGGCGCCGAGGCTGGCCAACCGCATCACCGGCTCGGCCCAGCAGTTCGACCATGACACCCGCGCCGCCACCTCCTCGGTCAACTTCCTGACCGCCCATGACGGCTTCACGCTGATGGATGTGGTCAGCTACGCCGGCAAGCACAACGAGGCGAACGGCGAAGACAACAACGACGGCCATTCGGAAAACCTCTCCGACAATATGGGCGAGGAAGGCCCGACGACGGACAAGGCCCGCAAGGCCGCCCGCGCCCTTCGCCGCCGCAACATGCTGGCGACGCTGCTCTTTTCGCAGGGCACCCCGATGATCCTCGCCGGCGACGAGCTGGGCAATAGCCAGCAGGGCAACAACAACGCCTATTGCCAGGACAACGAGATCGGCTGGGTCGACTGGGCCTCTGCCGATACCGAGTTCCTCAAGTTCGTCCGCCAGATCATCGCCTTCCGCAAGGCGCACCCGACGCTGCGCCAGAAGCGCTTCCTGCACTCACGCCCCCGCCTGATCGACGGAAAGCCAGACCTGTTCTGGCGCCGGGCCGATGGCGCAGTGATGAGCGAAGAGGATTGGGCCCAGCCGGAGCTGCGCTGTGTGATCTGCGAGATGCGCACCGCCTCGGGCACGCCCGATTACGCGGCGCTCGAACACGCGATCCTCTGCGTCTACAATGCCGGGGCGGGGGTCAACGTCACCCTACCGTCGCCGCCCGAGGGGCGCCGCTGGGTGCGCCATATCGACACCGCCCGCCCCTATGCCGGCCCCAAGCCGGCGCGCGATGTGGCGCGGGTACGCCAGAACTCCGTCGTCGTCTTCGTTCAGGAAGAGACGGCGCAAAAGAAGAGCTGACGGGCAATCCCGCAGCCGAAATGACAGGAGGAGCCGCGCGATGGAGATCATCGAAACGCCGACCAAGCCGATCGAGGGCCAGAAGCCCGGCACCTCGGGCCTGCGAAAGAAGACGCATGTCTTCATGGGCGCGCATTATCTGGAGAACTACGTCCAGTCGATTTTCAACGGCATCGGCGGTGTCGATGGCAAGGTGCTCGTGCTCGGCGGCGACGGGCGCTATTTCAACGACCGCGCCGCGCAGGTGATCCTGCGCATGGCGGCGGCCAATGGCGCGGCCAAGGTCATCGTGGGCGTCGGCGCCCTGCTCTCCACCCCCGCCGCCTCGAACCTGATCCGCAAGCGCGGCACCGATGGCGGGCTGATCCTCTCGGCCAGCCACAACCCCGGCGGGCCGGATGAGGATTTCGGCCTCAAGTACAACGGCCCCAACGGCGGCCCGGCCAGCGAGGGCGTGACCGACCGGATCTATGCTGCGACGCAGACGATCACCTCCTACCGCATCGGCGAAAGCACCGACATCGACCTCTCCGCCCCCGGCACCCATCGCCTCGGCAAGATGGAGATCGAGGTGGTCGACCCGGTCGAAGACTACGCGGCCCTCATGGAGGAGCTCTTCGATTTCGACGCGCTGAAGGCCCTGTTTGCCGGCGGCTTCACCATGGTCTTCGACGCGATGCATGCCGTCACCGGCCCCTATGCGACCGAGATCCTCGAAAACCGTCTCGGCGCTGCGAAAGGCACCGTCATCAATGGCCAGCCCAAGCCCGATTTCGGCGGCGGCCACCCCGACCCCAACCCGATCTGGGCCAAGCCGCTGGTCGACCAGATGATGGGCGCTGACGCCCCCGATTTCGGCGCCGCCTCCGACGGCGACGGCGACCGCAACATGATCCTCGGGCGAGGTATCTACATCACCCCGTCGGACAGCCTGGCCGTGCTGGCCGCCAACGCCACGCTGGCCCCGGCCTATAGCGGCGGTCTGGCCGGCGTCGCCCGCTCGATGCCCACCTCTGCGGCGGTGGACAGGGTGGCCGAGAAGCTCGGCATCGATTGCTTCGAGACGCCGACAGGCTGGAAGTTCTTCGGCAACCTTCTCGACGCCGGCCGCGCCACGCTCTGCGGCGAGGAAAGCGCCGGCACGGGCAGCGATCATGTGCGCGAGAAAGACGGGCTCTGGGCCGTGCTCCTCTGGCTCAACATCCTCGCCAAGAGCGGCAAGTCCGTCGCCGAGCTGATGGAAGACCACTGGAAGACCTACGGCCGCAACTACTACTCGCGCCACGATTACGAGGATGTCGACGCCGGTGTGGCGAACGAGATGGTCGAGGATTTGCGCGCTCGGCTGACGGAACTGCCTGGGCAAGAGCATGGAGGGCTGGTCGTCGAAAGCGCGACGGAGTTCGCCTATGACGACCCGGTCGACGGCAGCCGCTCAGAGCGGCAGGGCCTGATCGTCACCTTCGAAGGCGGCGCCCGCGCGGTCATCCGCCTCTCGGGCACCGGCACTGTCGGCGCCACCATCCGGCTGTACCTGGAGCGGCTGGAGACCGAACCGGCGAAACTCGGCGACGACCCGCAGGACGCACTGGCGCCCGTGATCGCAGCAGCCGAAAGCCTTGCCGGCATCAAGGCCCGCAGCGGGCGCGACGGGCCGAACGTCATCACCTAGAACTGGGTCGCCGCCATCCCGGCCGGCCAGGCAGCGGAACACCGCACGCCGGCCCTTGGGATGGCGCCCCGCTATGCCCGCGACTGCGCTTTATGCCAGCCACACCCCTCCCGGCGGCGGGCTAAGCGGTACCTTCACCAGAGCGGCGGCGCGAAGGCCTTGATTCCGCGCGCGGTGCAGAGCTGCAAGGCGGGTGTTCAACCCGCCCTCAAAGCATCCGCTTCCACCGGAAGAACGCCCAGGTCAGCGTCGCGCTCGCCACCATCGCGGCCACGGCCACCGGATAGCCCCAGGCCTCGTCCAGCTCCGGCATGAACTTGAAGTTCATGCCGTAGAGCGAGGCGATCAGCGTCGGCGGCAGGAAGATCACGCTCATCACCGAGACGATGCTCACCGTCGCCGACTGGTCGAGGTTGATCATCCCCAGCGTCGTGTCGGTGATCAGCCCTAGGCGGCTGGCGAGGAAATCGGCATGCACCTCCAGCGCATCGATGTCGCGCTGGCGCGCCTTAGCGGCCGCTTTCACATGCCCTCCGGCAGTGCCGCGCCGGGCGAGGAAGAAGCCCAGCACCCGCTCGATGCTAAGGAGCCCCAGCCGCACCCGGCTCATCACCTCGCCCTCGCGGCCAAGCTCTCGGAGCATCTCGCGCATATCGCCCTCTGAGCGATCCTCATCGTCATAGACGCGGCGCGCCACCTGATCGAGCATCCGGCCCACCGCCTCCAATAGGTCGGCCTGGCGGGCGACGATCTCTTCGATCAGGCCAAGGAGCAGCGCCTCGACATTCTCCACCCCGGTGGAGCCCTGCCCGGCACGGGGCCCGAAGGTCTCGAACGGCTGGGGGGCGTGATAGCGCACAGTCAGCAGCTGACTGCCGGTGAGGATAAACGAGACGGGCGCCGAGGTCTGGCTGCCGTCCGGCAGACGGCCGGGCAGCATGGCCGTCATCACATCGGTGCCGTTCTCGACATAGAGGCGGTTGGAGATCTCGATCTCCTCCATATCCTCGCGGGTCGGCACCGGCAGGCCGAGCGCGCGGACCGCCGCCATCTCATCCGTGTCGGGCGAGAACAGGTCGATCCAGACCGCGCCCTCCAGGGGGGCGGCCGCATCCATCTTGGCAAGAGCATCGCCATCCCGGCGCCAGGCGTAGAGCATGTAACCTCCGTCGTCGCCCGGCCCAATCAGGCGAAAGCGGCGGCGGGGTCAAGGGCCTGCGCGGCCAGCGCAGCGCGCGCCTCGGCCGCGTGCAGGGCAAAGCGCTCCGGCAGGGCGCGGCGCAGGGTGGCGGCGCTGGCGGGGTCGACCGCTTCGATGCGCACCGCCAGCCAGCCGGTGACGGCCACCCAGCCTGCGCGCATCACCGCATCGGCGGCGGCCAGGCGCGCTGCCTCGGGCGCGGCCGCCACCTCTTCGGCCAGCTCTGCGAAGCCCGGCGCCTCGGCGCGCGCCAGGAAGGCCGCGAGCCCCTCACGCCCCCGCACCAGCCGGCGCTCGGTGAAGTCGATCGCCTGCATGCCCGAGGTGCCCTCGTAGATCGCCAGCACGCGCGCATCGCGCAGCATCCGCTCCAGCGGCCAGTCCTGCGTATAGCCCGCGCCGCCAAGGAGCTGGATGGCGCGATGCGGCCCGTCAAACCCCGTCTCTGCCCCGAAGGTCTTGATCAGCGGCATCAGGAAGGCGGCGAGCGCCGCAGCTTCCTCCCGCTCCTCCGCTTCGGGCGCGTGCCCGGCGAGGTCGAGCTGCACGGCCAGTTCCAGCACGGCGGCCCGCATCAGCTCCACCTCCGCCCGCAGGCGGGCGAGCTGGCGCTGCACATCGGGATGGGTGGCAATCGGCACCGGCGGCGCATCGGCCGGCCCGCCCTGGCGCCGCTCCTGCGCATAGGCCTCGGCGATCCCCGCGGCGCGTGCCGCGATGCCCAGCCCCTGCACCCCGGTCTGCAGACGCATCCGCTCGATCATCGCGAAGAGCTGCGGCAGCCCGCGCCCCTCCTCGCCGATCAGCTCCGCCTCGGCCCCATCGAAGGCCAGCGCACAGGTGGGCGAGCCGTGCAGGCCCAGTTTCTCCTCGATGCGCATCAGCGACACCCCGGCCTCGCCCCGTCGCGCCGGCACGAGGAACAACGAGAGTCCGCGCGTCCCCGGCGCGTCAGACGTGCGCGCCAGCAGGCAATGGCCGATTACGGGGGCCAGATCGTGCTCGCCGAAGCTTATCCAGATCTTCTGCCCCGTCACCCGCCAGACGCCGTCCTCGCGCGCCGCCCGCGTCGAGATGCGCCCCACATCAGAGCCGGCCCCCGGCTCGGAGATGCAGATCGTCGCCGCCCGCTCGCCGGCGATCAGCGCCGGCACCCAATCGGCCAGCGCCGGCCCGCCGTGGCGCGCCAGCAGATGCGCGGCCGAGCGCGCCGCCCCGGGCGCCATGTAGAAGGCCGGCGCCGCCGCATCGAAGAGCGCCTCCGAGGCGGCCTGCAGCGCCACCGGCAGGCCGGCGCCGCCCTGCTCTTCCGGCAGATCGAGCCCGATCCAGCCGCCCGCCGCCACCTCTCGCCAGGCCCCCGCATAGCTTGGCGGCAGCACCACCTGCCCGCCTTCCACGCGCGCCCCGATGCGGTCGCCCTCGTCGCCCGCCTCGATCAGCACCCCGGCGGCCAGCCGCGCCGCCGCCTCCAGCACAGCGCCGGCAATCTCGTCATCCGCCGCGCCCAGCTCCACCAAACGCTGCCAGCCGGGCGTCACGCCCAGCATCGCCAGCATCCGCCCCTGCTCCGCCGCCCAATCCATCAGGCCCCACGGCCGCAGCCGCCCCCCTCGTCTTTGCTCTGATAAAATCCTCGGGGGGGCCGCGCAGCGGCGGGGGGCAGACAGCCCCCCTCCCCGGCCGACACCCGCGCCGGCCCCGGCCGCAATGCGCCGCTCACCGCGACTGCAGCCGTGTGGCGGCGTCGAGGCGGATCACCTCGCCGTTGAGGTAGTCGTTCTCCACCGCGAAGCGCACGGTATGGGCGAATTCCGCCGGGTCGCCCAGCCGGGCGGGCGCGGTGATCGAGCGTTCCAGCGCCTGGCGCGCCTCGTCGCTGAGTTCGGCCAGAAGCGCGGTGTGAAAGATGCCCGGCGCGATGGTGTTCACGCGGATGCCGAAGCGGGCGAATTCGCGCGCCGCCGGCAGGCCCATCGAGACGATGCCGCCCTTCGAGGCCGCATAGGCCGCCTGGCCGATCTGCCCTTCGAAGGCGGCGACCGAGGCGGTGTTGATGATCACGCCCGCGCAGCCGCGAACCTCCTCAGCCAGCGAGATCTGATGCGCCGCAATGCGCATGACGTTGAAGGTGCCGATCAGGTTCACCCGGATCACCTTCTCGAAATCGCTGAGCGGCATCACCCCGTCACGGCCGACAATGCGGCTCGCCCCGCCGATGCCAGCGCAGTTCACCACGATGCGTGGCACGCCGAAGGCCTCGCTGGCCACGTTGAAGGCGGCGCGCACCTCTTCCGAGGAGGTGACGTCCACCGCCAGGCCATGCGCGCCGATCTCATGCGCCAGGTCGATTGCGCC
Source organism: Pseudoroseicyclus sp. H15 (assembly GCF_054353345.1). Lineage (NCBI taxonomy): Bacteria > Pseudomonadati > Pseudomonadota > Alphaproteobacteria > Rhodobacterales > Paracoccaceae > Pseudoroseicyclus > Pseudoroseicyclus sp. H15. Next base: position 563,365 of record NZ_JBTHJE010000002.1, read on the forward strand.
GCCCTCGTTGCGGTCGATCAGGGTGACCTTGGCCCCCGCCTCTGCCAGCATCCTTGCCGTGGCGGCGCCCAGGCCAGAGGCCCCGCCGGTGACCAATGCGCTCGTCCCGTCGATCTGCATGTTCTACCTCGCCCTTTCGGCGGCATGAATGACGCCCGGCCCCTCGCCATAAAGCGATTCGACCGCCGCCCCCCGACGGTTGAGTACCGCACGCTGGTTTACAGAGCCTTTGTCCGTCACCTCGCCCGCATCGAGCTTCAGGGGCTCCGTCAGCACCATCGCCCGCATGACGCGGTTGGACGATCCGCTGGCCGCCTTCGCATGGGCACGGAGGAGCTCGCCCAGCCGGCCTGTGACATTGGGATGCGCATAAAGCGCCTCGTCGCTGAGGTCGGCACCACCGGGCACGAGCTTTTCCATACCGGGGCGGAAGGGCACGAGTAGCGCGCCAAGCTCGTCCTGCCCCTCGCCGGCGATGACCGCATCGCGGATCAGCCCGTCCATCGCGTCGATCAGCTTGGCCCGGAGCGCGCCAACGGCGACCCAGGTGCCGGTGCTGAGCTTGAAGTTCTCGGCGATGCGCCCGTCGAAGAAGAACCCCTCCTCCGGCTTGCCGGGCACGGCGAAGCGCAGGGCATCGCCCATGTGGTAGAAGCCTTCCTCATCGAAGGCCTCTGCAGAGAGCTTGTCGTTGCGCCAATAGCCGGGCGTCACGTTGGGGCCGCGAAAGCGCGCCTCGAGTTTGTCGCCAGAGGGCACGAGCTTCAGCGTCACGCCCTGCGCGGGGATGCCGCAATTGCCCGGGCCGGGCTGGGGCGTGGTGCAGAAGATGGCGAAGGGCGCCGTCTCGGTGCTGCCGAGGCCGGCGCACATCAGCACCTTGGCGCCGATGGTCTCCACTGCCAGCTCCTCCAGGCGCCGCCAGGTGTGGGCGGCCATGCCGGCGCCGGCGTAAAGCAGCATCTTCACGCGGGAGAAGAAGTTCTCGCGCAGCGCATCGTCTTTCTCCATCGCCTCGATCAGCATCTCGAAGCCGGCGGGTACGTTGAAGTACCAGGTGGGCGCGATCTCGCGGAGGTTGCGGATCGTCTCCTTCATGCCGTCCGGCGTGGGCTTGCCGGCGTCGATGTAGAAGGTGCCGCCGTTGTAGAGCGCGATGTTGAACACCTTGGTGCCGGAGGCGACGTGGTTCCACGGCGCCCAGTCTACCAGCACGGGCGGTTCGTCACGCAGCCAGGCGTAGCAGTCGAGCACCTGCTCCATATTGGCGCAGAGCATCCGCTGGGTCTGGATCACGGCTTTGGGCGAGCCGGTGGTGCCGGAGGTGAAGAGGAACTTCGCCACCGTCTCCGGCCCGGTCTTGCTGCGCGCCTCTTCGGCTGTCTCATTCGCTTCGGTAGCCATCACATCGGCCCAGCGCAGCATCTGGCGGCCGGGCACCTCGCCCTTGGCCGAGATCACCGGCACATCGGCGTCGAAGACCGCGCTGATGGCTTTGGCGAAGGGCTCGGCATCCTGCACGAAGATGGCGCCTGGGGTAATCTGGGCGGCGATGTCCTTCAGCTTGGCGAAGTCCTGGCTGATCAGCGCATAGGCCGGCGCCACCGCGGCGGAGGGCACGCCCACATATTGGGCCGAGAGCGCCGCCACCGCGTGATCGAGGGAATTGCCGGAGAGGATCATCAGCGGCCGCTCCGGCGACAGGCCGAGCGAGAGCAGCTTGGTGCCGACCCGCGCCATGGCCTGCGCAAGCTCGCCGTAGCTCATCTCGATCCAGCCGCCATCCGGGCCGCGCTCGGCCATCCAGATGCGCTCGGGCGCCGTTTCGGCCCAGTGCAGGATACGGTCCGACAGCCGGTCGGGGTAAGGCGGCAGCTCATCCTCGCGCCAGACCAGAACCGTGCCGTCCTCGCGCGTTTTGGATGCGATGCGCGGCGTCCATAGCTGCACATCGCGCATGGGCGCCTCATCGGCCATGGCGAACCTCCCTTTTCTCCTCGCCGCGGACTATTGAACACACGGAATTAGTTTACAAGGAAAATACCCTCGCCTAAGGTCCGCCCCAGACAACGAAGGAGCGACGCGTGAGCGACGGCAGCGCCGAGAACATGGTGACCTACGAAATGCGCGGCGACGTCGCGCTGATCGGCCTGAACCGTCCCGAAAAACGCAATGCGATCAGCGACCGATTCGTGGGCCAGATCGAGCAAGCCGTGCTCCGAGCGCGCTCTGAAGCGAAGGCCGGCGTGATCCATGGCCATGGCCAGCATTTCTGCGCCGGCCTCGACCTGGCCGAGCATGTGCAGAAGTCGCCGCTCGAAGGCATGCGCGGCAGCCGCAAATGGCACGAGGTCTTCACCCTTCTGGAATTCGGCGACATCCCCTGGTTCTGCGCCCTGCACGGCGCCGTCGTAGGCGGCGGGCTGGAGCTGGCGAGCGCCGCGCATGTGCGCGTGGCCGACGAGACGGCCTTCTTCGCCCTGCCCGAGGGCACGCGCGGCATCTTCGTGGGCGGCGGCGGCTCTGTCCGCTCGGCCCGGCTGATGGGCGTGGCCCGGATGACCGACATGATGCTGACCGGCCGCTCGGTCGATGCCGAGACGGCGGAGCGCTGGAACCTCGTGCAATATGTCGTGCCCGAAGGCCAGGCGCTGGAGCAGGCCGTCGAGCTGGCGACCAAGGCCGCCAGCAATGCCGAATTCTCCAATTACGCGGTGATCAACGCCCTGCCCCGCATTCAGGCCATGGGCCGCGATGACGGTCTGTTCGTCGAGAGCTTCATCTCGTCCTTTTCGGCCACCACGCCGGAAGCCGAAGAGCGCCTGAAGGCCTTCCTCGAAAAGCGCGCCGGCAAGGTGGCCGCGCCTAAGAGGGCGACTTGAACATGCGGGCGGAAGGCATGCAGCCGGTGGCAGAGGCGGAGGCCGAGCACGTGCAGCTCGGCGCGCTGGAGACATCGCTCGGCTTCATGCTGCGCATCGCCCAGCTGCGCAATTTCGAGCGGTTCTATAGCCGTTTCGGCCATCTCGACCTGAAACCCGGCGAGTTCTCGATCCTGTGGGTCGTCAACCTCAACCCCGGCATCCGGCAGGGTGTGCTGGCGCAGAAGCTGCGGGTGAAGCCCGCGCATATGACCAAGATCATCCGCCGGCTTGAAGGCAACGGCATCATCGCCCGCCACATCCCCGATGGCGACCGCCGCTCTGTCGAGCTGTCGTTGACAGAACGGGGCCAGGAGTTCGTCGAAGAGCGGCAGGCCGATTTCTTCGGCGCCGACAATTACAACGACACCGATCTCACCCCCGAAGAGAAGCGCCAGCTTGCGGCGCTGCTCAAGAAATATTGCGGAACAGAAGGCTGGGTGCGATGAATATCGACGACCTGCGCGCCATCGACATCCACACCCACGCCGAAGAGCCCTGCTGCGGCCCGCGTGACGATGGCTACGACGAATTTCAGGCCGGCATGGCCAATTACTTCAAGAACCCCGCCGGCAAGGAGGGGATGCTCCCCTCGGTGCAGGACACCGCCGCCTATTACCGCGAGCGCAATATCGGCGCGGTGATCTTCCCGGTGGATGCCGAGCGCGAAACCGGTTTTCGCCGCTATTCCAACGAGGAGGTGGCGACCATAGCCGCCGAGAACAGCGACGTTCTGATCCCCTTCGCCTCGATCGACCCGGCCAAGGGCCGCGCCGGCGCGCGCGAGGCTCGGCGGCTGGTGCGCGAATTCGGCATCAAGGGCTTCAAGTTTCACCCCACGTTTCAGGGCTTCTACCCCAACGACCGTGCCGCCTACCCGATCTACGAGGCGATTGCCGAAGAGGGCTGCATCAGCCTGTTCCACACCGGGCAAACGGGCGTCGGGGCCGGCATGCGCGGCGGCATGGGCATGAAGCTGAAGTACTCAAACCCGATGTATCTGGATGATGTCGCGGTGGATTTCCCCGACATGCCGATCATCGCGGCCCATCCCTCCTTCCCCTGGCAGGAAGAGGCGCTGGCCGTCGCGACCCATAAGCCGAACGTCTACATCGACCTCTCCGGCTGGTCGCCCAAGTATTTCCCGCAGATCCTTGTGCGCTATGCGAACTCGATCCTGCAGGACAAGATGCTCTTCGGTTCCGACTGGCCGGCCATCACGCCGGACCGCTGGCTCGATGATTTCGAGAAGCTGGAGATGAAACCCAGCGTGATCCCGAAGATCCTGAAGGAGAATGCGAGACGACTTTTGAAGCTTTGAACGCAATCCAGGGAGGAAACTATGTTCAAGGAAAAAGCTATCGGCCTGCTATTGGCCAGCACGCTTCTGGGAGGCGCCGCACAGGCGCAGGAGCTGCGCCTTGCCCCCGCCGCCCCGCCGGCGCACCCCGCCTATTACATGTACGAGCATTTCGCCGAATTCCTTTCTGAGGAATCCGGTGGCGAGATGACCGGCACCATCCTCGGGCCGGAAGTCGTGGCCCTGCCGCAAGTGAAGGACGCCCTGCAGTCCGGCCTCGCCAATGTCGCCAACGGCCTGCCGCTCTACTTCGCCGCCGACTTCCCCGAAACGGGCGTAGCCGGTGACCTGGCCCTGCTCGGCCGCAACCCCCATGCCATGGCCTGGGCGATGACCGAGTTCGGCGTCAACTGCGAGCCCTGCCAGGAAGAGTTCAAGACCTTCGGCTCCGTCTTCCTCGGCGCCGGCTCGTCCGACGTCTACGTCCTGCTGACGACCACACCCGTCCGCACGGCGGAAGACCTGCAGGGTCTGCGCCTGCGCTCCGGCGGTGCCCCCTACTCGCGCTGGGCCGAGCATTTCGGTGCGACGCCGGTGAACATCGCCGTCGGCGACCAGTTCGAGGCGATGAGCCAGGGCACCATCGACGGCACCATGGCCTCCATCGTCGACATGCTGTCCTACCGGCTGATCGACGTGGCGACCTATGTCACCATGATCCCGCTCGGCACCTATCACGTGACCTCTAACTTCACGACGTCGCTCGACACGTGGGAAGGCATGAGCCTTGAGCAGCGCCAGCAGTTCGTGGCCGCCGCCAACCGCGGTGACCCGCAGCTGACCGACCGCTGGGCCTTCCAGCTGCCGGCCGAAGCGACCGAGGCCGTCGAGGCAAGCGACAGCATCGAGGTGATCCAGCCCGATCAGGCCTTCCTCGACGCGTCGAACGCCTTCGCGGAAGAGGACATCCAGGCCCGCATCGACGCCAACCCGCTGGCCGGCGACTTTGCCGCGTTGGTGGAAAAGTGGACCGCCATCGTCGAAGAGGTCGGTGAAGACCCCGAGGCTCTGGCCGCCCGCGCGCAGGAAGAGATCTGGTCGAAGGTCGATCTCGAAACCTACGGAATGTAACGACAATCGCTCCGGCCCGCCTTCGCGGCGGGCCGGGCATCCTGAGGGGGGAGCGGGGACATGCAGGCGCTGGCGAAGCTGGCATTATGGATCAGCCGCGTGCTGGCCTATGTGGGAGCCGTCGCCGTGGTGGCGATGATGCTGCACATCTGCCTCGACGTGGCCCTGCGCAATCTCTTCAACATCGCGATGAACACGACGCCCGAGATCGTGGCCCGCTACTACATGACCGGCATCGCCTTCCTGCCACTCGCCTGGCTTGAGCTGCGCCGGCAGATGATCTCTGTCGAGCTGCTCGATTTCGCCCTGAGCGACCGGATGCGCCATGCCTCCGACGCGGTGGTGATGCTCGTGGCCGCCGGCACCTATGCCCTGCTCGCCTGGTCGACCTGGCCGAAGGCGCTGAAGGAAACGCGCACCGGCAGCTTTGTCGAGCTGGTGAGCATCCAGATGCCCGTCTGGCATTCCTATTACATCCCGGCCATCGGCTTTACCGTCGCCTCCGCCGCCTGCCTGATCGGCACGCTGGCCTTTGCCTCGCCGCGCCTGTCCGCAGCTCTGGAGCTCCGCCAAGATGAACGTTGACGTCGGCCTCTGGGGCATCGGCATCCTTGCCCTGCTGCTCGTTCTGCGCCTGCCGGTCGCGCTGTCGCTGATCCTCGTCTCGTTCGGCGGCATCACAGCGCTGATCGGCGTGAACCCGGCTATCGGCATCCTCGCCAACACGCCCTATTCCTTCGTCGCCAGCTGGACGATGTCGGCCGTGCCGATGTTCCTGCTCATGGGCTTTCTCGCCTTCCACTCCGGCATGACCGGGGGGCTGTTCGAGGCCGCCAAGGTGGTGCTGGCGCGATTGCCCGGGGGTCTGGCGATCTCGTCGATCTTCGCCTGCTCGGGCTTTGCCGCCGTTTCCGGCTCGTCGCTCGCCTGCTCGGCCGCGATGGGGCGCATCGCGATCCCCGAGATGGTGAAGGCGGGCTATAACCCTTCGATCGCCGCGGGCTGCATTGCCGCCGGCGGCACCATCGGCGCCCTGATCCCGCCCTCGATCCTGATGATCATCTACGGGGTCATCGCCGAGACCTCGATCACACAGGTCTTCGTCGGAGGTATCTCCATCGGCGTGCTGACCGCGCTGTCCTACTGCACCGTGGTGCTGGTGATCTGCTGGCTGCGGCCCGATCTCATCCCCAACCGCGGCGAGATGGCCGACAACGAGGGCGCCCGCGCAATCGCCAAAATCCTGCCCATCGCGCTGCTAGTTCTGCTGGTCTTCGGCGGCCTGTTCTCCGGCCTCTTCACGGCGACAGAGGCCGGCGCCGTCGGCGCGCTCGGCACACTCTTGCTGGCCGCTGCCACCCGCTCGCTCACCTGGGCCGCCTTCAAGACCTCGCTGATCGAGACGGTCACCACCACCGGCTCGCTGCTAATCATCGGCATCGGCGCCACGATGTTCACCCGCTTCCTGGGCATCTCGGGCCTGTCGGGCTTTATCGCCCAGGCCGTCGCGGGGGCCGACCTCTCCTACGTCGGTCTGATGCTCATCATCGTGGCGATCTACCTGGTGCTCGGCACGTTCATGGAGCCCTTCGGCGCCATGCTGGTCACCCTGCCCGTCTTCCTGCCGGTGCTGGAAGCGCAGCAGATCAGCCTCGTCTGGTTCGGCGTGCTGGTGGTGAAGCTGCTGGAGATCGGGATGATCACGCCGCCCGTGGGGATGAACGTGTTCGTCATCAAGAACGTGGCGGGCAAATACGTGAGCGTCACGCAGGTCTTCGCCGGGGTGCTGCCGTTCATGCTGGCCGACCTCGTGGTCGTCGCCATCGCCATCGCGGTGCCGTCGCTGGTGCTCTTCCTCCCCGCTCTACTGAACTAGCGCGGGGAGACGGACGCCCCTCAGCTCGCCGCCACCATCTCCGCCAGTCGCGCCCCGAGCGGCGCGGCCGGATCGCCGAGGTCGAGCACGATGGACAGGTGGTTGTGCCCCGCCTCCTGGCGCAGCTCCGCCTCCGGGCCCAGCAGCCCCGCCAGCGCTTCCGCCTGCTCCTGAAACGGCGCCGTCTCTTCCGCGCCGCGGGTGATGACGCGCAGCGGCCCGGCCAGGTGATCGGCGGCAAGTGGCGACCAGTCCGCGGCCTCGTCCTCCCGCATCTCGGCCTCATCCTTCAGGAAACTGCCGGGGATGCCGGTCAGATCGTAGATGCCGCTCGCCAGCAGCATCGCCTTGATGGGCGGCAGGTCGGGCATCGCCGCATCCCCCGGCGCCTTCGCCGCGAGCAACGAGGCCAGATGTGCCCCCGCCGAATGCCCGCTGACGGTGAAGCGGGCCGGGTCGGCGCCCAGCTCCGGTGCCATCCAGGCGAGGTGGCGCGCCGCCTCGCGCACCTGCTCCACGATGGCGGCGAGGCGCGTCTGTGGCATCAGCTCGTAGGTGGCGATGGCCGCGATGCCGCCGGCAGCGACCACGGGGGCGGCGACCAGCGTATGCGCCTCCTTGCTGCCGGCGCGCCAATAGCCGCCATGGATGAACATGTGCAGCGGCGCGCCCTCAACGGGGCCGGGTGGGAAGATCAGATCGAAGGCCTGCCGGGCCCCGGGCCCGTAGCTGACATCACGTTCGACGCGAAATTGCCGGGCAACCTCGCGGCTGCGAGCCTCGGTCTCGGCCATGATGTTGTCGAAATCGGGGATGAAATCCCGGTTGCGATAGAGATCGAGGCCATCCGGCGGCGCCATCTTCAGAACTCCACGGCGAAGTATTTCGGCTCCATGAACTCAAGGATGCCGGTCACGCCCCCTTCGCGCCCCAGCCCGCTCTGCTTGACGCCGCCGAAGGGCGCCGCCGGGTCGGACATGAGGCCACGGTTGATGCCCACCATACCCGTCTCGATGGCGCGGCCCACCCGCATCGCGCGCATGATGTCGCGGGAATAGACGTAAGCGGCCAGACCGTACTCGGTGTCGTTGGCGAGGCTCACCGCCTCCTCCTCTGTCTCGAAGCGGCTGATGGCGGCGACGGGGCCGAAGATCTCCTCCCGCGCGATGTCGCGGCCGGCGGGCACGTCCTGCAGGACGGTCGGCGGGTAGTAATGCCCGGCGCGCTCCAGCGGGGCGCCGCCGGTCGTGGCCGTCGCGCCCTGCTCCACCGCATCGCGGACCAGCCGGTCGATCTTCTCCACCGCCTTCTCCGTGATCATCGGCCCGCATTGCACGCCGTCCTCGTAGCCGGCGCCGAGCGTGAGGCCGGCCATCCGCTCCGTCAGGCCGGCGACGAAGGCATCGTGGATGCCCGCCTGCACGTAGAAGCGGTTCGCCGCCGTGCAGGCCTCGCCGCCGTTGCGCATCTTGGCGACCATGGCGCCATCCAGCGCCGCCTCCAGATCGGCATCGTCGAAGACGAGGAAGGGCGCGTTGCCGCCGAGCTCCATCGAGCAGCTCACGACGGTCTTCGCCGCCTCGGCCAGCAGCGTCCGGCCAACGCCGGTGGAGCCGGTGAAGGAGAGCTTGCGCACCCGGGGGTCGGCCAGCATCGCCGCCGTCACCAGGCCGGGGTTGCTCGTCGTCAGCACGTTCACCACGCCCGGCGGCACGCCCGCCTCCTCCCCCAGCCGCGCCATGGCATAGGCGGTCAGCGGCGTCTCGGAGGCGGGCTTGAGGATCACCGTGCAGCCCGCGGCCAGCGCCGGGCCGATCTTGCGGGTGGCCATGGCGGCGGGGAAGTTCCACGGCGTGATCAGCACCGCGATGCCGATGGGCTCGTGATCGACGAGGATGTTGTGCGCGCCCGAGGGCGTGTGGCGGAACTCGCCGCCGATGCGCGTCGCCTCCTCGGCGTACCAGCGGAAGAACTCGGCGGCATAGGCGACCTCGCCGCGCGCATCGGGCAGCGCCTTGCCGTTCTCGAGGCTGATGAGCGTCGCCAGCTCCTCGGCATGCTCCGTCATCAGGGTGAACCAGCGGCGCAGGATCTCCGAACGCTGGCGCGGCGGCGTCTTCCGCCAGCCGGGCGCTGCGGCGGCGGCGGCCTCGACGGCGCTGGCGGCCTCCGCCTCGCCCGCATCCGCGACCTCGGCGAGCGTCTCGCCGGTGGAGGGATCGGTGACCGGGATGCCGCCGCCGGCGCGCCATTCGCCGCCGATGTAGAGCCCCTGCGCATGCAGGGCGGGGTCGGCATAGCCTTTGTGCGGGGTGTCGAGCGTCATATTGGTCTCCGATCAGGCGGTCAGGGCGGCGGTCTCGCCGTGATAGGCGGCGCCGACGAGGCGGCGCATGTCTTCCGGCGGCAGCGGGTTGGGGTTGTTCTGGATGAGCCGGGCGATGCCGCAGCTCTGCTCGGCCACCCAATCCAGCTTGTCCTCCGCGAGGCCGAGATCGGCGAGCGTGGCGGGGATGCCGATGCGGGCGAAGAGCGCGGCGATGGCGGGGATGACATCCGCGCCGCCGCCAAGCCCCATCACCCCGGCCATCTGCTCCAGCTCCGGCCCGATCTTCGGCGCGTTCCACGCCATGACATAGGGCATGAGACACGCCACCCCTGCCCCGTGCGCCGTGTGGGTCAGCGCCCCGACCGGGTACTGGATGGCATGGGCGGCGGCGGTGCCGGCCACGCCGAAGGCGAGCCCTGCATTGGTGGCACCCAGCATCACCTGCGCGCGGGCCTCGGCATCGCTGCCGTCGGTCACGGCGCGCTCCAGCCCCTCCCAGAGCAGGGCGATGGCCTGCAGGGCGAAATGGTCGGAGGTGGTGTTCTTGCCGACGAAGACCCGCTCCTGCGCCAGCCCCGCCACCGGCTCGCGGCGGATGGCGGTGAAGGCCTCGATGGCATGGGTCAGCGCGTCGGCCCCGGCGATGGCGGTCAGGCCCGGCGGGCAGGTCGCCGTCAGCTCGGGGTCGCAGATCGAGGCGGTGGGGATGAGATGCGGCGAGGAGATGCCGACCTTCAGCTGCCGCGCGTCGTCGGAGAGGACGGCGACGGGCGTCACCTCCGACCCCGTGCCGGCGGTGGTGGGGATGGCGATGAGCGGCAGCACCGGGCCGGGCACCATGAACTCGCCGTAGTAATCCTGCGGCTTGCCGCCGTGGCTGAGCAGCAGCGCCACGCATTTGGCCATGTCGAGGCAGGAGCCGCCGCCGACGCCGATGACCAGATCGGGCTGGAAGTCCTTCGCCGCCTCGGCGCTGGCGATGGCAGTGGCGACGGGCACGTCGGGCAGCGTGGAGGCATCGACCTGCGTGGCGAGGCCCGCCCCTTCCAGATCGGCCACCATCTGGAGGAAGTCTGCATCGCCGGCGAGGCGCTCGTCCGTCACGATCAGCGCGCGCTTGCCGAGACCCGCCGCGATGGGCCCGAGCGAGCGGCGCTGGCCTGCCCCGAAGATCAGCTCTCTCGGGGCCCTGATCGTGCCGAATATCGCCATGGTCTTCTCCTCCAACCTTCGCGCCGGCCCGCCCGCCATCTGGCACGGCCGGGCGGCCCTCCCTCGTTCGTCCGGCAATTCCGGCGGCGTGAGCCCACCCGGAATTGCCGCGTTATTTCAATGCCCTGACGCCCGCTCTGCAGAGCTTACAGCCCCGCCAGACCATATCGTATATGATATTGCATTTGACATTCGATATCCTATCGGTGTTAAGGTCTGCCCTGTCAAGGACGCTGATCGGGGGGAGGACCGGGGTGGCAGTCGCTACGGAGAGAGCAGGAAAAGGCAGCCTTGTGCGCCCGCCGAGCATCGTCGACGGCGTGCATGAGCGGATCTACGAGCGGCTGATGTCGCTTGAGATTCCGCCCGGCGCCCGCCTGCCCATCGACGGGCTGGCCCGCGAGCTCAACGTCTCCCAGACGCCTGTCCGTGAAGCCCTCGCCCGGCTGGAGCGCGAGGGGCTGGTGCGCAAGGCGCATCTCATCGGCTATTCCGCCGCCCCGCAGCTCACCCACAAGCAGTTCGACGATCTCTACAAGTTCCGCCTGATGGTGGAGCCCGAGAGCGCCCGTCAGGCCTGCCTGAACCTCACGCCCGAGCTGCTGCACCGCCTCGAACTCTCCGCCGCCGACATGGAGAAGGGCGAGCAGCCGGTCGACCGCAACAGCCGTTATTCACGCTTCGCCCGGGCGGATGCGCAGTTCCACGAAGAGATCCTGAAGATCGCCGATAACGAGACCGTCCGGCAGGCGCTGACCGACCAGCATGTGCACCTGCACATCTTCCGCCTGATGTTCCATTCCCGCGTCACGCAGGAGGCACTGGAAGAGCACGAGCGCCTGCTCGAAGCCTTCCGCGCCGGCGATGCCGATGCCGCCCACGCGGCGATGCACGATCATATCGCGCGCTCGCGCGACCGGCTGGCGGCGGCCTTCGAATGAACGCCGCCGTGCACGCCAAGGCTGACACCGCCGCCCTGCCCGTCCTGCGGGCCGACGGGCTGGCGAAGGCCTATGGGCCGATCACCGTGCTGAAGGATGTCACCCTCGATATCCGCCCCGGCGAGGTGCACGCGATCATCGGCGAGAACGGCGCCGGCAAGTCCACGCTGATGCGCCTGCTCTCCGGCCATGCCCGCCCCACGGCAGGCCATCTGGAGATGGACGGCACCCGCGTCGACTTCGCCGATTCCGTGCAGGCCGAGGCGGCGGGCGTGGTGCTGGTGCACCAGGAGATCCTGCTCGCCCCCGATCTGAGTGTGGCGCAGAACCTCTTTCTCGGCCGCGAGCTGACGCGCGGGCTGATGGTGGACGACCGCGCCATGAACCGCCGCACCGCCGAGGTGCTGGCCCGCGTCGGCGCCAATGCGCACCCGGCCGACATCGTCTCCGACATGCCGCTCGCCCAGCAGCAGCTCATCCAGATCGCCCGCGCCCTGCTCGACGACCGCAAGGTGGTGATCCTCGACGAGCCCACCGCCATGCTGGCGAACGAGGAGGTCGAGGCGCTGATCGTCGTGGTGGAGACGCTCCGCAGCCAGGGCGTCGCCGTCCTCTACATCTCGCACCGGCTGGAAGAGGTCGAGCAGCTGGCCGACCGGGTGACGGTGCTGCGCGACGGCGAGATGATCGGCACATGGCCGGCCTCGGAGCTGGACCAGCGCCAGATGGCCGAGCTGATGGTCGGGCGCGAGCTCTCGATGCTCTACCCGCCCAAGCGCGGCGCCTCCTCCGCCGCCCCCCTGCTCGTGGTGAAGGACCTTTCAGTCGATCACGGCAAGGTCGAGGCCTCGTTCGAGGTGCGCCCCGGCGAGGTGCTGGGCATCGGTGGCATGATCGGCGCCGGGCGGACCGAGCTGATCGAGGGGCTGATGGGGCTGCGGCCCAGCCATGCCGCTTCGATCCAAGTGAACGGCACCGCCATCGCTCGGCCCAGCGTCGAGGCTATGATGCAGGCCGGGCTCGTCTACCTGACGGAGGATCGCAAGGGCAAAGGCCTGCTCCTGCGTGAGCGGCTGGCGCCGAACCTGACCCTGCAGGCGCTCGACAGCGTCAGCCCCGGCATCATGCTCGACCGCGGCGGCGAGACCCGTGCCCTGCGCGAGGCCGTCGAGGAATACGACATCCGCGTGCGTGCCCTGACGCTGGAGGCAGGCCAGCTTTCGGGCGGCAACCAGCAGAAGCTGCTGCTCGCCAAGGTCATGATGACCGACCCGTCGGTCGTCATCATCGATGAGCCGACGCGCGGCATCGATATCGGCAACAAGAGCGAGATCTACAAGTTCATCGACGCGCTGGTGCAGGCGGGCAAGGCCTGCGTGGTCATCTCGTCGGAACTGCCCGAGCTGGTCGGCCTCGCCGACCGGGTGCTCGTGATGCGCGGCGGCCGCTTCGTGGCGGAGCTGACGGGCGAGGAGATCACGGAACAGAAGGTGGTCTACGCCGCGGCCAGCAGCCGCGACCGGACCGGGGGGAGAGCAATCGCATGAGCAGCACGGCAGACATCACAGCGGCGCCGGGGAAGCGCCGCCAGGGCATCCGCTGGGGAGAGCTGGCGCCCTTCATCGCGCTGGCGGTCATCGTGATCCTCGGCGCGCTGATCAACAGCAACTTCCTGTCGGCCAACAACCTCTTGAACGTCGTCACGCGCAGCGCCTTCATCGCCATCATCGCCGTCGGCGCGACCTTCGTGATCGCCTCGGGCGGGCTCGACCTGTCGGTCGGCTCGATGATGGCCTTCGTCACCGGCATCATGATCATGTCGATGAACGCCATGGTGCCCGCCCTGGGCAACTGGGCCATCCTCGCCGGGGCCGGGGTGGCGCTGGTGGTGGGCTCGCTTTGCGGGCTGCTCAACGGCGTGATCGTGACGGTGGGCAGGATAGAACCCTTCATCGTCACGCTCGGCACGATGGGCATCTTCCGCGCCTTCATCACCTTTCTCTCCGACGGCGGCTCGATCCCCATCGACCGCTCGCTGCGCGAGGCCTACCGGCCCGTCTACTTCGGCGATTTCCTCGGCATCCCCTACCCCGTCCTGATGACCATCGTCGTCATCGCGGTCGGCAGCTTCCTGCTCTACCGCACGAAGTACGGGCGCCGCGTCACCGCCGCCGGCTCCAGCGACGATGTCGCCCGCTTCTCGGGCGTGCATGTCGGGCGGGTGCGCACGATGGCCTTCGTCATCCAGGGCTTCTGCGTGGCCGTCGCCGCCATCTGCTACGTGCCGCGCCTCGGCGCCGCCACGCCGACCACCGGCCAGCTCTGGGAGCTTCAGGTCATCACGGCTGTCGTCATCGGCGGAACGCTCCTGCGCGGCGGCAAGGGCCGCGTCCTGGGCTCCGTCGCCGGCGCACTCATCCTCGAGGTCATCGCGAACGTCATGGTCCTGTCGGACATGGTGTCTGAATACCTCGTGGCCGCGGTGCAGGGCGCGATCATCATCATCGCCATGCTTGCGCACCGCTTCACGAACGCCCGCTGAGCGCGGGTGACGATTTCAACAGGGAGGAAACGAAACATGACTATCCAGACAAGGACGCGCCTGCTGCTCTCCGCCGCCACGCTCGCGGCGGGGGCTGCCACCGGCGCCGCCGTGCACGCGCAGGACATCGACTTCACCATCGCCGTGTCGATCCCCGCCGCCACCCATGGCTGGACCGGCGGCGTCGTCTACCACGCCGAGCAGGCCGAGCAGCAGATCGAGGCCGCCTACCCGAACATCGACGTCATCGTCTCCACCGCCTCCTCCGCCACGGCGCAGGTCTCGGCGCTGGAGGATCTGTCGGCCACCAACGATCTCGACGCGCTGGTCATCCTGCCCTTCACCTCTGAAGAGCTGACCGGCCCGGTGGAGACGGTCGCCCAGGGCGGCACCTTCATCACCGTGGTGGACCGTGGCCTCTCCGATCCCTCGATCCAGGATCTCTACGTTGCTGGCGACAACATCGCCGTGGGCGCCAACACCGCCGAATGGCTCGTCGACAAGCTCGGCGGCGAGGGCGAGATCGTGGTGCTGCGCGGCATCCCGACGGTCATCGACGACGAGCGCATCCAGGGCTTCCAGGAGGTGATCGAGCAGTCGAACATCGAGATCCTCGACATCCAGTACGCCAACTGGAACCAGGATGAGGCCTTCACGCTGATGCAGGACTACCTCGCCCGCTACCCCAACATCGACGCCGTCTGGGCGAACGATGACGACATGCTCCTCGGCGTGCTCGAAGCGGTCGACATGGCGGAGCGGACGGATGTGCAATACGCCCTCGGCGGCAACGGCATGAAGCAGGTGATCGAGATGGTGATGGACGGCGACGAGCGCACGCCCATCTCCACCCCCTACCCGCCGTCGATGATCGCCTCGGCCATGTACATGACGGCGGCGCAATTCGCCGGCCAGGCGCCGATGCGCGGGTCCTTCCTTCTGGATGCGCCGCTCATCACGCCCGAGAACGCCGAGCAGTTCTACTTCCCCGACTCGCCGTTCTGAGCCCAACCTCGCCCGGCCGGTCAGCGGCCGGGCGACCCCGCGACCCAATTCAGGAGAGAGCAGATGAGCGGCAAGAAGATCCTCATGCTGTGCGGTGAATTCACCGAGGAATACGAGATTTACGTCTACCAGCAGGGGATGGAGGCCGTGGGCCACACGGTTCACGTCGTCTGCCCCGACAAGAGCGCCGGCGAGGTCATCGCCACCTCGCTGCACGATTTCGAAGGCCACCAGACCTATACGGAAAAGCCCGGCCACAACGCCGAGATCAACAAGACCTTCTCCGAGGCCGAGGCCGAGCTCGACAGCTACGATGCCGTCTACGCCGCCGGCGGGCGGGGGCCGGAGTACATCCGCACCGATCCGCGCGTGCAGGCGATCGTGAAGCACTTCCACGACACCGGGAAGCCGATCTTCACCATCTGCCACGGCGTGCAGATCCTGATGGCGGTGCCGGGCGTTCTGAAGGGCCGCACCGTCGCCGGCCTCGGCGCCTGCGCGCCCGAGGTGGTCGCCGTCGGCGGCACCTTTTACGACGCCGACCCCAAGGAGGCCTATGTCGACGGCAACATGGTCTCCGCCAAGGGCTGGACGGCGCTGGCCGCCTTCATGCGCGAATGCCTGAAGGTGCTCGGCACAGAGATCCGCCACAGCTGAGCGGCGGGAGAATGTGCCAAGCGGCCGTCCGGGATGCCGGGCGGCCGCGTTGCGTTTTCAGGGGCCGCTCTAGTGGACGCGGTCAGTGGCATCACTCGCGAAGCCCCGAAAAAGTTGATCTTCACGGAATCGTGTGCCAGTTTTCACCCATTTGGGAGGCTGGTCCCCTGCGACAGATACTTAAGACATTCGCCGCGCTCGCCCTTGCTCTTAGCGCCACCGGTGCCTCTGCCCAGCAAGGCGTGTTTCACCCCTACCCCGCACAGCAGACCGATCTGACCTTTCTGGTCATCGCTGCCGACGGCACGCACCACCGCCTGGTGATCCGCTACAGCGCGCAGGTTTCCAAATCCGAATGGCAGACCGGCGAGAGCGCCGAGATTTCCTTCAGCCGGTTCGACCTGAAGGACGACCGCCAGTGTCACTATGAGCTGATGTTCGAGCATCGCCGCTCCATCGCCGCCTCTGTCAACGCAGTCACCGGAGTGACGAGCGAGCTGTCGAGCGATTTCGTCTCCGGCCGCGTCGGCCCGCCGAACCAGATGTCTGGCCTCGACCTCGGTGACTGGGTGATCGCGACAGTCTTCGGGATGTTCTCGGACCTCGGCCGCGCCGGAACGGAAGTAGGAAGGGTCTGGGAGGCGCTCGACTGGAATGTGGACCGCATCGAGGACGTCTTTTCCTTGCCCGGGCAGGCCGTCGCCCTCGCCAGCGCGTTCACGGTCTCTGGCATCGAGCTCTTCGGCCGGTCTATGGGCCGCGCAGTTGGGTTGAGAACGGGCATAAATTGCGGCGAGGCGCGGCCGTTGATCGACGCGAATGTGCGGCTCGCACAGGCCGGGTTTCACTCCTCGGCCAAGGCGCTCGGGTATTACGACTTTTTCACCGAAATGTGGGCCCGCACGTCGGAAGACTGGCGCTATGTCAACCGGGTGACAGGCTGGGGCGTGCCTGCCTACCTCGTGATCCCGCTGGACATCCCCGAGGGCTATGAGGAGGTCGCCGAGATCTGGCCGCAGGCGCTCGCCGAACGGCTGTACCCGGGCGCGCCGGAGGCCGTGGGTGCCGATGTGGCGGCCCTTGGTGCCGACGTGACGCCGATGGACGTCGCCGGCGCCGTGCTGCCCGCGGCGCTGGCCGCCTATGAGAGCGAGCTGACGGCCGCGCGGACCGACCTGCCAGACGCGATCACCGATATGCTGACGTTCATCGTCACGGAAGACGAGCTGTCGCGCCGCATCAACTCCTTCACTCACACGTTCGAGCGGCCGGCCTCGCCTGCAGCCATCCTGCTGGGCGTCGACCCCGAATTGACCGAGGTAGAGATCCCGAGCTGCATCGTCGTCGCCGACGGCCTCCCCGGTAGATTTGTCGCCAGCATGTATCGCGACGGCGTCGACCCCGATGCGATCCCGGAACGCGCGCGGTACGGGCAGATCGTCGAGCGGCTTTCAGCTCTCGAAGCCGCTGGACGCCAGCTTGAATCGGCGCACCGTGCTTTCTTCCCCGCGGAGTCCGCCCCAAACGTGCTGGACGAGGCGGCAGAGTTCGTGCTCGGGCAGGGCGAGCGCATGACGTTCGTCGCCGGTTTCCTGGCGGCGAAGGCTCGCTGCGAGTCCACGGTGATCTTGCCGGGCCGAAATGACGAGCCGGTGCTTCTGGACGGCCTCGAGTGGGAGCAGATTCGCGATATCCTAGTGCTGAGCGACGGCGTGACCGACCCGCTGCCCGACGATCTGTTCCGGGGCATCGACCAGCTCGATCCCGGCAACATCCGGGTGATCGAAGAGGTCGACCCCGGCATGCTGGACGCCGCGCTGAACGAATTGCAACAGATGAGCCGGTAACCGCGCCGGGGGCCCCCCGCTCTACTCCTTCAGGTCCATCGGCAGGGCGCCCGCGCGTTTGACATTCTCCAGCACGAAGAGCGAGGTGATGTTGCGCAGGGGGATGGCGTCGGCGAGCCGGCGGCAGATCTCGTCGTAATGCGCTACGTCTCGCGCCACGATGCGCAGCATGTAGTCGAAGCCGCCGGCGACGCGGTGCGCTTCGATGACCTCGGGTATTTCGGCCACCGCCTTGCCGAAGGCACGGCGCCAGGCCGAGGTCTGCTCCGGCGCCTCGACCTCCGCGAAGATGCAAAGCGCGAAGCCCAGCTTTTCCGGCGCCACCAGCGCCACGCGGCCGAGAATCACCCCCTGCTCCTGCAGGCGCTGCACCCGCTTCCAGCAGGGCGTGGGCGACAGGCCCACCATCTCTGCCAGCTTCGCCGTGGTGATCGTCGCATCCGCCATCAGGGCGGCGACGATGCGGCGATCGGTGCGGTCGAGCTGCATGGCAGACCTCCTTGCGGGGCACTCCCGCACCCAAATCTCTATCGGTTTACTGCGGTTTCTGGCAACACGACTGTTCCGGGCGGGATTTCGTGTCTAGGATCACCCCATGTTCACGCAGAAAACGAAGTACGCGCTCAAGGCGATGATGGCTCTCGGCGAGCTGCCCGAGGGCGAGGCGCTGACCATCGAGCAGATCGCGGCCCAGGCCGGCACGCCGAAGCGCTTTCTCGAACATATCCTGCTCGATCTGCGCAAGGCGGGCTATCTGGCCGCGCGGCGCGGGCGCAACGGCGGCTATCTGCTCGCCCGGCCGGCCAAGCGCATCCCGCTCGGCGAGCTGCTGCGGCTGACCGACGGGCCCATCGCGCCCCTGCCCTGCCTTTCCCGCACGGCCTACCGCCGTTGCGAGGATTGCCCCGACGAAGAGACATGCCGCCTGCGCAAGGTCTTCGGCGAAGTCTTCTGGAGCTACCTGCTGCTCATCGAATCGCTGACCCTGCAGGACCTGCTGGAGCGCGACAAAAGAACAGACGCGCTGCACGGCTCTCTCGCCGGAGAATGATCTTTCCCTGACCTGCCATCCCGGAGCATGGCGCCCTCTCCCTATAAACACGATAAATCCGGTAGATTTATTGTTGTAAGCCGAGTGATCGGCCCGAACGAAGGGAGACAGACAGCATGCCAAGCCCGGAACATATCTCTGGCCGCACCTGCCTCGTGCGCCTGATGGACAGACGGACCGGAGCGCCCCTGCGCGTGAACGGGTCGGTCCTCGCCCTCTTCACCCGCGACCCCGACGATGCCGTGCGCGAGCTCATGGCCGGCCGCGACAGGGCGCAATGGGAGCCGCGGATCGACCCGCTCGGCAGCCCGCAGGCCTGAACCGGCCTCCAACAAGGATCAGCATCATGACAAAGCTCCATGCCGGCATCGCCGCCGCGCTCGCCGCCAGCACCGCCGTGGTCACGCCCGTCTTCGCCGACACGACGCTGCTCAACGTCTCCTACGATCCCACGCGCGAATTCTACCGCGCCTACAACGAGTGGTTCGCCGCCTGGTGGCAGGCGCAGGGCAACGAGCCCGTCACAATCGAGCAAAGCCATGGCGGCTCCGGCGCGCAGGCGCGGGCAGTGATCGACGGGCTGGGGGCGCAGGTGGTGACGCTAGCCCTCGCCTCCGACATCGACGCCATCGCCGAGGCGACGGGCAATCTGCCGGCCGACTGGCAGGCGAGCCTGCCGCACAATTCCTCGCCCTACACCTCGACCATCGTCTTCCTCGTCCGCGAGGGGAACCCGAAGGGCATCGCCGATTGGGGCGACCTCGTGGGCGACGGCGTCCAGGTGATCACGCCGAACCCCAAAACCTCCGGCGGCGCGCGCTGGAACGTCCTCGCCGCCTGGGGCTGGGCCCTGCGACAGGAGGGCGGCAGCGAAGAGAGCGCCCGTGCCTATGTGACGGAGCTCTTTGCCCATGTCCCGGTGCTAGATTCTGGCGCTCGGGGCGCCACGACCACCTTCACCCAGCGCGGCGTCGGTGACGTTCTGCTGACATGGGAAAACGAGGCCTTCCTCGCCCTCGCCGAGATGGGCGAGGACCAGTTCGACATCGTCGTCCCCTCCCTCTCCATCCGCGCCGACCCGCCGGTGGCGCTGGTCGAGGCGAACCTTACCGACGACGCCCAGCGCGCCGCCGCCACCGCCTATCTGGAGCAGCTCTACGCCCCCGAGGCGCAGGCCCTGGCCCTGCAGTACTACTATCGCGCCTGGGACACCTCCGCCGCGGCGGAGGAGGATATCGCCCGCTTCCCCGAGATCGAGCTCTTCGGCATCGAGGATTTCGGCGGCTGGGCCGAGGCGCAGCCCGCCTTCTTCGGCGCGGGCGGCATCTTCGACCAGATCTACGAGGAGTGAGACCCATGCGCTCCCGCACCCTCCGCGCCCCCTCGCCGTTGCCCGGTTTCGGCCTGGCGATGGGCATCACGCTGGCGGCGCTCGGCATCATCGTGCTCCTCCCGCTCGGCGCGCTCGTCGGGCGCGGGGTGGCGATGGGGCCGGCGGAGCTGGCCGGCCACCTCGGCAGTCGCCGGGTGATGCATGCTCTGCTGCTGTCGTTCCGGGCGGCGCTGGTCGCCTCGGCCATCAACATGGTCTTCGGCACCGCCCTCGCCTGGGTGCTGGCGCGCTACCGCTTTCCCGGCCGCCGGCTGGTGGATGCGGCGGTCGACCTGCCCTTTGCCCTGCCGACAGCCGTGGCCGGCATCGCGCTGACGGCGCTCTATGCGCCCAACGGCGCCTTCGGGCAGATCCTCGCCCCGCTCGGCATTCAGGTCGCCTATACCGAGCTCGGCATCTGGATGGCGCTGATCTTCGTGGGCCTGCCCTTCGTGGTGCGCACGGTCCAACCCGTCATCGCCGAGATCGAGGTGGAGACGGAGGAGGCCAGCGCCACGCTGGGCGCCAGCCGGGCGCGCACGCTTGCCCGCGTGGTGCTTCCGGTGCTGACACCGGCGATCCTCACCGGCTTCGCGCTCGCCCTTGCCCGCGCCGTTGGCGAATACGGCTCGGTCATCTTCATCGCCGGCAACCTGCCCAACCTGACGGAGATCGCCCCCCTGCTCATCGTCATCCGGCTGGAGGAGTTCGATTACGACGCTGCCGCGTCGATCGGCCTTGCGATGCTGCTGATCTCCTTCGCCATGCTGCTCGCCATCAACCTGCTCCAGGTCTGGAGCCGCCGGAGGATCGGACATGTCTGACGCTCTGCTCACCCCCGTGGCTGTCGCCCCGCCCCGGCGGCAGCGGCGCAGCCGGTCGGCGATCACCGAGGCGCCCTTCGCCCGCTGGGCGCTGATCGTGACCGTCATGGCCCTGACCGGCATCCTGCTGATCGCGCCGCTGGCAATCGTCTTCACCGAGGCGCTGGCCGACGGCCCCCTCGCCCTTCTCGCCGCCATTTCGCAGCCCGACGCGCGGGCGGCGATCCGGCTGACGCTTACGACAGCGCTGGTGGCCCTGCCGCTCAACGCGGCCGTCGGCCTCGCCGCCGCCTGGGCCATCGCCAAGTTCGACTTTCGCGGCAAGGCGGTGCTGATCACGCTGATCGACCTGCCCTTCTCGGTCTCGCCCGTCGTCGTCGGCCTGTCGCTGATCCTGCTCTTCGGCGCCCATGGGGCGCTCGGCCCTTGGCTGGTGGCGCATGACATCCGCATCGTCTTCGCGCTGCCGGCGATCATCCTCGCCACCCTCTTCGTCACCTTCCCCTTCGTCGCCCGCGAGCTGATCCCGGTGATGATGGAGCAGGGCCGCGCCGAGGAAGAGGCCGCCCTCACCCTCGGCGCCCGTGGCTGGCGCGCTTTCCGCACGGTGACGCTGCCCAACGTTCGCTGGGCACTGCTCTACGGGGTGCTCCTCTGCAATGCCCGGGCGATGGGCGAGTTCGGCGCCGTCGCCGTCGTCTCCGGCAAGATCCGGGGGCAAACCACCACCATGCCGATCATGATCGAGATGCTCTACAACGAGTATCTCTCCGTCGCCGCCTTCTCGCTGGCCGCGCTTCTGGCGCTGCTCGCCCTCGTCACGCTCGGCCTGAAAGCGCTGCTGGAATGGCGCCACGCCGACCTCATCGCCGCCACCCGCCGGCATTAGGAGAGAGCCCATGAACATCGAGATTCAGGACATCGCCAAGACCTTCGGCACCACCGCGGCGCTGCACCCCGTGCGCCTCTCCGTGCCCGACGGCGCGCTGGTCGCCCTGCTTGGCCCGTCGGGCTCGGGCAAGACGACGCTGCTGCGCATCATCGCGGGGCTGGAGACACCGACCTCCGGGCGCCTGCTCTTCGACGGGCGCGACGGAACGGGACTGACGGTGCAGGAGCGGCGGGCGGGCTTCGTCTTTCAGAACTACGCGCTGTTCCGGCACATGACGGTGTTCGAGAACATCGCCTACGGCCCGCGCGCCCTGCCCCGCAGCCGCCGCCCGGCAGAGGCCGAGATCCGGCGCCGCGTCACGCAGCTGCTGGAGATGATCCGCCTGCCCGAGATCGGCAGCCGCTTCCCCGCCCAGCTCTCCGGCGGGCAGCGCCAGCGGGTCGCCCTCGCCCGGGCTCTGGCCATCGAGCCGAAGATGCTGCTGCTCGACGAGCCCTTCGGCGCGCTCGACGCCAAGGTCCGCAAGGAGCTGCGCGCGGGCCTCCGCGAGGTGCATGACGCGACCGGGCTGACGAGCCTCTTCGTGACGCATGACCAGGAAGAGGCCATGGCGCTCGCCGATCTCGTCGTCGTCATGTCCATGGGCCGCATCGAGCAGGTCGGAACGCCCGAAGAGATCACCAGCGCGCCCCGCTCGGCCTTTGTGCGCGACTTTATCGACCGCCCGGCGGGGTTTGGCGCCGAACCCCGGCGGGAGGGTGCTCTCTAGCCCCCACGCTGAACTGTCACTCGCTGCGCTGGCGGAGCGAGGCCGACAGGAACGGCGGGGTCGACAGCAGGCCGTCGAAGGTGAAGCTCGCCCCCGCCTCCTGCAGGCAGCCGACCAGCGTCGCCAGCGGCTCCAGCCGCCGCTGCTGGGACAGGACGAGGGCCACCACGCGCCGGGGCGGGACGTTCAGGATATACCGGCGCAGCCCGGCCGAATTGGGCAGCACATTCGTCGCCAGGGCCGGCGCGATGCACACGCCCGTCCCGGCCCGCGCGAAGCTGAGCGCGGTCTCGAAGCTGCGGCAGCGGGCGATGGGGTGGTGCCCCGGCAGAAGCCGGTCGTACCAATCGCCCACCCGCGTGCCATGCGAGCTGCCGAATACGAAGTGCACCGAGCGGCGCAGCACCTGCCGCTGCTCCGCCGACAACTCGTTCTCGGGGTCGGTGACACCGTCAAGGTTCAGAAATTCCGGCACGACGAGGACATACGGATCCTCCATCACCGGCACCTGGTCGAAATCGCCCAGCATGTTGCCGCTCAGCGAATTGGCGGCAACGAGGCCGGCGTTGATCCGCCTTGTATGCAGCAGCTCGATCACCTCGGCGGGCGCGCTTTCGCGGATATCGAAGCTGACATCGGGGAACTGGGGCTGCACCTGGCCCACGGCCATCGGCAGCACGTGCCGCAAGACGGAATCGAGCCCCGCCAGCCGGATGACCGGCTGATGGTCGCCGCGAAACCGCGCGAGCCCGTCTTCGGCCTCGAAGAGGATACGCAGCATCTCGTCGACATGCGGCAGCAGGAAGCGCCCCGCCTCGGTCAGCTCCATCTCGCCGGGGCGGCGGTGGAAGAGCCGGGTGCCGATGGTCAGCTCTAGCTTGCCGAGCTGCAGCGACAGCGTGGGCTGGGTGAGGCCGAGATCCTTGGCGGCGCGCGTCAGCGTCTCGGCGCTGGCGACGGCGCGGAAGATGCGCAGCTGATGCAGCGTTGGCCCGTTGCCGGCCCGCTGGGCGGGCGGCCCGTCGGCAAGATTGTCATCGCCGCCTGTCGCGGACGCGTCCTCCATCGTGCTGCTCTCTCCTTCTTCAGGTCTGTCCGTCTTAGCCGGGCCGGCCTTGGGAGACGTCAATATCGCATATCCGCCTTTCCGATGGTTCTCGTCCATACCCTGCGTTAGCACTCTAGGCGGGAGGGGGGCCGACCGCAGCACAAGCCGGCGGGCCCCGAGATGGAGGACAGCCAGATGAGCAGGCCGGATCGCCGTGCCGCCGAAGCGCCGGCAGCCGAGGCGGCCAAGCCGCGCATTCGGCCCGTGCGCCATGCGCGCCGGCCGCCGGGGCGGGGCAGTCTGGTGGGTTGGCAGGTGCTGATCCTCGTGAGCATCGTCGCGGGCATGCAGCTGCTCAACATGACCTCCGGCAATCTCGTGATGCCGAGCCCGGTGGATGTGGTGCGCCAGAGCATCATCATGTGGAGCGACGGCACCATGCTGCGCGCCCTCGGCCAGTCGCTGACCGTGCTGGGCCTGGGCTTCATTCTTGCCGCCAGCACCGGCATCGGCATCGGCATCCTCTTTGGCGGCTTTCCCCGGATCGGGCGGGTGTTCGACCCCTTCGTGAACGCCATCAACGCCACGCCCGGCGCCGCCTTCATCCCGCTCGTCATCGTCTGGTTCGGCCTCTACACCGAGGCAAAGGTGGTCGTGGTGTGGAATGCGGCGGTCTTCCCCATCCTCATCAACACCACGGGCGGGATCGCTAATGCCAACAAGGACCTGATCGAGATGGCCGAGAGCTTCGGTGCCAAGCGGCGGCAGCTCTTCTGGCAGGTGATGGTGCCCGACGCGATGCCGTCGATCCTCTCGGGCCTGCGCATCGGCGCGGCGGTCTGCATCGTCGGCACGGTGATCGCCGAGCTGACGATGGCGCAGTCGGGGCTGGGGGGAGAGATGATCAAGGCCGGCAACCGCTTCCAGATGGACAAGTACTTCGCCGTCGTCATTGTCATGATGGCCCTCGGCTCGCTGATCACCATCGCCCTCAGGATGGCGGAGCGGCGGTTCGGGCGCTGGCGCCTGTCGCTGTGAGCGAGGGGGCGGGTCAGCCGCTGATCTCCCTGCGGGGGGTCGGCAAGAGCTTCGGCGACGGCGCGGTCGTGGCACTGGAGGATATCACCTTCGACGTGGCGCCGGGGGAGTTCGTCAGCCTGGTCGGGCCCTCGGGCTGCGGCAAGACCACGCTGCTGCGCCTCATCGACGGGCTGACGCAGGCCGACGAGGGCGAGGTGCTCGTGAAGGGCCGCCCGCCGGGGCCGAGCACCGACATCGCCATGGTCTTCCAGTCCGCCCGCCTGCTGCCGTGGCGCACCATCGCCGGTAATATCGAGTTCGTTCTCGGCCTGCGCGGCCTGCCCAAGGCCGAACGGCGCACACGCGCACGCTCTCTCCTCGGCGCAGTGGGCCTGCGCGATTTTGCCGAGGCCTATCCGCACCAGCTTTCGGGGGGCATGCAGCAGCGCGTCGGCCTCGCCCGGGCGCTGGCGGTGGAGCCGGAGGTGCTGCTGATGGACGAGCCCTTCGCCGCCCTCGACGCCATGACGCGGGAGACGCTGCGGACGGAGCTGCTGCGCATGTGGACGCGCCGGAAGATGGCGGTGGTCTTCGTTACCCACGACATCGACGAGGCGGTGATCCTCTCGCAGCGGGTCATCGTGCTGCGCCCCCGCCCCGGCCGGATGGACACGATCATGCCGGTCGATCTGCCCGAGCCGCGGTGGGAGCATGACCCCCGCGGCCAGCCCGCCTTCGCCGAGCTTCGGCAGGCGCTCTGGGCGCGGATCCACGACATGGCCCGCGACGGCGCGGCGCTGGAGGAACTGGCAGGCGCCCTCTCCGGGGAAGGCGCTGACAAGGCCGATCCTGGCCGATAGAGCTTTCCTATCGCATTGATAGAGCGCCGAAACCTGCCTGGTGCCCTACCTTACCTATCGAGACGCGCCGCGGGAGGGCGGCGTTGGGAGGACCCATGCCTAGAGTGGAAGAGCTGGCCCCGGTCAGCGCCAATGACTGGTCGCGTGCGCGCGCCCTGCACCTTTTGAACCGCGCCGGCTTCGGCGGCACACCAGCCGAAATCGATGCGCTCGCCGCGATGACACCCGAAGCCGCCGTCGAGCATATGCTGACCGGCGCGCCCGGCGCGGCACCCCTGCCCGCCTTCGACGAATCCGGCTTCTGGGAGCCGAGCTTCGCTGACTTCCCGCCTTCGCGCCCCGCCGCCACCGAGGCGGCCGAGCAGCATGGCGCGGCGCTCGGCGTGAAAGTCAAACCCGGCGGCAGCCGGCCGCTGCAGCCGGTGACCAACCGCTTCTTCTACTGGCTGCGTGCCACGACTCTGGAAACCCGCCGCCTCGCTTTCTGGTGGATGGAGCGGATGGTGACGACGCCGCATCCGCTGGAAGAGAAGATGACCCTCTTCTGGCACGGCCACTTCGCCACCAGCGAGGAAAAGCTCCGCGATTACCGCAAGATCCACCAGCAGCTGGAAACGCTGCGCGCCGGCGCCCTCGGCTCCTTCCGCGACCTCTTGGAGGCTGTGTCGAAGGACCCGGCGATGCTCGTCTTCCTCGACGCCACGCACAACGTGAAGGGCGCGCCCAACGAGAACTTCGGCCGCGAGGTGATGGAGCTCTTCACCATGGGCGTCGGCAATTACACCGAGGATGACATCCGCGAGGCCGCCCGCGCCTTCACCGGCTGGACGAACGATGACCTCGCCTTCGCCTTCGACCCCGCCCTGCACGACGACGGCGAGAAACGCTTCCTCGGCCAGCGCGGGCGCTTCGATGGCGACGATATCCTGCGCATCATCCTGCAGCAGGAGCAGACGGCGATCTACATCGCCTCAAAGCTCTACCGCTTCTTCGTGCGGGAAGAGATTTCGCCCGACTTCGCAGTACGCCTCGGCGCCCTGCTCCGCGATGGCGATTACGAGATCCGCCCCTTCCTGCGCACAATCTTCCTGTCGGAGGATTTCCACGCCGAGCCGTCGATTGCGACGCATATCCACTCGCCCACGGAGCTGATCGCCACCACCTACCGCAAGCTCGGGCTGAACACCCTGCCCGGCGTGCCCGACCCGTGGAGCGTGGGCAAGACGCTTGGCCAGGTGCTGCTCACCCCACCGACTGTGGCGGGCTGGAGCGAGGGGCGCGCGTGGATCACGCCGGGCCTGCTGTTCGAGCGCGGCAACTTCGCCAAGGACGTCATGTTCCCCGACATGATCTCCTTCCGCGACCCCAACCTCGACCCCGGCGGCGAGGTGCGGCGCGTCAACCGCAACCTCAACGAAGGGATGGAGATCACGGCGGCGACGCTGGAAGACGGCGCCGCCCCCAGTTCCGCCGATGGCATCCAGGAGAGCTTCAACACCCGCTATGCCAGCGTCATCGGCTGGCAGGAGGCGATGCGGAAGCTCAAACCCATCCCTCGCGTCCCCGCGCAATTCTCGCTGACCGAGATGGTGAAGGAGACCGGCGCCACGACCACCGAACAAGCGGTAGACGCCCTCTCCTCCCGCTTCCTGCCCTTGCCGCTCGACGGCGCCGCCCGCGCCGCGCTGGTGGAGATGCTGGAGGGCGAACTCGGCACCTCCGACCTCGCCGAGGCGGAAGGATATCTGGAATTCGGCCTGAGGCTGGTCGCGCACGGCATCATGTGCGCCCCCCAGTACCAGCTGGCCTGACCCGGGAGGACCCGATGGCAAAGACCCCGAAACTCACCCGCGACGAGAAGGACGGCCTGCTCCGCTCCGGCTATGGCAGCATGGTCATGGAAGGCGCCGGCGGCATCACCACCTCGCCCGTCTGGTCGAAGACGACCGAGAAGGCGGCCGGCGAGCGCATCCTCGTGATCGTCGAGCTCTCCGGCGGCAATGACGGGCTGAACACCGTCATTCCCTATGCCGACGACGCCTATTACCGCGCCCGCCCGAACCTCGGCATCCGCCCCGAGAAGGCGGTGGCCATCGACGATCACTTCGCCTTCCAGAAATCCATGACCGGCTTCGAGCGGCTGTGGAAGGACGGGCAGATGGCCATCGTCCACGGCGTCGGCTACGACCAGCCGTCCTTCTCGCATTTCTCGTCGATGGCCTTCTGGCAGACGGGCGCGCCAAACAGCGGCGAGGCGAACGGCTGGCTCGGGCGCATGGCCGATGCCATCGACCCGCTCGGCCACCGCAGCAACTTCCTCGTCAATATCGACGACCACCAGTCGCTCGCCGTGCGCGCGATGAACCACGTCCCCCTCGTTTTCGACGACCCGCAGAAGTTCACCCGCCGCGCCTTCGAGGCGGAGGCGGAGGCGATGGCGGCGGTCGACCGGCGGGGGAATGGCGGCGGCAATGCCTCGCTCGACTTCCTCTTCGACATCGCCGCCTCGGCCAGCAAGTCCGAGCGGCTCGTCCGCGACGCGTGGAGCGCCTACCAGACGCCGGTCGATTACGGCCTCGTCCCGTGGGGGCTGGAGCGGGTGGCGGCGCTGATCGCCGCCGACTTCCCCACCCGGGTCTACTACGTGCCCTACCGCAACAACGCCTTCGACACGCATGTCTACCAGGGCGACCTGCACGCGCGGCTGTGGTCCTACACCGCCGACCACATCGCCGCCTTCATGCGCGACATGGAGCGTCTGGGCCGCGCCGACGACGTGGTGCTGATGGCCTTCAGCGAGTTCGGCCGCCGCGTGGCGGAGAACACCTCGCTCGGCACCGACCACGGCACCGCTGGCCCCGCCTTCATCCTCGGCAAGCCCATCGAGGGCGGCCATTACGGCGGGATGCCCAGCCTCACCGATCTCGAGGAAGGCAACCTCCGCTACACGACCGACTTCCGCCGCATCTACTCCACCCTCATCCGGGGCTGGATGGGGCAGGAGGATGTCTCCGCCGTCCTCAAGGACGATTTCGACCCGCTGCCGGTGTTCCGCCGCGCCGCCTGACTGCCCTTAAAGGACGTGACCCCATGATGAACCGCCGTCTTCTCCTCGCCTCCTCCGCCGCCCTCTCCCTCGCGCTGGCCGCCACTGGCGCCGCCGCGCAAGAGAGCGACATGGAGCAGCTGACCATCGCGCTCGCGGTGGATGACGCCAATTTCAACCTCACCACCGGTTCCGTCTTCCGCCTCGCGCAGGAATTCGGCTTCTTCGAGAAGCACGGGCTGGAGGTGACCTATGTGGCGCTCGACGGCACCCCGCAGGCCGCTGCCGCCCTGCAATCCGGCGACGTAGACGCCGCCGATATCGGCATGGACGCCGCCATCCGCCTCGTCGCGCAAAACGACTTTCCGATCCGGGGCATCGTCGCCACCGCCACTGGCAGCCCCTTCCTGATCGCGGCCGTGGACGACATCGAGAGCATCGAGGATCTCGAGGGCCGCAGCTATGCCATCGCCGACAATGGCAGCCTCGATCACAACCTTACCCAGTCCGCCCTGCGCGGCATGGGCATGTCGCCGGACGCCCCATCCTACGTTGCCATCGGCGCGCCGGCGGTGCGGGTGCAGGCGCTGGCGGCGGGCCAGGTGGATGCGACCACCGTCTCCTTCGGCACCTACGGGGCCATCGAAGGCACGCCCGGCTTCCATGTCGTGATGGATGCCGACGAGTTCTCGCAATTCGCCCCGCCGATGTCGAAATTCCTCGCGGTGCATGAAGACACCATCGCCGAGAAGGACGAAGCGCTCCTGCGGCTCACCGAGGCGCTGATCGACGCCGCGCGCGACATGGAGGCTCACCCGGATCGCTGGGTCGAGGCCGCCGTTGCTGCCCGGCCGGACATCTCGCGCGAGAATATCGAGCGCAATGCCGCGTTCCTGACAACGCGCTGGTGCATCAACGGCTGCTTCGACCCGGCCGAGCTGCAGACCTCCGTGGACTTCATTTACGCCAACCCCGATTTCGAGGATGTGCCCGTCGTGCCGGCGGAGGCGCTGGTGGATTTCAGCTTCACCGAGCGCGCGCTGGAAGAGCTCGGAACCGTCGGTGGCGAGGGGCTCGACGCGCGGAGCTGAGCCGGCTTTCAGCGCTGGACCATTGGAGAGCGGGCTGCCTGCGATGCGGGCGGCCCGTTTTCTATTGCGCGGGCGGCCAGATCGGGCGGCGAAAGCGGCGCCACAGGTAACCCACTGTACAAAAAATAGAATTTTAACTTCAGGCACTATCTCGCCCGGCCCCGGGCAATACATTGCCCGCCAGATCGGCCCTCTCAGCGCGTAACGTTTGGGAAATCGGCGCCTCCTGGTGCCTCATCCTGCCCGGCGGTCATCGCCAACAGGGAGGAAACCATGACCTATTTGACAGCCGCGCTACGCGGCTCCGTTGTCGCATCCGTGCTCGGCCTCGCGGCCACCGGCGCCCATGCGCAGGAATTCATCAACGTGCTGACCGGCGGCACCTCGGGCGTCTACTACCCGCTCGGCGTCGGCCTTTCCAACATCTACGGCGAGAACATCGAGGGCGCCCGCACGCAGGTGCAATCGACCAAGGCCTCGGTCGAAAACCTCAACCTGCTGCAGGAAGGCCGCGGCGAGATCGCCTTCGCGCTGGGTGACAGCGTCGCCGCCGCGTGGAACGGCGACGAAGAGGCCGGCTTCCCCGCCCCGCTCGACCATCTGCGCGGCATCGCGGCCATCTATCCCAACTACATCCAGCTCGTCGCGCTCGAAGAAAGCGGCATGACCACGCTGGCCGATCTGGCGGGTGCCGCCGTCTCCGTCGGCGCGCCGGCCTCGGGCACCGAGCTGAACGCGCGGGCCATCCTTGGCGCGGCGGGCATGTCGTATGACGATCTCGGCAAGACCGAATATCTGCCCTTCGCCGAATCCGTCGAGCTGATGAAGAACCGCCAGCTCGATGCGACGCTGCAATCGGCGGGCCTCGGTGTCGCCTCGATCCGCGACCTCTCGACCTCCGTGGCCATCACCGTCGTGGAGATCCCGGCCGAGATCGCCGAGACGCTCGGCGCCCCCTACCAGGCCGCAATGATCCCCGCAGGCACTTATGACGGGCAGGACGAGGACGTGCCGACCATCGCCATCTCGAATTACCTCGTCTCGCATGATGGCGTCTCCGACGAGACGGCCTACCAGATGACGAAGCTGCTCTTCGAGAACATCGAGACGCTCACCTCCTCGCACCAGGCCGCCGCCTCGATCATGCTGGAGCATGCGCTCGACGGCATGCCCGTGCCGCTGCACCCGGGCGCCGAGCGCTACTACCGCGAGCAGGGCCTGATCGACTGATCGGCCCCTGACGCCAGCCGCGCGCCCCTCCCGGCGCGCGGCTTTTCCCGCGGTCTCGACCATTCCCCGGAGACGCTTCATGTCTACCCAAGCCGAACCGCCGGTGCCGGCGGAAACCCACGGCGTGAGCTTTCCAGACCGTCCCATCGGCCGGGTGCTCTTCTGGATCGCCGTCGTCTTCTCACTCTTCCAGATCGCCACCGCCGCCCATCTCATCGATATGGCCAGCCAGATCACCCGCGCCATCCACGTGGGCTTTCTGCTGGTGCTGACCTTCCCGCTCATCGCCTATGCCAAGCATGTGGGCCCGGTGATGAAGGCGCTCTGCTGGGCGCTCGCGGCGGTGGCCATCGCCGTCGCCGCCTACCAGTGGTGGGAATACCGCGACCTCATCCTGCGCGCCGGGCGACCGACCCCGCTCGACATCGCCATCGGCGTCGCGGCGCTCGTGACGGTCTTTGCGGCGGGCTATGCGATGATGGGCATTGCGCTGCCGATCATCTCGGGCCTCTTCCTCGCATACTGCCTGTTCGGGCAGTACCTGCCCTTCCCGCTCAACCACCGCGGCTATGCCTTCAGCCAGGTAATCGACCACATGGCCTACGGGACGGAAGGGATCTACGGCATCCCGATCTACGTCTCCTCAACCTATATCTTCCTCTTCATCCTCTTCGGCTCGTTCCTTGAGCGGGCCGGGATGATCCAGCTTTTCACCGATGTCTCCATGGGCCTCTTCGGGCACCGGCAGGGCGGCGCGGCCAAGGTCTCCGTCGTCTCTTCCGGGCTGATGGGCACGATCTCGGGCTCGGGGGTGGCGAACGTCGTGACCACCGGGCAGTTCACCATCCCGCTGATGAAGCGCTTCGGCTACCGGGCGGAGTTCGCGGGGGGCGTTGAATCCACCGCCTCGATGGGCGGGCAGATCATGCCGCCGGTGATGGGGGCCGTCGCCTTCATCATGGCCGAGACGCTGGACGTGCCTTACGTCGAGGTCGTCAAGGCGGCGCTGATCCCCGCCATCCTCTACTTCGCCTCGGCCTTCTGGATCGTGCATCTCGAAGCCGGCAAATACGCTCTGCGCGGCCTGCCCAAGGCAGAGCTGCCCTCGCCGCTGAAGGCGGTGAAGGAGGGCTGGATGCTGCTCGTGCCGCTGGGCGTGCTCGTCTACCTGCTCTTCGGCGGCTACACGCCGCTCTTCGCCGGCACCGTGGGCCTCGCGCTTACCGTGCTGCTCATCCTTGGCGGCTCCATCGTGCTCGGGCTGCCCGGCGGCACCTTGCGCATCCTCTTCTGGATCGGCCTCGGCCTCGTCACCGCCGCCTTCCTGGAGTTCGGGACAGAGGTGCTCTTCATCGCCGTCGCCGTGCTGCTGGTCTGGTGCGCCCTGTCGCGCGGCGGGCGGGGCACGCTGGGGCTCATCCGCGACAGCCTGGCCGAGGGCGCCCGCACGGCGCTGCCGGTGGGCGTGGCCTGCGCGCTGGTGGGCGTGATCATCGGGACGATGACGCTGACGGGGGCGGCGAACACCTTCGGGCAATTCATCGTCTCCATCGGCGAGAGCAGCCTGTTCCTGTCACTGGTGCTGACGATGATCACCTGCATCTTCCTCGGCATGGGCATCCCCACGATCCCCAACTACATCATCACCTCTTCCATCGCCGGCCCCGCCTTGCTCGACCTGGGCGTACCGCTGATCGTCAGCCACATGTTCGTCTTCTACTTCGGGATCCTGGCGGACCTGACACCACCGGTGGCGCTGGCCTGCTTCGCCGCCGCGCCGATTGCCAAGGCGAACGGGCTGCGCATCTCGATGGAGGCGATCAAGGTGGCGGCGGCGGGCTTCGTGATCCCCTTCATGGCCGTCTATACGCCCGTGCTGATGCTGCAGCCGGGCGGGCCCTTGGCGGAGTCCATCGGCTTCTGGCCGGCCGTCGCCTACGTGGTGTTCAAGACGGCGCTTTCCATCGCGCTCTGGGGCATCGCGGTGATTGGCTGGATGGGCCGCCCGCTCGGCTGGCCGCTGCGAGCGATGGCCATGATCGCTGCCTTCACGCTCATCGCCTCGCTGCCGCTGACCGACGAGATCGGCTTCGCGCTCGCCGCCGCAACCGGAGCCATCATCTGGTTCGGCGGGCGCAAGCGGGCGCAGGCATGAGCACCTGCCTTGCTGTCGGGGCGGCGCTCCTTATGCTCGCCGCCCCGGACTTCACGCTGAGCTGGGAGCACAGCGTCGAGCATACCGGCTGGCGCGAGAGCTGGAGGGTGGAGGGCGATGCCCTCCACCTCACCCGCGCCGAGGTGCAGGGCTCCGGCGCCGGGATGGAGCCGGGGCCGGAGGCCCGGCTGGTGGACGGCTGGTGGGTGTCGGAAGCCGACCTCACCGTGCCCGCCCTCACCCTCGCCGCCTCCGGCGCCACGGCCGGCGGCTGGCAGCTCTGCGCGGGCGGCACCTGCCACGAGATCGGGGCGGAGGCCGGCGCGCCCATCACCCTGTCGCCCTGCGCCGAAGGCCATTCCGCGGATGCGGGAGCCGTGGCAGAGTAGCGCCATGACCACGCGCAGCCACAGGGCCTTCTGGCCGCTGCTCTTCCTCGTCGCGGTGCTGGCGGCCCTCGCGGCGGGCACCGGGGCGTGGCACCTGTCGACAGGCGCGCTGGCACAGCGGCTCGACCGCTCGCTGGGGCTGACGGCGCGTACCATCGATTCCGAGATCGAGCGCTACCGCTACCTACCCTCGCTCGCCCTCGAAGACCCGCGCATCCGCGCTGCCGTGATCGCGCCGCAGAGCGCCACCTCCATCGAGATCGCCAGCCGCGCCCTTGCCGTCGCCGCGCGGCAATCGGGGGCCGACGAGCTCTTCTTGATGAATGCCGATGGCACCACCCTCGCCTCCAGCAACTGGCAGGACGAGAACAGCTTCGTCGGCGAGAACTACGCCTTCCGCCCCTATTTCCGCCAGGCGATGGAATGGGGCGCGGGCCGGCTTTACGCCGTGGGCGTCACCACCGGCGAGCCCGGGTATTTCCTCTCCTCCCGCGCCGAGATCGCGGGCAAATCCGCCGTGATCGTCGTGAAGGTCGACCTGCGGCCGCTGCAGCAGACATGGGCAGAGACGGGCGGCACACTGGCCGTCGCCGACCGCTTCGGCGTGGTTATCCTCTCCGGCCGTCCCGACTGGATCTACCGCCCGCTCGCGCCGCTCGGCCCCGAGCGGCTGCAGGCCATCGACGAGGCACGCGCCTTTGCGAGCATCCCGGTGACGGAACGGGCGCCGGTGCTCGCCACCTCCAGCCAGGCCCGCGTGGTGGTAGATGGCGCGCCCCGGCTGATCCGTCGTCAGGCTCTGCCCGTGGACGACTGGGTGCTGCTCGACAGCACCCCCCTCGCGCCCGCCACGCGCGCCGCCTGGCTGACGGCGGCGGTCACGCTCCTGTCCACCCTCGCGCTCGGCGCCCTCGCGCAGACCTGGGCGCAGCGCCGCCGCTTCGTCGCCATGCGCCTGAAACAGGGCGAGCTGCTGGAGGCCCGCGTCGCAGAGCGCACCGTGGAACTCGCCCGCGAGATCGAAGAGCGGCGGCGGGCGGAGGATGACCTCCGTGACGCACAGGACGCGCTTATCCATTCCGAGAAGATGGCCGCGCTCGGCCGCATGTCCGCCGCCATCGTGCACGAGATCAGCCAGCCCCTCGCCGCGATGGAGGCGACACTGGCGGCGACCCTGCTCTCAGGCCGGGTGACCGACGATTACGCCACCAGCCGCATCGAGAAAGCGCGCAGCCACATCCGCCGCATCCTGCGCACGATCAAGCATCTCAAGAGCTTCTCCCGCAAAGAGGCCGGCGTGCGCACGCCCGTCTTCGTGGATGCCGCCATCACCGGCGCGCTCGATATCGTCGCACCTCGGGCGGCGGATGCCGGCGTGCCCGTGGCTTTCGCGCCCGATGGCCCGTCGCCGGTGATCCTCGCCGGGCAGGTGCGGCTGGAGCAGGTGCTGGTGAACCTTCTGATGAACGCCCTCGACGCGGTGGCCGGGCGCGAGGGGGCCGAGGTTTCCATTACACGCCGCGTCACTGGCGGCAGCGTCGAGATCGCCGTTCTGGACAACGGCCCGGGCATCCCCTCGGGCCTGATGGCGCGGGTGATGGAGCCCTTCTTCTCCACCAAGCAAACCGGCGAGAGCCTTGGCCTTGGCCTCTCCATCTCGCGCACCATCGTCGAGGAGTTCGGCGGGCGGCTCACGCTGGACGAGGCGGGCGGCGGAGGCACCCGCGCAGCCCTCACCTTCGACGCACTGCAAGACAGGATTGCGGCGGAATGAGCGGCGAGCGCCTCTTCGTCGTCGATGACGACCCCGACCATCTGGAAAGCCTCGCCGACCTGCTCACCGCCGTTGGCTACCAGGTCCAGCCCTTCGCCTCGGCCACCGAGGCTCTGGCGGAGGCCCTTACCGCACCCCCTGCCCTCGTGCTCACCGATCTGCGGATGCCGGGGCTCGACGGCATCGGCCTCGTCACCCGGCTCACCGAGGCGGGCTGCGATGTGCCCGTGGTGCTGCTCACCGGCCATGGCGACGTCGCCCATGCGGTGCGGGCGATGCAGGCGGGCGCTGAGGACTTCCTCGAAAAGCCCTATGACGCCGAGCACCTGATGAGCGTCATCGCCCGAGCGCTGAAGACGGGGCGCCTGAAGGCCGAGGTCGCGCGGCTGCAGAGCCGCCTCGCCGAGCAGGGCGATTTCATTGGCGAGAGCCGCACCATGGCCGCGCTGCGCAAGAGCCTCGCCGAGGTCGCGCCGCTGGCGATCGACGTGGTGCTGACCGGCGAGACGGGCACCGGCAAGGAACTGGCGGCGCGCATACTGCATCGCCGCGGGACGCGCCTGGAGGGGCCGTTCATCGTGGTGAACTGCGCCCTGCTTTCGGAAAGCGGCGCCGAACGGGCGCTGTTCGGCACCGGCGATACGACGGGGCTGATCGGCGCGGCGGATGGCGGCACGCTCTTCCTCGACCAGATCGACACACTGCCGCTGGCCCTACAGCCCAAGCTCCTGCGCGTGCTGCAAACCCGGCAGATCGACGGGCCGGAAGGGGCGCGCGCGGTGGACTTCCGCGTCATCGCCTCTGCCTCCGCCCCGCTTGCCGAGGGCATCCGGGCCGGGACTTTCCGTGAGGATCTTTACTACCGGATTGCCGGATACGAAATCGCTCTGCCCGCCCTGCGACAGATCCCCACCGACGTGCCGCTGATCTTCGCGCAGTTCCTCGCCCATGCCGCCGCCCGGCATGGCCGCGAGGCGCCGGAGGTGACCTTTCAAGACCGCAAGGCGCTTCAGGCCCACCACTGGCCCGGCAATGCCCATGAGCTGAGGATCATGGCCGACCGCCATGTGCTCGGCCTCGCGCGCCCTGCGCCCGGCACCAAGGCGCCAGCAGTTACAGCGGGCCAGACGCTGCGCGACTTGGTGGCGGCCTTCGAGATGCAGGAGATCGCCCGCGTGCTCGACCAATGCGGCGGCAATACCGAGGCCGCCGCGCGGGTGCTCGGCCTGCCCCGGCGCACGCTCAACGACAAGATCGCCAAGGCCGGCCTGCCGGGCCGGAGCTGAGCCGGTCGGCGCGTTTTTCAGCCGACTGGCCGATATGGCAGCCCCGTAAGCGCCCGAGAGGCCTGCCGCCCTTGAATGTACCACAAACCCTGATACACAAGATGAACCCGTTTATTGAGGTTTCGAGCGTTTGCCTGGTAATGTGATGATTGTCGATCCGGAGACGGATCTCGAGGTTCTGCGCGGCCTCGCCTCGCCGGTGCGCCTGAGCATCCTCAAGCTGCTGCACGGCAGCGGGCCAGCCAATATCAATGACATAGCCGCCCGTCTGGAGTTGCCGCAATCGACGGTTTCGTCGAATATGTCTCAACTCGAAAGCGCCGGACTGGTGCGGACAGAGACGCGCAAAGCGCGCAAGGGCAACCAGAAGATCTGCCACGCGACCTTCGACGAGATCATGATCAGCTTTCAGCCCAATGCGGCAAAGCGGGCCACGGATTCGATCGAAGTGGCGATGCCCATCGGGCTTTATACCGGCTACGAGCTGTCCTCGCCCTGCGGCCTTTGCCGGCCCGATGGCATCGTCGGGCTGCTCGACGTGCCGGATTCCTTCCTCGATCCCGACCGGATGCGCGCCGGCCTTCTGTGGTTCACGCGCGGCCATGTGGAATACCAATTCCCCAATAATGCCAAGCTGAAGAACGGCGAACTTGAGGCGATCGAATTCACCATGGAGCTCAGCTCCGAGGTGCCCGGCACCGGCGAAGACTGGCCTTCCGACATCACCATCTGGGTCAATGGCATCGAGGTGGCGACCTGGACGTCTCCGGGGGATTTCGGCGATAAAAGAGGCACTTACACGCCGGATTGGTGGAAGCTGAAGGGCTCGCAATACGGCAAGCTGAAGAGCTTCCGCGTGACCTCCGACGGCTCCTACGTCGACGGCACGCGCATCTCCGGCGTGCGGCTGGAAGAGCTGGGGCTCGACCGGCACCATTCGGTGCGGCTGCGCGTGGGCGTCAAGCAAGAGGCGCGGCATCCGGGGGGCATCAACATCTTCGGCAAGGGCTTCGGCAATTACGATCAGGACATCATCCTGCGGATGCACCTGAAGGGCTGACGGCCCACATCTCCCCTTGACGGCGGGCAGGCCGCCGGCTTTCTATCCCGACTTACAGATATGCATCGGATAAGCCGATACGGGGGAGGATAGAATGAAAGCCAAGGTGACGGCGCACCGCGACTACCAGATCGCGCAGATTGACGACCGGCTCTACGGAGCATTTTTGGAGCATCTCGGCCGCGCCGTCTATCACGGCATCTACGAGCCCGATCACCCGACGGCCGACCAGAACGGCATGCGCGGCGACGTGGCCGACTTGGTGCGCGAGCTGGATGTGCCGATGGTGCGCTACCCAGGCGGCAACTTCGTGAGCGCCTACAACTGGGAGGATGGCATCGGCCCCAAGGAGGACCGCCCCACCCGACTCGACCTGGCCTGGCACACCTCGGAATCCAACGAGGTCGGCATCCACGAATTCGCCGATTGGTGCGAGACCGTGGGCACCGAGATGATGCTGGCCGTCAACCTCGGCTCGCGCGGGCTCGATGAGGCGCGCAACTTCGTGGAATACGTCAATCACCCCGGCGGCACCTACTGGTCGGACCTGAGGCGAGAGAATGGCCGCGAAGAGCCTTGGAACGTGAAGCTCTGGTGCCTCGGCAACGAGATGGACGGGCCCTGGCAGGTTGGCCACAAGAGCGCCGCCGAATATGGCCACCTCGCCAACGAAACGGCCAAGGCCCTGCGCGGCTTCGACAAGGGGCTGGAGCTTGTGGTCTGCGGCTCGTCTCACGCCGACATGCCGACCTTCCCCGATTGGGAGGCGACGGTTCTGGAGGAATGCTACGAGAATGTCGATTACATCTCGCTGCACATGTACTTCCGCAACCCCGAGAAAAACACGCCCGATTTCCTTGGCCTGAACGAGAAGCTCGACGCCTATATCGCCTCGGTCGCCGGGGTGATCGACTACGTAAAGGCCAAGAAACGCTCGAAAAAGCAGGTCTACATCTCGTTCGACGAGTGGAACGTCTGGTACCATTCCAACTACCAGGATCGCCCCATTTTGGGCGGCGAGAAGGGCTGGCCCCACGCGCCGGCGCTGCTGGAAGACATCTACAATTTCGAGGACGTCCTGCAGGTCGGCTGCGTGCTGAATACCTTCATACGCCGCTCGGATGTGGTGAAGATCGCCGCCATCGCCCAGCTGGTGAACGTTATCGCCCCGATCATGACGGAGAATGGCGGGCGGGCCTGGCGGCAGACGATCTTCTGGCCCTTCTACTACGCCTCGCGCTACGGGCGCGGCACCGCTCTGCAGCTGGTGACAGAGAGCCCCGGCTACGAATGCGCCCACGGCGACAACGTGCCGTATGTCGATGTCTCCGCCGTGCATGACACCGAAGGCGGCACCGTGACGCTCTTCGTCGTGAACCGGCATATGAGCGACGAGATCTCGCTCGACCTCAAGCTCGAGCAGTTCGGCGAGGTCGGCCTGATCGAGCACAAGACGATCCGCCATGACGATCTGGAGGCGGTGAACACCGCCGAATCGCCCGACGAAGTGACGCCGGGGAATGGCGAAGGGCTGCAACTTGAGGGGACAGGCCTCAGCCTGCCGCTCAAACCGCTCTCGTATCACATGATCCGCCTGTCTGTCGGCGACGCCTGAGCCGCGCTGCACAGCGGCAATTCGGCCTGATTTTGGCGGCCCGGAAGGCATTTCGGGCCGCCGCATTGCGGCATTCGCATCTATATCACCTAATCTGATGCATATCGCCAAAATCGTTGACAGAATCGAGTACTATTATACGATTAATGACGCCAGGCACCGTTCAGGGGCCGGTACAGGGAGGAAGTTATGAAACCAGCATTCGCACCTGCGGCTGCGACAGCAATTGTGCTGTCGGCTCTTTCGACGGCCGCTTTCGCTCAGGATGAGGGCGCCGCGCCGCCGCTCACCGAGTTTCCCCGCAACGAGACGCTCATCATCCAGAACCCGGAGCAGCCGGCGACCAACCCGCCGAACTTCAACCTCTGGGTCGCCGGCAATGGCGCCGGCTGGTCGACGGGCCTGCATCAGCTGACGATGGACACGCTGTGGTACATCGACCCCGATGCCGGCCTCGACGGCGCGCTCTACAACTCGCTCGCCAGCGAGCCTTGGGAGTATAACGACGACTTCTCCGAGATGACCGTGCATCTGCGCGAGGGCATCACCTGGAGCGACGGCGAAGAGTTCAACGCCGACGACGTGGTCTTCACCGTTGAAACCCAGATGGCCACGCCCGGCATGACCTGGAGCGCCGCCTTCAGCGAGAACGTTGAAAGCGTCGAGGCGGTCGACCCCTACACCGTGCACTTCACGCTCACCAAGCCGAACTCGCGCTTCCATGCGCTGTTCTCGGTGCGCTGGAACGCGGCGTGGATCATGCCCGAGCATGTCTTCAGCGAAGTCGACGACGTGCTGGCCTACCAGTTCAACCCGCCCGTCAGCCTTGGGCCATATACGCTGCACAGCTTCGACCCGAACGGCTACTGGTACGCTTGGGAGAAGCGTGACGATTGGGAGAACACCACCGTCGCCCAATATGGCGAGCCGGGGCCGCAATATGTGATCTACCGGTCGATCCCGAACTCCGACAACCGCCTGATCGAGATGCGCAACGGCAATCTCGACATGATCCACGACCTGACGCCCGAGGCCACCTTCTCGATCGTTGACGATGTCGAGACGGCGCGCGGCTGGTTTCCGGGCTTCCCCTATGCCCACCCCGACCCGACGCTGCCGATGGTGATCTTCAACACCCAGAACGAGCTCTTCCAGGACAAGCGCGTGCGCTGGGCTCTGGCGCTGATGCTCGATGCGCGGGCGATCTCGATGGCCTCCTACCGCGGCGCGGCGACCCTTTCGCCCATCGCGGTGCCGCCGACCGGCACGCATCCGCGTGACTACCACGGCCCGATGCAGCAATGGCTGACCGACTACGAGCTCGATCTCGGCAATGGCGAGACGATCCAGCCTTACGATCCGAACATCGGGTTGCAGGTGGCCGACATGGTGCGCCCGCAATTCGGCGAGGACGTGCCCACCGATGAAGACGCCATCCGCACCGCCTTCGGCTATGGCTGGTGGAAGCAGGATCTCGATGCAGCCGCGACGCTGCTGGAATCGGCCGGCTTCACCCAGGACGGCGGCGACTGGATGACGCCCGATGGCGAGCCCTTCGAGTTCACGCTCAACACCTTCTCCGATGGCGTGATCAACCGCATGGGCACCATGATCGCCCAGCAGTGGACGCAGGCCGGCGTGGAAGTGACGGCACAGGCCGATCCGCAGATCTTCGCGGATACCCTGCCCCTCGGCGATTTCGAGGTGGCGACGGCCTGGTCGATCGAGACCTGGGGCGGCGACCCCGACCTCAGCTACTTCCTCGACAGCTGGCATTCCGACTTCGTGGTGCCGCCGGGCGAGCGCCAGCCGGCGCGCAACTGGCAGCGCTGGGTCAACGAAGATCTCGACCGGATCATCGAAGAGGTCCGCGTCACCGAATTCACCGATCCGCGCAATCTCGAGCTCGGGCAGGAATTCGTGAAACTGATGGTCGACGAGATGCCGATCATCCCGGTCATGTCGTACAACGTCTTCTCGGTCTACGACACGACCTACTGGCAGGGCTTCCCCGCCGCCGAGAGCAACCCCTACGCGAACATCGTGAACAACTGGGCCAACTCTCGCTACATCCTGACCCAACTCACCCCCACCGGGGCCGAGTAACACGCCGCGCCCGGGGGAGCCTCGCCTTCCCCGGGCGTATTTTCCTCACGACCTAGGAAAGCGGGCCATTCCAGGATGAAAGCCTACCTGATCTTCGCCGCCAAGCGGCTACTGCAACTCGCCGCCGTGGTGTTTGCCGGTGTGTCTGCGGCCTTCGTGGTCGCCCATTTCTCACCCATCAGCCCGGTCGAAACGATCATCGGCCGCATCGCCGGCCAGTCGACCTTTTCGCCGCAGGCCGTGGAATCGCTCCGCGCCACGCTGACAGAGCTCTTCGGCGTCGATGAGCCGCTCTTCAGCCAGTATCTCAACTTTTGGAGCCGCTTCATCCGCGGCGATCTCGGCCCCTCGCTGATCGCCTTCCCCACCCCGGCGATGGAGCTGGTGATGCGCGCCCTGCCCTGGACGGTCGGGCTGCTCGCCGTGGCCATCATCCTGAGCTGGCTTCTGGGCAATATCCTCGGCGGGCTGGCGGGCTACTATCAGAACTCGCGCTTTCTCAAGGCCTTCGGCATCGTCGCCATCGGCGTTCAGCCGATCCCCTACTATATCATCGCCTTCCTGCTGGTGATCATCTTCGGGTTCGTCTGGCCCGTGCTGCCCATCTCGGGCGGCTTCGCCATGAACATCACCCCGGGCTGGACATGGAATTTCGTCGGCTCGGTGCTGCTTCACGCCATCCTGCCGGCCACCTCGCTGGTGCTGGCCAGCATCGGCACCTGGTTCCTCGGCATGCGCGCGCTCGTCTCGAACATCGTCTCGGAGGATTACGTGACCTATGCCGAGCTCGCAGGCGTCGACCGCAACCGCATCGTCTTCGGCTATGTCACCCGCAACGCGCTGGTGCCGCAGCTCACCGCGCTGGCTATGGCACTCGGCGGCATCTTCTCGGGCACGATCATCACCGAGCAGGTCTTCTCCTACCCCGGCCTCGGCACCCTGCTGATCCGCGCCGTCAATGGCGGCGACAGCGGGCTGGTGCTGGCCGTCTCTTCCGTGGCGGTCATCGCGGTGGCGAGCGCGATCTTCCTGATCGACCTGCTCCACCCGCTGCTCGACCCGCGCGTGAAGGTGGGCTGAGGCATGTTCACGACCTTCCGCGACCTCTTCCGCTTCAACATCGAGTTCCGCATCGGCGTGGTGCTGGTCTCGATCATCGTGATCTATTCGGCGATCAGCGTCTTCTCGCCCTACCCGCCCGAGCAGATCTACAACGTCATCCCCGACATGCCGCCCAGCACGACCTACTGGTTCGGCACCAATTCGCGCGGGCAGGACCTGTTCTGGAACCTCTCGGTCGCCTTCCGCAACACGCTGGTCTTCGGGCTGATCGTGGCGCTGCTCAGCCGGGTGATCTCGATCACGATCGGCATGGCAGCGGGGTACCTCGGCGGCTGGGTCGACCGGGTGCTGATGTTCATCAACGACATCTTCGTGGCGCTGCCGATCTTCCCGATCCTGATCCTGTTCTACTTCGTGCTGCGCAGCGACCTGAACACTTACACGCTCGCCGTCATCATGGCCTGCCTCGGCTGGGCCTTCGATGCGCGGCTCATCCGCTCGGTCGCGCTCGGGCTGCGGCACCGCGAGTTCAC
Source organism: Pseudoroseicyclus sp. H15 (assembly GCF_054353345.1). Classification (NCBI taxonomy): domain Bacteria; kingdom Pseudomonadati; phylum Pseudomonadota; class Alphaproteobacteria; order Rhodobacterales; family Paracoccaceae; genus Pseudoroseicyclus; species Pseudoroseicyclus sp. H15. The sequence goes on from NZ_JBTHJE010000002.1 coordinate 606,309, forward strand.
GCGGCAGGCGGTCTTCGCGGGCATGAGCCCGGCGCGCATCATGTTTCAGGAGCACCTGCCCTACGTGATGCCCATCGTCTTCTCGACGGCGATGGCCAACATGATCTGGTCGATCGGTTTCGAGGTGACGCTGGGCGTGCTCGGCTTCACCAACATCAACGTGCCCACCATTGGCACGACGCTCTACTGGGCGAACAACCACTCCGCGATGGTGGTGGGCATCTGGTGGTGGATCATCATCCCCGTGGTTCTGATCATCATCACCTTCCTCGGCCTGTTCCTGCTGGCCGTGTCCATGAACGAACATATCGACCCCCGCTCGCGACTGCGGCGGATGGGAGGCGGCGCATGAGCATGCTGAAGATCGAGGGCCTGAAGGCCTATTACCAGATGTCGTATTTCGACGTGAACCGCGAGATCCGCGCTGTCGACGACATCACCATGACCGTCGAACCGGGCGAGATCTACGGCATCGCCGGCGAAAGCTCCTCGGGCAAGACCTCGCTCATCAAGGTGCTCGCCGCCGCCATCCGCCCGCCCCTGCGCGTGGTGGGCGGCTCGGTGACCTACGATTTCGGCGGGCGGGCCTTCGACCCGACCAAGGCGAGCGAGGCCGAGCTGCGCGACGTGCGCTGGAAGCACCTGAGCTACATCATGCAAGGCTCGATGTCGGTGCTGAACCCGGTGCGGCGGATCGGAAAGACCTTCCGCGACTTCGCGGAGCAGCCGCTCGGCCTCACCGGGCGCGCCTTCCGCGAGCGGGTCGAGGAGCATCTGGAGAGCCTGCGCCTGCCGGCCCGGGTGCTGCGCGCCTATCCGCACGAGCTGTCGGGGGGCATGCGCCAGCGGGTGACCATCGGGCTCGCCACGATCTGCCGGCCGGAGTTCATGATCGCCGACGAGCCCACCACGGCGCTCGACGTGGTGGTGCAGAAGGATGTGCTGGCGCTCCTGCGGAACGTGCAGCAGCAGATGGGCTCGTCGATCATCTTCGTGACGCATGACATGAGCGTGCATGCCAATGTCGCTGACCGGATCGGCATCGTCTATGCCGGCCGGCTGGTCGAGGAAGGGCCGACCCGCACGCTCTTCACCGCGCCGAAGCACCCCTACACCGCGCATCTCGTCGCCTCGCTGCCGCAGATCGGCGACCGGCGGCCCCGGCCCGCGCTAGAGGGGCGCCCGCCCAGCCTTGCCGACCCGCCGAGCGGCTGCCGCTTTCACCCGCGCTGCCCGCTCGCCATCGACCAATGCCGCCACCACGTGCCGCCGATGGAGGCTGTCGGCCCCCGCCAGCGCGCCGCCTGCTGGCGCTCGGACGAGGTGACGCCGCTGGTGGAACCGGCGCTGGAGGTGCCGGCATGAGCGGGCTTCTGGAGCTGAAGGGCGTCACCAAGCGCTTCCCCTCGGGCGGGCTGCTGGCGCGGGCGACGGTGGATGCCGTGGTGGGCGTTGATCTGCTGCTGGAGCAGGCGCGGCCCGAGATCTTCACCATCGTCGGCGAGAGCGGCTCGGGCAAGACGACGCTCGCCCGCATGATTCTGGGGCTGGAGGCGCCGACGGAGGGGGAAATTCTCTTCGAGGGCCAGCCCGTCAGCCACACCAGCTTCGGCGTCGAACGCAAGGCCTTCATGGCCAAGGTGCAGCCGGTCTTTCAGAACCCCTTCGAGGCGTTCAACCCGTTGAAACGGGTCGACCGCTACCTAGCCTCCACCGCCCGCGCCTTCCGGGGCCTCAAGACCAAGGCCGCGGTCGACGCGGCGATGGATGCGGCGCTGGTGGATGTGGGGCTCAGCCTCGCCGAGGTGAGCGGGCGCTATCCGCACGAATTGTCGGGCGGGCAACTGCAACGCGCCGCCATCGCGCGGGCGCTCGTCTGCCAGCCCAAGGTGCTAATCGCCGACGAGCCGGTCTCGATGGTGGATGCCTCGCTGCGCATGTCGATCGTCAACCTGCTGCGCCGGCTCTGTGACGATCAGGGCGTGACGGTGATCTACATCACGCACGACCTCGCCACGGCCTATTATATCTCGGATCGCATCATGATCATGCAGAAGGGCCGCGTGGTAGAGACGGGGCCGGCCCGCGCCGTGCTCGACGACCCGGCCCACCCCTATTCGCGGCTCCTGAAGGCCAGCGTGCTCTCCCCCGCCGATGCGGGCCAGGGCGACCTGGAGCCGGCGACGGACCTGCTGAATGCGAGCAACGCCGCGCTGGCGGCGGCGTCGCAATCGCGGCTTCAGGCCGGGGCGGATGGGCGGCTGGTGAGGGGCTAGCCGCCCCTCAGGTCGCCGCCGCCCTGTCGGCCTCGGTCAGCTCGGCGGGGATATCGTCGAAGCTGGCGTAGTTCAAGCTGTAGAGCTGCGAGTACAGCCCCTTGCGCGCCATCAGCGCCTCGTGGTCGCCCTCTTCGATCTTCACGCCCTGCTGCAGCACCACGATGCGGTCGGCATTGCGGATCGTCGCCAGACGGTGCGCGATGACGAGGCCGGTGCGCCCTTCCAGCAGCTTCTCCAGCGCCTTTTGCAGCTGCATCTCGGTGTGGCTGTCGATATTCGCCGTGGCCTCGTCAAGCACGAGGATGCGGGCATCGGCCGCTAGCGCCCGCGCGAAGCTGAGGAGCTGGCGCTGCCCGAGGCTGAGGTTGCTGCCGCGTTCGTCGAGCATGGTGTCGAAGCCGTCCGGCATCGCCATGATGAAGTCATGGGCGCCCACGGCCTTTGCTGCCTCGATGACATCGGCGTCGCTCGCCCAGTGCGAGGAATAGCGGATGTTGTCCATCACCGTGCCGGTGAAGAGGAAGGGCTCCTGCAGCACCATGGCGATGTGGCGCCCGAGGCTTTCCTGCGTGAGGGCGCGCACGTCATGCCCGCCCACTAGCACCTGCCCCTCCTGCACGTCGTAGAAGCGGTGGATGAGCGAGATCGAGCTCGACTTGCCCGAGCCGGTCGGCCCGACAAGCGCCACCCGCTCGCCCGAGGCGACCTTGAAGCTCACATCCTTCAGCACGGGATGCGCCGGGTCGTAGCCGAAGGTGACATTGCGGAACTCGACCGCGCCGTCATCGTCATCGCTCAGCGCCACGGCATCGGGCGCGTCCTGCACATCGACCTCGACGTCGAGCACCTCGGTCAGCCGGTGGCCCGAGGCCATGGCGCGCTGCATGACCGAATATTGCATGGTCAGCGAGCGGATCGGGTCGAAGAAGCGCTGGATGTAGAAGAGGAAGGCCACCATCACGCCCACGTCGATGCGGCCATTCACCACCATCAGCCCCCCCACGACGACGACCACCGCCATGGCGATGCCGGTCAGCGTGTCGACGATGGGGATCATGATCTGCGCCAGCCGCGAGGCCTTGATCTGCGCTTTGTAGGTGCGCTCGGTCAGGTCGCCGTAAAGCTCGGCATTCAGCCGGGCGCGGTTCATCGCCTGCACGGCGCGCACGCCGTGAATGGCCTCGGCCAGCGCGCCGTTTGCCACCGAGTTGGCCTCGTGCGCCGCGATGAAGGCGGCGCGGGCCTTGGCGAGCCAGAGCACCCGCACGACCAGCAGGATCGGAAGCACCATCAGCACCAGAAGCGCAAGCTGCCAGTCGAGCCAGAGCATCACGCCCACGATGCCGATCAGCAGGGCGATATCGCCCACCGACTGCACGGAGGTTTCGAGGAATTCCTGCATCGAGTTCACGTCGCCCTGCAGGCGCGACATGAGGCGGCCGACCTCCGTCTTGTCCATGAAGGAGAGCGAGACATGCTGCAAGTGGCTGAACATTTTGCGGCGTATGTCGAAGAGCACGTTCTCCGCCACCTGCCCCGTCACCCGCTCCTGCAGGAGCGAGGCGACATAGTTCACCAGGATCGCGACCGCGAAGAGCCCGACGATGCCGGCCAGCAGCCCGCCGGGCGCGCCCGGCGCCATGCCATGGTCGATCGCGTAGCGGATCAGCAGCGGGATGGTGAGCTGCGACAGGGTGAAGACGAGTACCGCGGCCACGGCCAGCCAGACCTTGGGCTTGTAGGGCTCCACGAAGGCCCAGATGCGCGAGACGACCTTGCCGTCGAAGACGCGTCCGAAAATGTCTTCCTCAACGCGGGTCGAGCCGACGACGGCGCGCATCCGGGGGCGGCCATCGTCATGCGGGTCGCGGGGTTCGCCGGTGCGGGTGGGGCTCATTGGTCTGCCTCCTCGGTCAGCATGTCGGCCTCGGGATGCATCTGCAGATCGTGCAGGGCCTTGTAGCGCCCGCCGAGCGCCAGAAGCTCGTCATGGGTGCCGCGCTCGACGATCTGGCCGTCTTCCATGAAGAGGATGCGGTCGGCATGTTTCAGGCTGGCGAGCCGGTGCGCCACGATCAGCGTCACCCGGTCCTTCGCATAGTCGCGCAGCGCCTGCCGGATGCGGCTTTCGGTGCCGGCGTCGATGGCGGCGGTGCTGTCGTCGAAGATCAGCACGGCGGGCTCCGTCATCAGCGTGCGCGCGATGGACAGGCGCTGGCGCTGCCCACCCGACAGCGACACGCCCCGCTCGCCCACCACGGTGCCGTATTGCTGCGGCAGGCCCAGCACGTAGTCATGCAGCTGCGCACTGTCGGCCACGCCGCGAATGCGCCGCTCGTCGCTGAACGGGCTCGCATAGGCGATGTTGTTCTCGATCGAGGTGGTGAAGAGGAAGCTGTCCTGCTGGACGATGGCCACCGCCTCGCGCACCGAGCCGAGCGAGACATCGCGGATGTCCTGCCCGTCGATGGTGATGGCGCCTTCGGTCGCGTCGTAGAAGCGGGGCAGCAGGTGCATCAGCGTCGTCTTGCCCGCGCCCGGCGCACCGAGGATGCCGATGGTCTCGCCGCGTTTGGCCTCGAAGGAGATGCCGCTTACAGCCCGACGGCCGGTGCCGTGATAGGCGAAGCCCACGTTCTCCAGCGTCAGCGTGCCGTCCGTCACCTTGAGGTCGGGCGCATCCGCGGCCTCGGTGATCTCCTCGGGCATGTCGAGCAGGCGGAAGAGGCGCGTGCCGCAGGTGGAGGCGCGGGCATAGGCGTTGACCATCAGGCCAAGCTGGCGAACCGGCATCTGCAGGATGGTCATGAAGGTCAGGAAGGTGGCGAGCGTGCCGACCGTGATCTGCCCCGCCGCGACCTGCCGCCCGCCATAGAGCAGCACCAGCCCCATGGCAGCGAAGAAGGCCAGCGTCATGGCCGAGGTGTTCCGCACCCGCACGTCGATGCGCTCGTGGCTGTATTCGAGCGCGTCCTTCGAGGAGGCGTCGAACTTTGCCATCTCGAAATCCTGCGCGGCGAAGGCGCGCACAACGCGGATGCCGGCGAGGTTCTCTTCCATCTTCTGGCTGAGCACGCCGAGCTTTTCCTGCAGGATCAGCCAGGTCTTGCGCAGCTTGAGCTGCATGACAGAGCCGCGCCACGCCGCGAAGGGCACGAAGGACAGGGCCAGCAGGCCGAGGATGACATCGGCGCTCAGCAGCATCCACGCCCCGATACCGATCAGCAGCGTCAGAAGGAGGGTGCGGACCAGCGCCGTGGAGAAATACATCCGCACCCCTTCCAGATCGAGCATCCCCACGGTGATGAGGTCGCCCGAATGGGTTCGGTCGTGAAAGGAGAAGGGCAGCCGCTGCACCTTGGCGTAGATGTCGCCGCGCAAATCCTGCGCCAGCGCATGGCCCACCGACTCGCCGGCGTAGTTCTGCACAAGGGTGAAAAGCCCGCGCAGCACGCTCGCCGCGAGCAGTGCTAGCGCGATCAGCACCAGCGCGCGCACATCGGGGCTTTCCCCCTCCATCGCGACGGTCTGGTCGACGGCGCGTCCGAGGATGAAGGGGATCGACAGCTGCATCGCCACCGCCGGCAGCGTCGCGCCCAGCGCGATGGAGGCGCGGCCGGGGTAGCGGAAGCACATGCGGGTGATGCGGGCGATGGCGCCGAGGCCCGCCTGACGGTCGACGCTGGCCGTCCGGCGAAACACGCGCTCGTCTGAGCTGTCGGCGTGAGTCTGGTCGGTCATGGCGGCATCCTTCAGGTGGCATCGCGGGGTGGCGGGGGCCCGGAGCGAAGGGCGCAGCGCAGCCGGAAGCGGAGGGGCAGCACCCTGTCGGGCGGCTCTTCCTTGTCTCGGCAGGCTCCAATGGCATCAACCAGCGGCGGAGCGCAAGGCGGCAGCCCCCGCGAGGGAGGCGAGACCCTGCCGGAAGGATCAAGGGAGGATGAGGAAAGGTCGTGCCCGGCGGCGCCGGAAAGTCCCTTCTCAGGGCGCGATCAGGGCTACGACACCGCGCCGGGAGGGAGGTCCCGGCGCGGCGGCTGCCACCTAGCAGGCCTGGCTGAAGCGGGCTTCGGCGGGGACGCTGACGGTGTCGAACCTCTGGGCAATGAGGCGCGCATAGGCGAAGTCGGCGAGCGTGAGGCGGGTACCCTCAAGCGTGCCGGCACCGGCCATGTCGGCCAGGGCGGCGCCGGCGGTGGCGAGAAGCCCCTCCAGCTCCGGCTCGGCGGCGTGCTCGGCCAGATCGACGGTCCCGAAGCACATCAGCGCCTCGATAATGCGCCCGGCCTGCGCATCCGCCGGGCTCAGCCGAAAGCCGCGCGCCCCTGTCAGGCGCCCGTCAGCCACGGCGGCCTGCCAGATGCCGGTGGCTCCGGCGTTGTGCACATAGCCCTCGGCAAAGCGCGAGATGGCCGAGGGGCCGAGGCCGACGAGCGTGGTAGCGCGGTCGGTCGTGTAGCCCTGGAAGTTGCGGTGCAGCGTGCCCTCTCGGGCCGCAACGGCCATGCTGTCGCCGGGCTTGGCGAAATGGTCGATGCCGACCGGCTCGTAGCCCGCCCGCACCAGCGTCGCCCGGGCCAGCGCCGACAGGTCGAGCCGCTCTTCGGGCGTGGGCAGCGCGGCTTCGGGGATGAGCTGCTGGCGACGGGCCGTCCATGGCACATGCGCATAGCCGTAAAGAGCGATGCGATCCGGCCCCAGCTCCAGCACCCGCGCGAGGGTAGCTAGCAGGCGATGCGGCGTCTGATACGGCAGGCCGTAGAGAAGATCGACGTTGATGCTGTCGACACCGCGGGCGCGCAGGCCGTTGATGGCCGCCTCCGTCACCTCGGCGGATTGCTCGCGCCCGATGGTCGCCTGCACCAGCGGGTCGAAATCCTGCACGCCGACAGACGCTCGCCGCAGCCCCAGCTCGACCAGTGCGTCGAGGCGGGGCTCGTCGCATTCGGTGGGGTCGATCTCGGCGGAAACCTCGGTGGCCTCGGTGATCGGGAACGCCGCCTTCAGCATGGCGCCGAGGCGGGCCAGCCTGTCCGGCGAGAGCAGCGTGGGCGTGCCCCCGCCCAGATGCAGCGCCGAGATCGGCACGCCCTGCGGCAGATGGCTGCGGACGAGGGCGATCTCCTCCTCCAGATGGTCGAGATAACGGTCGAGCGGCGCATCCGTCCGCGTACCTTGCGTCCGGCAGGCGCAGAACCAGCAGAGCCTCCGGCAGAACGGCACATGCACGTAAAGCGAGATGGGCTCGGCCGGGTTGACGTTGCGCAGCCATTCTTCCTGGCTCTGCGCCCCGATCTCAGGCGTGAAATGGTTGGCCGGCGGGTAGCTGGTGTAACGCGGGACCCGGGCGGTCAAAAGCGCGGAGCGCAGGCGGTCATGTGTCATGGCAGCGTTGTAGCTTTCGCAACGGCCCGCACATTGATCGACGTCAAAGCGGAGAATATACCGTTGATATGACCAAGCTTACTCCCATCGTCGGCTGCGAGGCCTGCCCGATCCGCTTTAACGCTGTCTGTGCAGACTGCGACGCCGCAGAACTCGCGATTCTCGAGCGCGCGAAAAGCTACCGGACCTTCCCGGCCGGCACCCGCCTGGCCGAAGCCGGCGTGCCGCTGACGCATTTTTCGTCGCTCGTGACCGGCTATGCGACGATGTCACGCACGCTGGAAGATGGGCGCCGCCAGACGGTTGGCCTGCTCCTTCCGTCCGATTTCATCGGGCGTCCGGGGCGGCAGACCTCGGCCTATGATGTCGAGGCGCTGAGCGAGGTCACGCTTTGCCGGTTCGAGCGCGGCACCTTCGAGCGGATGGTGCGCGAGACGCCGCATATCGCCTCGCGCCTGCTGACGATGACGCTTGATGAGCTCGACGCCGCCCGCGACTGGGCTGTGGTGCTGGGCCGCATGACGGCGCGCGAGAAGGTCGCCGCCTTCTTCGTCAGCCTTGCGCGGCGCCATGCCAGCGCCTCGGGCATCAAGCGGCCCGAGCAAGGCGTCATGCTGCACCTGCCCCTCTCGCGAGAGGCCATCGCCGACCACCTTGGCCTGACGATCGAGACGACGAGCCGGCAGATCACCGCCCTGCGCAAGGACGGCCTGATCGAGACGCCCGGCAAGCGCGACATCCTGATCCCCGACTTCGAGAGCCTCGCCCTCGAAGCCGGAGAGGATGACGACGGCGGCCTGATCGTCTGACCGCCCCACCCTACCGCGCCAGCAGGAGCGGCAGGTCGGAGGGCGCCAGCAGGTCGCGCGTCACACCACCAATCAGCGCCTCGCGCAGCCTCGCATGGCCATAGGCCCCGGCGACGAGCAGGTCGGCCCCAACCTCGCGCGCCCGCGTGGCCAGCGTATCTGCGACGCGCCGGCTGCCCTTCGGCAGCGCCGTCAGTTCCGGCTCGATGCCCCGGCGCGACAGCATGACGGCGAGCGCCTGCCCGAAGCCCTCATAGGGCGGGTCGACCATGACGATCTCGACGCTCTTCGCCTGCGCCAGAATGGGCAGGGCCGCGCGAACGGCCGACAGTGCGACATCGCTGCCATCCCAGCCGATCACCACCGTGCCGACGTCGCCAAGGTCGCGATCCGTCAGCAGCAGCGGCGCGTGCGAATTGTAGAGCATCGCTTCGAACAGCCGTGCCCGCGCCGGCTCTGCCACGACAGCACGCGGCAGGCAGACGAGATCGGCAAAGCGCAGGCGCTGCGCCATCTCGATGGCAACGGCAGAGCCCTCGCGCTGCGGCACGCTGACCGACCAGGCGATCTCTTCGCGGGAGAGGCGAGCTTCGGCTTTCTGCCGCACCTCCTTCAGGGCTTCGAGCCCTTCTTCCAGCAGGCGCGTCACCGTGACGGCGTCGGGCGTGAGATAGGGCGAGATATCGAATTGCGCCGTCTGGGCGCAGAGCACTTCCAGATGCATGCCAAAGCGGCGCGCATTGGCGATGGCGGTATCGAGGGGTTCGGGCCCGTCGATATCGAGGGCGAGCGTGGCGAGCGTTCCGTTCTGCATGACAGGGGCCTCCTTCGCCCCTGCCCTCTTCTACGCCTTTTGCCCCGCCGGCCGCGTTGATCAGGATCAATCGGCGCCCTCTCACTCGATCTTGATCCATGTCAAGGCAGCGCCCTGCCGCTCCTGCGAGGAGCACCCCGACAACCGGCGAACTGCCGGGCAATTCCTGCCGGGGGACCATATGGATATCTTGAAGCTCGTCCTGCTGGCCATCGTGACACTGCTTGCCGCGATGGCTGCGAATTTTGGGCATGACCTTGCCTATACCGTTCACGCCGTCATCGTGATGCTCGTCGCGGGCGGCCTGTTCATCTACTTCCTGCGCGGCACGGGCGAGCCGCGCACACCGCCAGACCCACATGCCTATATGGACGGCCCAGTCCGCGCCGGCGTCATCGCCACCGCGTTCTGGGGCATCGCGGGCTTTCTCGTCGGCGTGTTCATCGCCTTCCAGCTGGCCTTCCCCGAGCTGAACTTCGACTGGTCCGAAGGCTACGCCAATTTCGGGCGCCTGCGCCCGCTGCACACCAGCGCAGTGATCTTCGCCTTCGGCGGCAACGCCCTGCTCGCCACCTCGTTCTACGTGGTGCAGCGCACCTCGGCGACGCGGCTCTGGGGCGGCAACGCGGCATGGTTCGTGTTCTGGGGCTACCAGCTCTTCATCGTGCTGGCCGCCACGGGCTACCTGCTCGGCGCCACGCAATCTAAGGAATATGCCGAGCCCGAATGGTACGTCGATATCTGGCTGACCATCGTCTGGCTGGTCTATCTCGCCGTCTTCCTCGGCACGATCATCAACCGGCGTGAGCGGCACATCTACGTCGCCAACTGGTTCTACCTCGCCTTCATCGTGACGGTCGCGCTGCTGCACGTCGTCAACAACATCTCGATCCCGGTCTCGATCTTCGGCTCGAAGTCGGTGCAGGTCTTCGCCGGCGTGCAGGATGCGATGACGCAATGGTGGTACGGGCACAACGCCGTGGGCTTCTTCCTGACGGCCGGCTTCCTCGGCATGATGTACTACTTCGTGCCGAAGCAGGCGAACCGCCCGATCTACAGCTACAAACTGTCGATCATCCACTTCTGGGCGCTGATCTTCCTCTACATCTGGGCCGGTCCGCACCACCTGCACTACACGGCGCTGCCCGACTGGGCCTCGACGCTGGGCATGGTGTTCTCGATCATGCTGTGGATGCCAAGCTGGGGCGGCATGATCAACGGCCTGATGACGCTGGAAGGCGCCTGGGACAAGATCCGCACCGACCCGATCATCCGCATGTTCGTCGCCTCGCTCGCCTTCTACGGCATGAGCACCTTCGAAGGCCCCGTCATGTCGATCCGGGCGGTCAACTCGCTCAGCCACTATACCGACTGGACGATCGGCCACGTGCACTCCGGTGCGCTCGGCTGGAACGGCCTAATCACCTTCGGCTGCCTCTACTTCCTGACGCCCAAGCTCTGGGGACGCGCGAAGATGTACTCGATGGGTGCGATCAACCTGCACTTCTGGCTCGCGACGCTCGGCATCGTTCTCTACGCCGCCTCGATGTGGGTCTCGGGGATCATGGAAGGCCTGATGTGGCGTGAAGTCGACGCGCAAGGCTTCCTCGTGAACTCCTTCGCCGACACCGTTGCCGCCAAGTTCCCGTACTACGTGGTGCGCGGCCTCGGCGGGACCCTCTACCTCACCGGCGCCCTCGTCATGGTCTGGAACATGTGGATGACCATCCGCAAAGCTCCGGCCTACCAGGGCGTCTCGAACGAAGCCATTCCCGCGGAGTAACGCCATGACCGAGCATAACGATAAGGTTCCCCCGCCGGGTGAAGACCCGACCACCAAGACCCTGAAAGACGTGAAGGATGGAGAGGTGCCCAACGAGCTGCCGCCCGAAACGGGGCTGATCGCCAAGCACGGCATCATCGAGCGCAATGCGACGCTGCTGCTGGTCTTCTCCTTCCTCGTCGTCACCATCGGTGGCATCGTCGAGATCGCGCCGCTCTTCTGGCTGGAGAACACCATCGAGGAAGTAGAGGGCGTGCGCCCCTACTCCCCGCTGGAGCTGGCCGGGCGAGACATCTACGTCCGCGAGGGCTGCTACGTCTGCCACAGCCAGATGATCCGCCCGATGCGCGACGAGGTCGAGCGCTACGGTCACTACAGCCTCGCCGCGGAGTCGATGTACGACCACCCGCACCAATGGGGCTCCAAGCGCACCGGGCCGGATCTGGCCCGGGTGGGCGGCCGCTATTCGGATGAATGGCATGTCGACCACTTCACCGACCCGCAGTCGGTGGTGCCGGAAAGCGTGATGCCGAAGTACGACTACCTCGCCCGCACCGAGCTCGATTACGAGCATATCGAGGACCTGCTGCGCACGCATGCCTTCGTTGGCGTGCCCTACACCGACGAGATGATCGAGGTGGCAAGCGCTGACATCCGCGTCCAGGTCGACCCGTTCGGCGACTACGACGGGCTGCTCGAGCGCTATCCCGGCGCGCAGGTGCGCAACTTCGACGGGCGCGAGGAGCTCACCGAGATGGATGCGCTGATCGCCTATCTGCAGATGGTCGGCACGCTCGTCGACTTCTCCACCTTCATCGCTGACTCGAGCCGCTAGGAGGACATGCCATGCACGAGACTTACACCCTCCTCCGCGAAATCGCCGACAGCTGGGTTCTCCTCGCGATGACGGCCTTCTTCGTGGGCTGCTGCCTCTGGGCCTTCCGCCCCGGCAGCCGCGCCATCCACGCCGACGCAGCGGACGCCATCTTCCGCGAGCCGGAAGGCGACCGCCCGGCCGCCAAGCCGACCAAATCGGGGATCTGACATGACCCAGAAACGCAAAGACCCCGTCACGGGGCGCGAGACGACCGGCCACCAGTGGGACGGTATCGAAGAGCTCAACAACCCCCTGCCCCGCTGGTGGCTGTGGACGTTCTACGGCACCATCGTCTTCGCGCTGGTCTACGTGGTGCTTTACCCGGCCTGGCCGCTGGTCAATCGCGCCACCGGGGGTGTCCTCGGCTGGTCGACCCGCGGCGAAGTGGCGGCCGAGCTCTCCGCCGTGGAGGCCTCTCAGGCCGAGATGCGCGCCGCGCTGACCGAGGTCGACCTCGCCGCGCTGCCCGCCAATGAAGAGCTCAACGCCTTCGCCACGCGTGCCGGGGCTGCCGTCTTCCGCACCAATTGCTCGCAATGCCACGGCTCGGGCGCGGCGGGGGCGGTGGGCTACCCCAACCTCCTCGATGACGACTGGCTCTGGGGCGGCACACTGGAAGAGATCGCCTACACGGTGCGCCACGGTGTGCGCAACGAAGACGACCCCGACGCGCGCTGGTCGCAGATGCCCGCCTTCGGCGACATGCTGTCGCGCGACGAGATCGACACGCTCGTGGCCCATGTCCAGTCGCTGCCCTCGGGGGCAGACCCGCTGGCCGGCCCGGGGGGCGAGCTCTTCTACGACAATTGCGCCTCGTGCCATGGCGACGATGCCAAGGGCGACCGCTCGATTGGTGCGCCGAACCTGACGGATGCGATCTGGCTCTATAGCGACAGCACCGAGCGGCTGACGCAGATCATCTCCGAAGGTCCGTTCGGTGTCATGCCCGCCTGGGGCCTGCGCCTCAGCGAACCCGAAGTGCGCGCCGTGGCCGCCTATGTGCACGGTCTCGGCGGCGGTGAGGCCCAGGTCGGCGAAGAGCCGGTGCCGGAAGATACCCCGGCGCCCGCGGAAGACCCCGCGCCTGACGAGGCGGATGCGCAAGCGTCCGACGAGGCGCCGGCAGAATAGGCTGCAGCAGGCCTGTTCGCACCATGACTGGTGCAGCCTAGGGCGGCGGCTGGGGAGGCCGCCGCCCGTTTTCGTGATCGGCGAGGGCCTGCCGCTTGATCCACGTCAAGGCCGGGCGCCCGCCGCGCGTGTCACACCCGGCGCGCGAACAGGAAGATCCAGATGACACACGACTCAAATTCTCTTTACGCCGCCCGCATGCCGATCTTTCCCCGGCGCGTCTCCGGTTGGTACCGCCGTCTGAAATGGTGGATCATGGGCTTCACGCTGGCGGTCTATTATCTCACTCCCTGGCTGCGCTGGGATCGTGGCCCAAGCCTGCCCGACCAGGCCGTGCTGATCGACCTGGCCAACCGGCGCTTCTACTTCTTCTGGATCGAGATCTGGCCGCACGAGTTCTACTTCGTCGCCGGCCTGCTCGTCATGGCCGGCATCGGCCTGTTTGTCTTCACGGCGGCCTTGGGCCGCGTCTGGTGCGGCTATGCCTGCCCGCAGACGGTGTGGACAGACCTCTTCCTCCTCGTCGAGCGCTGGGTGCAGGGCGACCGCAACGCCCGCATGCGCCTGCATCAGGCGCCGTGGAGCGCCCGCAAGGCCCGCCTGAAAGGCACCACCTGGGCCATCTGGCTGCTCATCGCGCTGGCCACCGGCGGTGCCTGGGTCTTCTATTTCGCCGATGCGCCCACCCTGCTGCGCGAACTCGCCACCTTCACCGCGCCGCCCGTCGCATGGACGACCATCGCAATCCTCACGGCGACGACCTTCACCTTCGGCGGCTTCATGCGCGAGCAGATCTGCATCTACATGTGCCCCTGGCCGCGCATTCAGGGCGCCATGATGGATGAGGGCACGCTCACCGTCGCCTATCGCGACTGGCGGGGCGAGCCGCGCGGCAAGGGCCTGAAGCGCCGCGAGCATGCAGCCGACCTGCGCGTCACCGGGCCCCAGATCGGCGGCCGTGCGCCCGTCATCCCCATGCCCGGCGTGCCCGATACCAAAACGCGCGACGCCGCTTTCGCCACGCTGCAGGGCCCCGGCGACTGCATCGACTGCAACGCCTGCGTCAACGTCTGCCCCATGGGCATCGACATCCGCGACGGCCAGCAGCTCGCCTGCATCACCTGCGCGCTCTGCATCGACGCCTGCGACCAGGTGATGGACAAGATCGACCGCCCGCGCGGGCTGATCGACTACGTCGCCCTCTCCGATGCCCCGCGTGAGGCGGCCGGCGGCGAGCCCATCCCCGCCTGGCGGCATGCCCTTCGCCTGCGCAACATTGCCTATGTCGCGATCTGGTCGCTCGTCGGCGCCGCGCTGGTCTTCGCGCTCTTCGTGCGGCCCGAGATCGACATGACCGTCGCGCCTGTCCGCAACCCGACTTTCGTCACCCTGTCGGATGGCAGCGTGCGCAACACCTACGACGTGCGCCTGCGCAACAAGCATGGCGAGGCACGGCGCTTCCGCCTGTCGGTTTCGCCCGAGGCGGCGGTGGACCTGACTGTCGAGGGCGCCGAGGGCCGCACTGTCACCGTGCCCGCCGACACCCAGGCGCTGACCCGCGTCTATCTCACCGCCGCGCCCGGCAGCGAGGCTGCCAGCGACGAGCGCACCGACCTGCGCCTCTGGGTCGAGGAGCTTGCCAGCGGCGAGCGTGCCTCGCGGGCCACCACCTTCAACGGGAGAGACAACCAATGACCACCCTCAACGGCCGGCATGTCGCGCTCATGTTCGTGGGCGGCTTCGGCATCATCATCGCGGTGAACGTCTCGCTCGCCGTCAACGCGGTGCGCACCTTCCCGGGGCTGGAAGTGGCCAACAGCTACGTCGCCAGCCAGCTCTTCGACGACAAGCGCGCCGCGCAGGAGGCTCTGGGCTGGGAGGTCGGCGCCTCCTACGAGAACGGCATACTGGCGTTAGACATCACCGATGCCACGGGCCTGCGCGCCCCCGCGCAGGATCTGACGCTTCACGTCGGCCGCCCGACGGAAGAGCGCGACGACGTGCCCGCCCCGCTCGATGCGAACTGGACTGTGCCGCTCGACCTGGCGCCCGGCCTCTGGCGCCTAGACGTGGCGGCCAACGCACCCGACGGCACCCCCTTCGTCTATCAGATGGTCCTGAGGGTGCGCTCGTGACAGCCGCCTGCCCCGCCTGCGCCACGATACCGGACCGGCCCGCGCGGGCCGATCCGGCGTCGGACCATGTGCTGCACCTGCCCGACATCCATTGCGCGGCCTGCATCGCGGGCGTCGAGGACGCCCTCGGTGACCTGCCCGGCGTCACCTCGGCGCGCGTCAACCTCAGCCTCAAGCGCGTCTTCGTCGCGGCACCCGCCCTGACGGATGCCACGCTGATCGACACGCTCGCCGCCGCCGGCCACCGCGCCCAGCGGCTCGATACGTCGCGCCTCGCCAAGCAGAGCGATGCCTCGCGCGATCTGCTCACCCGCATCGGCGTAGCGGGCTTTGCCATGATGAACGTCATGCTCCTCTCCGTCGCCGTCTGGTCGGGCGCGGCGGGCAGCACGGCGCACCTGTTTCATCTCGTCTCCAGCGCCATCGCCGTGCCCGCCGTGGCCTATGCAGGGCGGCCCTTCTTTGCCTCGGCGCTGAACTCCCTGCGCGGCGGCCGGCTGGGCATGGATGTGCCGATCTCGCTCGCCATCCTGCTCGCGACCGGCGTCTCGCTCGCCAACGCTCTCGGCGGGGTCGAGCGGCACGGCTGGTTCGACGCCGCGCTGGCGCTGACCTTCTTCCTGCTCGTCGGGCGCTATCTCGACGAAGCCGGCCGCCGCGCCGCCCGCTCCGCCGCCGCCGAACTGGCCGCGCTGGAGGCCCCGCAGGCCCTGCTGCTGGAGGGCGAGGCCGAGCGCATCGTCGATGCCGCCTCGCTCAACCCCGGCGACCTCATCCGCGTGCGCCCCGGCGACCGGCTGCCCGCGGATGGCACGATCATCTCC
Organism: Pseudoroseicyclus sp. H15; assembly: GCF_054353345.1. Classification (NCBI taxonomy): domain Bacteria; kingdom Pseudomonadati; phylum Pseudomonadota; class Alphaproteobacteria; order Rhodobacterales; family Paracoccaceae; genus Pseudoroseicyclus; species Pseudoroseicyclus sp. H15. The sequence goes on from NZ_JBTHJE010000002.1 coordinate 622,346, forward strand.
GGGCGCACCGATCTCGACCGCTCGGCGCTCACAGGTGAAACCCAGCCCGCCGCCGCCGGTCCGGGCGATGACGTCGTGGCCGGCGAGACCTGCCTCACCGGCCTGCTCACCGTGCGCGTCGACCGCGCGGGACGCGACACGGCCCTGTCGCGCATGGCCGACATGGTGGCGACGGCAGAGAACCAGCGCTCGCGCCATTCCGGCCTCGCCGACCGCGCCGCCCGCATCTATGCACCCGCCGTCCACCTGCTCAGCGCCGCCGCCTTCCTTGGATGGTGGGCCGCGACCGGTGACTTCGGCCGCGCGCTGGAGGTGGCCATCTCGGTGCTCGTCATCACCTGCCCCTGCGCGCTCGGCCTCGCCATCCCCGCCGTCTCCACCGTTGCTACCGCGCGGCTCTTCCGCCGCGGCCTGCTGGTGAAGTCGCCTACCGCGCTGGAGCGCCTGGCCGAGATCGACGAGGTCGCCTTCGACAAGACCGGCACGCTCACCACCGGCACGCTGGTGATGGAGGGTAACCCGGCCGCCAAAGACCTCGCCCTCGCCGCCGGCCTCGCCGCCGCCTCCTCGCATCCCGTCTCCCGCGCCATCCGCGTAGCGGCGGAGGAGCGGGGCATCGCGCCCGCCGAGATCACAGAGCTGACCGAACGCCCCGGCGACGGGGTCGAAGGGCTCTACGAAGGCCGCCGCGTGCGGCTTGGGCGCGGCGATTGGATCGGGGCGACCGGCGAGGCCGCCGTCTGGCTCGACAGCGGCGCCGGCGCCCCCCTGCCCTTCGACATGGGCGAGGCGCTCCGCCCCGACGCCGCCGAAACGCTGGCCGCTCTCTCGCGCGCCGGCCTGCCCGCGACGCTACTCTCGGGCGACCGCCCCGGCGCCGTGGCCCGCATGGCCGAACGGCTGGGCATCGCCGAGGCAAAGGGCGCGATGACGCCCGAAGCCAAGGTCGCCTGGGTCGAGGCGGAGGCCGCCGCCGGCCACCGCGTGCTGATGGTGGGCGACGGGCTCAACGACACTGGCTCGCTCGCCGTCGCCCATGCCGCCATCGCTCCGGGCAGCGCGCTCGATGCGGCCCGCTCGGCGGCGGATGTGGTGCTCCTGTCGAACGACCTCACCGCCATCCCCACCGCCCTCTCCACGGCCAAGGCGGCGACGGCGCGGATGCGGCAGAACATCGCCATCGCGGCGGCCTATAACGCGATCTCGATCCCGGTCGCCCTCGCCGGCTTCGCGACGCCACTGCTGGCTGCGCTGGCCATGTCGGCCTCGTCGCTGGCGGTGACGCTCAATGCCATGAGGAAATCGCGATGAACGTTCTCACCGTTCTTATCCCGATCTCCGTGCTCCTCGGCCTCGCGGGTCTTGCGACCTTCGTCTGGACGCTGCGCTCCGGCCAGTACGATGACCCCATGGGCGACCGCGAGCGCATCCTAGATGACCGCTGGGACGATGCACCGAAGACAGACCGCCGGACGGGCAGCGGCAAGCACTAGAGACGTGCCAAGCGGAAGAAGGGTCAGCCCGGCAGAACCACCGGCTGGCCCTTCACGCTGTCCACCGCCAGCGGCGTCTCGAACACGTCGCTCAGCATCCGGCCCGTGAAAGCCAGAAGCCGTGGCCCGGAGGTGACGAGCCGGCCATCCTTCAGCGCCACGATGCGGTCGGCGTAGCGGGCCGCGATACCGAGGTCGTGCAGAACGATCAGCACGCTGCGGCTGCGCTTGCCGGGGCGCGAGAGCTCATGCAGGCGGTCCATGATGTCGCGCGCATGCCGGGGGTCGAGCGCCGAGAGCGGCTCGTCGAGCAGCATCCAGGGCGTATCCTGCGCATAGGCCATGGCGACGAAAGCGCGCTGGCGCTGGCCGCCCGACAGGGTGCTCAGCGAGCGCCCCGCCAGCGTGCCGAGATCGAAGGCCGCGATGGCCTCGGCCACCATGGCGCGATCCTCTTCGCGCGGGCGGTCCTGGTGATGCGGCCAGCGGCCGAAGGAGACCAGCTCTTCCACCGTCAGCCGCGCCGTCACCTGCTCGCTCTGCGTCAGCAGCGCGAGCGCTCGGGCCCGGTCTCGTGGGCGGGACTTGAGCATGTCGAGCCCGTCGACCGTCACGCTGCCAGAGGTGACCGGCAAAAGCCCCGCGATGGCATGCAGCAGCGTCGACTTGCCCGCCCCGTTCGGCCCGATGACGGCCGTGATGCCGCCATGGCCAAAGCCGAGCGAAATGCCATCCAGCGCCTTATGCTCGCCGCGGCTGATGGTGAGATCGTCAAGCCGGATCATCTGTAGCGCCTCCTCAGCACCAGAGCGAGAAACACGAGGCCGCCGGCCATCTCGACGATGACCGCCAGGCTCGATTGCAGGCCGAGCAGCCGTTCGAAGACGAATTGCCCGGCCACGAGGATCGCCGCCCCGATCAGCGCCGCCGCTGGCAGCAGCAGGATATGCCGCGAGCTGCCGGTCACGGAATGGGCCAGACTGGCGGCGAGCAGCCCCAGAAAGGTGATCGGCCCGACCAGCGCCGTCGACACCGCGACCAGCAGCGCCACGAGCAGCAGCGCCAGCATCACCACGCGCTCATGGTCGAGCCCGAGCGAGCGGGCCGTCACCCGCCCCAGCGCCGCCACATCGAGATAGGGCGCCAGGCGCAGCGCCCCGATGGCGGCGGCGGCAAACAGCACCGCGGCGATGGCGAGCTGGGCCCTGTCGACCGAGCCGAAGCTGGCGAAGGCCGCCTGCTGGACGGTGGCGAACTCGGATGGTTCCAGCAGACGCTGGGCGAAGCTGGAGAGCCCGCGCAGGAACACGCCAAGGATGACCCCGGTCAGGATCATGCGCAGGATGTCGTCGGTGCCGCGCCGAAGAAGCGTGCCGAAAAGGGCCAGCGCCGCGAGCACCAGCAGCGCCGTCTCGATCAGGAATTTCGGCATGTCCGGCAGCGTCGAGAAGCCGGCGCCGCCGATGGTCAGCACCAGCGCCGTCTGCACGAACACGAAGAGCGCGTCGAACCCGACGATGCCTGGCGTCAGCAGCCGGTTGGCGGCAACGGTCTGGAACAGCACGGTCGCCATGCCCACGGCCCCGCCCACCAGCACCAGCGCCGCCAGCTTGGTCAGCCGCAGCGACAGGATGAAGCCATAAGGCGCGCGCAGGCCCCAGAGCAGGAACAGCGCCGTCAGCCCGAGCAGGGCCAGCGCCATCAGGGGCAGTCGATACTCACGCATGCGACGCCCTCCGCGCCCGCGGAGCATTGAGCAGCCACAGGAAGATGCCCGCCCCCGCGACGGCGAAGATCGTGCCGGCCGGGATCTCATAGGGCCAGCGCACCAGCCGGCCGATGATATCGCTCGCCAGCACCGCCGCCGCCCCGGCCCAGGCCACCAGCGGCAGGTTGCGCCGCAGGTTGTCGCCGCGCAGGCGAGAGACGATGTTCGGCACCACCAGCCCGACGAAAGGGATGGTGCCCACGGTCGTCACCACAACGGCGACGATCAGCGCCACCAGCACCAGCCCGAAGAGCAGCGTCTGCCGGTAGTCGAGCCCCAGGCTGCGGGCGGCATCCTCGCCGAGGCCGAGCAGCGTGATCCGGTCGGCTGCAAGGTAGAGCAGCCCCGCGATCCCGGCGACGAGCCACAGCAGCTCGTAGCGGCCACGGAGGACACCGGAGAACTCACCGTTCATCCAGCTCCACAGATATTGGGTGAGGTCCGTCGTCCACGCGAGCCAAAGCGCGGCGGAGCCGATGATGCCGCCATAGATCAGCCCCACCAGGGGCAGAAGCACGGCATCCTGCCGCGGCACATGGCGCGAGAGCATCAGAAAGCCGAGCATGCCGATCAGCCCTGCCCCGGCGGCGACGCCCATCTTGACCAGAAGCGCCGCGCCCGGGGCGATCAGCGTCACCGCCATCAGCCCCAGCATTGCCGCTTCGGGCGTGCCAACCAGCCCCGGCTCCACCAGCCGGTTCTGCACCGACAGCTGCACCACCACCCCGGCCAGCGCCAGCCCGGCCCCAGCCAGCAGCGCCGCCACGGTACGCGGGATACGGCTGACGACGAGCAGCAGCGTGGTGTCGAGATCACCGCCAAAGAGATCGGCCGCCCCAATGCAGATGCTCGCCCCGATCAGCAGGGCGAGCACCAGGGCGGCCGCGAGGATGCCGCGCAAGGCTTCAGCTGTCGGCAGAGGCGAAGGCCGCGTCGATCTCGCCGATGGTCTGCATCAGCGCCTGAATGCCGCCGCCGGCCAGGTAGAGCGGCGCCGGATCGAGATAGACGATATGGCCCGCCTCACCCGCGACCGTGCCGGCGACGAGCGGATTGTCGAGCGTCACCGCCGCCGCCTCGCCGGCCTGGCCGATGGCGGCGCCCCGGTCGATGACGAAGATCCAGTCGGGGTCGACCTCGGCGATGAACTCGAAGGAGACGCTCTCGCCATGCGTCTCGGCATTGAGGTCAGGATAGGCCTCGGGCAGGCCGAGCGCGGTGTGGATCCAGCCGAAGCGGCTGTCGTCGCCATAGGCCGAAACGGTGCCGCCGGTTGTCAGCAGGATCAGCACGTCGCCCTGACCCTCTGCCGCGGCTGTCGCCTCGGCGATGGCCGCGTCGAGCTCGGCGGCGAGCGCATCCGCCTCGTCACTCAGCCCGAAGATGGCGCCGTAAGCGGCGAGCCTCTCCTTGCTCTGCCCAACGACATCTTCCCAGATCGTCATGTCGATCGTGGGGGCCACGGCAGAAAGCGGCTCGACCTGCGCCTGCGAGCGGCCGCCGGCGATGATGAGGTCGGGCGCCATGGCGGCCAGAGTCTCGAAATCCGGCTCGAACAACGTGCCGACGGTCTCGGCCTGCCCCATCGCCTCGGCCAGATAGGCCGGCGGGGTGAAGTCGGGCACGCCATCGAGCGTGATGCCCAGCGCATCGAGCGCATCAATGGCCGCAAGGTCAAGCGCCACGACCGTCTCCGGCCCCGTCTCGACGGCCACCGGGCCCGGATAGGTCTCGACCGTCACCGTCTCGGCATTGGCGGCGAGGGGGGCCAGAGCGGCGATGGCGGCGAGAGGAACGGTGCGTAGCATGGCGAGGTCTCCAGACTTGATGGACTTATCCGATAGAATCGGTAAGGATATTCCTTAGTGATAATATCGGGATAATCTGAGATGCAAGAGACGATGACTGACCGCGGGACCTTTCGCACTGAATATGCGAGCAAGTACCTGCAGCAGCTCTGCCGGCACTTCGCCCACAAGATCGCCGTCGAGTATGACGAGAACCGCGGCGTGGTGCAGTTGCCGATAGGTCCGGCGGTGCTGACGGCGACAGGCAGCGAGCTAAGCGTCGAGGTGACGGCCGCCGATGACGCGGGGCTAGAGAGGGCGCGACATATCATCGACGATCACCTGGCGCGCTTCGCCTTCCGCGAGGAGTTCACGTCGATGGAGTGGGGTGCGAGGGCGCGGCAGGAGGTGTAGGCGCCGGGCGGCCAAGCTGGGAAACGTGAGCCGGCAGCGACCACCTCGCACGCCGGCCCGTGGGGTTGCGCTCCGCCTGCTCCGCTTCAGCGCTTTATGGATGCCAAGCCCCTCCCAGCGGCGGGCCAGGCGCTGCCCTCACCAGAGCGCCAGCCTGCCGGGACGGGACGGCGCTCGCGCGGTGGGCTGAAGCCCTTGATTCCGCGCAGGGGAAGGATCGGCGGGGTTCCGGTAGGGGACCGCCACCTACCCCTTCAGCAGCCCCCTGGCCGCCAGGCTGCGCATCAGCGCCCCGGTGCCGAAGGCCCAGGGCGGGCAATCCGAACTGGCGCGCATAACATTGGCCAGGCTGCCCAGCTTCGGCGTCGAGACGGTGACGACATCGCCATATTCATGCGTGAAACCGCCACCCTCGACCCGCCGGTCCTTCACCGGCGCGAACATCGTGCCGAGAAACAGCACCGCCCCGTCCGGGTACTGGTGCTGCGGGCCGATCATCTGCCCCACCAGATCCTCCGGGTCGCGGCTGATCTCGCCCATCGAGGAGCTGCCGGTCAGCTCGAAGCCGTCCTCACCCGCTATGTGCAGCGCGATCTCCATGCTGCGCACGTCATCCAGCCCGAAGCGCTCGTCGAAAAGCCGCAGGAACGGGCCGATGGCGCAGGAGGCGTTGTTGTCCTTCGCCTTGCCGAGCAGCAGCGCCGAGCGGCCCTCGACGTCGCGCAGGTTGACGTCGTTGCCGAGCGTCGCGCCGACGATGGCGCCGGAGGAGGAGACGGCCAGCACCACCTCCGGCTCAGGGTTGTTCCAGGCCGACTTCGGGTGCAGCCCGGCGGCGGCCCCTGCGCCAATGGCAGACATGGGCTGCGATTTAGTGAAGATCTCCGCGTCCGGCCCGATCCCGACCTCGAGATACTGGCTCCACGCCCCGCGCTCGACCAGCATGGCCTTCAGCGCCTCCGCCGCCTCGCTGCCAGGCTTCAGCGCGCGCAGGTCACTTCCGAGCAGCGCCTCGATCTCGGCCCGAAACGCCTGCGCCGCCTCCGCCGCACCGCGCGCCCGCTCTTCGATGACCCGCTCCAGCATCGAGGCGGCGAACGTCACCCCCGCGGCCTTGATCGCCTGCAGATCGACGGGAGCCAGCAGATGCGGCCCCTCTCCCAGCGCGCCATCGGGCCCCGTGTTGGCCAGCACGTCCGCCAGCGTGCCCACCGGCTCACCCGGCGCCTGACGCGCCGCATCGGCCGGTTGCGGAGCATCACAGAGGGCCGAGATCGTGGGGAAATGCGCGGTGATATCGACGAGCTGGTCCCCCTCCAGCCGCACCACCGCCGGGCCATCCGCCCCCGGCAGCCAGACGCGGCCCACGAGGGTGGCGCTGGCCGCATCGGCGGGCAGCAGGGTGTCGGCATTCAGCAGCGACTGGGTCATGACTCTCTCCTCCGCCGGCAACGCCCGGTCATCGTAGCGTTGCCGGGGACATGCATCGCGGGTTTTGACCCGGACGTCGAGCGTCTCCTGTCAGATCGTGGGTCTCTCGCGGGAGCCAGCCCCCTCAGCGCGCCGCCTCGATAAACGCCACGGCAATATCGGCAGACGAGGCGCCAGTCGCGAGCAGGAGCATCAGCAGCACCCGGGCCTTGGCCGCGGGCAAGGCTCCGCCCGCCATAACCTGCCGCTCCAGCAGCCGCAGCTCAGAGCCCGCGAAGTCGCAGCTTTGCCGGTGCACCTCCCCCGCGCCTGTGCGCGAGACGTAGATTGTCGGGCAGCTGCGCGCGAGGCGGCCGATGGCATCGAGCAGCACCGGGGCGACATGGCCGGCGCCGAAGCACTCGATGATGGCCCCGTCGAAGCCGGCATCGGCGGCCAGCTCGAAGAGCGTCGGGTCGGCGTCTAGCCCCATCGTCAGATGCGTCACGCGCGGGCTGGGCGCATCGGCCGGCGGCAGCAGCGGCGCCGGGCGATGGCGGGGCATCAGCGGCAACCGCACATGGCCTTCGATGACGAAGCCCAAAGGCCCGAACGGCGCCGAGCTGAAAGCCGAGGGCGATGTGGCATGGGCCTTGCGCACCCAGCGGCCCAGATGGATCTCGTCATTCATCACCACCAGCGCGCCCATCGCCCGCGCCAGCGGGCTGAGGGCGACGCGAGCCGCGGCGAGCAGGTTGCCGGGCCCGTCGGCGCCGGGGGCGGCCGAGTTACGCATGGCCCCGGTCAGCACCAGCGGCAGGTCGCTGCCGGCCAGCATGCGGTCGAGCGCGAAGGCGCTTTCCTCCAGCGTGTCGGTGCCTTGGGTGACGACGACGCCATCCACCTCGCCGCTGGCCTCAAGCTGCATGATATGGCGGGCGAGCGCGGCCAGATCGGCGAGCCGCAGCTCGGCCGATCCGATGGCACGGAAGGTCTCTGCCGAGACATCGCCCACCTCGCCGAGCTGCGGCAACCCGCGAAGCAGATCGTCTGCGCTGAGGTCCATCGTCGCGGGCCGCCCCGCCCCGGCCGAAGCCGAGGCAATGGTGCCTCCGAGCGCGATGATCCGCAGCCGTCTGCTCACTGGAATTCCCGGTCGAACGGGTACTTGCTGTCCGTCTCGAAGGGATGCCGCTTGCGGAAATCGGCCTGCACGTTGTGGCAGGTGTCGAATGTCACGCCCGGTTTGCCGGCCATATGCTCGATCAGCCGCTCGAGCATCAGCAGGTTCTGCGGGCGGCCCGAGACATCGGGATGCAGGCAGATCGGGAAGGTGGCGTAATCGTATTCGCGGTAGACCCAGTCGAACTGGTCGCGCCACAGATCCTCGATGTCCCGCGGGTTGGTGAAGCCGAAGCTGTTGGCGAAGGACTTCACGAACATCATCGGCGGCAGGTCGTCGAGATACCAGTTGAAGGCGAGCGAGACGAGGTCGATCTCCTTGCCCCGCGTGACCGGCTTCATCCATTCCTCGGCGGTCTTGGTGTAGTCGATCACCGTCCAGTCGTCGCCGGTGCGGATGTAGAAGGGCTGGAAGTCGTGCAGCACGTGCGTGCGGTCGTACTCAAAGCCGTATTTCAGCAGCAGGTCGGCGGTGATGCGTGTCATCTCGCCCCAGGGCGCGATATAGCCCGTGGGCTTGGCGCCGGTCAGCCCCTTGATCAGATCCACGGATTTGGCCATCACGGCCTCTTCCTGCTCGGGTGACATCTCGCGCGGGTTCTCGTGACTGTAGCCATGCGCGCCGATCTCGTGGCCGGCTTCCATGACCATCTCCATCTGGCGAGGGAAGCTCTCGATGGTGTGCCCCGGGGTGAAGAAGGTCGACTTGATGTCGTAACGCTCGAAGAGCTGCACGAGCCGCGGCAGGCCCACCTCGCCGGCCCAGAGGCCGCGCTGGATGTCCTGCAGGCAATCCTCGCCCCCGTAGGAGCCGAGCCATCCGGCGACAGCGTCGACGTCAATTCCGAAAGTGACCTTGATGTCTTTCATGAGGTGCTCCTCTGAGTGGGTCGTGTCGTTGCCTGTCAGGTGCCGGGCGCGGCCTCGTGCCGGGCGGTCTCGCAATCTGACAGGAAGGCATTGATCTCGGGCGCCAGCCGCTCCGGCGCTTCGAGATGCATGTAGTGCCGGATCGCGGGTACGATCTTGAGGCGCGCGCCGGGGATGCGGGAGGTCAGTGCCTGTGACATCGCGGGTGTCGAGCCGATGTCGTCCTCCCCCGTCATCACCAGCGTCGGGCAGCCGATGCCGGCCACAATGTCGATCGGGTCATTCTCCACCAGCACCTTATAGGCGCTCGCATAGGCGGCATGGTCGATATTGGCGGTGAGTTGGACCTCTTCGGCGATGAGCTCTGGGTTGGCGGCGAGGAAGCCCGGCGTGAACCAGCGCGCGGCGCTGGCAGGGGCCGTCTCGCGCGGCGGGGTGGTGGAGAGCTGTTCGAGCCGCTCTGCGGCACGGGTGCGCTGCGCCTCTGTCCGGTCGGCGATGGAGCTGAGGAGCACCAGGCTTGCCACCCGGTCGGGCTGCGCCAGCGCCATACGCTCGGCAAAAAGCGCGCCTATGGAAAAGCCGAGGACATGCGCGCGTGGGATGTCGAGCTCGTCCATTAGGCGGAAGGCATCCTCTACGAAGTCGTCGGCCTCATAGGGCGGCGGCGGGGCGGCGGAGCGGCCGTGGCCGCGGTAGTCGGGCGCCACGATGCGCCGGCGATCCAGCTGCCTCAGGAGCCGGCGCCAGGTGTGAGACGAACTTCCAACCCCATGCAGGAGCAAAAGCGGAAGCTCGTCCGCCTTCGCTTCATCCGCCGGAATGTCGAGAAAGTGGATCGTCGGCTGGGAGCGGCTGACGGCGGAATGGAGAGTGGAATGTTGCATGGCAGTTTATGGACGACTCAGATTCTGTTGCATGCTTCATACGGCCACACAGTGCAGTAGAGTCGCAAGCCTCGCAGCTGAGATTCGCATGGACTCGGCAAGATCGGCGCCATTACCGCTGTAAATGCACAGATTCCGGGCAACACCTCGCAATCTTAACCCGCCACCGCGTTCCATCCAAACAGAACGTTTGATCGGCAAATTTTCGATGCTATACCATGCAACAGGATGTGAAGGATGACCGATTGAAACCCCACGGCACCCAAAGACGCGTGACTGACGAGCTTCGCCAGCAGATCATCGGCGGCAAGATCGTCCCCGGGCGCGCTCTGTCCGAGGCGGCGCTGGCCGAGGAATTCAACGTCAGCCGCACACCCATCCGCGAGGCTCTGAAGCAGCTGCAGGCGGAGGGGCTGGTCGTCATCCGCCCCAAGGTTGGCACCTTCGTCTCGGCCCCCTCCCGGCTGGAGGTGAACGAGCTCTTCGAGGTGAAGGAAATTCTGGAGGGCGCGGCGGCCCGCCTCTTCGCCACGCGCGGTGACATCCCCGAGCTTGCCCTGCTGCGCGAGAACGTGCGCCAGTCGGACGAAGCAGTCGAGAGCGGCGACCTCGACCGCTATGTCGAGCTCGTCCACGAATACCACGACCTCATCATGCGCGGCGCCGGCAACTCGAAGCTGATGCAGGTCTACAAGTTTCTGATGAACCAGCTGCTGCACTCGCAGTTCGTGCATCTGACCGTCCGCAGCTCGGGCCGGGCCCCGCAATCGGATCATGAGCATGCCTCGATCCTCGACGTGATCGAAGCGCGCGACGCCGCCACGGCCGAGCGCCTGATGCGCGACCATGTGCGCGCGAGCCATCACGTGCTGATGCAGGTTCTCGATTTCAGCGGCGAGGGCCGCCGCCTGAACGCCGCCGCAGAACCGGCGCCGGACGGGCTGATCTTTCAAGGCACGGATGGAACGGAATGAGCGGCGTCACGATTCGCAAATGGTATACGCAGCAGGACGAAACTCTGCGCAACGAGACCGGCATTGAGGCCGACGGCACCCCCCTGCGCCGCGCTCTGGTTGCCGTTGCAGCCAGCAACCCCTATGCGGGCCGCTTCAGCGAAGACCTGCAAGAGATCGTCGCCCCTTCGGCTGAGATTGGCGCCGAGATCGGCCGGCGGCTCGCCGCCGCGCTTGGCGGTGACATCGAGAGCTACGGCAAGGCCTGCATCGTCGGCGCCAATGGCGAATACGAGCACGGCAACGCCTTCCTCACCCAGTTCGCCGCCGATCCGGTGCGCGAGGCGGTGGGCGGCGGCAAGGCCTGGGTGCCCTCGACCGGCAAGATCGGCGGGCCGGGCAGCAGCATAGACGTGCCGCTTGCCTTCAAGGACGCGCTCTACGTGCGCTCGCATTACGACACGCTGACGGCCAGTTTCGCCGACGCCCCCCGCCCCGACGAGGTGCTCGTCATCTGGGCCGCCGCCTCGCGCGGGCGCCTGCACGCCCGGCTGGGCGGCCTGGCCCGCGAAGATGTCGTGGGCGAGGACGGGCTGAAATGACCGGCCGGCTCAAGGGGCGCACGGCGATTGTCACGGGCGCCGCGGCCGGCATCGGCCGCGCCATTGCGCTGCGCTTCGCCGCCGAAGGGGCACATGTGGTGCTCACCGACCTGACGGACGGCCCCGGCCCCGCCAGCACCCTTAGCACGGCAGACGCGATCCGCGCCGCAGGCGGGCGGGCGAGCTTTCAGAAGACCGATGTGACCGACGCAGAAGCGGTGGATGACCTCTTCGATGCGGCGATCATCTGCTCCGACCGGATCGACGTGGTGGTCAGCAATGCCGGCCAGTTTCGCGGCGCCCCGATCACCGAGACCGATCCCGCGGCCTGGCAGGCCGACATGGATCTGAACCTGCGCAGCCACTACCTCGTCAACCGCGCCGCCATCCGCGTCATGCTCGAACAGGAGCCGGTCAATGAGGTGCGCGGCCGCATCGTTAACATGGCTTCCCAGCTCGGCATCACCGCGCCGCCCGGCCATCTGACCTACAGCGTCGCCAAGAGCGGCGTCGCGCAGATGACGCGGCAGCTCGCAGTTGACTACGGGCCGAAGGGCATCATCGCCAATGCGCTGGCCCCGGGCCGCATCATCACCGGCTACCATCCGGGCGAGGCCGCCTATGTGGCGGACGGCACGGTCGATGAGGCCACCGCCTTCTCGCTCAGCCGCACACCCTTCCACCGTCTTGGCCGGCCGGATGATATCGCCGGCCCTGCCCTGTTCCTCGCCTCCGACGATTGCAGCTTCGTCTCGGGCCATGTCCTTTCCGTCGATGGCGGATGGACAGCGTATTGATGCCTGGAGGTCTGTGATGTCCGCACCAGTTCCCGACGCCATGTTCAGCCTCTCCGGTAAGGTCGCCGTGATCACCGGCGCCGCCTCGGGCATTGGCGCCGCCACAGCGCGCCGCTTCGCCTCTGCGGGGGCCGACCTGGCGCTGGCAAGCTTCTCCGCCCACGGGCACGATATCGACGGCGTTCGCGCCGATGCCGAGGCCGCCGGCGCGCGAGTTTGCGTGGTGGAGACGGATGTCAGCGACACCGCCTCTGTCGAGACCTTCGTTGCCGAGGCGCTCCGCAGCTTCGGGCGGATCGACATCGCACTCGCCAATGCCGCCATCGCGCGCCGCGTCCCCTCACCCGAGCTCGATGATGAGGCCTGGGCGCAGACGCTGAATGTCGATCTGCAGGGAGTCTGGCGCCTCTTCCGCGCCGTGCTGCCCGGCATGATCGAGGCCGGCCAGGGCCGCCTGCTTGCCACCGCCTCCACCGCCGGCCCGTTCGAGGCCTGGCCCGAGCATATCCATTACTCCGCCGCCAAGGCCGGCATCCTCGGCATCGTGCGCTCGCTTGCCGGCGAGGTCGGCCCACACGGCATTACCGTCAACGCCATCGCGCCCGGCATCATCGAGACACCACAGACCCTGGATGCCGTGAACTCACTGGGCGCCGACGGCGTGGCCCAGACGGGCCAGACCCAGCCGATCCGCCGTGTCGGCCGGCCGGAAGACATCGCGGCCGCCTACCACTTTCTGGCCAGCGACGATGCCGCCTTCGTCACCGGGCATACCCTGCTCGTCGATGGCGGCCGGATGCTGGTGCGGGGGTGAGCCACGTGACGCAACCGCCCATCAAGAGGCACTCTGAAGCAAAGGCCCATCGAGCCAGATCGGGGTGCGCCGCCCGCAAGACAGCGGCGCGCCATGCAACTTTACCTTCACCGACAGGACCAGTGTAACCATGACCAAGTCTCTCAACCTCACGCGCCGCAGCACGCTGATGCTCGGCACCGCCGCCTTCGCCACCGGCCTCGTCGGCCGCGCCTCGGCGCAGGATTCCATCAGCATCTCGGCCCCGCTCAGCGGCCAGCTGGGTGACCAGAGCTTCATGGACAGCGCCAATGCCGGCCTCACGCAGGCCGCTGAAGAGCTCGGCGTATCCGTTCGCGTGGTCGAAGCCGGCGCCTCCGACGCCCCGGCCTGGGAGCGCAACCTGACGCAGGCCTCCGCCAGCGGCGATTTCGAGCTGATCGTCACCGGCGGCACCGTCATGGCCTCGACGCTGGAGCGTGTGGCCGAGGAATTCCCCGACCAGCCCTACCTGATCTTCGACTCCCCCTCGGTCGGCCCGAATGTCACCGGCATTTCCTACAAGCAGAACGAGGGCGCTTTCCTCGTCGGCGTGCTTGCCGGCCTGATCACCACGAACCCGGATGCCTTCCCCCGCTCCAGCGGCAACAAGAAGGTCGGCCTGGTCGGCGGCATGGACATCCCCGTGATCCGCGACTTCGCCGTCGGCTTCGAGCAGGGCGCGAAATCGGTGGACCCCGAGATCGCGATGGACCTGCGCTTCATCGGTGACTTCGAAAGCGCCCAGAGCGCCTATGACATCACCACGGCGATTTTCAACGCCGGCGCCGATGTCGTCTACCAGGTGGCCGGCGCGGCGGGCCTCGGCGTGCTGCAAGCCGGCGCCGACAATGGCGGCTACGCCATCGGCACCGACAGCGACCAGAACTACCTGCACCCGGAATCGACCCCCGCCAGCGCCATCAAGGCCGTCGGCGCGACCGTCTTCCTCGCCATCCAGCAATTCCTCGACGGCACGCTGGAACTGGGCACGACAATCGACGGCACCATCGAGAACGGCGGCGTGGACATCGCCATCAACACCAACCTCGTGCCCGCCGAGATGATCGACCAGCTCAACGCCATCCGCGATCAGGTGATCGCCGGCGAAATCACGGTCGATACTGCGCTCTAAGACCATTGGCCGGCTCCGGGGCAATCCCGGAGCCGGCCGCAAGACCCGGAAGACCAGATGACTGCAAGCGCCCTGCCCCGGACCGACACCGCCACGGCCCCCGTGCTGCACCTGCGGGGCGTCACGAAGCGCTTCGGCGCGATGACGGCCGTGGATGCCGTCGACCTCGAAGTGCGGGCGGGAGAGATCCATGCCCTGCTCGGCGAGAACGGCGCTGGCAAGTCGACCCTGATGAACTGCCTTTTCGGCCTGCTGCAGCCCGACGAAGGGCAGATCCTGCTGGAAGGCCAGCCGATCGAGGTGACCTCGCCGCGCCGCGCGCAGGCGCTGGGCATCGGCATGGTGCACCAGCACTTCAAACTCGTCCCCTCGATGACGGTGGCCGAGAACGTCTTCCTCGGTAACGAACCCGTCGCCGGCCCCTTCCTGAAGCGCCGCGCCGCGCGCGACCGGGTGCGCGAGCTGGTCGAGACCTACGGCCTGCGCCTTGACCCCGACGATGTCGTGGGCTCGCTCTCTGTCGGCGCGCAGCAGCGGGTCGAGATCCTGCGGGCGCTGTCGAGCGAGGTGAAGATCCTCGTGCTCGATGAGCCGACCGCCGTGCTGACGCCGGCCGAGACAGAGCGCTTCTTCGAGGTGGTGCGCGGCTTCGCGGCGCGCGGCCTCGCCGTCATTCTCATTTCCCACCACCTCAAAGAGGTGCGCGCCGTCGCCGACCATGTCAGCGTGCTTCGCCGCGGCAAGAAGGTCGCCGATCTCGGCATCGACGAGGTCACCAATGCCGAGCTGGCCGCCCTTATCACCGGCGAAGAGCGCGCCATCGTCAGCGAGGTAGAAATGCGCCGCGCCGATGGCCCCCGCCGGCTGGAGGTGCAGGGGCTGCATGTCGTCAACCAGCGCGGCACCGAGAAGGTGAAGGGCGTCGATCTGGACGTCGCCGAGGGCGAGATTGTCGGCGTTCTTGGCCTCGCCGGCAACGGGCAGACCGAGCTGGTTGAGGCGATCACCGGCCTGCGCCCCGTCTCCGGTGGGCGGGTTGTGGTGGACGGCACCGATGTCACCAACAAGGGCCCGGGCGCCCTGCGCGCCGCCGGCATCGCCCATATCCCCGAGAACCGCATTCTGCGCGGCATGGCCGGCTACTGGCCGGTGCGCGACAATATCGCCGTCGGCTATCTCGACACACCCGAAGTCGGCACCCGCCTTCTCAGCCGCAGCCGGATCAGCGCGCTGGTGGAGAAGCTGATGAGGCAATTCGATGTACGCGCCAGCGGGCAAATGCAGCTCGCCCGGCGTCTCAGCGGCGGCAATGCCCAGAAGATGGTGCTGGCCCGCGAACTCTCGCGCGAGCCCGATCTCGTCATCTGCGCCGAGCCGACCCGCGGGCTCGACATCGCCGCGGCTGAATTCGTCCGCAACGAACTGGTCGCCCGGCGCGACGCGGGCTCGGCCGTCTTGCTGATCTCGTCAGAGCTGGAGGAGGTGGTGCAGATCGCCGACCGGCTGCTGGTGATGTCGGCCGGGCGCATCGTCGCCCGTTTCGAGGGCCGCCGCCCGACAGAGGCCGAGATCGGCCGCGCCATCCTGGGAGGCGAGGAATGAGCACCACCACCGACACGCCGCAGGGCCGCCGCCCCTTCCACCGCCTGATCCCGCGCGGGCTGCTGCTCTCCATCGCCGCCGTGGTGGTGGGCGTCGCCTGCTGCGCCGTCCTCATCTTCGCGCTCGCCGATGAGCCGGTGATCGCGGTGACGTCCTTCGTGTTCGGCACCTTCTCGAACACCTACAATTTCGGCACGATGATCGCGATCGCGACCGTCCTGTCGCTGACGGCCTTCGCCGCGACCTCGGCCTTCCGCGCCGGCGCCTTCAACATCGGGGTGGAGGGGCAGCTGGTGCTCGGCGGTCTGGCGGCGGCGGTTGTCGCGCCGGCGAGCGGCGTGGGCGGCATCGGCGGGCAGGCCATTGCGCTTGGTGCCGCGGCCCTGGCCGGAGGGTTATGGATCGCCATTCCCGCCTTCCTGCGCGTGCGCTTTCGCACCAACGAGATCCTGACCACGCTGATGTTCAACTACATCGCGGCGGAGCTCGCCCTCTTCCTCGTGAACGCCTATTTCCGCGACCCGACCTCCGGTGCGGTCGAAACGCCGCGGCTGGAGCGTGACCTGTGGCTGACACGCATCCTGCCGCCATCTGCCGCCAACGTCGCCATCTTCCTAGTCATCCTGCTCGCCATTGCGATGTGGCTATTCTTCGACCGCACGCGCACCGGCAAGCGGATGGAGGTCGTCGGCTTGCAACCGGCCTTCGCGGAGTATCTGGGCATCCGCTCCGAGCGCGTGCTCTTCTGGGCGATGGTTGCCAGCGGCGCTCTTGCGGGCCTCGGCGGCGGCGTCGCGATCCTCGGCATCAGCCATTCGTACATCTCGGGCTTCTCGCCTGAATACGGCTTCCTCGGGCTGACGGTCGCCCTGATCGGCCGGCTGAAACCCATCGGAATCCTCGCCGCCGCGGTGCTCTACGGCACGCTCGTAACCGGGGCGACGGTAATGCAGGCCACCAGCGACGTGCCCTATGCGCTCGTCTTCATCCTGCAGGCCGTGCTGATCCTTCTGATCACCAGCAAGCGCTTCGGAGGCTGACCCATGTTCCTCGGTGATTTCCTCGCGCTGACGCTTTCCAGCCTCGTGCCCATCCTCGCCGCGGCCATGGGCGGCATGTTTGCCGACCGGGCCTTCGTTCCCAACATCGCGCTCGACGGCTGCATGCTTGTCTCCGCCCTCGCGGCGCTGGCGGTGGGCGTGGCGACCGGCTCGCCCTGGATCGGAGTGCTGGCCGCGGTGATCACCGGCACGATCTTCGCGCTGTTGCTGGCGCTCGCCGTCTTTGCCCTGCGCTGCGACATCATCATCTCGGGCATCGCGCTCAACCTGATGGCCGTGGGCATCTGCCTTCTCGTCGTGCGCTATCTGCTCGATTCCACCGGCACCTACGCGCCCTTCGGCGTGACGCTCATTCCCCGCTTAGGCCTCGGCGCTCTGGCGGAGGTGCCCGTCCTCGGCGCCGCGCTCGACCGGCAGAGCGCCCTGCTCTACGTCGTCATCGCCGTCGCCATCCTCGCCACAATCACCATGAACCGCACCCGCTTCGGCGCGCATGTGAAGGCCGTCGGCGCCTCGGAGGAAGCGGCGGAGGCTGTTGGCATCAAGCTCATCCTCGTGCGCACCCTTGCGCTGGCGATCAGCGGCGGGCTGGCGGGGATCGGCGGAGCCTACCTCTCGATGAGCTCGGTCGCCTCGTTCAATTCGCAGCTCACCGGCGGGCTTGGCTTCATCGCCTTCGCCGCGGTGATTTTCGGGCGCGCCACCCCGCTAGGCACCATCTCGGCGGCGATCATCTTCGCGCTCGCGAGCTCGGTCGCGATCTACCTGCAGGGCACGGGCTTCGTCGCCCGCCAACTCATCCAGGCACTGCCCTATGTGGTGACCGTGGCAGCCCTGGCGCTGCAGGGCATCCTGCAACGCGGCAAATACGACGCGGGGCTGACCCTGCATGTCCCCGCCATCATCCCGAAAGGCTGACCGATGCCCCCCGTTCCCGTTCTCGTCGATTGCGACACCGGCATCGACGATGCCATCGCCCTGCTCTACCTGCTGCGCCACCCGGACGTGAAGGTTGTCGGCGTCACCACCGTCTTCGGCAACAACACCGCCGCCCAATGCGCCATCAACAGCCTGCGCGTGCTGGAGCTGGCGGAGGCCGAGGGCATCCCGGTGGCGGTCGGCGCAGAGAACCCGCTCATCGGCGAGGTCACCTATCTCGCGACGCATGTGCATGGGAAGGACGGGCTCGGCGATGCCGGTCTTCCGATGGAGGTTCGGTCGGAGGTCAGCCCTCTCAGCGCCGTCGAGCTCATCGACCAGCTCTCGCGCGAGCACGAGGGCGCGCTGCGCATCCTCGCCCTCGCCCCGCTCACCAACCTCGCCCATGCGCTGGATGCCCTGCCCGGGCTGGCGGGCCGCGTGAAGGACGTCGTGATCATGGGCGGCGCCGCCGATGCGCCCGGCAACCAGTCACCGGCCGCCGAGGCCAACATCATCCACGATCCCGAAGCCGCTGAGCAGGTGCTGAAGGCCGAGTGGGAGACGACGCTCGTCCCCCTCGACGTCACCATGCGCGAAGTGCTGACAGAGGCGCACCGCGACGCGCTGATCGCCATAGGCAAGCCCCTGCCAGCCTTCGTCGCGGCGGTCACCGAGTTCTACATGCAAGGCTACGGGCAGGAGAGCTACGGGCGCTTCCAGTCCCCCTGCCACGACGCCCTCGCCGCTGGTGTGCTGACGGGCGAGGCGACCTCTCTCATCGCCCCCGTCATCGACGTTACAGTCGACTGCACCGACGGCCCCGGCCGCGGCGCCACGATCTGTGACACGCGGGCGAAGTACCGGGGGTTCACGGGGATCACCGGCGGAAACTGCCGTGTGGTGCTGGAGACGGACGGGGCCTTCTGTGACCGGCTGGTCGAGCGGCTGATGGGCTGAGGCTGAGGCTGAGGCTGAGGGTGGAAACGCCCGGTCGCCTGGCCAGCAATCTTCCCCGCAGGAGGCCCGGCGACCCTGCCGCTTCAGGCAGACTGGCCGGCTGAGCATCTTGAACGCAGCCTCCCGGGGCGCCGGTGGCCGAGACCGTTCATCTGACCTATCCTGAGTTTGACACCGCCGCTTCCCTTCGGCGGCCTCAGGCAATCGGCGGCCACGAATACGGGAGCCACAGCCTGGCAGAACATTTCGAATAGGGGCATCCCCGGCGCCGCCTGAGCGCCTCCTCGTCTGAGAAGGAACGACATGACGGCCGACATCCTTTGCCTCACCTCCCTGCCCACCGAGCTGCAATCGGAGCTGGAGGAGCGCTTCACCGTGCACCGGCTCTTCGACGCCGACGACCGGGAGGCCGTGCTGCGCGAGGCCGGCCCCAGGGTCCGCGGCATCGTCACCGATGGCGGCAAGGCGGTGGACGAGGCGCTGCTGGAGCGGCTGCCGAAGCTCGAGTTCGTCACCTGCGCCTCTGCCGGCTATGACCTCATCGACACCGCGGCCCTGAAGCGCCGGGGCATCCGCATGGGCAATGTCTCCCCCGCGCTGGAGGATGACGTGGCCGATACCGCCGTGCTGCTGCTGATGGCGGCGCGGCGCGACCTGCCGCGCGCCCATGCCCATGTCACCTCGGGCGACTGGGCGGATGGCTCCTATCCCCTGCTCCACAGCTTCACCGGCGGCAGGCTCGGCATCGCGGGGATGGGGCGGATCGGGGCCGCCGTGGCGCGCCGGGCCGAGGGCTTCGGCAAGGAGATCGGCTACTTCTCACGCACCGAGAAGCCGGACGCGCCGGGGCGCCATTTCGATGACCTGACGGAGCTGGCCAAGTGGGCGGGCGACCTGATCGTCAGCCTGCCGGGCGGGGACGCGACGCGCCACATGATCGGCGCCGAGGTGATGGCGGCGCAGGGGCCGGAGGGCATCCTCGTCAATGTCGGGCGCGGCTCGGTGGTGGACGAGGCGGCCCTGATCGCCGCGCTGACGGACGGCACGCTCGGGGCGGCGGGGCTCGACGTGTTCCACGATGAGCCGACGCCCGATGCGGCGCTAACCGGCCTGCCGAATGTCACCTGCTACCCGCACCATGCCTCAGGCACGGTGGAGGCGCGCGGGGCGATGGCGCAGATGACGCTGGACAACCTCACCGCCTATTTCGACGGGCGCCCCCTGCCCTACGAGGTGGAGCTGTAGCTCTCCCCATCGGAGGCGGCCTCCGGGAACAGCGCCCGAACCTCCAGGTGGGTGACCGCCCCTCAATCGTCGATCTCGACCTCCGAGGGGTGACCCGGCCGCCAGGGCGGCGGCACCTCGCCGTTCTCGGCGCGGCGGCGGTGGCGCCAGCGCCAGGTCGCCCCGGCGGCGGCGTTGCTGTCGAGCTGAACCTCGTAGGGCTGCTTGGGATTGGACAGGTCGATCCAGTTACAGGCGATGCTCTCTTGGTGCTTAATCAAGGCCCCTCTCCCCCTCGTTCGTCAGTCCGTAGCGCGCGGCCAGCTCTGTGAATGTTCCGTCGGCCTCCAGTCCGTGGAGGATGCGCGTGACCTCCCGGTTCAGCGTTTGATCTCCGCGCCAGAAGCCGAAGCCGAGCGGGATCGGCGCGAGCTCTCCGGGCAGCCAGGTCAGCACCAGATCGCCCTGCGTCGAGGCCAGCGACTGCGCGAGAAGAGCTTCGCTGATGGCGACATCCGCCTCGCCAGAGGTCAGCGCCTGCAGCAGCGCCTCGGGCGACTGCACGATCTGCACCGAGGTCTCGCGGGCGCGCAGGTATTGGCCCAGCCCGATCCGGTCGAGCCCGGCGAGACCCGCGTAGAAGGCGACCTTCTCGCCCGGCTGGAGCTCATCGAGCGGCTCGCGCGAGAGCATGGCCCAGCCCGTTTCCAGATGGGCAGCGCCGGTATCCATGAAGGCCTGCGTCGCGTCAGAGAGGGCAACGCCGCCGGCGACCATTTGGCAGATGCTGCGGTTGATGTGCCAGGCGCGCGGGTTGAAATCGCGCCCCATGTAGGGGTTCGACGAGATGCGCAGCCGCCAGCCGGCGCGCGCGGCGATCTCCTGCACCAGCTCCACCTCGAAGCCCGGCCGGTCCGGATCGCCGGTGACGAGCGGCGGGTAATTCTCCGGCATGCAGACGCTGATCAGCCGCTGCTCGTCGATCTGCCGCAGCGACCGGTCGGGCGGCAGGAAGCTGAGGGCGAAGACCACCGCAAAGCAGATCGCCACGGGCAGCAGCCAGCCAAGGCGCCGCCAATATTGCGGGCGCGGCCCCGCCCTGCTTCTGGCCCTCCTCGCCTCAGACACGGCGGAACTCCCAGACCGCGACGAGGAAGAGCACCAGGGTGGTGATGCCGACGACGCGCAGGTCGAAGGAGGCGTCGAACTGGTTGAAGTTTATGAGGATGCCCCGCATCGCGTCCACCGCGTAGGTCAGCGGGTTCCACTCCACGACAACCACCAGCCACTCGGGATAGATCGCCAGCGTCTGCGCCCGGGTCAGCGCCGGGTCGAGCGGGAAGACCGAGCTGGCGGTGAAGTAGAGCGGCAGGATCACGGCGTTGGAGAAGACGCCGAAGCCCTCGAAGCCGCGCACGTAATTGGCGATGACGATGCCGAAGGACGTCAGCCCGAAGGAGAGCGTGAACATCAGCGCGATGGCGGCCAGCGCGTCCATCAGCGTCAGCGGCACGCCGACGAAGCGGGCGACGACGAGCACCATGCAGCCATGGATCACCGCCGTCGTGGCGCCGCCGAGGATCTTGCCCAGCAGCACGAGGTTGCGCGGCATGGGGCTGACCATCACCTCGCGCAGGAACCCGAACTCGCGGTCCCAGATCAGCGAGACGGCGGCCTGCACCGAGGTATAGAGGATGTTCAGCACCACCACGGCGGGGAAGATGAACTGCAGGTAGGTGTAGGGCACGACGAAGCGGACCTCCCCGTAGACCTCGCCGCGGAAGTAGGGGTTGAGCCCGATGCCGAGGATCAGCACCCAGAGAAGCGGGCGCGAGACGCCGCCGATGAGCTGGCCGCGGTCGCGCAGAGAGCGCTTCACCTCGCGCAGCCAGATGGCATAGACGCCGCCGAGATAGCCCATCATGCCGAAGCCTCCTTCTGTGCGGCGGCCGGGTCGCGGCCATAGAAATCCGACGCCGGGTCGGAGAGGACGAGGTCGCGGATGCGCCCCCAGAGGTAGGCGCGCAGCTCGAGGAAGGCGGCGCTGGCGCGCACCTCCTCGCCGAAGCGCGGGCGCGGCAGCGGCACCTCGATATCGTCGAGCACCTGCCCGCCGCCCATCAGCACCACGCGGTCCGCCAGCACGAGCGCCTCGTCGACGCTGTGGGTGACGAAGAGCACAAGCGCCCGGTTCCGCTGCCAGATCGCCATCAGCTCCATCTGCATCAGCTCGCGCGTCTGCGCGTCGAGACTGGCGAAGGGCTCGTCCATCAGCAGGATCATCGGCTCCACCGCCAACGCCCGGGCCAGCGCCACGCGCTGGCGCATGCCGCCCGAGAGCTGGGCAGGGTAGCTGCCCTCGACGCGGGCGAGCCCGACGAGATCGAGGTAATGCAGCGCCCGCTCCTTCCGCTCGGCGGCGGAAAGAGGCAGCTCCTCCAGCGCGAACTCGATGTTGCGCCGCACCGTCAGCCACGGGATCAGCCGGAAGGACTGGAAGACGAAGCCCGCCTCCGGCCCCGGCCGGGGCGCCTTGCCGCCGAGCCGCACCTGCCCCTCCTCCGGCCGGATCAGCCCGTTGGCGACGCGCAGGAGCGTGGTCTTGCCGCATCCCGAGGGGCCGACGACCGCCACGAAGGTGCGGTCGTCGCAGGCAAGCGAGACGTCCTTCAGCGCAACGGACTCCGCCCCGCCGGGGCGGTTGAAGCGCTTGGTGACGCCGTCCAGCACGAGCCGGGGGGCGCCCGGCTCGCGCCAGTCTGTGGCGGCGCCCGCCATCAGCGAACCGGCATGTCCGAGGCGCCCTCGGCGGTGCCGAGATCGGCGAGGACGTTGTCCACCGGGCCGAAGTCGACCCATTCGGCCAGCGTCACCTCGCGCTGATCGGCGAAATCCTCGCTCTGGTAGAGGAAGTCCTGCGTGAACTGCAGCTCCTCGGCATTGAGGCCGCCGTTGACCTCCCAGCCGCCGGCGAAGCTCTCGGCCAGCATGTCGAGCGTCTCGGGCGCCACGTCGGGGCGCACCTCGCTCATGTAATCGACCCAGAGCTGCGGGTTGTCGGCCACGTCGCGGCTGGCGCGGATGAGGGCGCGGATCACGCCTTCGACCTCGTCGCCCCGCTCGTCCAGCGTCTCCTGCAGGACGACGTTGACCTTGTTCACCACGGGCGCCGCCTCGTAATAGGCGTCCTGCGGCACGAGGATGTGCAGACCCGTCTGGTCCGGCAGCTCGGACCAGACACCGATGGACATGGTCGTCGCATCGACCTGCCCGGCGGAGAGCGCCTGCCCCCGCACCGAGGGCTGGCCGAGCGCGACGAGTTCCAGGTCGTCCCATTCCAGCCTGTAGCCGGAGAGGACCTCGCCGGAGAGCGTGTAGTCGAGGCTGCCGATCCGGCCGACGCCGAAGCTGGCGCCCGCCAGATCCTCGGGCGAGGCGATCTCGTCGCTGGAGGCGATGAGGAAGGGCAGCGACTTGTTGGGCGAGGTGACGGCGCGCATGTCGGGCGAGCCGCCGAGGACGAGCTGCACCAGCGCCTCGACGGAGATGTTGGCCATCTCCCCCTCGCCGGACTGCAACGCGGCGACGGCGGACGGCGTCTGCTGCACACGCACCAGATCGACCTCGACGCCCTCCTCCTCGAAATAGCCGCGGTCGGCGGCCATGTCCTGGATGGAGTTGGGCACCAGCGGCGGCTCCAGATGCGTGACGATCAGCCGGAAGGGCTCCCCCATCGCGGTGGAGCCGAGCAGGGCCACGCCGAGGGCGAGGCCGAGCGATGTGCCGGTCTTGGTGAGTGTCATGGTAATCCTCCTCCTGATAGTGCGCGCTGTCACAGGTCTCGCTTCCAGCGCGCGAGCCGCGACTCGACGAGCCGCAGAAGTTCGGTGACGACGACACCGATGGCCGCGAGCGTGAGCACCACGACGAAGTACTCGGCCATGCGGAAGGTGTTGCCGTAGATCGAAAGAAGGCCGCCGAGCCCGGCCACGGCCGTGTAGAGCTCGGCGACGACGGTGTTGATCAGCCCGATGGTGGCGCCGAGGCGCAGCCCGACGATGACGTAGGGCATCGCCCCCGGCAGAACGATGCGGGCGAAGATGCGAAAGCGCCCCGCGCCGGTGGAGCGGGCCATCTCCACCAGCTCCTCGTCGGCCTGCAGGACACCGGCATAGGTGTTGATGATGATCGGCATGACGGCGCCGAGGAAGACGATGAAGGTCTTCGCCTCGAAGCCGAGGCCGAGAAGCACGATGATCAGCGGGATGAAGGCGACGCGCGGCGTGGCCGAGAGCGCGTAGACGAAGATGTCGAGCACCCGGCCGAGCAGCCGGACGGCGCCCATCAGCAGCCCCAGCGGAATGGCGACGAGGATGGCGAGCGCGTAGCCCGAGCCGTAGATCGTCAGGCTCTCCAGCAGCGCCGATTGCAGCCGGCCTTCCGCGAAGAGCCGCTGCGCCGCGGCCCATGTCTCCGACGGCGCCGGGATGAGGTTGCGCGAGACGCTGAGCGAGGCGATCCACCACAGCAGCAGCAGCAGGCCGACGAAGCCGACCCGCGCCAGCGCCACCAGCCAGGTGCGCTCGGAGAGGGCGCGGCTATCCACGGCGCCCGCCCCGTTTTCGCGCCGGTGCCGCCGGCTCATCGCGCAGATCGCGCCCGGTGAGGGAGAGGAAGACACTCTCGAGGCTGGGCTGGTCGATCTCGATCTGGTCCAGCTCGCCGCCCGACTCCTGCAGGATGCGGCCAAGCGCGACGGGATCGTCCACCGGGATGGCGAGGCGGCCGTCGGCCGTGGCGACTGCGGTGGAGAATTGCGTGTGCAGCCGCTCGCCCGCCTCGAGCGAAAGGGGGCGGCCGCGCAGAACGGTCTTGCCATGCTCGGCCTTCAACGCCGAGGGGGTGGCGTCGGCGCGCACCTCTCCCCGGTCGATCACGACGACGCGGTCGCAATTGTCGACCTCTTCGATGTAATGCGTCGTCACCACCACCGTCAGCTCGCTGCGGCTGCGTAGCTCGGCGATGTACTCCCAGATCCGCGCCCGCGACTGGGCGTCGAGGCCGACGGTCGGCTCGTCGAGGAAGAGGAGCTGCGGCTCATGCAGCAGCCCGCGCGCAATCTCCAGTCGGCGCTTCATGCCGGAGGAAAGGGTGCGCACCGGCGCCTCGGCCCGGTCGGCCAGCTCCACCAGCTCCAGCATCTCGGCGATGCGGCGGCGGCGGTGGGCGCGGGTCATGCGGTAGACGAGGCCGTGAAACTCCAGGTTCTCGCGCACCGTCAGGCGGGTATCGAGCGTCGGGTCCTGGAAGACCACGCCGATCTGCTGGCGCACCTCGCGCGGAGATTTCACCACGTCGAGGCCGGCCACCTCTGCCCGCCCGGCATCGGCGCGGGTGATGGTGCAGAGGATGTCGATCAACGTCGACTTGCCGGCCCCGTTGGGGCCGAGGATGGCGAAATGGCTGCCGGCGGGCACCGCCATGCTCACCCCGCCGAGCGCGGTGACGCGACCGAATTCCTTGCGGACGTCCTCTACCAGGATCGCATTGCCCGTCATGTCAGAACTCCCCTGCCCCGAAGACGGCGCAGGAACAGGTCCGAAAGGTCCTCCTCTGCCGCGACGTCGATGGCGGGCCATTGCCGGCGGCGGCAGGCCCCCTCTATCTCGGCCTGCCAGGCGCGCAGCGCGTCGGCGTAGCCCGCGAGCGTGGCGGCATCGAGCCGCACGTCGATCTCGTCGCCCGTCTCGGCATCGCCCAGCGTCATGACGCCGGAGCCCAGCCCCTCGGGGTTGCGCTCCGCCGCGCTGAGCAGCTGCACGGCCCAGAGCTCCTGCCCCTGCGCCTCGGCGAGGGCGAGCTGCTCTGGCAGCGCCTCGTCCCACCAGTCGGAAATGACGATGATGAGCCCGTGCGCGGTGAGCGAGCCGAGCAGCTGGCGCAGCGCGCCGCCCACATCCGCCGCACCGCCGCCCGGCACCCTTGCGAGCCAGGCAAACAGGTCGTCGGCCCGGCCAGAGCCCTGCCAGCGGGGCGAGACCTGCGCGGGCGCGCCGCCCCCGCAAGTCACCACCTGCACCCGGTCGCCCGCCGCGAGGCCGATGAAGCCGAAGACCTGCGCGATCAGCCGCGCCATGCGCGCCTTCTCCCCCTCCATCGAGGCGGAGAGGTCGACGAACACAGTCACCGGCAGCTGGCGCATCTGCGCGTATTGGCGGATCACCGTCTCGCCCGAGCGAGCCATGACATGCACGTCGAGATGCCGCGTGTCGTCGCCCGGCTGGTAGGGCCGGTGGTCGACGAACTCCATGCCCGCGCCCTTCTGGCGCGAGCGCCGCTCGCCGACGCCCGCCGTCGGCTGGGCGCGCACGGGCACCAGCCGGCTGGTCATTAGCCTGTCGAGCAGGGCGGCGGGCGGGCGCATCAGACGGCCCCCACGGTCTGGTCGAAGAGCCGGCGCATCAGCGCGGCCACGTCGATCTCGCTGGCCCGGCCCTCGAAATTGGGCTGCACACGGTGGCCGGTGACGGGGCCGAGCACGGCGCGCAGATCCTCCACCGCCACATGGTCGCGCCCGGCGATCATGGCGTTGGCCTTGGCCGAGAGCACCAGCGCCTGCGCGCCGCGCGGGCTGATGCCGAAGCGGATGTTGCGCTTCACCTCCTCCGGCGCATCGGGGCTGCCCGGTTGCGAGCGCACGCAGAGCTCGGCCACCGCGGCACGCAGCCGCTCGGCCAGCGGCACCGCGCGCACGAGGCGCTGCAGGGCGAGGATATCCTCCGGCGTGATCGTCTGCGCCTGCTCGGCGGAGGCGCCTCCGGTCGTCGCCGCAAGGATGCCGGAAAGCATCTCGCTGTCCGGATAGGCGATGTCGACGCGGAAGAGGAAGCGGTCGATCTGCGCCTCGGGGAGCTGGTACGTCCCCTCCATCTCGATCGGGTTCTGCGTGGCGAGCACGAAGAAGGGCTTCGGCAGCTGCATCGACTCGCCGGCGGCGGAGACGGTGCCCTCCTGCATCGCCTCCAGCAGCGCCGACTGGGTGCGGGGCGTGGCGCGGTTGATCTCGTCGGCCAGCAGCAGCTGCGCGAAGATCGGGCCGCGGCGGAACTCAAGGTGATTGCGGCCGTCCTCCCCCGGCACGATGACCATGGCGCCGGTGATATCGGCGGGCATGAGATCGGGCGTGAACTGAATGCGGCTGAAGCCGAGGCCCGTCGCCTCGGCGAGGCTGCGCACCATCAGCGTCTTGCCCACGCCCGGCGGGCCTTCGAGCAGGATGTGCCCGCCGGCGATGAGCCCGGTCAGGATCAGCCGCAGCGGCCCCTCCTGCCCGACGACGCTGGTCCGCATGCCCGTCAGGGTGCCGGCGAGCGCCGCGCGCAGACGTGTCAGCTCCGCCGCGCCGCCCGACGGGGCGCTGCCTTCCCTGGCCATGGTGTCGGGGTCGCTCATGATGTTCCCTCCCTGCGGGTCCTGTTGGCCTGCCCGGGCCAGTCGATGTAGCGGCGCAGTAGCGCCGCGAAGAAGAGCGCCAGCCCGGCCAGCACCCAGGGGCGCCGGGCGCGCGGCCAGTCGAGACGAAGGCCCTGCGCCGCCGCTAGGGCCTCCTCCAAAGTCGTCGCCTCGCCGCCTGTGAGTGACGATAGCCAGGCACCGGCCTCGGGATCGGCAGAGGGGCTGAAGGCGGGCGCATAGGAGAGGTGGAAGGCTGTCGTTGCCGCCTCCTCCCCCTCGCCCACCACGGTGCTGTAGGTGCCGGGGGCCGAAAGCGGCATCGCCCCCTCGTAGAGCCCCGGCTGCGCCTCGATCAGCGTCACGCGGGCGGTCTCACCGCCCGGCGTTTCCACCTGCGCTTCGGGGTGCAGGCCGCCTTCCGGTGCCCCCTCCTCGTCCAGCACCGTCAGGTTGAGGATCAGCCGTTCGCCATCGCTCCGGCTCTCCAGCAGCTGGCCGGTGGCCGGCAGGGGCGATTGCAGGCTGCGCGCGACGCTGGCCCAGAAGGCGCCATAGCCCGGCAGCCCGTGCCAGGCCTCTGTCCAGGGCCCAGTCGCATCGGAAGTGAAGGCGAGCGCCTGGCCTGTGCCGTAGGACCAGGCGGCGAGCAGCGGGGCGTCCTCGCCATCGCTGTCAGGTACGGTGATCGCCACCTCCGCCTCGTCCTTCGGCGTCGTCAGCACGAAGCCGGTGACCGTCGGCAGGCGGGCGGGCAGCGCCGCGGCGCCGGGGGCGGAGCGGTCGGTCCAGACAGGCTGACGCTCGCCTTCCTCGACGGGCGAGGAGAACATCATCGCCTCCTGCGAGAGGATCGAGGGCAGCGCCGCGAAATCACGGGTGACATGCGCGGCCCCACCGCCGAGCGCGGCGATCTGCTCCACCGTGCCCCTGTCGGATCCGTCACCGATGGCAACGCCCGAGACGGTAACACCGGCCTCGCGCATCTGGCCGAGGATGCCGGGCCAGTCGCCCGGCTGCGACAGGCCGTCAGTCATGACGATCACATGGCGGGCAGCAGACTCCGCGCCGCGCATCTGCTCCCATGCCGCAACGAGGCCGGGATAGATCGAGGTGCCGCCGCCGGTATCGACGCCCGCCAGCGCCGCCTCTGCCCCCGCCATCTCCAGGTCGCTCAGCGGCAGCACGGTGCGCGCCTCGGCGTCGAAGACAACGATACCCACCTGGCTCTCGCTGTTGAGGAGCTCGATGGCCGAGAGCGTCGCGCGCTTGGCCATGTCGAGCCGCGTCCCCTCGCCCACCGCCTGCTGCATGGAGCCGGAGCGGTCGAGCACGAACATCATCGCCACCTCGGGCGCATCGCGCGGCACCTTGGCGGAGAGCGGCGAGAGGTCCTCCAGCGGGGTTTCGAAATAGCCGCCGGGGCCGAAGCTGTTGGCCCCGCCGAGGAGGATCAGCCCGAGCCCGTGCTCGCGCACGCTTTCCTCAAGGATCTCCTGCTTGCGGCTGGTCAGCGAGATTGCCGGAGTGTTGAGCAGCACTGCGGTGCCGTAGCCGAGCCAGCCGCGCACGTAGTCAGGCGCGTCGCTGGGGGAGAGGACGTCTGCGGTCAGCCCTGCGCCGGCGAGCAGGGTGGCAAAGGCCTCGCCATGCGCCGGATCGGGGCTGATGACGGCGACGGGGCGCAGGGGCCGCGGCTGCACGATCTGCCCGGCGCGGTTGTTGGCGGCCATGTCGGCGCCGTCCGGGTCGATCAGCATCTCTATGAGCACCGGCGCTGCCTCTGCCTCGGCCGGGAGCACCATCTCCAGCCGGTTCGCGCCGGCGCGCAGCGTCACGACCTGCGAGGCGATCTCGGCGCCGTCGCGGAAGACATGCAGCCGCCGCTCTGTCCCCTGCCCCGCCTCGACAAGGCCGGTGACGCGCAGGCGGTCGCCGATCAGCGCAGCGCGGGCGGTTTCGATGCGGCGCAGGACGACTTCATCGGGAGGCAGCCGCGTCGGGCGGAGGTGATCCACCTGCAGGCTGGCGTCGCGGGCGGCGACGGCGTTGGAGCGTCCGAGGACGGTTTCCAGCTCGGGGCGATGGGCGGGCGCGCCGGTGAGGAGGATGCGTCCGGCCTGCCCTGGCGGGACGGTGGCGGCGGCCAGCTGCAGGGCTTCATTGCTGTTCAGGAGCGGTTGGGCGAAAGGCTGCCGGGCCGGGTCGGCTTCGGCGGCGTCGCCCGAAATCGCGGGGATCGTGCCCGCCGACACGGCGCTCACGGCGGGGCCGAACAAACCGGGGCGCGGCAATTCGGCGGTCTCTGCCCCGACCAGCACGAGCCCCTCGCGGGGAGACATCTGCGGGGTGGGCAGGCGGAGGACGCCGGCCACGAGAAGCGCGAGTGCCAGCAGGGACAGGATCGGCAGCCGCCGCGGGGACCGCTCGGCGACGGCGGCATAGGCGAGGTCGGCGACAATGCAGGCGGCGGCGAGGCCGATGAGCCAGGGGGCCAGCGCGCGCGGCAGGAGCTGCGCGGGCGCGGTGTCGGGTGCCGGAGGGGCGACCTCCAACGGGGTAGCCGGCGCGTTGACGGCGAGGAGCTGCCCCGATGCCGGGTCGCGGAAGAGACCGGCGGCAAGGGGCACTGCCCCCGCATGGGCCAGCGGCGCGCCGCTCTGGGCATCCACCATGCCATCCAGCCGCGCCGCGCAGGACTGGCCGACGAGGCAGGCCGGCCCGGTCGCCCGTGTCGGCAGCCCCAGAGCCTCCAGCACGGCGCGGGCGAGCAGCGCCATCTCCGGACGACCCGGCCAGTTGGTGTCGGCGGGGTCGAAGGCGAGCCGTAGGTCGGCCCGGCCCGGCTCGCGCCGCAGCTCCACCAGCGGCAAGCCATCGCCGGCGAGCAGCGTCTCTGCCCCCTCCATCGCCGGCCTCGCATAGGCGCGGCTCAGCGTCAGGTCCGCCCAGGGCAGCGCCTGCCCGAGCGGGCCGGCCTGCGACCAGGAGCTGGGATCGGGGCCAGCCACGGCGACGGGGTTCGGCGTGCCCTCGGCATGGCCCGCGCCGATCCAGAGGGTCGGCACCTCGGGCGGGCGCGCCACGCGGATGCCATCGACGATGACGAGCGCGTAGCCCTCCAGATCGTCCGGCAGCTCATTGGCCTGATAGAGCGCCACCTGGGGCACGGCGGAGAAGGCCGCAAGCAGCGGTTGCTCGCCGGGGCCGAGGTAGAGCACCGGCAGCTCCGGCACCGGCAGCCCGAGCGTGAAGCGCGCCGCCTCCCGGCCATCGAGCGAGATGGTGAGGATGCCGGGGCCGGGGAGCTCCAGATCGCGGGAGACGCTCGCCGTCCCGTCCTCGTCCGGGGTGACCTCCAGCTCCACCCAGGGGAGCGGGGAGACACCCGGTGCGTCGCTGTAGCCGAGGGTGAGCTGGGCGGGCGCGTCGCCCGGCAAGGTCACCTCGGCAGCGACGCGCCAGCGCCCGGCCCCGGCATCGAGCGCGGTCACCTCCGCCGAGACCGTGGGGCGCGGGGCGGGCAAGGCGGCGGGGCGGCGAAGCTCCGGCGCGAAGGGCGCCAGCTCGTCCGGTACGGCGCCGGGGGTGACGAGGACGAGGCGAGCGCCTTCCTCCCCGGCGCCCAGGCCTTCGGCCATGCGTGCCACTTCGGCCCAGTCTGCCGGCGCTTCGGCGGAGGTGAGGCCGGCGAGGAGCGGGCCGGCGAATTCGGCGCGCCAGGGCCAGCCGGCAGCGATGACCCGCGGTTTGGGGCGGGCGAGGATGGCGGAAAGCCGGACCGGCGGGACGGCGCCGGGGCGCTGAAGCTCCGCCTGCAGCTCGTCGATGGCAGCCGTGAAGGGTGCGGCCCCGCCCGGCTGGGTTACCGCCATCGCGCCCGAGCCATCGAGCACCAGGATGAGGTGGTCAGCCGGCTTCTGCCGTGAGAGGTAAGGCTGGGTCAGCGCCAGGGCGATCAGCAGGATCGCGGCGATCTGCAGCACCAGCGGCCAGCTGAACGGCGGCCAGCGGCGGCGCGCCTGGCGGCGGCCCTCGGGCAGCGCGAAGCGGCGCCAGAGGATGAGGCTCGGCACCACGGCACGTCGCTTCCGCACGGCATGGAGCAGCAGCACCGCGCCGGCAAGCAGCCCGAACAGGAGGAAGGCGGGGGCGGCGAAGCCTAGCATGCTCCGCCCTCGCAGGCGGCGCCGCGGCCGAGATAGCGAGCGACGACATCCCGCCCGGCGAGCGAGACGACGCTGCGGCTGCCTATCTCGCCGGGTGCGGCACTGTTAGCGCCACTGGCGAAGCCGGCGGCTGCCGCGGCCTCTGCAGCTGCCTCGGCCACCTCGGGCGGCAGCTCGATGCGGATGCGGTTGCCCTCCGGCGAATCCGGCGCGTCGAGGAGGATCTCCTCGCCGGCGCCGGCTTCCAGCGTGGTGAAGTCGGCATCCTCCTGCAGCTCCTGTGAGCCGAGGCCGGCCATGTCGCTTTCGCCGCGGCCGGATTGCAGCGCCGCGCCGACAGGCACGCGGCCCGCGAATTGCAGATCTTCGCCGTCCATGCGGCGGGGCTCATCATCGCCGCCGCCGCCAGTCAGGCCGGGGTCGGCCGAGGCCTCGCCGCTGCCACTCGCGCCCTCGGGGTCGTTCAGCAGTTCGTCCTGCCCGCGGCCGACGTAGCGCTCGGCCATCTCGGGCGGCCGGTCATACATGCCCGGCGGGCGTGAGGCGTCGAGCGCGGCGCGGGCCTCTTCGGCCGCCTGCCGGGCGGCGTCGGCACGGGCCGCCTCGTCGAGCCGGTCGCCGAGGCCGGCCAGCCGCTCCCCTGCCCCCTCGCCCAGCCAGTCCGGGCGCTCCTCGCCATAGGCGCGGGCGGCGTGTTCGAGCAGCTCTTCGGCCTCGGCAGTGCTGATCTCGCCGCCACCGGCGCGGGCCTCTTCAAGCCGATCCTCCATCGCGCGGGCCACGGCGGCCAGGTAAGGGTCGCCGCTGGCGTCGGCATCCGCCGCCATCCGCTCTGCCGCTGCCTGTAGCGCCGCCTCGGGGTCCTCCGGCTGGCTCTGCGCGACCCGTGGGGTGAACGAAAGGTCGAACGGGGCCGCGGCCTCGCGCAGGGCGAGGCTCACGAGGACGGCGACGACGATGATCGCAGCGTTGATGGCGAGGATCACGACGGGCCGCGGGAAGAGCGGCTCGATGCGCCGGGCATCGAGCGACCGGGCCTGCGGGGCGACGTGCCCCAGCAGCACCTCGCCGACCGGGCCGGCGGGGTCGCGGCGGCTGGCGACGTCAACGGCGGTGCCGAAGGCCTGCCCGAGGCCGGCGCGCCGGTCGATGCGGAAGGCGAGCGCCGTGCCGGTTGGGCGGCGCCACCACAGCAGCAGGAAGACGGCGCCGCCGGCGATCAGCGCGGCACCAATGGCCGCGACGGCGACCGTCCATGTCAGCGGCTTCGCCAGATTTGCCCGAACGGCGATCTCCGCCGCGGCCCCAACAAGCGCCCCGGCGAGGAGCGCCGCCAGCAGAGCGGTCAGCGCGCGCCGAAGCCCCGCCCGCCGCGCGACCCGCTGCACGGCCTCGAACAGCGCCGCGCGGGCGCCGCCTGTGGGATCGGGCGGCGCGCTCATGACAGGGCCGGAGTGAGGAGCCGCACCAGCGGGCGCAGCACATCGGCCACACCGCTGCTCTGCAGCGCCCAGAAGAGCGCGACCAGGGCCACGCCGACGATCTGGTGACGCTGCGCCACGGCCTCGTAGCCCTTGGGCCAGACGGCCAGCAGCAGGTAGCCTCCCGGAAGCGGCGGAATGGGGATGAGGCCCAGCAGCACGATCCAGGGCGCGAGCTCGGATGTCGTCTTCAGCCAGTTGGCGAGGCCCGCCGACAAGCCGGGAGAGAACGTCCCGAACACCAGCGGCCGCAATGCCCATGCGAGCGCGCCGAGGGCGAGGATCACGCAGAGCGCGCCGGCGACGCAGAGCAGCAGGCCCGCCCGTCCTCCGCGCAGCTTGCCGGGATCGACATCGACCGGCCTCACCCAGCCCGCGCGCCCCAGCACCGCGGCGAGGATCGCCCAGATGGGCACCTGCGCGACTGGGTTCAGCGTGACGCGGCCATCCTTCTCGGGGCCGGCATCACCGAGAAGGCGGGCGAGAAAGGCGAAGGCGGCGCCATGCGCCGTCAGCAGCACCAGCGCGGCAACGGCCCTCAGCAGCATCTGCCAGACGGATATGTCCCTCATGGTGACCGCCGCGACCGCAAGGTCATCCGCCGCCGGGCCGCGCCAGATCGTGCGCGACGAGCAGCGCCTCGATGGTGCCGTCCGCCTCCAGCGCCGCGATGGCATCGCTCAGGGTGGCGTTGAGGAAACTGTCCTGCGACCGAGTGGCGATGCCGACATCGACGCTACGCACCTGGAAGGGCATCTGCGGCAGGATGTGATAGCCGGCCGCCTCGGGGTCGCCGCCCGTGGCGTTGAGCAGCCCGGGCAGCCACATCATGCCGACGGTGTTGGTGCCATCCTCGATCCGCTCCAGGACCAGCGCGTTGTCGTAATAGGGCACACGCGTCCATCCGCCGTTCTGAGCAGAGAGGTAATTGATGAGTTGCGCATCGCCCGGCGCCAGCATGCGCGTGCCGATGCGGGTGTCTTCGGGCAGATCGCCCGCGTCCTCCGCCTCCGCATCGCGGGAGAAGATGACGGTGTCGGCGCTGAGATAGGGTCGAGTGACGCTGATCCACTCGGGGTTCCGGTCATTGACCAGGAAGCCCGTGAAGGCGTCGCAGTACTGGACGAACATGTAGAAGATCTGATCGACCGTCAGAGGAATGCGGTAATCGTATTGCGACTGGATGGTCTGCAGATCGCCGCGGCGGATCTCGAAGAAGTCGACCTCTGCGAGCAGCGCCATGCCGAGCGTCTCGGCCAGCTCGCGCTCGAAATCGGCCATCATGCCGAAGGGGTTGTAGCAGAAGGTGATCTTGTTGCCGTCGTTGCGCAGCCGGTCCTGGTAGAGATCGCGGCTGATGATCCCTTCCTGGGCGGCGGCCGCAGTTGAGACAGCCGTGACGGCGACAAGCACCGCCGCGGTCAGGCGCTGGTTCGGTCGCATCTCGTTCATCCTTGTCGGCCCGGCTGGCCGGGCTGTGGCGCGGGGCCGGCACATGGCCGACCCCGCGATCATCGAAGGCTCCGGCAGGCGGGATCGCCCGCCGGAGCGTGGTGTCGATGAGGGTCAGTCGGCTTCCGGCAGGGCGAACACGTAGACCGCGTTGCCCGTGGTCGGCAGGTCGAGCTGTTCGCCGACGAGCGAGGCGAAGCTCGCGCCGTAGCTCGGGCCGCCGGCCGGGATCGCGACATACTGGCGCCCGTCGACCTCGTAGGTCACCGGGTGGCCAGAGGCCGCGGCCGCCAGCTTGGTCGACCAGAGCATCTCGCCCGTCGCGCTGTCGAGCGCCTTGAACACACGGTCGACGCCGCCCGAGAACAGCACGCCACTGTCAGTGGACATAAGCGGGGCATAGATCGGCAGGGGCTGCTCGTAGCTCCAGGCCGTCTCGCCCGTGGTGATGTCGATGGCGTCGATCCGGCCGACATTCTCCACCCCTTCGGGCAGCACGGAGAAGGTGTCGGTGTTGTAGACGTCGAGCGCCCCGAACTCCTGATCGATCGCTTCGGCCTCGTAGCAGGCGTTGGTGAGCGTGATGTAGTAGAGGTTGGAGTTCGGATCGTAGGTCGACGGGTTCCAGTCGCGGCCACCCAGGTAGGTCGGGCAGTGGTAGACCGTTTCGCCGACAGTGCTGAGCACCGCATCTTCGTTGACCGTCACGAGACCGTCGCCGTCGATGTTGTCGATCAGGTTCTGCTCGACGGTCGCACGGGCATAGATGAAGTCACCCGTTTCGGCGTCGAACTGCCACATGACGCCCGTCTTGCAGGGCACACCTGTCAGAACGCGCTGCGTGTCACCCGTGGCACCGTCGCCGATGGCGAGCATGCCCTCCATCGTTTCGCTCGGCGTCGCGGCGATGTCGGCCGTGATCATCTCGTAGGTGCATTCCTGGTCCCAGTTGTCGCGGGGCAGGGTCTGGTGGCGCCATACGATCTCGCCCGTTTCGGGACGAACGGCGAAGCGGGTGTTGGTGCCGTAGAGCGTACCGCCCGGCGTGCCGCGCTGCGCCTCGGACGCAGGGCCGGCACCGGAGGAGCCGTAGAACACCAGATCGAGCTCGGGGTCATAGGTGATCTGGCCCCAGACGCCGGTCATCCAGCGCGCCTCGTAATCGTTGCCCCAGGTCTCGTCGCCTTCCTCGCCGGGGCGCGGAATGAACTCGTTGCGCCACAGCTCTTCGCCGGTCTCGCTGTCATGGCCGGTGATGAAGCAGCCGAAGGGCGAGAACTGGCAGGTGGAGCCGAGGACGACGACGCCATTGGCGACGATCGGGCCGGAGGTGTTGGAGACCATCTCGGTCCCCTGCCCGCGGTCGATCTCCCAGGCGAGCTGGCCGCTTTCGAGATCGAGCGCCACCAGGTGGTTGTCCCAGGTCGCGAAGTAGAGCTTGTCTTCGTAGATCGAGATGCCGCGCTTGCGGTCGCCCAGCGAGTTGAGCAGCATCGTGTCGCCCACGGCGCGGCGGTATTCCCAGATCAGGTCGCCGGTCGCGGCGTCGATGGCCTGGATGACGTCGCCGGGGTTCGGCATGTACATCACGCCGTCATAGATGATCGGCGAGGCCTGCACCGGGCCGGCTTCCATGCCGCGCGCCCAGACGAGCTGCAGATCGCCCACGTTCTCGGGCGTGATCTGCGTCAGCGGGCTGTGGCGGTAGTTATCCTGTGCGCGGCCATAGGTCAGCCAGTCGGCGGGATCGGGGTTGGCAAGCATCTCGTCGGTGACCGGCGTGACCTGCGCCAGCGCGGCGCCGCCGGTGGCAATCATCACGGATGCCAGCATCATAGAACGCAATTTCATCGGGTCTCTCCTCCCATATTTGCAGTCGTCTTGCTGCGGCCACCTCCTCGACTGGGCCGCATCTTCTTGTCCGGTGGGAGCGGCGGCCCGGAGGGACCGCCGGCCGCCGGTCACTCCTCCGGCTCGGCCGTGATGATGATCTGATCAAGCACGTCGTAGTCGGCCGGGAGCTCCATGTCGCCCGCAGGCGCGCCGTGCAGCGACAGCACGAAGGCGGTCACGTCGGCATATTGCTCGGAGGTCAGCGAGTTGGGCTGGCCCTTCGGCATCTGGAAATGGATGAAGTCGTAGTAGGCGCTCAGCGGGATATCGCGGTACTTGTCATCGAGCACGTTGCCGATGATGCCGGGCCCGCCCGGCGTGCCCCGCCCGCGCACACCGTGGCAGGCATTGCAGTTCTGCCCGTAGAGCGTGCGGCCGGCGAGCGCCTGTTCCTCGGTATAGATGCCATCCCAGATGGTCATCTCCTGGCTCTCGGCCTCGCTCTCGCCCGCCGCCTCGGCGCGCGCCGCCTCCTGTGCCGCCTCGCGTGCTGCCCGCTCCTCATCGGTCATGTCGCTAAAAGCATAGGCGTTGCTTATGCTGAGGCAGGAGAGCGCAGCCCCGATCAGGGCCGCTCTGACTAGGGATTTCTGATTGCTCATAGCGCCTTATCGTCCTGGGGAAGTGTCGATTCCCATACCATAGTGAAGCCCTCGGATTCGCAATGGATTAGCGAAACCGATATCTCAATCCATGCCATAGCTTTTTACTATACGCGCTATGAGAGCGAGCAATGGCGCGCTCGGGGACGCGTTGCGCGAGGCGGGCTTGCGGTCGGCGAGCTGGACAAATTGCCGCGCGTGAGGATGCAGAGGCCGGCCGACGCGGGTCGGCTGGCGCGCTGGCTGTCAGATTTGGGGTGTTCTAGAAGAGCTGGAGCTGTGGTCGCGAGTGGCGACCTGCTCGACAGCGGGGGCTGGCGTCATCGGCGGGTGTAACCTGCTGCGCGTCGCAACGACCCGATAACCGCGACAGGCGCGGCTGATGGGCGGCACCTACCAAGGGTGGAAAGTACCCGGGGCTGGAGGTCGGGCTCGCCGCGTCGCAGGTGCGGTGAGCGGGAGCTCGGCGTGACCCGCTGGACAACAGCTCAAGGGTCACGCCGCCCTGCCCCGGCCCCTACTTCATGCCCGACATCGCCATGCCGCCGATGAAATGGCGCTGCGCGAAGAAGAAGACGAGGATGATCGGCGCCACCGTGATCAGCGAAGCCGTCATCATCAGCGGCCACTGGCCTGAATACTGCGTCTGGAAGAGCGCGAGGCCGACGGTCAGCGTCGTGCGCTCCATGTCTGACGGCAGGTAGATCAGCGCGTTGAACAGGTCATTCCACGAGAACATGAAGGCGAAGATCGCGAAGGCAGCCAGCGCCGGTTTCGCCAGCGGCAGGTAGATCGTGAAGAAAATCCGCGCCAGCGACGCCCCGTCGATGCGCGCCGCCTCGGCTAGCTCCAATGGAATGGTCAGAAAATACTGCCGCATCAGGAAGATGCCGAACGCTCCGCCGAGAAACCCCGGAAGGTAGAGTGGCGCCTGGGTGCCGTAGAGGCCGAGGTATTTGAAGATGATGAATTGCGGGATCGCCGTCACCTGCGCCGGCACCATCAGCGTGATCAGCAAGAGCACGAAGATCGCGTTGCGGAAGGGAAAGCGCACCACTGCGAAAATGAAGGCCGCCATCGAGCAGGTCAGCAGCTGCCCGAACGTGGTGAGCGCAGCGATCTTGAAGCTGTTCCAAAGCTGCAGATGCACCGGCATGATCTCGAACAGCCGCGGATAGTTCTCGACCGTCGGCGTCGCCGGGATGAGGCGCATGTCGTATTGCTCGGCGAGCGGCTTCAGCGAGGTGGAGATCATCCACACGAAGGGCCCGATCATGCAGAGCGCCCCGAGGGTGAGGAACGCGAAGGCGGCAATGTCGCCCCAGCGCTCGCGGCTGCGGCCAAGGGCGGTCATGCCACTCATGCCTGGGCTCCCCATTTCTTTTGCAGGCGGAAGTAGATGGCAGTCAGGCCAAGGATGATCAGCGTCAGCACCACGGCCTGCGCCGCCGCATCGCCCATGCGGAAGAAGCGGAAGCCGCTGCGATAGATCGAGAAGACCATCGTCGGCATGGTGGAGTTGCCGTTGCCCGTGCGGGTGAGGATGTAGATGTAATCGAAGGCCTGAAAGGCGTTGATCGTCGTCAGCACCGCCTGGAAGAAGATCGAGGGCGCAAGCGCGGGCAGCGTGATGAACCACAGGCGCTGCCACGGCTTGGCGCCGTCCATATGGGCGACCTCGTAGAAATCCTTCGGGATGGCCTGAAGCCCGGCGAGGAAGATAATCATGCCGCCGCCGATGGCGCCCCAGACATTGGCGATGGTGACGGAATAGAGCGCCACGTCGCGCGACAGCCAGCGTACCGGGTCACCGCCGAGCGCGGTGATCATCTCGTTGAGCGCGCCGTTGTCCTGCGCGTAGATCCATGTCCAGAGCAGGCCCACGGCGGTGGGGCTGGAGACGGTGGGCAGGAAGAAGGCGATGCGGAACAGCGAGATGCCCGGCAGCTTGCGGTTGAGGCCCAGCGCCACGAAGAGGCTGATGACGATGGTGAGCGGCACGTAGAGGCCGGCGAAGGCCAGCGTGTTCCAGAACGACTGGCTGAACAGCCTGTCACTCGGCAGGCCGGTGTAGTTGCTGATCCCCGCCGGCGTGGGCGGGGTCAGCAGGTCCCAGTCGACGAAGCTCAACCCGATCGATGCGAAGATCGAGCCGAAGGCGCCGACGATCAGGCCCAGCAGGGTGGGTGCCAGAAAGACCAGCACCCACACTCGCTCAAGACCGAGAGGTCTTAGATGGCCCATGCCGGTTTACCGGTTCCGGGCGAGGGCTTCGTCGCCATAGGCGACGGCTTCTTCGAGGGCGTAGTCGAGATCCTCGCCATCGTTCCAGGCGAGGCCCAGCGCGTCACCCACAGCGCCCGACCACTCCTCGTAGCCGCGGAAGGAGGGCTTGGGCGTCGCGTAATCCAGCGCGTCTACGAAGAGCTGGTGGTTCAGCTGAACCTCTTGTCCGAGATAGGCATCGCTGGAGGCCACGCTTTCCAGGATCGGCACCGAGAGACCGATCTCGGCGAGGGCCGACTGGCCGGCCTCGGAGATGGCGAATTGCACGAATTCCCAGGCCGCGTCAGGGTTGGGCGTGTCCTTCGAGATGACGAAGCCGGCCGAGTTCACCAGCGTCACGCGGCCCTCGGGGCCGGCGGGCACGGGCACGATGCCGAGGTTGAGGCCCGCCTCGCTGTATTCCGGCACCGACCAGTGGCCCGAGAAGCCCATGGCGGCGACGCCGGAGAGCAGCCCGTCCCAGCCGTATTGCGAGAGCTGCTGCTCGGTCGGCATCGACTTGTCGTCGAGCCAGAGCTCACGGATGAACTCGAAGCCCTCGACGGCGCCGTCGCTCAGAAGCAGGGTCTCGCCCGCCTCAGGGTCGACGATCTGGCCGCCGTGCGACAGGACGACCGGGCCCCAGAAGGGCTCCATGTCATAGACCTCGGCCCAGGCGCCCCACTGGTCGATGGTGCCGTCGCCGTCCTTGTCGATGGTCAGCTCGGCGGCGGTGCTGCGGAAGTCGTCCCATGACCAGTCGGCGGTCGGGTAGTCGACGCCAGCTTCGTCGAACATGTCCTTGTTGTAGAACAGAACGATGGTCTGGAAGTCGCGCGGCAGGCCGAAGAGGCCTTCGTCGGTCTTGTAGGCTTCGAGCGTGACGGGGAAGACACCGTCAAGCAGGCCCGGCTCGGCGTCGATATAGGGCTGCATGTTCAGCAGCACATCGCGCGACTGCCAGTCGGGGTAGAGCGGCGCATCCATGGCGAAGACATCGGGCGGCGTGCCGCCGGCGACCTGCACGCGCAGCTTCTCCCAATAGCCGTCCCAGTCGGCCACTTCGATGTTCACGTCGATATCGGGGTGCTCGGCCTCGAAGGCCTCGGCGATCTGCTCCCAGACTTCGCCCTCTTGCGGGCTGCCCCAGAGCGAGAAGGTGATTTGAGTGTCTTGCGCAGCGGCGCCGGTGGCGACGAGCGACAGCAGGAAGGTCGAGGAAAGTAGATGTTTCATATCAATGGATCCCTGTGGAAGGAGGATTTTCGGCGGGCGGGTCCGCGACCGGTGCCGCAGCTTGCAGGCCGAAGAGCCGTGCTGCGTTGTCGTGATAGATCGCGGAGAGAACGGGCTTCGGCAGGCCGAGCCCGTAGATCATCCACCGCCCCTGCCCGGGGACAGGCTCGGTGGAATAGGAGAAATACTCGTCGCGCGTCTCAAGGAAGCGCGCGTAAAGGCCCCAGGTCGCCGGGTCCGGCCCGGCATCGGTGCCAAAGAGGATGCGGCCCGAATGGCGCAGCATAAAGTCGCGGGCGCTGTAGGGCACGCGGCCGAGCTCACCGATGCGGGCGGAGAAATCGATGTAGAGGTTCGGGCACTCGTCCATCAGGGCGGAGACCCACGCGAGGTTTTCGGCATAGCAGGCGACATGCGCGCCGATGAAGGTCGTGCCCGGGTGGCGCTGCACGAGGCAGGCGAAAGCGTCGAGGATGGACAGGAAGGCCGGATAGGGCGGCGACGGGAAGGACCATTCTGGATGGGCGCCGAGTTCTTCGATGCGCTCGTTGGTGGGGCTGATGGGGTCAAAGAAGGCCACCGGGTCGGCCACATGCATCAGCACCGGCAGGCCCAGCTCGCCGGCGGTCTGCCAGATCGGGTCGAGGGCCGGGTCATCCACGCGGGCGAGCTTGCCCTCGTGGTCTTTCACGGTAAGCCCGAACGGCTTCCAGATCTTCAGCCCCTCGGCGCCGCGCGCCACCTGCGCCCGCAGCCGGGCCGCGGCGCGCTCGGGAAAGGCGGTGCCCTCCTCGCCCCAGAGCGCCCAGTCGACGCCGCCGAAGACGCGGTAGCGCTCGGGCGCCCGCTCTTTGTAGCGGCGCAGGCGATCATCGAGAATGTCCTCGCCCCAACCGCCATCGAGATCGACGTAGTGAACGCACCCCTGCCCCTCCAGCCGGTCGAAGAACTCCTCCGCCGGGCGGTCGGCCCAGTTGCCGCCGAACTGGCCGAGGTGGTTGTGCGCGTCGATGAAGGGCATCATCGGGCCGGAGAGCCGCGTCTCCAGGCGCACCACCGCGGGGCGGGGGCGAAATTCGGAGAGGCGCGGGTCCATCACAGGCGCAGCTCCGTCTCGGGGTCGAAGTAATGCGACAGGCCGGCGCGGGGGCGCAGGTGGATGTCGCTACCCCGCGCGATGGCGTGGCGCTCCTGCAGAACGGCGCGCAGCTCCACCCCGCCCGCATCGGCGATGACGAAATCCGTGGCGCCCGTGCGCTCCAGCCCCGTCACCTTGCCGGTGAGGACGCCCGGCCCCGGCTCGGCCACCCAGTCGAGATGCTCCGGCCGGATGCCCCATGTCACCGGGCCCGCGACCTCTGCATCGAGCGGCACGAGAGTGCTCGTGCCGACGCGGAGCTGGCCCGCTTCTGCCACGCCGGGCAGAAGGTTCATGGCGGGCGAGCCGATGAAGCCGGCGACGAAGACATTGCAGGGTGTATCGTAGAGCTCCAGCGGCGCTCCGATCTGCTCCAGCCTGCCACCGCGGAGCACGATGATCCGGTCGGCCATCGTCATCGCCTCGATCTGGTCATGCGTGACGAAGACGGATGTCGTGCCGAGCCGGTCATGCAGCGCGCGGATGTCGCTGCGCATCTGTACGCGCAGGGCGGCATCGAGGTTCGACAGCGGCTCGTCGAAAAGGAAAACGGCGGGCTGGCGCACGATGGCCCGGCCCATCGCCACCCGCTGCCTTTGCCCGCCCGAAAGCTGGCCGGGCAGCCGGTCGAGCAGCGCCTCGAGGCCCAGCATCTTGGCGGCCTCCTGCACGCGGCGCTCGATCTCGGGCTTGGTCTCGCCGTGAAGATACAGCGAGAAGCCCATGTTCTTGCGCACGCTCATATGCGGGTAGAGCGCGTAGTTCTGGAACACCATGGCAATGTTCCGCGCCTTGGGGGCGATGTCGTTCACCACCCGCCCCTCGATGCTGATCGTGCCGGAGGTGATCTCCTCCAGCCCGGCAATCATGCGCAGCAAGGTGGATTTGCCGCATCCCGACGGGCCGACGAGGGCGACGAACTCGCCGGACGCCACATCAAACCCCACATCGCTCATCACCTCCACGGTGCCGAAGGATTTGCGCAGGTTGTTTACCGCCAGTTGGCCCATCGGGTTGGCCCTCCGCTCAGCTATAGGCCGGGAGGAAATCGCCATGCGCCTCGATCAGCGCATCGCAAAGCTTGCGAATCTGGTCGGGCGCCAGCTCGGCGGCCGTGTGCGGGTCCATCAGCGCGGCGTGGTAGATATGCTCGCGCTTGCCCGTCAGCGCGGCGGCCACCGTCAGCTCCTGCACGTTGATCTGCCAGCGCATCACGGCGGCCAGCTGGATCGGCACGTTGCCCACGCGGATCGGCTGAATGCCGTTGCGGTCGACATGGCAGGGCACCTCCACCGCCGCCTGGGCGGGCAGGTTGGTGATGAGGCCGTTGTTGCGCAGGTTGCCGTAGATCAGGTGGTTCGTGCCGGTGACCATGCCGTGAATGATGGCGGCGGCGTATTCGTTGGATTGCTCCACCTCCAGCGGCGCGCTCTCATCCTCCAGCTCGTGCTTGAGCACCTTCCATTCGGCGATCTGCTCTTCGCAGCGGCGGATGTATTCATCGAGCGGCACCTGGTAGCGGTCGATCAGGTCGTCGCGGCCCGACTTGATGAACCAGGGCGTGTATTCGCTGAAATGCTCGGAGCTTTCGGTGACGAAATGGCCGAGGCTGCGCAGCACCTCGAAGCGCACCTTGTCGCCCTCGGGCGCGCGGCCCTCCTCGGCGATGGCTTTGAGGCGCGGATAGAGATCTTCATGGCCGCCGCCCGGCAGGCGCTTCTGGAACTTCGTGAAGAAGGCGACATGGTTGATGCCGGCCGAGGTGTAATCGATCTGGCCGATGTCTTCGCCCAGCACACGAGCCAGATGCTCAGAGGTTTCCTGAACCGAGTGGCAAAGGCCGACATAGGCGAGGTTCGGATAGGCCTCCTGCACGGCCCAGGAGATCATGGCCATCGGGTTGACGTAGTTCATCATCAGGGCGCCGGGGCAGAGCTCGTCCATGTCTTTCGCCACGTCGAGCACGACGGGGATCGTGCGCAGGGCGCGGAAGATGCCGCCGATGCCGAGCGTGTCGGCGATGGTCTGGCGCACGCCGAATTCCTTGGGGATCTCGAAGTCGATGACGGTCGAGGGCTTGTAGCCGCCGATCTGCATCATCAGCACCACGAAATCGGAGCCCTTGAGCGCCTCGCGCCGGTCGGTCGTGGCCGTGATGCTGAGGCCCTGCAGCTTGAGAGTGCTCGCGATGCGGCGCGCCATGATCTCGGAGGTGGATAGGCGCTCGGCATCGATGTCGAACAGCGCGATTTCGCTGTCGGCAAGCTCTGGGTTCGACAGCACGTCGCCGAGGATGTTCTGCGCGAAGACGGTCGAGCCCGCGCCGATGAAGGTGATCTTGGCCATGTTTAGTCCTGTTGGTTCAGCACCACGACTTTCGTCAGGTGCCGCGGGGTTTCGGTGTCGATGTCGCGGCTTAGCGCGACCTTCTCGCCAAGGAGTTGCAGCGCGGGCAGCACATGCAGGCAGCTCGCCGCGTCATCGGCGGCGGGCTTGCCGAGGCTGAGCGCGCCGGTGCCGCCGAAGCCGATGACGCGGGCGCCCTTGCCTTGCAGATCGGCCACGACAGCGGCCTCGTGCGTCGCCGTGGCGGCGCTGTAGAGCATGACGGCCAGCGTGCCCTCGTCGGTGAGCGAGATGGGGCCGTGGCGGAATTCCATCGGGTGAAAGCTCTGCGCGGGCAGGATGCTCATTTCCATGAGCTTCAACGCGCCCTCGCTGGCGATGCCGTAGAGCGGCCCCGCGCCAAGAAAGACGTGATGGGTGGTGCCGTCGATCAGCGCGGCCCCCTCGTCCAGCGCGGCGAGGATCGCCTCGCCCTCGGCCACGTCCTGCTCTGCGAGCGGCACGCCCAGCATCCGCAGGCCGCCCAGCAGCATCAGGCTGGCGGAGACGCTCATCACGATGCCCTCGCGGCCATCGGTCGGCAGGTAGACGGCGGTGTCCGCCGCGGTGAGGATCGTTGAGCCCTCCTCGCAGGAAATGGCCACGGTGGGCAGGCCGCGCTGGCGGGAGGCGTTGAGGGCGGCCACCGTCTCGGTCGTCGTGCCGGAGCGGGAGAGGCCGATGACGGTCGCGCCGGCGCTGTCGGGCAGGTAGGCCTCGGGGCGGTGCGTCCATTCGGCGCCGGGCACGGCGAGCGCGGAGAGGCCCCGCGTATTCGCGACGGCGGCGAGCGCCTGCGCGAGATAGTAGGATGTGCCGCAGCCGACGAACACGAGCGGCCCGGGCGGGGATGTCAGCGCGGGGACCGGCAGCGAGAGCGCCTCCCGCAGATACCTGAACTGGCCGCGAATGACCGTTTCGGTGAGTGATGTCATCTTGTGTCCTGATGCTTCTTTGACAGATGGGTCTGAATCGCG
Organism: Pseudoroseicyclus sp. H15; assembly: GCF_054353345.1. Classification (NCBI taxonomy): domain Bacteria; kingdom Pseudomonadati; phylum Pseudomonadota; class Alphaproteobacteria; order Rhodobacterales; family Paracoccaceae; genus Pseudoroseicyclus; species Pseudoroseicyclus sp. H15. The sequence goes on from NZ_JBTHJE010000002.1 coordinate 667,291, forward strand.
GCGCCGAGGCGCCCGGTGAAATCGGGGGTGACGGGCCAGCCGGCGCGCTTCGCCGCATCGATCAGCGCCCCGCCCACGGGCGGCAGGCCGCCTTGCTTCGGGGCGGATCCCATGTGCTCGGTCAGGGCCTGCGAGAAGACGGCATCGCGGAAGACGCTGCCGCCGGTGGCCCAGGGCGCGCCCTGCCCCAGCCCCGCTTGCCCCGCAGCGGCACGGGCGGCGGCGGCCAGTTCGGCGGCGGCCCCGGTAAGAAGCGTTTGCGCCTGCGCATCGCCCTCCGCCGCGAGGGCGGAGACGGTGCGGGCCACGTCGGCCACGCCGGCGCGGGGGCTGGGGTGCGTGTAGATCCAGTCGATCAGGCCCTCGGGCGGGATGCCCAGCGCAGAGGAGAGCGTGGCACCGAAGGGGCTGGCCGGGCGGCGGCCATCGGCCTCGTGCGAGAGGAGCTGCAGGGCGCGGCGGCCAATGTCATACGCCGAGCCTTCGTCGCCGATCAGCGGCCCGAAGCCCCCGGCGCGCGCGGTGCCGTTCGGGCCAACCGCCCAGGCCATCGAGCCGGTGCCGGCGAGGCAGAGGATGCCCTCCTGCCCCTGAAAGACGCCGCGATGGGCGATATCCACGTCGTTGAGCACGCGCGCGCCGCCGCCCAGCACCTCCGCCGCCACGGCGGATTGCATGCGGCTGATCTCGGCGAGCTCGGTGTGATAGGCCAGCCCCAGCGTCGCGGCCTCCACCTCGCCCGTCTGCGCGCGGATGGCGCTGAGCGCGGCGCGCAGCTCTGCCTCCGGCGCGGCGCTGCCGGTCGGGTCGAGCCCCGGGCCGGTGCTGGCGCGCACCACCTTCCCGTCGTGATCCACCGCGAGGGCGAGCGTCTTGGTGCCGCCGCTGTCGATGCCGAGGATCAGGCTCATGCCGGCAGCTCTGCCAGTTCCGTGGCGACGCCGATCGAGACGAGCCGCTCCTGCCATTCCGCATCAAGGCCGGTATCGCTGATCAGCGCCATGCCGCTGCTCATCTCGGCAACGAAATGGGTGAGGTAGCTGCCGAACTTCGACGCATCGGCGAGGATCACCGCCTGCTCCGAGCGCTCCAGCGTCAGCGCGTTCAGCTGCGCCTCCTGCGGGTGAGCGGTGTAGATGCACCCGTCGCTGCCGAGCGCGCCCATGCCGAGGAAGACCTGATCGAAATGCAGGCGCCCGACCATGGCCTCGGCCAGCGGGCCGACCATGGAGGCATTCTCGGCCCGCATCGCGCCGCCGATGAGCGTGAGCTCAACATCGTCGGTCGCCATCAGCACCTGCGCGACGGGCAGGCAATTGGTGAAGATCTTCAGCGGCATCGGCGAAAGGCGGATGAGCCGGGCGAGCTGCAGAACGGTCGTGCCGGCATCGAGAAAGACGGAGGTGCGCGGGCGCAGGCGCTGGTAGGCCGCCTCGCTGATGGCGCGCTTCTCTTCCAGCCGGATCCGCTCGCGCATCTCGAAGCCGATCTCCGCCCCCGTCTCTTCCGCGATGCGGGCCGAGCCGTGGCTGCGCTCGATCAGGCCCTTGGCTTCCAGCTCGATCAGGTCGCGCCGCACCGTCGGCTCCGAGGCGTTCACCGCCTCGGCAATCTCGGCGATCGTCATCTGCCCCTTGGCGAAGAGCAGCTGTCGGATGGACGAGGCGCGTTCGAGCTTCATGGAAGGTCCCGTGGTCGATTTCGATCTTGCATGACCAGCATGCATGGGCTTAACGATCAGAGTCAATCGCATTTTTGATCGTTAATGATCATATCGCCCAGGAGGCCCCGATGGCGCGCACATATTTTCACGAGCTCATGGAGCGTCAGGCCGCCGGCGAGGCGCGCGGCATCCCCTCGATCTGCTCGGCCCATCCGCTGGTGCTGGAGGCCACGCTGGCCCATGCCGCCGCGGGCTCAGGCCCGGTGCTGATCGAGGCGACCTGCAACCAGGTGAACCAGGAGGGCGGCTATACGGGCATGACGCCGGAGGCCTTCCGCGACTTCGTGCTCGGCATCGCAGAGCGGGTGGGCTTCGACCCGGCGCGCCTTATCCTTGGCGGCGACCACCTCGGCCCCAACCCCTGGCGCCACCTGCCAGCGAGCGAGGCGATGGAGAAGGCCGTCGCCATGGTCGCCGCCTACACGAGCGCCGGCTTCACCAAGATCCACCTCGACGCAAGCATGAGCTGCGCGGATGACCCCGTTCCTCTGCCCGAAGCCACGATGGCCGAGCGCGCCGCCCGGCTCGCGGCGGCCGCCGAACGCGTGGGTGCCTCCCCTGCCCCCGTCTATGTCATCGGCACCGAGGTGCCGGTGCCGGGCGGCGCGACGGAGCATGTCGATACGCTGGAGGTGACGACGCCCCAAGACGCGCGCGCCACCACCCGCGACGCCGCCCGGGCCTTCGAGAAAGCCGGCGTCGGCGACGCCTTCGGCCGGGCCATCGCCCTCGTCGTGCAGCCGGGGGTGGAGTTCGGGCATGACAACGTCATCGGCTACGACCCCGAAGCCGCAAGGAAACTGGTCGCCGCGCGCGCCGATCTGGGCCTCCTCTTCGAGGCGCATTCCACCGATTACCAGCCGCCGGAGGCGCTGGCCGCGCTGGTGCGGGACGGCTTCGCCATCCTCAAGGTCGGCCCGTGGCTCACCTTCGCCCTTCGCGAAGCGCTCTACTCGCTCGACGCCATCGCGATGGATCTCTTCGGCGAAAGTGACCTCCGCGCCGGGATGGAGGCCCTGATGCTGGAGAGCCCCGGCCATTGGCAGCGCTACTATCCGGGCGACGCGGGCGAGCAGAAGCTGCTGCGCCACTTCAGCTATTCCGACCGCATCCGTTACTACTGGGGAGAGTCCGAGGCGCAGCGGCTGGTGGCTGCCCTGCTGGAGCGCTTCGGCGACCGGTCCGTGCCGGAGACGCTGATCTCGCAATATCTCGCGCCGCTCTGGCCCGAGGTGGTGAGCGGCGCACTTGCTTCCGATGCCCACTCGCTGCTGCTCGGCTCGGTCACGCGCGTGCTCAGGATCTACGAGGCCGCCTGCAACCCGGAGTGCTGACAGAGCACGGGTGGCTGTGCGGGCCAGCAGTTTGCCACCCGCCCCCGCGCCCTCTGCCCTCAGCCGGAGAACTCTTCGCGGCGCAGCCCGTGCTTCTGCATCTTGTCGTAGAGCGTCTTCCGCGACAGACCTAGGGCCTCGTAGGTTTTTTTCACGCTGCCGTTCTGGGCAGCCAGGGTTGCCGCGATGATGTCGCGCTCGATGCGGTCCATGCGTTCCGGAAGGGTCTGCCCGCTCGCAGCCTCTGTCGGTCTCTCAGTCTCCAACCCCAGCACGAAGAGCTCCGCCGCGTTGCGCAGCTCGCGCATGTTGCCGGCCCAGGTGCGGTTGCCCAGCTCGATGAGCTGCTCGGGCGTGATCGGTGGTTCGGGCTTCTTGAAGCGGCGCGCGGCGTCGGTGACGAAGCGCTGAAACAGCCGTGGCAGGTCTTCGGGCCGGTCGGAGAGCGCCGGCAGGCGGATCGTGACGGGGTTGATGCGGTAGAGCAGATCGTCCCTGAACTCGCCGGCGGCGACCAGCGGCTCTAGGGGCGAGCGGCTGGAGGCGATGAAGCGAGCCTCAAGCGGCACGGGCTCGGAGGCGCCCAAGGGCACGACCGCGCGGTCTTCGATGACACGCAGCAGCTTGGCCTGCAGCGAAAGGGGGGCCGATCCGATTTCGTCGAGGAAGATGGTGCCGCCGCGCCCATGTTCGAGCCGACCGATGCGGGCGCGGTTGGCGCCGGGAAAGGCGCCCGAGACATAGCCGAAGAGCTCGTTCTCGATCTGCGCCTCGGGCAGGGCCGTGAGGTTGATGGTGACGAACGGCCCCTCGCGCTCCTGCCCGCCCCTGCTGTGGATCGCACGGGCGACATGTTCCTTGCCGGTGCCCGTCGCACCGACGATCAGCACATCGATATCGCTCCTGGCGATGGTTTCGACCTTCTGGCGAAGCTCGACGATCGGGGCGGATTGCCCGAGGATCAGGTTTTCGAGCGACGAGTCGACCGTTGCCGTCTCGCGCAGGTCGCGCAGCTCCAGCACCATCCTGCGGTGCTCGATGCCGCGCTCGATGGCGCTGGTCAGCCGGTCGCTGGCGAAGGGCTTTTCGATGAAATCGAAAGCGCCCTTGCCGAGCGCCTCGACAGCGAGCGGCACGTCGCCATGGCCGGTGATCATGACGACGGGGATCGTCATGTCAATCTGAAGAACCGCCTCCAGCAGCTGTAAACCGTCCATCCCGGGCATCTTGATGTCGGAGATGACGACGCCGGCGAAATTGGGGCCGATCCGTTCGACGGCGCGCTCGCCGCGCGCGAAGGCCAGCACGTCGTGCCCTGCCAGTTCGAGGGTCTGGCTCAGCGACAGGCGGATATCCTCGTCGTCGTCCACCAGGATGATGTCAGGATCGCTCATGCGGGGCCCGGCTCCGCTTTGGACAGACGCAGTGTGACCGTCACCCGCGCGCCGCCTTCGGGGCGTGTTTCGGCAACCATCGTGCCGCCGAAGTCGCGCACGATGTTGTAGCAGATGGACAGGCCCAGCCCGAGGCCGCGCCCGACCTCCTTGGTGGTGAAGAACGGGTCGAAGATCCGGTCGGCGACCTCGTCGGGGATGCCGGTGCCGTTGTCTTCGACGATCATCTGGGCGGTCATCCCATTTGAGACCATGCGGACGTTGATCGCCGGCTCACGATCTTCGGGGACGGCATCGATGGCATTGCCGATCAGGTTCATGGCCACATGCTGCAGGCGCACCTCGCCGCCCAGAACCACAAGGCCCCGCTCGCCCTGCCGGTCGATCCGGGTCTCCGAGCGCTCGATCCGGCCGGAGAGGAGGTTGAGCGCCTCGTCGATCACGGCGTCGATCTCGACAGGGTGCACCTCGTTGTCGGACTTGCGGGCGAAGCGGTTCAGGCGCTTCGACAGCTGCGCCATGCGCTCGGTCAGGCGCAGCACCCGGTCGAGGTTCTGGGTGGCCTGCGCCTTCTTGCCCGCCTCGTGGAAGGCGACGGCGTTTTCGACATAAGTGCGGATGGCCGTCAGCGGCTGGTTGAACTCATGGCTCAGCGCCGCCGACATCTGCCCGAGCGCCGCGAGTTTGCCGGCCTGGACCAGCTCGTGCTGGGTCTGGCGCAGGTTCGTCTCGGCGGCGCGGCGGTCTCTCACCTCTGTCTCCAGAGCGACGGTCCGGGCGGCGACCCGACGCTCCAGCTCCCGCTCGGCCCGCTCGCGTTCGTTCAGCCGCTCGATCAGGCGGCGGCGGCGCCCGAGCGCGAGAGCGCTCATGGCCAGGGCCGCGAGGAAGAGGGAGAAGGCCACCAGGCTCCACGTCAGGGCCGAGCTTCGCGCCGGCGCCGTGTCGTAGAGCAAGTGCAGTGTCCAGGGGTTCTGGGTCAGCGGTTCGGTCAGATGCAGATAGGTGCGCGCCTGCCCGCCCTCTTTGGACGGCCCGCGCACCAGTGGCCGCTCCGGTCCCCAGCTGCCCGCAGCGACGATGGGCGCGCGGTCGATCCCTTCCAGATCAAAGCGACGGGTTCGCGTGATCTCATCCGCGGCGTCCGGCGTGAGGGCGCCGAGGGACGACAGCCGCAGCTCTTCGACGTTGGAGATGATGACCACGCCGGTCTGATCGGTGACGAACAGGCTGAAGGGGCTGTTCGCGAGGGCCAGCTCCAGCGGGTCGATGGAGATCTTCACCACGGCGACGCCGACAACCTCGGCGCCGTTGCGCACCGGGGCCGACAGGTAGTAGCCGCGCAGGCCCGACGTGGTGCCAAGGGCGAACAGGCGCCCCGCCTCACCCTCCATCGCCTCCTGAAAATAGGGGCGGTAGGAGAAGTTCTGGCCGACGAAGCTGATGTCCGTCTCGGCATTGGAGGCGGCGACCGTCGTTCCATCGGGCGCCATCAGGTAGATGTCGGAGGTCTGGGTATAGTCCTTCCACACCTCCAGCTCGCGGTTCAGCCAGCCCAGATCGGCGGCATCCGCCTCGCTGGCCATGACGTCGATCACCCGGGGGTCGCGGGCCAGAAGATAGGGCAAGGGCGCGAAGTGCGAGAACCAGTCGTCCACCAGATCGGCCGAACTGGTTGTGGCCGTGCGGGCGCGCTGGGTGGCCTGATCCTGAAAGAAGCTGAGCAGGAAGGTCAGCACCAGAAAGCCAATCGCCGCGGCGACGACAGTCAGTATCGTCAGCGTGCGCCAGGCCGGCCAGCGGCGGCCCCGCCGCACCTTCGCAGCCCCTCGCGCGGCAGTGCCGTTGCGGGGCGGATTGAAGGCGCCGGTGGCTGTTTCCTCGGTCATGACCTGTTGTCGCGCTTTGCTGCCCGAAAGTCTTGATGGAAATTCCCGGCCGCGCAACGGGTTGCGGCCGGGCGGCGCATGGCCATCATTTCGCTTGAAGCTGGTGGCGCGCGCCCCCCGTGAAGGTCGGGGCGCGCGCCGAGAGCGATCAGCTGACGCTCGACTTGTCCTGGCCGTTCAGCAGCTCGGTTGCGGTCATGTCCGCGTCCTTGAAGCGGTGGATCACATAGGCCGCCGCGACCAGCGCCACGCCGATGAGATCGCTCATGAGCCCGCCCTCGATCAGCGCCAGCGCCGCGAGGATGAGAAGGCCCCGTGTCGCGTAGCTGGCCCTGCCGAGGATGAACCACCCCTGGACGCCTGCCGAGAGCAGGTAGACGCCGATGATCGAGGTGATGGCGGCCCGCACGATCTCGAACACCGTGCCGTCCATGAGGATCGCCGCGTTGTAGAAGAACATGAAGGGCACGATGAAGGCCGAGATACCAATCTTGAACGAGGCGACCGAGGTCTCCATCGCGTTGGCGCCCGAGATGCCCGCCGCAGCGTAGCTGGCCAGGGCAACCGGCGGCGTGATTGCCGAGAGCACCGCGAAGTAGAAGACGAAGAAATGCGCCGTCAGCGGGCTGATGCCGAGCTGCACGAGGCCCGGTGCCACGACCGAGGCGGCAACGGCATAGGCGGCCGTCGTGGGCATGCCCATGCCCAGCAGGATCGAGATGCACATCGCGAAGAACAGCGCCAGCAGCTGCGAGGTCGAGGCGAGGTCGAGCAGCACAGAAGAGAAGCGCGCGCCGACGCCGGTGAGGCTGATGACGCCCACGATGATGCCCGCACAGGCGCAGACGGCGATGATCTGGATGGCCATGATGCCGCCCATCTCGAACGCCTTGGCGATCTTCTTCGGCCCCATGCGATTGACCGTCAGCCAACTCACCGCAACGGCGGCGAGCGTGGCATAGACGCCGGCACGGATCACCGAATAGCCGAAGAACAGCGCGACGATCAGGATGACGATGGGGATGAAGAGGAAGATTTGCTTCATCAGCTTGCGGGTGGAGGGGATCTCCTCCTTGCGCATGCCCGACATGCCAAGTTTGGCGGCTTCGAAATCGACCATGAAGTAGACCGACACGAAGTAGAGGATCGCCGGGATGATCGCGGCGATGGCGATCTGCGTGTAGGGTATGCCGGTGATCTCTGCCATGATGAAGGCGCCCGCGCCCATGATCGGCGGCACGATCTGCCCGCCGGTAGAGGCCGCGGCCTCGATGGCGCCGGCGGTCTTGGGCTTGTAGCCGACCTTCTTCATCAGCGGGATCGTCAGCGAGCCGGTGGCCACGACGTTGCCCGCCGAGGTGCCGTTGATCATGCCCATGAGGCCGGAGGCGAAGATCGCCACCTTGGCCGGCCCGCCCCGGGCGCGGCCGGCGAGCGAGAAGGCGAAGTTCACGAAGTAGTCCCCCACCTTCGAGGCCTGCAGGAAGGCGGCGAAGATGATGAAGAGGATGATGTAAGTGGAAGAGACCGCCGTTGTCGGGCCGAGAATGCCGGCGTCGGTATAGAGCTGGCTGAAGAAGCGGCCCCATTCGATCTGCGGAGAGTTCAGGAAGCCCGGCAGGAACTGCCCGGTGAACACGTAGATCAGGAAGATCGCCGAGATGACGACGAGCGCCAGGCCGGCGACCCGCCGGGTCATCTCCAGGATCAGCGCCGAGCCTGCCACAGCCGCCATCGAGATGCCGATGGGGGCGAAGGGCGTACCCGTCGAGTTACGCATAAGCGTGCCGTAGATGGCGATCAGGTAGACAGCGACCGCAACGGCGCAGATCGACAGAACGATGTCGGGGATCGCATAGCCCGTGCGAACGCGCCGGTGCCACCAACTCAGGGCGATGCCACCGAAGGTGGCAAGCCAGAGCGGGGCGCCGAAGAGCCATGTCTCACGAAACTTGATAACCGGGTCCATGCCCGTCCACTGGACGCCGGAGTTGATTTGCAGGGCGAACCAGATCGCCACGATCAGCGAGAAGACCGCCGGTATCCCGAGGGCCAGGGCGAGAATGCCGATCAGCCGGGTCTCGCCGTCCTTGTCTTCGGGAAAGGCGTTGGGCGCGTAGAGCAGGAAGCCGAGGATCAGAGCGCCGGCCACGTGCACGATGCGGAAGTTCCAGGTTTCCATCGGGAAGGTCGGCAGGAACGGCAGATCGATGCCCGTCATTCCAGAGATCGACAGCCCGGTGAGGGCCGCCATGTGGAACGCGGCATAAAGGCCCGCGGCCACGGCGATGAGGGTGAAGCGCCACCCGACAAAGAGCCGCCGGTTGTTCTCGATGACCTCTTCATCGACGCCTTCGGCGATCAGGCTTTCCTCTTTCGCTGACTGAACTGCGACCATTCTATCCCCTCCCTCTGAACGGGCGGGCCCCGGCATGCGGGGCCCGCCGGATTGTCACAGCGCTCAGTTGCCGCCGCTGTAGATCATGTCGTCAGCGATCTCGACGTCGGTGTTCTCGCGGAACCAGGCCGCCGCACCGGGATGCCAGGGCAGAACGGTGTTCTTGTCGGCGTTCTCCGGCACCGTCGTCTGCGCGGCGCGGTGGATGTTCACCATCCGCTCGTTGTCGGACATGACGACATCGACAACCGCTTCCACGAAGCTCGCCGGCAGGTCGCAATTGGCGATGGCGAAGTTCCACATCGCCACCGAGCGCGCCGGCTCGGAGAGGCTGGAATAGGTGTCCGCCGGGATCTCGAACTGAGACACCGGGAAAGCATCCATCAGCTGCTGCTGCTCTTCTTCGGTGTACTGGATGATGTTGACGTCAGTCTGCACCTCGAGCTGGCTGACCGCCGGCACCGGGATACCCGCGGCGAAGGCGATCACGTCGAGCAAACCGTCCTGCAGTTGGCCGCCAAGGTCGGACCAGCCGCCGTTGCGGCGCTCGTACTCGACGCCCAGAATGTCCATCATCTGCGGGAAATAGGTGTCAGACGTCGAGCCTGCCGGGCCGAAGCCGATACGCGCGCCATCGGGGATATCGGAAATGCTGGCGATGCCCGAGGAGGTGAGCGCCGTCACCGAGAACGGCGTCTGGTACATCGGGAAGATCGCGCAGGCATTGGTCATCTCCAGACCGGGCGCAATCGGGTTGGTGCCTTCCATGCTCTCGCGGGCCGGCCCGAGGGTCGTCATGCCGAAGGCGAGATCGCCGGTGTGAACGAGCGCCATGTTCTGCATCGGGCCGCCGGTTACTTCGGCGCCGCCGGAGAGGCCGAGCTCATCGGCTACGAGGTTCGCCCAGCCGGAGCCATAGGCGAAATAGGTGCCGCCCTGGCTGGCGGTGCCGACGGTGAAGCTGGACGGCCAGTCCGAGCGATCGACGTCTTGCGCGCTGGCGGCGCCGGCGATGCCAAGCGCGAGCGTGCAGCCGGCAAGAATTGAAACGTGCGTATTCATCTTGTCTCCTCCGATTTCGACGAGCCCCGCAGAATGCGCGCTGCCGTCGAGATGCGGTTGGAGCAGCCGACTAGCTGCTATGCAAAAGGTGCAGAGCTCAGCCTGCCAGTTTTTTGCGCGTCGGCTGCAGGGATGTTCCCTGCCTCACCCATCGCCGGGATCACGGCGTGTAGGATTGCGCCCATCGCGCCAGATTGGGGCGGGGCTAGGGCGTGGTTTGCGATGTCAGGGATTGGGCGTTTCGGGGTTTCGCGCCCTGCTGCGAGGGCACGATTCGGCCTCAACCATCCGAAGCAGCGTCTCGTGACGTGGCCATGTCAGGTGGCACGGAAGCCTGAATAAGCTGTGAAGACGGCTGCGCGTCCGCACCGGATCGTACAGTTTTCCTTACCCTAACGTGTAGAAATTTCCGTTTCTCTACAGAAGCTCTTCATGCCATCCTTCCTTTCAGGAGGAGACAGGTCGCCGGAGGGCGGCTCGGTTTCAAAAACAAAATTTAGCACCTGACACGCCCCGCACGCGGGGCGGTTGGATACGGTCGCGCCTTGCTCGGCCGTTCATTCTGGCGATGTGCGCATCGCCGGCCGCGTCCACGTATGCTCGTTCGTCGGACGGACGCCCCGGAAACGGGGCAACACTAAATGAGGAGGTCAGCCCAAGGGGCTGAGACAGCTTATGCAAATGAAATCCAAACTGGCCCTGGCGACCGGCATTGCCGCCCTCGCCCTGCAAGGCACCATCGCCTTCGCGCAGGACAACATCCCGCCCTACCCCGAGAACACGCCTCTTTCGCCCGAGCGGCAGGGTGCTGTCTGGGAAGGCCATGAAGACACGCCGAACGGCGGCCGCCCCGAGATCAACACCGTCGAAGAGATGGTCGAGACCAGCGGCTACAGCGCTCCCGCGGCGCTCGACTACGCCAGCCTCGCCGCCATCGCTGCCGACGGCAACTGGGGACCGACGATGTTCTACCAGTGCAAGAACCCCCATGGCGGCACTGCGCTGAACGCCGAATACCCCGTGCCGCTGGAAGTGTTCGACAACGTCTATTCTATCGGCAACGACGCCAACAACATCTGGGCGTTCGACACCAGCGAAGGCATCATCCTGCTCGACACGCTGCGTGACGCCGAAGAGGCCGAGGGCTTCATCGTCGGCAACATGATGCGCATGGGCCTCGACCCGCAGGACATCAAGATCATCATCATCTCGCACGGCCACGGCGACCACACGGGCGGCCTTGAGTATCTCAAGGAGCTGACCGGTGCCTCTGTCGGCATGTCCGAAGCGGATTACCAGCTTGCGATGATCGCCGGCGACATTCCCGAGCGGGATGAGAATGACTTCGTCATCACCGACGGCATGGAGATCACGCTTGGCGAAACCACGCTGACCGCTCTGCTCACGCCCGGCCACACGCCCGGCACCGTGTCGTTCATGATCCCGCTGACGTGGGAAGGTGAAGAGCACATGGGCTCTTACATGGGTGGCGTCGGCGCGCCGCGCGACATCGCGACCGTCAACCAGTGGCGCGAGTCGGTCGACCGCATGGCCTATTGGAGCGAGCTGATGGGCGCCGACGTCATCATGTCGAACCACACCATCGGCGATGACGGCCTGACGAAGATCGCCGACATGGCGGCCGACCCGTCGACCAACCCCTACATCGTGGGCCACGAGCAGGTGCTCGGCTACTACAGCGCCTGGCGCAACTGCCTCTCCGCCGACGTGGCGCAGATGGTCGCTGACGGCGCCGACATCCCGGTGCCCGCCCCGGTCGAGTAAGACCTCCTACCCCGGCGAGAGCGACCCTCTCGCCGGGCATGCGCGCCCGGTTCCTCCCGCCGTGGCGCGCATTTATCATTGCAAAGGGACTTAACTGACATGAGCCGTATTCCCGCCTTCCCCACCCTCTCCCGCCGCCAGATGCTGGCCCTCGGCGGCGCTCTGGCCCTCGCCCCCCGCACGGCGCTGGCGCAGACGCCGCAAACCATCGCCTGGCGCGATCTTATCCCCGAAGATGTCGCCTACCCCGAGGTGGTCGAGGACGGCGAGATCGACGTCGAGGCCGATACCTGGAAGCCCGTCTGGGACGAGAACGCCTCGCGGCTGAACACCAGCCTTGAAGGCAAGCTGATCCGCATGCCGGGCTTCATCATTCCGATGGAGACCTCTGGCAGCGGCATCACCGAGTTCATCCTCGCGCCTTTCGTGGGTGCCTGCATCCACGTTCCCCCGCCGCCGCCGAACCAGCTCGTGATGGTCACGACCAACGAGCCTCTGGAAGGCACCGGCTTCTGGACAGCGGTCTGGGTGACTGGACGGCTGGAGATATCGCACAGCTCCACCGAGATCGCAGAGATCGGCTACCGGATCACGGCGCTCGATATCGAGATCTACGACCTCTAAGATCCTGCGACGGCGCCCTTAGTGGCGCCGTATCCGCAGCGCCAGCACCGCCCAGACGACCAGCAGCACGACCGCCGAGAGCGCCGCTGCGAGATGCACGCTGAGCGCCTCCCCCAGCACACCGAGCAGCAGCGCGCCGAGCGCCGGCAGGCCGCGGAACGTCATGGTGTAGAGCGCGAGCGCGCGGCCACGGACGGTCTCGTCGAGCGTCGTCTGCAGGTCGACCTGCGTGGCGATGCCATTGGCGAGCGTGGCGCCCGACATGACGGCGACGGCCAGCACCGCCAGCGCAAGCGTCGGCGCCGCGACGAAGGCGAGCGCCGAGAGCGCGGCGACCAAGGCCATGGCAATGGCGACCCGCCGGTTGCCGAACCTGCCGAACAGGACTGAGGCAACCAGCGCCCCCACAACCGCGCCCGCGGCCTGCGCCGTGGTGAGCAGCGAGAAGGCCCCTGCCCCGCTTGGGGCGGCCCCGCCTGGGGGGGGCGCGCTCGCCTCCCCTACTCCGCCGCTGAGCGCGTCGGCGAAGCTCGGCAGGAGCTCGAAGATCGGGCGCAAGAGGCCGGCGGTGGCGGCGAAAAGCGCGAACAGCAGCAGCACATCGCGGGGGAAGGCGCGCAGGAGGTTCCGCCAGCTTGCTTGTCCGGCGCCGGCGGGGCCGGGCCCCGCCTCTGCCATGTGCCGGCCTACGATGGTGAGCACGACGACGAAGCCGAGGTAGGAGAGCGCGTTATAGGCGAAGACGAGGTCTGGCCGGCCGGCGGAGATCGCCCAGCCGCCGAGCGCCGGCCCGATCATGCGGCCGACGTTGAAGGCGGCCGAGTTCCACGCCACCGCGCCCGAGACCTGCCCCTTCGGCGCCACGCGCCCCACCAGAAGCAGGCGCAGCGGATGGTCGAGCCCGTTCAGCACGCCTGTCGCCAGCGTCACCAGCACCAGCGCGGGCAGGCCCGGCTCTCCCATCAGCGCCACGGCGAGCAGCGCCAGCGGCGGCAGTATCGAGGCCGCCTGCACGTCCCGAGCCAGCCGGGCGGCGGGGCGGCGGTCGGCCCATGTTCCGGCGAGCGGGGCGAAGATGATCGAGGGCAGAAGCTCCAGCGCCGCCAGCACACCGAGGATCGAGGGGGATTCCGTCAGCTCCCAGGCCAGCCAGAAGACGACGACACGCTGCGCCCATGTGCCGGTGATCGAGGCGAAGTTGCCGGCGAGGTAGAGCGAAAGATCGCGGTGCAGCAGAAGGCGCATGGGCCCCTCGGGTGAAATGGCGAAGGGGGCCCCGGAGGGCCCCCTTGGTGTCGTATCAGCGGTTGCGTCAGGCCGCTTTGTCTTTCTTGCGCCTGTCGATGAAGCGCCGTTTGATGATCGGCCCCACAACCACGGCCACCGTCAGGGCGACGAGGATCTGGCTGGTGGTGTTGGAGACGAGATGCGTCCAGTCACCGCGGCCGATCCGAAGGGCGAGGCGCAGGTTCTCTTCGGCGAAGGCGCCGAGGATGAGGCCCAGAACCACCGGCGGCAGCGGGAACTTCAGCTTGTCCATCACCCAGCCGATCGCGCCGAAGCCGAGCATCAGGTAGACATCGAACATCCGCCCGTGGATCGAATAGACGCCGATCAGCATCAGCATAATGATGACCGAGCCGAGCAGCGGGCGCGGCAGGTTCAGAAGCTTGGCGAAGCTGTTGGTGGCCAGCGAACCGCCGAGCAGCACGAGAAGGATGGCGCCGAAGAGGAACTGCCACATGAAGCCGAAGACGATGGTCGGGTTCTCGCGGAAGAGCATCGGCCCCGGCTGCAGCCCGTGGATGAGCAGGCCACCCAGCATGACGGCGGCCACGGCGGTGCCTGGGATGCCGAGCGTCAGCGCCGGGATCAGCGCCGAGGCGGTGTCGGCGTTGTTGGCGACCTCGGAGGCGGCGACGCCTTCGGGCTCGCCCTCGCCCCAATCCTTGGGGTTCTTCGAGGCGCGGCGCGCCTCGTTGTAGCTCATGAAGGCTGCCATCGAGCCGCCGGCACCGGGGAGGATGCCGATCCAGATGCCGATGATCGAGCCGCGCAGCCAGGTCTTCCAGTAGCCCTTCATCGAGGGCAGCGACTTCCAGATCGGGTCAGTCCCGAGCTTGGAGTTGTTCACCTCGTCGGTCTTCAGCGGCGTCTCCAGCAGGTCGATCACCGGCGGCAGGGCGTAGAGACCCACCAGCAGGATGACGATGGAGATGCCGTCGAGCAGCTCCAGCTGGCCGAAGGTGAAGCGGTCGGAGCCGTATATCGGGTCAGAGCCGATGACGGAGACGAACACCCCGAAGCAGGCGCTGATCAGGCCCTTCACGATGTTGCCGCCGAGCAGGAAGATGATCGAGGCGAGGCCGAAGACGGCGACCCAGAACACTTCCGACGGGCCGAAGAGCAGCGTCACGCGGCTCAGCGGCGGGGCCAGAAGCATCAGCGCGAAGGCCGAGGCGATGCCGCCGATGGAGGAGGAGACCACTGCCACCTGCAGCGCCAGCCCGCCCTGCCCCTTCTGGGCCATCGGGTAGCCGTCGAACGTGGTGGCCACGGCCGCCGGCGTGCCGGGGATGCGCAGCAGGACGGCGGGGATCGCGCCGCCATACATGGCGCCGTTGTAGATACCGGCCATCATGCCGAGCGCGACGAGCGGCTCCAGCCCGAAGGTGAAGGGCACCAGAACCGAGATCGCCATAGTGGCGCTGAGGCCCGGCATGGCGCCGACCACGATGCCGGCGATGACGCCGATGACCACGGCGGCGAAGTTGGTGAACCCGATAACTTCGGGCAGCGCACTCAGAAGGTCGCCATACATTTCCTACGACTCCCAGAGCATGCCGGTGGGGAAGTTCTGCGACATCCCGACCGAGAAAATGAGATAGATCGTCGCGATGACGATCGCGGTGGCCAGCGCGATGCCCGGTATCGAGCGATAGCCGAAGGTGTAGGTCACCAGCGGGATCATCACGATGGTACTGGGGTAGAAGCCAGCGAAATCGACAGCCAGCGCGTAGAGCACGATGAGGGCGAAGGCCCCGAGGGCGCGTTTCGGCGAGTCGCTGAGCGGGCCGGCCGGCTCGCGCTCTCCGTTGCGCTCGAGCGTCGCCTTGCGCTGGTCGGCGATGAGCAGGAAGACCGCGAGAACGATCAGGCCGACGAGCATCGCCGCCGGCAGAAGCGCCGAAATCGGGCGCAGAGCGGCAGCGGGAATAAGCAACCCGGCAGCGATGAGCGCGATGGCAATCGCCGTAATCGTCTCCGGCCGGGTCATACGCGATGAATGTTGTGCGGACATGATTGGCGCCTCACGGGGGGGAATGTACTGAAGCGCCGGGGGCAGCATCGCTGCCCCCGGCTCACTCGGGCCCCTATCGGGGGGCTGGAGAGTTTAGTTCCAGGGGGTCTCGTTCCAGACGCCTTCGGCCAGATCGTAAAGATCGGACGTCAGAGCGCGGAAGTCTTCGCCGGTGACCACTTCGACGGGGTTCGCCGTGGCGGCCATGGCATCCATGAACTCTTCGTCGGTGGCGAGCTGATCGAAGGCGGCAACCAGCTGGGCTTCCACATCATCGGGCAGGCCGGCGGGGGCGACGAAGCCGCGCATGGAGCCGTTCACGATATCCACGCCCTGCTCACGGAAGGTCGGCAGGTCGGGGGCGAAGCGCGAGCGCTCGGCCTGGGCGACGCCCAGCACGTTCAGCTCTTCCTGAAATTCGGCAACCTCGGAGATGTTGAGGATGCCCATCGTCACGTGACCACCCATCAGGGCCGTCCGCGCCGGCGCAGAGCCGGAGAAGGGCACGATGGTGAATTCGGCGCCGGTCAGCTCCTGCAGCTTGATCAGCATGAAGTGGTCGTCGCCGCCAAGGCTCGACATGCCCACCGTCACGGCGCCCGGGTTCTCGGTCGCCTCGGCGATCAGGGCGTCGATGCTCTCGATGCCGCTGTCGTGCGAGGTGACGATCACGTTGGGGTCGTTCACGACGTTGGCGAGGTAGGTGAAGCTGTCACGGTCGTAGCCGGCTTCACGGTCGAGCGTGCGGGCCATCATGCCGGGCAGGTTGAACGTACCGATCGTGTAGCCATCGGGGTCGGAATTGGCGACCTCGGTGATGCCGATCTGGCCGCTGGCGCCGGGCATGTTGCGCACGACGAGGCTGGCGCCGTCGCCGAGGTACTTCTCGATGAAGGGCGCCGCGGTGCGGGCCATCACGTCGGTGCCGCCGCCGGCATCGTAGCCCACGATGACCTCGATGGGCTCATCGGGATAGTCCTGCGCCATGGCAGCGCCGGCAGCGAGGGCGATCGTGCCCGCGAGGGTGGTGTTGAGTGCGAGTTTCAGCATGTTTTCCTCCGTTGCATGCAGTCGGTTTCAGGAATTCTCGGGCAGCGCGCAGCCGAGCTTGTTCAGCGCGGCGTCCACCCAGGAACGGTCGTTCTTGCCAGCCTTGATCGCTTCCATCTGGCGCGTCTCGGCGTCCTGCTTGGCTTGGGTCTTGCGCAGGATTTCTTCGGCATCGGCCATCGGCACGGCCAGCACGCCATCGGCGTCGCCGATCACGATGTCGCCGGGGTTGATGACCATGCCGCCCAGGCTGATCGGCACGTTGATCTCGCCGGGGCCGTCCTTGTAGGGGCCGCGGTGCGTGACGCCCGCGGCGAAGGTCGGCAGGTTCGTCTCCACGAAGGCATCGACATCGCGGATCGCGCCGTTGATGACGAAGCCGGCAACGCCGAGGTTGATCGCGTGGGCCAGCATCAGCTCGCCCATCAGCGCGTTGGTGCAGTCACCGCCCGCGTCGACGACGATCACGTCGCCCGGCACCGCCATGTCGATGGCCTTGTGCAGCATCAGGTTGTCGCCCGGCCGCGCCTTCACCGTCACCGCCACGCCGGCCATGCCGCCCGAGGCGTGCATCGGCCGCAGCGAGGGGCCGGCGGCCGTCATGCGCGACATGGCGTCGGAGACATTCGCCACCGGGAGCTTGGCGAAGGCATCGACGAGCTCCTTGCTGGCGGTCGCGGTGCGGTTGAGGATGCGGAATCCAACGGTCATGACAGGGTCTCCATGGCGGGCAGCGGCTTGTCGGCGCGCGTGAGCAATTTGCGGTTGATGATGCGCTCGGGCGGCAGCGGGGCGCCGTCGAGCACGGCGAAGATGCCTTCCACGGCATTGCGCCCCACGCGGGCATTGGCCTGGGCCGTCACCCCGCCGATATGGGGCGTCACCACGATGCGCGGTTCGGCGAAAAACGGGTGCCCCTCGCCCGGAGGCTCGGTGGCGAAACTGTCGAGCCCGGCGGCGGCGATGTGGCCCGACTGGACGGCGGCGACAAGCGCCGCCTCGTCGATCAGCCCGCCGCGGGCGGTGTTGATGACGAAGGAGCCCTCGGGCATCCGCGCCAGCGCGTCGGCATTGAGGATGCCGCGGGTCTGATTGGTAAGCGGGCAATGCAGGCTGAGGATGTTCGAGCGGCTCGCCAGCTCTTCGAAGCTCTCGCAGCGCCCGGCACCGATCGCCTCGAACTGGGCGGGGTCGGCATAGGGATCGTAGGCAATCACGTTCAGGCCCAGCCCCTGCGCCATGCGGGCGGTTGCCCGGGCGATGGAGCCGATGCCCATGAGGCCGATGGTCGAGCCGGCAAGTTCGATGCCCGAAAAGCCCGGCTTCTCCCAGCGCCCGGCGCGCAGCCCGGCATCGAGCGGCAGGATGCGCTTCGAAGCGGTCAGCAGCAGCGCGATGGCATGCTCGGCGACAGAAACGGCATTGGCGCCGGTTGCCACGATCACGGGGATGCCCCGCTCGGCGGCGGCTTCAAGGTCGATATTGTCGACGCCGACGCCGTGCTTGGAGATGACCTTGAGATCGGGGGCGCTGTCCATCACCTCGGCATCGATCCGGCCCATGCGAGAGACGATGCCCTGCGCGCCGGTCTCGGCGAGGAGTTCGATGATCTTGGCGCTATCGGCATAGGCTGGCGTATGGGCGGTTGTGTAACCGTGCGCCTTGACGATCTCCACCGCGGACGGGTGCAGATCGGGGCCGGTGACAAGGATCGTTTTGCTCATGGCAAGCCTCTCGTGGCCTGGCCCGGGAGAACCCGGCCAGGGGGATACGTCTCGTGTGTGAAATCCGCGACGGGCTCCTCAGACCGAGGCGGCGTTCCTCCGCCCATTGGCGTAAGGGATAGCGCTTCTGTACGAAAGCGCGTAATTCTGGACAGGTGATTAAGCAAAACTGAATGACCCCATGGATACGCGCCAGCTCAAGACCCTCGCCACCATCGCCTCGCATGGCACGTTCGCCATGGCGGCCGACATCGTGGGCCTCACCCCCTCTGCCGTCAGCCAGCAGATTCACGCGCTGGAACAGGAGCTTGGCGTCAAGCTCTTCGACCGGGCCTCGCGGCCGCCCAAGCTGACCGCGCAAGGCACACAGGTGCTCGAACTCGCCCGGCAGATCCTGCTGCTGGAAGAGGATGCGAAGACCTCGCTGCGCGGCGATCAGATGGCGGGCACGCTGATGATCGGCTCTGTCCGCTCCAGCGCCCTCAACCTGCTGCCGACAGCGCTGGTGCGGATGCGCGAGCGTTACCCCAAACTGAAGACCAGCCTGCGCATCTCGCTGTCGTCGACGCTGATTTCCGACGTCGCCTCCGGCCGGCTCGACGCCGCCATGGTGGCCGAGCATATGGGCATGCCGAGCGCCCTGCGCTGGAGCCCCTTCCTGCGCGAACCGCTCTGGCTGATTGCTCCGGAGGGCACCGGAGAGGGCGACCCGTTCCGCCTGCTGAACACCCGCCCCTATGTGCGCTTCAAGAGCGCCGTGCCACTCGCCAACCTCATCGACACAGAGCTGTCGCGCCTCGGCGTTGTGACGCAGGATGTAGCCGAGATCGACACGATCAGCGCCATCGTCACCTGCGTGCGCCAGGGGCTTGGCATCTCGGTTGTTCCTCACGTCGCCCTGGCGGGTCCGGAGGATGCCGGCCTGATCCGCATTCCCTTCGGCTCGCCGCAGGCGACGCGGCAGATCGGGATTGTCGAGCGCACGTCGTCTCCCCGCGCCGAGATCATCGCACGCCTGCACACCGTATTGGCCGAACTCTGCGGCGAACATGGCCTGCATCGGGAGGAGGCTGCGACCGAGATGGCGGGCAAGTGAGGCGAAAGCCGGCGCTCAGGCCCTGGCAGCCTCCATCAGGCCGCCCGTCTCAGCGATCTCCTCGGCGAAATGGCAGGCGACCTCGTGACTGCCGACCTGGCGCAGCTCCGGCCGCGTCTCCGCGCAGGCGCCACGCGCAAAGGGGCAGCGGGTGCGGAAGGGGCAGCCGGAGGGCGGGTTGACGGGGCTTGGGACGTCGCCTTCCAGGGTGACCGTGCGGCCGGACTTCGCCGCTTCCTCGGGGATCGAGTGGATCAGCGCCTGCGTATAGGGATGCAGGCGGCCGGCCCAGACATCCTCCGCCGCGCCGATCTCGACGATGCGGCCGAGGTACATCACAGCGATACGGTGCGAGATGTAGCGCACCACGGCAAGGTCGTGGCTGATGAAGAGGTAGGAGAGGCCGAGCTCCTTCTGGATGTCGAGCAGCAGGTTCAGCACCTGCGCCTGTACCGAGACATCGAGCGCCGAGACCGCCTCGTCGCAGACCAGCAGGTTCGGGTTCAAGACCAGTGCCCGCGCGATGGAGACGCGCTGACGCTGCCCGCCGGAAAGCTCGTGCGGCATCCGCTCGAGGTGGTAATCCGACAGGCCGACCTTGTGCGCCGTCTCGATAGCGCGCGTCCGCCGTGCCGAGCGGCTTTCCTCACCGGCGACGCTGAGCGGCTCGGTGATGATGCGATCGACCTGCAGGCGCGGGTTCAGCGCGCCCGACGGGTCCTGGAAGATCATCTGAACGTTGCGGGCGCGCTGCAGACGTGCCGCCTTGCCACGCCCGGCGGTGACGCCCTCGATCTCGACGCTGCCGCCGGTGGGCGTGTCGATGCCGGTGACGCAACGGGCCAGCGTGGACTTGCCGCAGCCGCTTTCGCCGACGAGGCCGAGCGTCTCGCCGCGGGCGATCTCCAGCGAGATGCCGTCGACGGCGCGCAGGGCGCCGCGGGGGGTGTCGTGGTGGACCTGCAGGTCGGTCAGCTTGAGGACGGCACTCATTGGGCAAGCTCCTTGGGCGCATCGGCCTGGCGATCCACCGGGAAGTGGCAGCGCACGGCATGGCCGCCCTGCCCCTCCTCCAGCATCGGGCGGGTCGCGGCGCATGTCTCCTGGGCGTAGGGGCAGCGGTCGCGGAAGACGCAGCCCGCCGGGCGGTCGTCGGGCGCCGGCACGCTGCCGCGAATGTCGGCAAGGCGCGGCGCCCCTGCGGCGAAGCTGCCCGTGGGCCGGGCCGAGATGAGGCCGAGCGTGTAGGGGTGGCGCGGGTTGTCGAGCACTGCCTCGACGGCGCCCTCCTCCACCACCGAGCCGGCATACATCACCACGATGCGGTCGGCGACGAGGCGCACGACATCGAGGTCGTGGGTGATCATGAGCAGGCCGAGGTTCTCCTCGCGCTGCAATTGCGCCAGCAGCTCCAAAATCTGCGCCTGCACGGTCACGTCGAGCGCGGTGGTCGGCTCGTCGGCGATCAGGAGCGCGGGGTTGCAGGCGATGGCCATGGCGATGACGACGCGCTGGCGCATGCCGCCCGACATCTGGTGCGGATATTCGCCCAGCCGCTCCTCGGGGTCGGGGATCTTGACGAGGCGCAGAAGCTCCAGCGCCCGCTCGTGCGCCGCCTTGCGCGAGACGTCGCGGTGGGCGCGCACCATCTCGGCGATCTGGGCACCGATGGTCATCACCGGGTTCAGCGCCGTCAGCGGCTCCTGGAAGATCATGCCCATCTTCTCGCCCCGCAGGCGCCGGAGCTTCCTTTGCGAGAGGCCCTGGATCTCGTCGCCATCCAGCGTGATCGATCCGCCCACGACCTTCAGGTTGCCGGCCAGAAGCCCCATGACGGAGAGCGCCGTCAGCGACTTGCCGCAGCCGCTTTCGCCGACGAGGCCGACCGTCTCGCCCCGGCTGACGGTGAGGCTCATCTGCTCGACGATGGGCGCCTTCGTGCCCTGCCCGATGCGCAGCTTGTCGATCTGCAGGATGGGCGGCTCGCTGCTGGTAATCAGACTCATGTCCGCTCCTTCAGGCGCGGGTTCAGCACGTCGTTGAGCGCATCGCCGATGAGGTTGAGCGCCAGCACGGTCAGCACGAGCGCGACGGCCGGCACGATGGTGATATACGCCTCTGTCCGAAGCTGCTGGCGGCCGACATTGAGCAGCGTGCCCCAGCTCATCACGTTGGGGTCGCCAAGGCCGAGAAAGGCGAGGCTGGCCTCGACGATGATCGCGTTGGCAACGAGGACGGAGGTGGTGACGATGATCGGCGCCATGCAGTTCGGCAGGATCTGCTGGAAGACGATGCGCATGTCGGACATGCCGATGATCTTGCAGGACTGCACGAAGTCATAGGTGCGCAGCCGCAGCACATCGGCCCGCACCAGCCGCGCGATCATCGGCCAGGCGACGATGGAGATCGCGAAGGTGATCGTGGGCAGCGAGGCGCCGATGATGCCGACGATGGCGATCGAGAGCAGGAAGTTCGGGATGGTCTGAAAGGCATCGGTCAGCCGCATCAGCGCGTCATCGACCTTGCCGCCGAAATAGCCCGCGATGGCGCCGACGACGATGCCGACGATCAGCGCGATGGCCGCCGAGGCGATGCCCACGAAGAGCGACACCCGCGCCCCGTAGAAGATGGCGGAGACGATGTCGCGCCCGTAGGTGTCGGTCCCGAGCGGGAAGCGCGGGTCGACGCCGGGGTGCAGGCGCGTCGGGCCGACCATGGCCCAGGGCCCCTCGGGGAAGATCCAGCCCGCCGAGACAGACATCAGGATGATCGCCGCGAGCAGCAGAAGGCCGAAGAGGCCCGAGGGGTGGCGGGCGAGCCGCCGGATATGTGCGAAGGTCCCTGTCATTTCAGGTTCACCCGCGGGTCGAGCACCATGTAGAGCATGTCGATCACGAAATTGACGGTCACCACCGCCAGCGACGAGGTGAAGATCACCCCGAGCAGCAGGTTGGTGTCGCGTTGCAGGACGGCGTCATAGGCCGTGCGGCCCATGCCGGGCAGGCCGAAGACCGTTTCGATCAGCACGGCGCCGCCGACGAGCGAACTCACCTGCAGGCCGGCCATGGTGATGAGCGGCAAAAGCGCGTTGCGCAGGGCGTGCACGTAGAAGACGCGCCCCTCCGAGATGCCCTTGGCGCGGGCGGTGCGCACGAAATCGAGGCGCATCACCTCCAGCATCGAGGCGCGGCCGATGCGGCCGTAGATGGCGATGTAGAAGGTGCAGAGCGCGACGACGGGCAGCGTCAGGTGGCGCGTCACGTCCCAGACATGCTGCCAGCCGGTATAGCCCATGCCGACGCTCTCGTAGCCCGCGATGGGCATGAGCCCGAGCTTCAGCCCGAAGACGAGGATCAGCATGATCGCGACGATGAAACTGGGCGTCGCGTAAAGCAGCAGCATGAAGATGGAGATGCCAAGGTCCACCGGCTTGCCGGCATTGCGGGCGGCGGCGATGCCGAAGAGCGTGCCGATCACCATCGACAGGCTGACCGAGGCGACGACGAGGATCGCCGTCACCGGCAGGCGGGCGAGGATCACATCCGTCACCGGCGCCGCGTTGATGGGCGAATAGCCAAAGTCGAAGGTCGCGAGCAGCCCCATGTAGCGGACGAGCTGGATCACCAGCGGCTGGTCGAGCCCGTAGCGGGCGCGCAGCTCTGCCGTTTGTTCGGCGGTGAGGTCGCGCGTGCCGGCGAGCACGTCGACGAAATCGCCGGGCGCGAGCTTCATCAGGAAGAAGCTGCCGACCATGACCAGAGCCATGACCAAGAGGGCCTGGACCAGCCGGCGCAGGATATAGCGCCCAAGCGGGGAAGACAGGGCCGCGAACGGCCCCGCCTTTTTTGTCCCGTTCCCGGTGATGGGTCCGGAGGTTTGCGTCATTGCTCGACCCAGGTCTGCTTGAGGCTGCCGAGGGCGCCGAGCGCGTCGGGCGCGTAATCATGCACCCTGGTGCTCGCGATCGTGGGCGCCGCGGCGATGTCAATCATCTTGATGATCGGCAGATCCTCGTAGGCGATCCGCTGGAATTCGGCATATTGCGCGATGCGGGCTTCTTCATCCATCTCGATGGCGGCCTCGTTCAAGAGCGCATCGACCTCGGGGTTGTCGTAATGCGCGCCGTTCGAGAAGCCGGTGCCGGGCTGGAAGTTGCTCGACAGGTAGAAGCGGTGCACCCCGATCGTCGGGTCGACGCCCATGGTGGCGGTGTAGAGCACCAGATCGTGGGCCCGCTCCGTCCAGACGGTGGTGACGAAGACGGCGAAGTCCTGCTGGCGCACCTCGATGTCGATCCCGACCTGCCGCAGCACCTCGCGGATATAGGCCGAGGAGTTGATCGCATCCGTGCCCCAGGGCGAGGGATCGAGCATCAGCTTGAAGCGCATGTCGCCCTCGCCGCGCGGGTAGCCCGCCTCGTCGAGCAGCTCGTTGGCCTTGGCAAGGTCGAACGGATAGCTCGGCACGCCCTCGGTCGTGTAGAAGGGCCGCTGGTCGTAGTGCAGCGGCGAGGCGCCGGTCTGGCCCACACCGTAGAAGACGTTTTCGAGGATCCAGTTGGCGTCGATGGCATGGGCGATGGCCTGCCGGACGAGCTTGTTCGAGAGGATCTCGTTCTCGAGGTTGAATTCGAGCTGCATGCCGCTCGGCATCGCCTCGAAGCCGGTGGTGGTCATCTCGAAGCCATCCATCTCGGCGATGCGCAGGATGTCCTGCGTGGGGATCATGCCGAGGAAGATCGCGTCGGTCTGGCCGGATTCCAGCATCGCGGCGCGCGTCGCCGGGTCGGGCACGAATTGCACGATGAAGCGGT
Source organism: Pseudoroseicyclus sp. H15 (assembly GCF_054353345.1). NCBI lineage: Bacteria > Pseudomonadati > Pseudomonadota > Alphaproteobacteria > Rhodobacterales > Paracoccaceae > Pseudoroseicyclus > Pseudoroseicyclus sp. H15. Next base: position 691,484 of record NZ_JBTHJE010000002.1, read on the forward strand.
CGAGCAGGGGGTAGCCTTCGTCCCAGTAATCCTCGTAGGGCACCATGACGACGGCAGAGCCGATCTCGTAGCTTTCCAGCTTGAAGGGGCCGGTGCCGACGGGGGCCGTGTTCACCGGGTTCTCCATAATGTCGGTGCCCTCGTAGAGGTGTGCCGGCAGGATGGGGCATTCGCGGCTGTCCAGCGCACGCATCATGGCCGGCGAGGGCTTCGAGAGGTTGAAGACCGCGGTGTACTCGTCGGGCGTGTCGACGGAGGTCAGGTTGGCGAAGGTGTTCACGCCGCGCCCGTGGTGGACCTTCAGGACCTCCATGAAGGTGAAGGCGACATCCTTCGAGGTGAAGGGCTCGCCGTCATGCCAGGTGACGCCCTCGCGGAGGGTGAAGGTCACGGTCAGGCCGTCTTCGCTGATCTCCCAGGCGGTGGCGAGCGAGGGCTTCGGCACCATGCCGCTGTCGTAGCCAAGGAGGCCATCGTAGAACTTGGGCGAGAGGAAGCTCTCGGGGCCAGAAGTCGAGATGGCCGAGTTCAGGTAGGTCGGCGCCGGCCAGAAGGGCGTGCGCAGGATGCCGCCCGCGTCCTGGGCGAGCGCGGGGCCGGAGGCCACCATGCCAGCGGGGACAAGGCCGGCGGCGGCGAGGCTGCCGAGGAAACCACGGCGGTTCATTTCAAACGACTTGGACAAGGGTACGTACTCCGTATTGCGCGATGATCGCGAGACAGTCGGGCCCGCCGGTGAGGGTTTTTGGCGGGGCCAGTGGGGGTAGTCGCGGCGCGCATCGCTTGCGCCAGGATAGAGGAACGGGAGGGAGAGGGGCAGGACACAGCTCTGTCAGAGGGCAGCCTCCTCTGACGCCTGCACGCCGGGCCGGCGCGGTTGCGGCAGAAGAGCGCCGAGCTGGCCAGCCAGGGCAATGAGCCGCCGGTCGCTGTACCGCGGTCCGGCGAGGGTGACGCCCACGGGCAGGCCGTTCGGGCCGGTGAGGCCGGGCACGTTGACCGTGGGCATGTGAAGGAGCGTCCAGATCCGGTTGAAGATCGCGGCGCCGGTATCCTGAGGGCCGAGCGGGGCTTCGCCCGGGGCGCTGGGCGTGAGGACCGCATCGAATGGCGCGGCGAGCCGGTCGAACTCCGCGCGGCAGGCGGCGGCAAGGTCGAGCGCGGCGAGGAGGTCGGCACGGCTGTCGCCCCGCTCGTTGCGCAGGATCGAGACGAGCTCTGGGTAGAGCGCGTCGCCGAGCTGGCGCCAGTCTACGAGGAAAGAGCTGCGCATCTCGGCCTGCATGATGACGCGGTGCGCCTCGGTGAGGCCGCCAAACGCCTCCGGCAGCTCCAGCTCGGTCACCTCGGCGCCGGCCCCTTCAAGGGCGCGGGCAGCGGCGGCGATGGCCTCGCGCGTTTCCGGCAGGGCCTTGTCCCAGACGGGCGTCTTGCAGAGCGCGATGCGGGCGCCTTGCAGCGTGGCGGGGGCGGGCACAGCCTCGATCCCCAGCACCTCGGCGATCAGGTCGAGGTCATCGGCACTGCGGGCATACCAGCCGAGCGTGTCGAAGCTGGCGGCGCAGACCTTGAAGCCCTCGGCGCTGACGGCATTCCACGTCGGCTTGATGGCATAGACCCCGCAATAGGAGGCGGGGCGGATCACCGAGCCCCCTGTCTGCGTGCCCAGAGCCACCGGCACCTGCCCGTCGGCCACCGCGGCGGCGGAGCCGGAGGAGGAGCCGCCGGGCGTGCGGGCCGGGTCATGCGGGTTGGTCGTGGCGGCGCGGCGGCCGTTCACGGCGAATTCCACAGTATCGCACTTGCCCATCATCACCGCCCCGGCCTGCCGGAGGATGGCGACGCTGGCGGCGTCGATATTGGGGAAATGCCCTTCGAAATGCGGCGAGTTGAAGCTCGTCGGCATGTCCTTGGTGTAGATGATGTCCTTCACGCCGATGGGCAGCCCGGCGAGCGGCCCCTGCCCCGCCGCCTCGGCCCGCGCCATGGCGGCCTCGGCGTCGAGATAGGTCCAGGCGCGCACTGCGCTGTCACGCTCCCGCCAGCGGGCGAGACAATCGGCCATGAGCGTGCTGGCGGAGAGCGCGCCGGCGCGCATCTCGGCCAGCGCGTCACGGGCGGTCAGCCAGTTGGCAGGGGGGCGCGCGGGGGTCATCAGGCTTCGAGCTCCAGCGCGGTCCACTGCCCGCAGATCTCGGCGCCGGTGGCGGTGGCCACGCCGTCTGTCGCCATGAAGCGGGTCAGCAGGCGGTTCAGCGCGTCGATGCGGCCGGGCTGGCCGATGACCCAGGGCGACAGGGACAGCGACAGGATGCGCCCGCCGCGCTCGCGGCTTTCGGCGAGCAGCATGTCGAAGGCGGCGCCGAGCTGGTATTCGTAATCCTCGATCGGCATGTGCTGCGCGGCGAGGATCTTGTGATCCGACAGGTCGTAGGAGAGCGGCATCTGCGTCAGATCGCCGGCCCGCGTGTGAAACGCGTAGGGCATGTCGTCATTGATCCAGTCGCAGATGTACTGCCCGCCCGCTTCGGCCACGAGATCGGGCGTGATGGCCGATTGCGAATGCGACGGCGAGTGCCAGCCGGTGACGGGCTGGCCGGAGATGTCGCGCAGGGTGGCGAAGGCCTCGGCCACCAGCGCCGTCTCCTCGGCCTCGCTCAGCCCCGAATGGTGCAGATGCCCCATGTCGGTGCCGGCGGCCGCAACCTCCCAGCCCCGTTTCAGCACGTCGGCCATCAGGCGCGGGTAGCGGGTGGCGAGCGCGGAGTTCATCGCCGCCGTCGGGCGGATGCCATTCGCGTCCAGCACCTCCATCAGCCGGTAGATGCCGACGCGATTGCCGTAGTCGCGGCTGGAGTAATCCCAGACGCTGGGCGCCGGGCGCTCCATCGCTCCGATGGGCTTCACCGGGCCGCGGGGCATGTCCATCGGGAAATGCTCCAGATGCACCGTCACCCAGACCATCAGCGAGGCGCCGCCCTGCCACTCGAACTTGGGAAGGTCACGCAGGTAGCGGATGCCGTAGCGGCCCTGATCCATCTGCGGCCCGCGGTTCGGGTAGTCGAAGTAATCGTCTGAAATCAGGCTCATGCCGCGCCCTCCGCATCCATCCAGCTTTGGAAGCTGTCGTAGTAATTCGCCTCGAAATGCGCGGCGATCTCGCGCCCCGTCGCCAGCCAGACCTTGTCGTGGCCGGTGATGTATTTCAGCGCCTCGTCGAGGATGTGCAGCCGGTGCGGCTGGCCGATCAGGTAGGGGTGCAGCGGCAGGCACATGACGGTGCCGCTTTCCTCCCCTTCCGCATAGAGCCGGTCGAAATGGCTCTTGATGATGGAGAGGTAATTGCGCGGCGAGATGTTCTTGAAGTTCAAGACCGGCACGTCGTTGCATTCCATCATGTAAGGCACGCTGACGAGACGGTTCTCGCTGCGGGTCTTCACCGGCATGGGCTGGTCGTCGTGGAAGAGATCGAGCGTGTATTTCACGCCCTCTTCGGCCAGCAGATCCTGCGTCGTCTCGAGGTTCGAGATCGCGGGCGAGAGCCAGCCGTCGAGATCCTGCCCCGAGGCGCGCTTTATGGTCTCGCGGCTGTCGCGGATGATCTGGCGCTGCTGATCCTCCGTCATGTCATAGAGGTAGCGGGTGTTGTAGACGCCGTGGGAGAACAGCTCCCATTCCAGCTCGCAGCAGCGCTCGATGATCTCGGGGAAGTGGTCGCAGACGGCCACGTTCAGCGAGACCGAGCCGCGCACGCCGTGCCGGGCCATGACATCGGCCATGCGGTGAAAGCCGACGCGGTTGCCGTAGTCGCGCATCGAGTAGTTCAGGATATCGGGCTCGGGCCGATACCAGACCTCGCGCGTCGGCGAGGGCGGCGGGGCGTATTCGTAGAACTCGATATTGGGCGCGACCCAGAAGGCCAAGCGCGCGCCGTTCGGCCATTCGATCTTCGGGCGGCCCGTGTAGGGCGCGTAGTCGTAGGAAAAGGGCTCGGCCCAGGCTGTCATGGCTGGTCTCCTGCGGGAAGGCGGGCGGCAAGGCGGGCGAGCACGTCGTCCACCGGCACCACGTCGCCGTATTTGAAGGCGATGTCGTAGAGGTTGGCGTAATGGGCGCCCTCCTCGCGGTCGGCGACCGTTTCTTCGGGCACGCAGACACGGTAGCCGAGCGAGAGCGCATCCATCACCGTGCCGCGCACGCAGCCCGAGGTGGCGCCGCCGGTGACGATCACCGTGTCGACGCGGTGGAAGTTGAAGTAGCTCGGCAGGTGCGTCTCGAAGAAGCACGAGCTCATGCGCTTGTGCAGCTTCAGATCGCCGGGCTCGATGTCGAGCCGCGGGTCGAACTCCGCCTGCGGGCTGTCATGGCCGACCTTGTGCAGCGCCATGTCGCTGGTGGAGAGCTTCGACCACATGCCGGCATCGGAGCCATCCGGCAGATAGGCCACATAGGCCCAGACGACCGGCCCGCCGAGGGCACGCACGGCGCGGGCGAGCGCGTTGGTTGCCTCGAACTGGCGGGGGTGGCCGGCGTAGGCCGAGGAGAAGGTCGCGGTATCCGTATAGCGGCGCTGCAGGTCGACATTGATGAGTGCGATGGTCTCGCCGAGCCCCCGGGCGGGGACGCGCGGGTTGGCCTGATAGTCGCGGAAGATCTGCCTGGAGGTCTTGTCGGTCGGCTGCATCAGCGCGCCTCCATCGACAGCGGCGCGCCATGGGTGAGCGCGGCGTCGAAGGTGGCCGCCTCGGGGCCGGTGAGCACGACCTCGAGGATGCCGCCGCCGGCGCGGCCGCCGGGCGTATCGAGCGGCAGCACCTCCACCCAGCCATCGGCGAAGGCGTAGCGGCCCGGCGCGGTCTCTTCGCAGCCGATGACCTTCAGAGCCTCGCCAACCGCGCTTGCATCGCCGGTGGTCAGGCGCAGGCCGACCATGCCGGTCGCACCGTTGGCATGCGGCTTCGGCGCGGGGATGCGGGCATCCCGGCCCTCGACATCACTCACGACGAACGGCAGCGCCACGTCGCCGCCGGCGCCGCGCCCGCACATCAGCAGGTCGAGCCCCCAGGGGGTGCCGTCGGCGATGACATTCGCCACCCGCACCGGACCCTTCACGGGGTGCCCCGCCGCCGCCAGCTCCGCGGCGGTCTCGGCCACTTCGGGCAGCGTGAAGCTCCAGTCGGCCAGACCTTCGCCGGCGGAGAGCACCTCGCCAAGCCGGTGGGCGGCCTGATCCTCGGGCGTCGCGAAGGAGGTCAGCAGGATGTAGCTGCCATCCTCGAAGGAGACGAAGCGGAAGCGCGTCTTGCCATGCTCGGTATCGGCGCGCTCCTGCACGGTGAAGCCGAGCGCGGTGAAGTCGGCCTCGGCAGCGGCGAGGTCATCCACGAGCAGGACGATATGGTCGAAGGGGGTGGTCATGTCAGGCGGTCTTTCGGGTCTTGATCTCGGGGGGCTGAGTGACGCGCAGGGATGGCAGCGGCCCCTCATAGCGCTCCACCTCGACGAGGCAGGATTGTGCGGCGCAGCCCTGCCCCAGCTCTGACGAGCCGATGTCGCGGGTCAGCACGTTGGGGTTGGAGTTGCGGTCGAGCGGGCCGTCGGGGTCATAGGTGGCGCCGGTCGGCAAGAGCACGACGCCCGGCATCACGCCGTCATCGAACCTGGCGATGGCGAGGCAAGCGCCGCGGGAGTTGAACACCCGCAAGGCGTCGCCCTCGGCAATGCCGCGCGCGGCGGCGTCGGCGGGGTTGATCTGCAGGCACTCGCGGTCCTGCACCTTGCCCTCGCGCGAGGGGGCGGAGAAATCCATCTGCCCGTGCAGCTTGCGGGCGGGCTGCGGCGACAGAAGATGCAGCGGCGCCTCTGCCGTCGCCGCGCCCAGCCACTCCTCGGGGTCGAGCCAGACGGGGTGGCCGGTCTGGCCCGGCTCGGCGGCGGCCTGCGCGGAATAAAGCTCGATCTTGCCCGAGGGGGTGTGCAGCGGATGCGCGTCCGGGTCGGCGCGGAAATCGGCGAGCATCACGTAATCCTCGGCCGGCTTGGGCATCTTCAGATAGCCCTGCGCCCAGAACTCCGCGAAGCTCGGCGGGTTGATCCCGCGCGCCGCCAGCGTGTCGCTGATCTTGCCCCAGGTCTGCGCCAGCCACTCGGGCTGCGTCTTGCCACCGGTGAAGGCCTCGCCCTGCCCCAGCCGTTCGGCGAGATCGGCGAAGATGGCGTAATCGTCGCGCGCGCCGGCGTTGGGCTCGACGAGCTTGTGCATCGCCAGCATGTAGCGGTCGCGCGAGGCGCCGCCGATATCGTCGCGCTCCAGCGTCACGGTGGTGGGCAGCACAATGTCGGCGTGGCGGGCCGTCGCCGTCCAGTAGCCTTCGTTGACGATGATCGTCTCGGGCTGGCGGAAGGCCTCGCGCAGGCGGTTGAGATCCTGATGGTGGTGGAACGGGTTGCCGCCGGCCCAGTAGACGAGCTTCACCTCCGGGTAGGTGCGCGTCTCGCCGTCGTAGCGATACTTCGTGCCCGGGTTCAGCAGCATGTCGGAGACCCGGGCGCAGGGGATCGACTGGCCAGTGGGGTTGCCCAGCGTCGGCAGGCCGAAGAGCGGTGTGCGGTAATTGGGGTTGCCCATGGCGTTGGACGAGCCGTAGCCGAAGGCGAAGCCGCCGCCCGGCAGACCCACCTGCCCCAGCACGCAGGCCAGCGCGATGGCGGCCCAGTAGGGCTGCTCGCCGTGGCGGGCGCGCTGCAGGCTCCAGTTCGCGGCAACCATCACGCGCTTGCCGGGCAGATCGCGCGCCAGTTCGCGGATGCGCGCGGCGTCGATGCCGGTCAGCTCCGCCGCCCATTCGGGCGTCTTGGTGACGCCGTCGCTCTCGCCGGCGAGATAGGCAAGGTAGCCCTCGTGGCCGCTGGTGTAGCGGGCGAGGAAGTCCGTATCGACCTTGCCCTCGGCCACGATCACCTGCGTCAGCGCCATCATCAGCGCCGCATCGCTGTTCGGGCGGACGGGCAGCCATTCCACGCCGAAGCGGTCTTCGACATCCTTGCGGTAGGGCGAGATGTTGATGCAGCGGGGGCCGCCGGTGGCGCCGCCCATGAAGCTGTCATAGACATGCGCGCCGACGCCGCCGGACTGGATCTCCCAGTTCTTGGCGGGCAGCCCGCCGAAGGCGAGGAAGATGTCGCACTCGGCCTTGATCGAGGCCAGCGAAGTGACCGACGAGCCGATCATCCCCTGCCCCACGATGCGCGGCAGAAAGGCCATCGCGGCGCCGTAGGAATAATTCGTTTCCTGATCGACGAACCCGCCGATGGCGCCGAAGAAGCGGCGCACCAGCGTGCGCGCATGATGCAGGCGCCCGGCGCTCGACCAGCCGTAGGAGCCGCCGAAGAGCGCGCCGTTGCCATGCGCCTCGCGCACCCGACCGATCTCTCCGGCGACGAGATCAAGCGCCTCGTCCCACGAGACCTCGACATAGGTGTCATCGCCGCGCGCCGCGCCGCCGTCACCGTCGAGCCAGCCCTGCCGCACCACGGGCTGCGTGACGCGCAAGGGCGCATCCAGCATCTCGGGCCAGGCCTCGTTCATGCGGCTCGGGCGCGGGTCATGCTCGAACGGGTGGATCTTCACGACCTTGCCCTCCGCGACCTCGGCCCGGAACGCGCCCCAATGCGAGGCGGACAGGGGAAGATGCGATGTGTCGGTCATGAAGGCCCTCGGCAAAAGGTGGCCGCGACGCGGCTGTTGAGACGACGCTAGGAAATAACATTTATGCCGTCAACGCCGGCCTTGACGTGCTAGACGTTATATACCAACCTCAATCACAAGATCGCCGCAACGGCACAATTTTTGTGCAAACCGGCGGCACCCTGCGGACGGAAGGCTCCTTCGTGAAACGCTTCAACGTCAGACAGATCGAGGCTTTCCGGGCGATCATCACGCTCGGCAGCATGACCAAGGCTGCGGAATCGTTGGGCATTTCTCAGCCCGCCGTGTCGCGACTCATGGTCGACTTTCAAGAGGCGGTCGGGTTCAAGCTGTTCCGCCGCTCACGCGGAGGCGCCGAGCCCACCGAAGATGCGCGCCGCCTTTTTGAGCTGGTCGACAAATTCTTCGTCGGCCTTGACGAGATGAACGAAGAGGTGCGCTCCATCAAGGCGCTGGCGAGCGGCACGGTTACCATCGCCGCGATGGGCCCCTACGACAACGGCCTGCTGCCCGAGATCGTGGCGCGCTTCCGCGAGGATTACCCCGACATCTCCATCCGGCTCGAAAGCCAGCCGCAGGGCCGGATCAGCGAATGGGTGGCGACGCGTCGGGCCGATATCGGCTTCGTCTCGCTGCCGATCTCGAACGGTCAGGTCACCGTGCACGAGCTGCTGACCATGCCGGCGCTCTGCGTCATGCCGGCGGGGCACAGGCTGGCCGAGAAGACAGAGATCAAGGCCGAGGACCTGGCGGACGAGAGTTTCGTCAGCTTCCCGCGCGGCGCGCCCTTCCGCTTCGAGACCGACAGCCTGTTCGAGAAGCGCGGCATCGACCGGCGCCTGCGCACCGAGGCGACGACGCATGAGGCGGTCTGCAACCTTGTCGCCTCCGGGCTCGGCATCTCCATCGTCAGCCCGTATTCGCCGCATCTGCGGCGCAACCCGCGGCTCGAGTTCCGCCCCTTCCTGCCCGCCATGCCCATCACCCTGGGCATGATCGCCGATGAGGAGACCCTCTCCATCGCGGCGCAGACCTTCCATGCCTTCGTTCTGAAACGCGCGTCCTCGCTCAAGGACTCGCTCAAGACGACCGCCGGCTGACCCTTTCACGATACTGGACCCACGAATGAACGCCCCCTCTTCCCCGCAAGCCGATTTCTCCGTCACCCCGCTCGAGACCGAGGTGGTCATCGTGGGGGGCGGCATTGTCGGCGCCTCGACCGCGCTGTTCCTCGCCAAGAAGGGCATCCCCGTCACGCTCTGCGAGAAGGGCGTGCTGGGTGAGGAGCAATCGGGCCGCAACTGGGGCTGGGTGCGCAAGATGGGGCGCGACCCGCGCGAAGTGCCCTTGATGAAGCTGGCGATGGATCTTTGGGGCCAGCTCGATGGCATGGTGCAAGACGATGTCGGCTTCCGCGTGCGCGGCATCACCTATTTCGTCAATGAAGAGAAAGACCTCTCGCGCTACGAGGAATGGATGAAGGAGGTCGCGCAATACGATCTCGACACCCATTGGGTCAGCAAGTCCGAGATCGGCAAATACGCCCCCGGCAGCACGCGCGAATTCGGTGGCGGCCTGCACACCCCGTCGGATGGCTTCGCCGAGCCGCATGTCGCCACCAAGCGCATCGCCCGCGGCGCCGAGAAGCTGGGCGCCCGCATCATCGAGGGCTGCGCGGTGCGCGGCTTCGAGACGGAAGGCGGGAAGATCAGCGAGGTCGTCACCGAGAAGGGCCGCATCAAGTGCAAGACGGTCGTGCTCGCCGGCGGCATCTGGTCATCGCTCTTCGCGCGCAGCATCGATGTGAAGATGCCGCAGCTGAAGATGCTCAGCCAGGTCATGCGCACGCGGCCCATCGACGGCATGCTCAAGGGCTGCGGCTCCGGCCCGGGCTTCGGCTTTCGCGAGCGGCTCGACGGCGGCTACAACGTCGGCATGCGCTCGGCCCATGCGGTCGACATCGTGCCCGACAGCTTCCGTTTCGTGAAAGACTACGTGCCGGCGCTGAAGAACGAGTGGCGGGCGATGAAATTCCGCATCGGCAAGCGCAGCTTCCAGGAAGTGAACATGGAGCGCGGCTGGAAGTTGGACCAGCGCTCGCCTTTCGAGACCTACCGCATCATGCGGCCCGAGCCGGGGCACAAGATCCTCGATCAGGCCACGATCAACTTCAAGGCGCTCTTCCCGCAGTTCAAGGACATGCAGGTGAACGAGCGCATGAGCGCGTGGATCGACGTGACGCCGGACGCCATCCCGGTGATTTCGCCGGTCGAGGCGATCCCGGGCTTCTTCATCTCCACCGGCTACTCGGGCCACGGCTTCGGCATCGCGCCCGGAGCGGGCCAGTTGATGACCGACCTCATCACCGGCGACGCGCCCTGCGTCGATCCGAAGCCCTTCCGGCACAGCCGCTTCATCGACGGCTCGGAGATCAAGCACTGGCCGATCGGGTTCTGAGCCATGGACAAGTATCTGGTAGAGCCCGAGTGGCTGGAGGCTGAGCTCGGCACCGACGATCTCGTGGTGCTCGATTGCTCGTGGTACATCCCCGAGGCCGGCAAGCGCGGCTTGGACGAGTTCCGCGAGCGGCATATCCCCGGCGCGCGCTTCTTCGATCTCGACGCCGCCTCGGACGCGGCCTCGCCTTACGTGAACATGCTGCCGAGCGCCGAGGTCTTCGCGGCTGTTGCCGCGTCGCTCGGCATCGGGGCGCAGACGCGGGTGGTCATCTACGACAGCTCCTACGTCTCCGCCCGCGTCTGGTGGATGTTCCGCCATTTCGGCCATGCCGAGGTCGCGGTGCTGAACGGCGGCATCAAGCGCTGGCTGGCCGAGGGGCGCCCGGTGGAAGCCGGCGAGCCCGCCCCCGCCCCGCAGGCGACCTTCCCGCCGCGCGCGCCGCAAGACGACGTGGCAGGCTGGGAGGAGGTGCTCGGTGCACTGCAAACCGGTAGCGCCACCCTGCTGGACGCCCGCACCGCCGAACGCTTCACCGGCGAATTACCCTCGGGCTACCCCGGCGTTGCCGGCGGCCACATGCCCGGCGCCGTGAACCTGCCTTGGGGCAAGCTCCTGCCGCAGCAGGGCGATTTCACCTTCACCGCCCCGGAAAAAACCCGCGCCCTTCTCGCCGAGACCGGCGTGCCGGAGGACGGCCCCGTGATCGCGACCTGCGGCTCGGGCGTGACCGCCGCCATCCTGCTCTTCCAGCTCGCCCGCGCCGGGCGAACGGATGTGCGCCTCTATGACGGCTCATGGCACGAATGGGGCCAGCGCGTCGATTTGCCGAAGGAAAGCCTGTGAAGACCGACACCAAGCTCGTCACCGCCGGCCGTCCGCACGGCGCCTCCCCCGCCCCGGTGAACCCGCCTGTCGTGCGGGCCTCGACCTTCCTTTTCGACAGCCTCGAAAGCTTCCAGACCGCCGCGAAGACCCCCTTCGACGGGGCGTTCTACGGCCGCGTCGGCACGCCCACGACCTTCGCCTTCGAAGAGGCGATCTGCGCGCTGGAGGGCGGCCACCGCTCGATCGCCACCGCCTCGGGCCTCGCCGCCATCACCGCCACGATCACGGCCTTCGCCGAGGCGGGCGGGCATCTTCTGGTGCCCGACACCGTCTACGAGCCGGTGCGCCGCTTCTGCACGCGCACGCTGGGGCGGATGGGCATCGCCACCACCTTCTACGACCCCGGCATCGGGGCGGGCATCGCCAAGCTGATCACCGAGGCGACGACGCTGATCTACCTTGAAAGCCCCGGCTCGGGCACCTTCGAGGTGCAGGACATCCCGGCCATCGTCTCCGTCGCCAAGGCGCGCGGCATCGCCACGGCCATCGACGCCACCTGGGCGACGCCGCTCTACCTGCAACCACTGTCGCTTGGGGTGGACGTGTCGATCCATGCCGCGACGAAGTATATCGTCGGCCATTCCGACGGCATGCTCGGTGTGCTCACGACCAACGCCGCCGTCTACGACAAGGTCCGCGCCGCGGCGCAGGATATGGGCGGCTGCGCGGGCGTAGAGGAATGCAACCTCGCGCTGCGGGGCCTGCGCACGCTTGGCGTGCGGCTGGAGCGGCAGGGCGCGGCGGCGCTGGAGCTGGCCGAATGGCTGGAGACCCGCCCCGAGGTCGCCCGGGTGCTGCACCCGGCCCTGCCCAGCTTCCCGGGCCACGAGATCTGGGCGCGCGACTTCGCGGGCTCCTCGGGCCTGTTCTCCATCGAGCTCGCCTCGCGCCACCCCGATGCCGCGGGGCTCTTCATCGACAGCCTGCAGCACTTCTCTATCGGCTTTTCCTGGGGCGGCTTCGAGAGCCTCGTGCTGCCGATGCATCCCGAGAGCCGGACTTTGCCGCTCTGGAACGATCTCGGCCCGGTGATCAGGCTGCAGATCGGGCTGGAGGCGGAGGACGACCTGAAGGCCGACCTCACCCAGGCACTGAGCGGGCTTAAGGCGCTGGCATAGCGAAGCGGCGGGCGTCCGGTCTTCTGGGGCCACCTGCCCCAGTGGCCGCGTGCGCTCGCCCGCCGTATCGAAGATCGAGATCCAAACGGCAGAACGCTCCAGGCCTATACGATCACCGCCGGCGATGACGCGGTCTGACCAGTAGCCGCCGACGCACCGGGACCACCCGGTCCATGTGTGCGGCAGGCGCTTAGCTTGGCTGTCGCCCCCGTTAGCTGACGAGCCCGAGGCGATCCCCACCGCATCTGCTTGCCCGTCAGGCACCGCCGCTCCAGAGCAGCCTCAGATGACGCCCGCGCCAGAGACCGCCCTTTCCCCGGACCGACTTTCCGCCCAGAGTGCACCGACAACGCCGCTCGGCCCGCAGACCTGACCTGAAAGACCGCCCCATGACCTATGTTCTCACCGTCCACTGCACCGCCCGGCGCGGGATCGTCGCCGCCATCTCCGGCTTTCTCGCCGAGCAGGGCTGCAACATCACCGATGCCGCCCAGTTCGACGATACCGAGACGGGCAGCTTCTTCGCCCGCATCAGCTTTCAGGCCGAGACCGGCGCCGAGCTGGAGACGCTGCGCACCGGCTTCGGCCCCATCGCCGAGAGCTTCGGTATGGAATGGGGCATCCACGACAGCGCCGACCGGATGAAGGTTCTCATCATGGTCTCGAACTTCGGCCATTGCCTGAACGACCTGCTCTATCGCTGGCGGATCGGCGCGCTGCCCATCGAGATTGTGGGCGTCATCTCCAACCACATGACCTACCAGAAGGTGGTCGTGAACCACGACCTGCCCTTCCACCACATCAAGGTCACCAAGGAGAACAAGGCACAGGCCGAGGCGCAGCTGCTGCAGGTGGTGGAGGACAGCGGCGCCGAGCTCGTCGTGCTGGCCCGCTACATGCAGATCCTGTCGGACAGCCTCTGCCGCAAGATGTCGGGGCGGATCATCAACATCCACCATTCCTTCCTGCCGAGCTTCAAGGGTGCGAACCCCTACAAGCAGGCCTTCGAGCGCGGCGTGAAGCTCATCGGCGCGACGTCCCACTACGTGACCGCCGATCTCGACGAGGGGCCGATCATCGAGCAGGACACGACGCGGGTGACCCATGCGCAGAGCCCGTCGGACTACGTCTCGCTCGGCCGCGATGTCGAGGCTCAGGTGCTGGCGCGGGCCGTGCATGCCCATGCGCAGCACCGGGTGTTCCTGAACAAGGAGAAGACAGTCGTCTTTCCCGCCAGCCCCGGCGCCTACGCCTCCGACCGGATGGGCTGAGGCCCCTGCCCGGGCAGGGCGAGGTCTGGAAGCCGTCCTCGGGCAGGCGCTACTGACGAAGCCGAAGTGCTGCGAGATCGCGGCGGGCTGACAGGTCAGCAGATTCGCGAAGGTCTGGGCGCCCACGCCGTTCATCCACTCGAAGGTGGCCGCTCGAAGCAGGTCGCGGAAATCGGCTGGCGTCTGAGGGCCTGCATTTACAGCGCCCCGGCCGCGCCGGAGCATCGATATCGAACGGCGATTTACAGAACCGACCGCCTCTGGTAACGTTCCCAAATCTGGGAGGATATGCCGCCGTTCGCGGGGGCGAAGCTTTATGACAAGCGGTCGCACCAAACAGCCTACGATCATCGATATCGCCCGCGCAGCGGGCGTGTCGAAGAGCACCGTGGCGCGTGCGCTTTCGGGCTCACCGGACATTGGCACCAAGTCGCGTGAGCGCGTGACCGAGGCTGCGCGGCGCCTGGGCTATGAGCGCAATCACCTCGCACAGTCGTTGCGGTCAGGCCGCACGGGCATGCTGGGCCTCGTGATTCCCGACATCGCCAACCCCTTCTGGGCCGAGGTGGCGCGGGGCGCCCAAGACGCGGCGTCGGCGAATGGCGCGTCGCTTCTCATCTTCAGCTCCGACTGGGATGCCGGGCGCGAGGCGAGCCATTTGCGCGCCCTCAGACAGGCGCGGGTCGATGGGGCCATCGTCAATCCCGTGGCGGATACGGTGGATGACTTCGGGCGCGCAGGCCTGCCGGTCGTGCTGATCGGCTCGAGCGCCGAGCGCTTTCCCGAGCTCTCCAGCGTCGGTAGTGACATCGCGCAGGGCGTGGCCCTCGGCCTCAGCCACCTCGTTTCGCTGGGCCACCATCGCCCTGCCCTGCTGGCTGGCAAGCCGCATCGCCTGGCGCGCGTGCGCTTCATGCGCGTGGTGCATGATTACTGCGTGGCGCATGATATCGACCCGGCGACGCTGCCGGTTGAAGACGGCGGATATACCGTCGAATCCGGCCACGCCGCCATGCTTCGCCTGCTGCAAAGGGAGACCGCCCCAAGCTGCGTTTTCGCGGCCAACGACCTGATGGCGCTCGGCGCTCTGCTGGCGGTGCGCGAGGCGGGGCTGCGCTGCCCGGACGACATCTCGATCCTCGGCTTCGACGGCATTCCCGCGACTGCCTTCTCGGACCCCGGGCTCACGACCATCGCCAAACCGGCGCGGGCCATCGGAACCGAAGGCATGAAGCTCCTGACGGAGACGATCGACAACAAGCTGGACCACCGCCGCGTGCTGCTCGACTGCACGCTGACCATTCGCGGCTCGCTCAGGCAGGCCGACTCCGCGGCGCCTTCACGGGCCGTGGCGGGAGGAAGACAACACCCATGAGCCTTGACGAAAAACATCTCGCGTCGAACTTGTCCGATTTTGGGAACGTTCCCGAAGAGGGTGCCCCTCTGTCGCGACGGGCCGCTTTTGGCATCAAGGTTCGCACCTGGTGGCCCTATTACGCCATGATGGCGCCGGGCATCGTGTACTTCCTGATCTTCCACTATTTCCCGATCTATCAGGCCAAGCTCGCCTTCGAGGATTTCCGCATCTTCGGCGACAACCTCTGGGTCGGCCTGAAGCACTTCGAGACGCTGGTCGGCGCCCCCGCCTTCTACCAGGTGCTCGCCAATACGCTGATCATCTCGGCCATGAAGATGGTCTGCGTCTTCCCCGTGCCCATCATCGTTGCGCTGCTGATCAACGAGGTGCGCGGCACCAACATGCGCCGCTTCATCCAGTCGGCCATCTACCTGCCGCACTTCCTGTCATGGGTCGTCATCGCCGGTGTCTTCATCGCCGCGCTGTCCCCCTCCACCGGGGTCGTCAACGATATCCGCGAAGCGGTCGGCCTTGCCCCGAAGGCCTTCATGACCGATTCCGGCTCGATCCGCTGGGTGGTCGTCTTCTCCGAGATGTGGCGCACTGCGGGCTGGGACTCCCTGCTCTACTTCGCCGCCATCATGGCCATCGACCCGCAGCTCTACGATGCCGCCGAGATGGACGGTGCGAACCGCTGGCAGAAGATCCGGAACGTCACCCTGCCCGGTATCGCGCCCACGATCGCGACGCTCTTCATCCTGAACGTCGGGCTCTTCATGAATGCCGGGTTCGACCAGATCTTCAACCTGTCGAACGACGCGGTGCGCGACCAGATCGATATCATCGACACCTATGTCTACCGGCTCGGCCTGCAATCGGGGCAGTTCTCGCTCGCCACCGCCGCCGGGCTCTTCAAGGGCGTGATCGGCATGGTGCTGATCGTCGCGGCCCACACCATTTCCAAGCGTCTTACCGGCAAGGGGGTTTGGTGATGAATACAGCCAATCGCACGCCACTCGAACGCATCGAGCAGACGATCATCGTCTCTTCCCTGCTGCTGATGGTGGTCGTCACCGTTCAGCCCATTCTCAACCTGCTGGCCATCTCGCTGTCGGAACCGGCGCAGGTGCCGGGAATGAGCGGGATGGCCGTTGTGCCCTCCGGCTTCTCGCTGGATGTGTGGAGCCTGCTGATCCAGCACCCCGCCGTGCAGCGCGGACTGTTTAACTCGCTGCTGATCACCGTGTCGGGCACGCTGCTCAACGTCACCTTCACCGCGCTGATGGCCTGGGCCCTGTCGCGCCCGCGGCTGCCGGGGCGGCGCATCCTGTTCGTCTTCGTGCTCGTGACGATCATCTTCGAGCCCGGGCTTATCCCCGATTACTTCGTGGTGCGCGAGCTCGGCCTCTTGAACACCTACTGGTCGGTCATCCTCTACAAGATGGTCAACGCCTGGTACCTGATCATCCTGATCCGCTTTTTCGAGGAAGTGCCCGGCGAATTGCTGGAGGCGGCAGAGCTAGACGGCGCCAATGCCTTCCAGACGCTGTGGAAGGTGGTTCTGCCTCTGACCAAGCCAGCCATTGCAACCATCACCCTGTTCTATCTCGTCTACCACTGGAACGAATTCCTGCGGCCGATGATCTACCTGACGGATTCAGACATGCATCCGCTGCAGGTGGTGCTGCGCCAATTCGTGGTGGAAGGCGACAAATCCGCGATGGTCGGCGTGGCCGCGATGACGAATTACGAAGGCGCAGGCCAGCTTTCGACCCGGTCGCTGAACGCCGGCATGATCATGTTCACCATGCTGCCGATCCTGGCCGTCTACCCACTCATTCTGAGATTCTTCACGAAGGGCACCATGAGCGGCGCCCTGAAGGGATGATCTGACTGAGCCAACTTGCATTGAGGAGGAGAAACCGATGCTTAGAAGAACCCTTTTGACACAGGCGGCCACCTTGGCTGTCGCAGCGGGATTGGGCGGCGCAGCCTTCGCCCAGGACGTTCCGACCGTGACCATTCTCACGCAGGAAAACCCGCAGGATGCCGAGCATTTCGCCCGCATCGAAGAGGCGATGACCGAAGCGGGCACGCCGGTCGATATCGAGCTGATCGCCCTGCCCTCTTCGGGCTATTCCGACGCGATGAGCCTGCGCCTTCTGTCGGGCGAGATTCCCGACATCATCTACTTCCAGGGCGGCGATGCGGAATTCGCCTCGCAGGGCGTGCTGGAGGATCTGGGCCCCTGGATCGACCAGTCGAGCTATCTGAAAGACGCGCTCTGGCCGCACAATGTCGACCGGCTGGCGAACTACCCCTACCTTCTCTACGTCTTCCCAGCGCGCACCAAATCGCCGGTGATGCGCTCGGATTGGCTTGAGCAGCTCGGCTCTGCCGCGCCGACCAATCTCGACGAGTGGACGCAGCTGCTGCGCGACATCAGCACCTCCGATCTCGACGGGGATGGCAGCGACGACACCTATGGCATCATCGCCCCCGGCAATACCGCGGAGCTCGACGCCATCTTCAACCAGGCCTTCGGCGTCAGCGCCACCTGGCTGAAGGACGAAAACGGCGAGTGGATCAATGCGCGCGTTTCGGATGCCGAGCGCGACAAGCTCGCCTATTACCAGATGCTCTATGCGGAAGGCCTGCTCGACCCGGAATACGTCACCTCCAACTGGGAAGTGAAGGAAGACAACTTCTATTCCGGCGAAGTCGGCGTGGTGATGGGCACGGCCGGTCAGGTCGTCGATATCTACCGCACCAAGATGCAGGAAGTGAATCCCGGCTCTGACCTGGTGCTGCTCGATCCCCCGGCGGGGCTTGAGGCCACGAATGTTGCCAAGGAAGATCGCGGCTTCGCCATTCACGCGATGAGCGAGAACAAGGAGGCGGCCTTTGACGTGCTCGACTTCCTCGCCAGCCCCGAAGGCCAGCTGATCGACCGGATGGGCTTTGAAGGCCAGCACTACACGAGAGACGGCGACAGCTACGAGATCCTGCCGGAAATGGGCACCTGGTATCCGCGCTTCTGGACGGTGAACCCCGATTACTGGCAGCCGCCGGTGCCGCTTCTCTCCGATGTCGCGCAAGGCTCGCTTGAGCAGGGCGCCGAATACTTCACGCCCGACAATGCCTTTGTCTGGCCGAGTGAACTCGCCGCGCAGGTCGACGCGGCCGAGCAATACTACCGCACATCCGTGTTCCGTTTCGTCTCTGGCGAATGGTCGATGGATGAGTGGGACCAATACGTCGATGGCTGGTACGCCGCCGGCGGCCAGGCCATGACCGACCACGCGAGGACCGTTCTTCCATGACCACTAAGCAAAACGCGGGCCCCGGCTTTGAAAGCCGGGTCCGCGGGTTGCTCCATGGCGTCGCTTTAGGCGACGCCATCGGAGCCCCCGTCGAAAAGCTCACCCCGGCCGAGATCAAGGAGATGTACGGGCGCGTCACCTCGCTCGACAACGCCTGGCACCGCACCAGCCGAGACCCGGCGGCGGGCAACGGCCGCGTGCGCGGCAACGGGATCGTCACCGACGACACGCTGATGACGCTGTCGCTCATGGCCGTCTATAACGACGTTCAGCGCCATCTCGACGCATGGGACATGGCCGATGGCATGGTGCGCCAGATCGCCTGGGTGAAGCGCTACGTGCCTGAGCTGCAACGTGAATGCCCGCTGCTGGAGCGGCTGTTCTACCCCGAGAAATGGATCTTCCAGCGCCACCAGCTTTCCTCCTGCGACCCCCGCCAGGGCGGCATCGGCAACATGGTGAACTGCGGCGCCGCCATGTACATCGCCCCCTTGGGCGTGGTGAACGCCTGCGACCCCCGCGCCGCCTATGACGAGGCCATCGCCTTCGCCTCCGGCCATCAGCAGAGCTACGGGCTGGAGGCGGCCGGCGTGCTGGCCGGCGCAGTCGCCGCGGCCTTCGTGCCCGGCACAACCATCGACGAGATCGTCGCCACGGCCCATGGCCTTGCGAAGGACGGCACCCGCGATGCCATCGGCGAGATTGCCGACGTTGCCCAGCGCCTGCGCGCCAAGGGCGCCGAGCAGGACGAGGTCGTCGCGACCTTCCATGACAAGATCGCCGCCTTCTCTCCCCTCGGGGATGACCTCGATCACACCGCCGCCAAGGTCGGCCGGGCGACGCCCAATTACCAGCCGTCGCGCCTTCTCTCCATCGAGGAGCTGCCGCTGGCGCTCGGCTTCGCCATCGTGGCAGGCGGCGACTTCCGCCGCGCCATCGAAGACGGCATCAACTCGGGCCGCGACACGGATTCCATCGGCGTGATGGCCGGCGCCATTCTTGGCGCGATGCATGGCGAGGCCGTCATCGACCGCGCCGAGGCCGATCAGATCGACGAGATAAACCGCCTCGATCTGGGCGCTGAATCCGCCCGTTTCGCGCAAACCGCCCGCGCCATTCAGGCAGCCGACCAGACCCGTTTCGAGCGTCTCGCAAGCCAGCGTGGCCAGCTCATGGCTGCCGCCACCTAACCTCTCTTACAGACCGGATTCTCTCATGCTCTCTTCCTCCGACATCCTCTTCCGCATCTACTCGGGCTTCCTCGGCAAGGCCATCGGCGTGCGCCTTGGCGCCCCGGTGGAGCCCACCATCTGGAGCTATGAGCGGATCCGCGACACCTATGGCGAGATCACGCAATACGTGCGCGATTTCAAGAACTTCGCCGCCGATGACGATACCAACGGGCCGGTCTACTTCATCCGCGCCATGCGCGACTACCAGCTGCAGCCCGACCCGCAGGAGGTCGCCAAGACCTGGCTGAACTACGCGGCCGAGGGGCATGGCATGTACTGGTGGGGCGGCTATGGCCGCTCGACCGAGCACACCGCCTATCTCAACCTCCGCGCCGGGATCGAGGCGCCGCGCTCCGGCTCCATCGCGCAGAACGGCGCCGCGATCGCCGAGCAGATCGGCGGGCAGATCTTCATCGACAGCTGGGGCTGGGTGAACCCCGGCAACCCGGCGCGCGCCGCCGAAATGTCGGCGACCGCTGCCTCCGTGGCCCATGACGGCGAGGGCCTGAACGGCGCCCGCTTCTGCGCCGCCATGATCGCTGCCGCTTTCACCGCCAAATCGGTGGACGAGCTCTTCGAGGTCGGCCTTTCGGTGATCCCGGCCGAGTCCACCTACGCCGCCGTCGTCAACGCCGTGCTCGCGCAGCACAAGAGCGACCCGGCCGACTGGCGCGGCTGCCGTGACCTGCTGGAGCGCGAGTGGGGCTATGACCGCTATCCGGGTGTCTGCCACATCATCCCCAATGCCGGCGTGCTGGCACTGGCCATGATCTACGGGCAAGGCGACCTCTGCCGCACCGTCGAGATCGCCACCATGTGCGGCTGGGATACCGACTGCAACGCCGGCAACGCCGGCGCGATCATCGGCACCTTCGAGGGCGTGGGCCCCAGCTGGGACAAGTATCGCAAACCGATCAACGACATGATCGTCACCTCTGGCGTCACCGGCGCGCTCAACATCGTCGACATCCCCACCTTCGCCCGCGAACTGGCAACGCTGGCCCTGCAGCTCGATGGCCAGGACGTGCCGGACGGCTGGGCCGAGGCCATGACCGACCGGGGCGTCTCCTTCGACTTCGCCCTCCCCGGCTCGACGCATGGCTTCCGCACCTCCGGCACCAACCAGCTCGAACTCCGCTGGGCCGACAAGGAGACCGACGCGGGCCAGGGCGCCCTTGAGATCCTCGTTGATCGCTTCGAGCGTGGCCATTCGGGTCACGTGTTCTGGAAGCCCTTCTATCGCCAGACCGATTTCGACGATCAGCGCTACCGCCCGATGTTCTCGCCCCTCGTGGCGGCAGGGCAAACCGTCTCGTTCGACGTACTCATGGAGCCCTTCGAGGGCGACGGCCACCTGCGCATCGCGCCCTATGTGCGCGCCACCGACAGCGGCGAGATCATCGAGGCCGGCGCCTACCAGACCCCGACGACGGGCGGATGGACCCATATCGAGTTCACCGTCCCCGAGGCGGGCGGCGACGCCGTGGACGAGATTGGCATCGATATCGAGTATTTCGGGCGGCTGAAGTTCCTCGGCAAGCTCTACCTCGCCAACTTCAAGGTGAGCGGGCACGGCACCACCCGTATCTACGCCGCGCAGGCGACCGAGGAGTGGGAGGCCATCAGCCGCTTCACCTGGAACCGCGGCTACTGGAAGAAGGAAGGCGACCTGATCACCTGCCTGACAGACACCGACGCCGATCTCTGGACAGGCCATCTCTACACGAAAGACGCCACCGTCACCGCTCAGCTCACGCCGCTCTCAGGAGCCTCGCATCTCGTGAGCGTCCGTGCGCAGGGCACCTCGCGCTTCTACGCGGCAGGGTTCGAGGACGGCAAGTTGCGCATCCTCCGTGAAGATTTCGGCACGACGGTCCTCGCCGAGACGGATTATCCGGTGGAGATCGGGCGCGAATACGAGCTCTCCGTCACAATCAAGGGCGACGAGATCAGCGTCACTGTCGATGGCACCCCCGCCCTCACCGCCCGCGATGACCGCATTGCCTACGGGCAGGCCGGTCTGCGCCTCGGTGGGCCGGGGCGGTTTGCCGTCTCCTCGTTCGAGATCGTCGAGCAATAGCCAGAAGGACGAAAGCCCCATGTCCCGCATCACGCTCAACAACGTCACCAAGCGCTACGGCCAGGTTCCCGTGCTCAAGAACATCTCGATCGAGATCGAGGAAGGCGAGTTCGTCGTTCTCATCGGGCCTTCCGGCTGCGGGAAATCCACGCTGCTGCGCATGATCGCGGGGCTGGAGGATATCTCCTCCGGCACGGTCGAGATCGGCGGCAAGGTCGTCAACACCATGCCGGCTAAGCAGCGCGACCTCGCCATGGTCTTCCAGTCCTACGCGCTCTACCCGCATATGAAGGTCGCCGATAACATGAGCTTCGCGCTCAAGCTCGCCGGCGAGCCGAAGGCCGAGATCCAGGCCCGCGTGCAGGAAGCGGCCGATATCCTCGGGCTGGAGGCGCTGCTGGACAGGCTGCCGCGCGAGCTCTCTGGCGGGCAGCGCCAGCGGGTGGCCATGGGCCGCGCCATCGTGCGCAACCCCACCGCCTTCCTGTTCGACGAGCCGCTGTCGAACCTCGACGCGAAGCTGCGGGTGAAGATGCGCTCGGAGATCAAGAAGCTCCACCAGCGCCTCGGCAAGACGATGATCTACGTCACCCACGACCAGACCGAGGCGATGACGCTCGCCGACCGGATCGTCGTGCTCAACGACGGCGACATCGCCCAGCTCGGCACCCCGCAGGAGGTGTACCAGAACCCGGCCAACACCTTCGTCGCCGGTTTCATCGGCTCGCCTGAGATCAACCTCTTCGACGCGAGGGCCCTCGGCCCCGACGCGCGGGAAGTCGAGCTCGCGACAGGCGCCACCCGCATGCCCCTCGCAGCGCCCTGCGACGTAAAGGCCGGCACCGAGGTTCTCTACGGCATTCGCCCGCAGCACATGGCGCTGGCAGAGACGGGCCAGGAAGCAGAGGTGGTGCTGGTCGAGCCGAACGGCGACAGCCAGGACCTCGTGGTGAAGATCGGCGAGACGGAATTCTCCGTCGTCTTGCACAACGAGGCCATCCTCTCCCCCGGCGACCGGATTACGCTGGGCATCGACGCTGAGCGTGCCCTGCTCTTCGACCCCGCCTCGGGCAAGAGGCTGGTCTGATGGCGCGGGCCTTCGATTCCAATGCCGAGGGGCCGCTCAAGGGCGTGCGTGTGCTCGATCTGTCGCGGCTGGTGGCGGGCAACATGACCTCGCTGCAGCTCGGCGATTTCGGCGCCGATGTCATCAAGATCGAACCGCCCGCCGGCGACCCCCTGCGCGCATGGAAGGACGGCGGCGCCTCGTTTTTCTGGAAGGTCTACGGTCGCAACAAGCGCTCCATCGCGCTCGATCTGCGCCGCCCGCCTGCCATGGAGGCGCTCTGGAGCCTGATCGACAGCGCCGACGTGCTGATCGAGAACTTCCGCCCCGGCACGCTGGAAAAGATGGGGCTGGCGCCAGAGGCCCTGCTCGCGCGCAACCCCGGCCTCATCGTGCTGCGCGTCTCGGGCTACGGGCAGACCGGCCCCTATGCGCACTTGCCCGGCTTCGGCACCATCGTCGAGGCGATGAGCGGCTATGCCCACCGCACCGGCTTCCCCGACCGCGAGCCGATCCTGCCGCCTTTGGCGCTGGCCGACATGATCGCCGGCATCTACGGCGCCTCCGCCGTCAGCACGGCGCTCCTTGCCCGCGAGAAAGGCAAGGCGAAGGGCCAGGTGATCGACCTGTCGCTGCTTGAGCCGATCTTCTCCGTCCTCGGCCCGGAGGCGGCGATCTTCGCCAAGACCGGCATCGTGAAAGAGCGTGTCGGCTCGGCCTCGAACACCTCCTGCCCGCGCAATGTGTATGTCTGCGCCGACGGCACGTACCTCGCCCTCTCCGGCTCCACCCAGGCGGTGGCGGAGCGGATCTTCACCATCATCGGCCGCGCCGACATGATCGATGACCCGCGCTTCCGCACGAACTCCGACCGTATCCAGCACCGCGACCTCGTCGACGCCGCCATCGGCGGCTGGTTCGCCGCCCGCCAGAGCGACGAGGCCCTCGCCATTATGCGCGAGGCCGGCGCCACGGTCGGGCCGATCTACTCGATCGAAGGCGCCTTCAACGATCCGCATTTCCGCGAGCGCGAGGTGTTCCTCGACGTCGAGGACGCCGAGTACGGCACCCTGCCGATGCACAACATCGTGCCCCGCCTCAGCGAAACGCCCGGCGGCTTCTTCCGGCCCGCCCCGGCGCTGGGAGAGGATGGCGAGGCCATCCTCTCCGAGATCGGCCTCACCCCCGATGCCATCGCCGCCGCACTGGGGAAGGAGGCATGAGGCTGCGCTCGCTTCTCTATGTCCCCGCCGACAACGAGCGCTTCATTGCGAAGGCGCACGAGCGCGGCGCCGATGCGATCATCCTCGACCTTGAAGATTCCGTCCGCCCCGAGCGGCGCGATGGGGCGCGGCAGTCTCTGCCGGCCTCGGTGCAATCCGTCCGCCAGAGCGGCGCCAAGGCCTTCGTGCGTATCAACGCCGATGCGCTCGCCCTCGATACGGCCGCCGCGCAAGCCGCCGGGGCCGATGCGCTCTACGTCTCCAAGGCGAGCCTCGACAGCCTCAACGTGATCTCCGCCCTCGCCCCCGGCCTGCCGCTCTTCGCCTTGATCGAAGACCCGGCGGCCCTTCTGGAGGTCGGGGCTATAGCCGCCCATCGCGCCGTCATCGGCCTGTCAGCGGGCGGAGAAGACCTCGCCACGTCCCTCGGCGCCCTGCCCGACCCCGAAGTCCTGCGCACGCCCAAGCTGCTGATCCACTACGCCGCCAAGGCGCATGGCAAGATCTCTCTCGGCCTGTTCCGCACCATCGCCGATTACAGCGATCTTCCCGCCATCGAAGACGCCGCGCAGGAAGCGCGCCGCCACGGGTTCGACGGCGCCACCTGCGTGCACCCTTCGGCGGCGCCGGTACTCAACGCCGCCTTCGCACCAAGCGCCGAAGAGATCGACTGGGCCCGCCGCATCCTTGCCGCCGCAGAGGCCCACGAGACCGGCGCCTTCAGCCTAGATGGCCGCATGGTCGACGCCCCTATCATCGCCCGCGCGCGGAGAGTTCTGTCGAAGCTTTAACCCCCCAAAAACGCGGAGGAGGCGTTTTTAACATGCATTATCTTCTGAGGACCGCCCTGGTCCCTGCCCTGGCCAGCACGCTGGCCCTACCGGCCTTTGCCGGCGACGTGACGGTCGAATCCATGGCGTCCCCCGCCCTCGCGGCGGACGACAATGCCGAGACCAGTGATCTGAGCTACGCGCTCTATCTGCCGGATGGCTTCGACGCCGATGCCGGCACGCTCTATCCGGTCCTCTACCTGCTGCACGGCAGCGGCGGCGAGGCGGATGCCTGGGAGGATTTCTGGCCCATCCTGGACACGATGATCGCTGAAGGCACCATTCCCCCCGTCATCGCCGTCGCCCCGGTCACCGGCAATTCCTATTGGGTCGATTCCGCCGCCTTCGGGGCCGCTGAAACCGCGGTGATCGAAGACCTGATCCCCCATATCGACGAGACCCTGCCGGCCATTTCCAGCCGCGACGGCCGCGCGCTCGTCGGCTTTTCGATGGGCGGCTTCGGCGCAGCCCGATACGGCCTCGCCTACCCCGATCTCTTCGCCGCCGCGACGCTTCTCAGCCCCGCGCTCCAATCCGGCCAGCCGCCCGCGACCGCCGGCGCCATCGAGCGGGGCTCCTTCGGCGAGCCCTACGATCCGGCCCGCTGGGACGCGCTGAACTACCCGGCGCTCATCGAGAGTTACGCTGCGCAGGGCAACCGCGTGCCCTTCTTCATCGTGGCGGGCGACGATGACTGGAACCACCTGTCGGAGAAGGAAGACCTCCCCGCGGACGCCACGAAGTACAACATGGAGGTGCAGGCCGTCGCCTTCTACACCGCGCTCCACCGCGAGAACATCTACGGGGCGGAGTTCGAGAAATGGGAAGACGTCCCCGCCAGCCCCGCCGAGCTGCGCATCCTCAACGGCGGCCACGGCATGGCCGTGTGGGAGCCTGGCTTCATCGAAGGCGTGAGCTACATGTTCGCGAACGGGCTCTCGGCCCCGACGGAGCAATAGAGCGCTGACCCCAGGACCGGCTGTCGTCCCAGGCCCCGCGCTCGGATGTCAGCCGGTTCATCCTGCGTGTGCAGGGCAGCATCGGTAATGGTTGGGCGAAGGCCCTGAGTTGAACGCATGACGCAGTGACTGCCGCAAGGCTGCAATCGATAGCTCTGATACCCTAAGGCGGGAGTGCCGCGTCACCGCTGACGCGCCACTCCCATCCGGCATCTAAGCCCTGAGGGCGCAGCTCTAGCTGCGCCCTCGCCCCGCGCGCGCGGTGGCTTCGGAAAGCCACATGCCAGCGGCGATGGCGGCGCCCTGAATGATCATCTGCCAGGAGGTCGCGAGGCCCAGCATCTTCGAAGCCTGATCAAGCAGGATCAGGAAGATCGCCGCCCCGGTCACCGCCAGCATGCTGCCGACCCCGCCAGACATTGCCGTTCCCCCCAGCACCGCCGCCGCGATGGGGGCGAGGAGGTAGGCGTTTCCGACCTCCAGCGTCGGGTTGCGGATGAAGCCTGAGAGCAGGATCGCCATCAGCCCGTAGAGCAGCCCGGCCAGGGCGAAGGCGCCCGCCTGGTAGCGGATGATCTCGATCCCGGTCGCATGGGCTGCCTCCGGGTTGGCGCCCACCGCCTCGAACCGGCGGCCAAGCACGGTCTTGCGCAGCAGGATGATCAGCAGGACCATGACGACGAGCGCCACGACGGCCGACAGCGGGATGCCGGCCCAGAGCCGCATGCTGGCCCAGGCTGCCAGCTTGTCCGGCACCCGCGCCTCGGCGGCGAAGCCCTGCCGGTAAAGCAGCGTGAGGCCGGTGATGATGGAGCCGCTCGCGAGCGTGACGATCAGCGCGTTGAGCCGCATCACCGCCACGAGCAACCCGTTGATGAGCCCGAGGAGGGTCGACACCCCCAGGGCAGCGGCAATGGCGAGCCACATCCGATCGTCGCTGCCGCTGGAGACGCCGAGCACGACGGCCGAGGACATGGCGACGATGCCGGGCACCGACAGGTCAATGCCGCGCGCCATCAGCACGATCGCCTGCCCCATCGCCGCGATAGCGAGGAAGGCGATGAAGGGCATGATGAGGCGGAACGTCATCGGCGACACGGCCCGCGGAACGAAGACGAGGCAGAGGGCGACGAGCACGGCCAGCGCGATCCAGATGGCGAAGAAGCGCATCAGGCCCTTCACGCCCTTGCGGCTGTAGCGGGGCGGCCGCGCGGCCGTGGAGGCGAGGTTGCTGGTCATGTCCATTCCCGATCCTGCGGTCATAGCGTCATTCCGCCGGCGTGGCCGCGGCCCGCCGCACCGATCTTGAGTTGCGCATCCGGCGCAGGTGGCGGTCGATCTCGCGCAGGCCGGAGTAGAGGAAGATGGCCAGGAGGGTCAGCGTGCCGCTGGCAATCACCCCCACGGCGGAGGACAGGCCGAGGATCGACAGCACGTTGATCATCAGCGTGAAGAACAGCGCCCCCGCCAGCGCGCCGAGGAACGAGCCGCGCCCGCCCGTGAGCGCCGCCCCGCCAAGCACGGCGGCGGCGATGGAGGTGAGCGCGTAGTTGGCACCGATGGTCGGGTGGCCGACTCCCACTTCGGAGCCGAGGAACAGCCCCGCCAGCGCCGCGAGCGTGCCAGCGATGACATAGGCGCGGATCTGCACGCCATTGACGTTCACGCCATTGCGCCGCGCCGCCTCCTCGCGGAAGCCCACGGCCTTGACCTCCAGCCCCGCGCGGGTGCGGTTCAGCCACCAATCTCCGGCGAGTGCGAGGGCGAGGACGAACACGGTCGAGATGGGCAGCCAGCCGATCCGCGTGCGGAGCACTTCGGCGAAGCCGCCGTCGATAAGGCCGGCGGGCGTGGGCCGCAGGACGAGGGCGATACCGCCCAGAACCGAGAGCATGGCGATGGTGGTGATTACGGCGTTGACGCCCGCAAGCCGGATGAGCGAGCCGTTGATCAGGCCAACGACAGCGCCGAGCGCGAGACAGGCGAGCGCACCGAGAAGGATCATCACCGGCCCTCCTCCGGCGATGAGGAAGGAGGCGGCAACGACGGTCAGGCTCATCATCGAGCCGACTGAGACATCGAGGCCTCGCACCAACAGCACGACGAGCTGCGCAAGCGCCACGATGGCGGCGGGCGCGACGGCGAGAAGCAGGTGCCGCAGGTTGATCGCGGTGAGGAAAACCTCCGATTGCGAGGTTGACCAGGCGCCGACGAGCAGCGTCAGCGCGGCGAGAAAGGCGACGGGCACCCAGGGCTGTGAGGTGCCGCCCGCGATGCGCGAGAACAGGCCGGGGCGCGGCCCTTCGACCTTCGCCTTGCCGTGGCGCGAGGTGAGGAACGAGCCGACGATGCGCTCCTCCGTCACCTCGTCGCCCGTGAGCTCGGCCACGACCTGCCCGCGCGAGAACACCAGCACCCGGTCGCAGATGCCCGCCAGCTCCTGCGCGTCGGAGCAATTGACGATGCAGGCGCCGCCCTCAGCGAGGTTCTCGCGGACAGCCTTGTAGATCTCGTAGCGGGCGCCGGCATCGACCCCCTGCGTCGGCTCGTCGATGAGGAACACCCGGGCGCCGGAGCGGAAGGCCCTCGCCAGCACCGCCTTTTGCTGGTTACCGCCCGAAAGGCCGATCACCGGCACGTCGAGGCTCGCCGCCGCCACGCCGAAATCGTCCTTCATCAGGGCACCGTCGGCCCGCTCGCGCGCACCGGAGAGGAGCCCGCGCGACATGAACGAGCCGAGGCGCGTCAGCACCATGTTCTTCTGCACCGAAAGGTCGGGGAAGATCGCCTCGCCGGGTCGGTCGGCGGAGAGAAAGGCGATGCCCCCCGCCAGCGCCGCGCGGGGCGAGCTGACGTCGACGGGCCGGCCCATGACGGCGACATGGCCCTGCGCCTCGTCCAGCCCGACGATGCCGCGCAGCGCCTCGCGCTGACCGTTGCCCTCGGCCCCCGCGAAGCCGAGGATTTCGCCCTCGCGCGCCTGAAGCGTCAGCCCATGGAACTCGTTGCCCGACAGGCCCGAGACCGAAAGCACGACGCGGTCGCTCACCGTGGCGAGTTTCGGGGGAAATTCGCTTTCCACGTCGCGGCCGATCATGCGGGCGACGAGGTCGTTCTCGGAAATCTCGGGCGTCACGTCGAAGGTGCCCTGGTGCACGCCGTCGCGCAGGATGGTTACGCGGTCCGCCAGCTCGAGGATCTCGGGCAGACGATGGCTGACGTAGAGCACGCCCGTCCCCTGCAACGTCAGCTCGCGGACGATGCCCATGAGCTGGCGCACCCCGTCGATGTCGAGCGTCGAGGTCGGCTCGTCGAGCAGAAGCACGCGCGGCTGGGCTATCAGCGCCTTCACGATCTCTACGAATTGCCGGTGCGCCGGGGTGAGATCGGCCACGCGAGCGCGGGCGGAGATGCCAAGGTCGAAGGGGGCGAGCCGCTTTTCGGCCCAGCTGACCATCTGGCCATAGGGCACGCTGCCCGGAGGGGCGCCCATGAAGAGGTTCTGCGCGACGGTCAGCTCACGCACGAGGCTGTCGTCCTGATAGACGGAGCTAAGGCCCAGATCGCGCGCAAGTCCGGGGTCGGCCTGCGTCAGCGCCTTGCCGGCGATGGTGACGCTGCCGGAATCGGGCGTCACGGCGCCAGAGGCGATCTTCATCAGCGTCGACTTGCCCGAGCCGTTCTCGCCCAGGATCGCATGCACCTCGCCCGCGCGGGCGTCGAGCGAGACATGATCCAAGGCGCGGACGCCGGGATAGGTTTTCGACACGTTCTCGATCTGGAGGACGAGTTCCGTCATGGCCGGGCCCCGGAATGCTGGTCGTTGCAGAAAGCTGGCAGGGGCCGATGATCCGGCCCCTGCCTCAGTAGGCGCCGGGGCTCAGTTGCCAGCGAACATCTGCTTGAGCGTTTCGGTATCGACGAGAGTCGACACGGAGGTCTCCATGGGCAGCTCGGGGTTGCAGAGCTCATCCGTCGCCGGCTTCATCGAGAAGGGCACCTCGATCACGGGCGCGACCTCTTCACCTTCGATCGCCATCATCGCGGCGGTCAGCGCGAAGCGGGACTGGTAGTTCTGGCCCGAAGAATAGAACACGTCGAAGGACTTGCCCGCGTCTTCCCAGTCGCAGAACAGGCCCTGCTCATCGGTCCGCGAGGCGACGGTGAACACCGGGTCGAGCCCGGCCTGTTCGTAGGCGCGCAGCGCACCACGGAAGCCGTCGGCATATTCGGTGATGTAGCCGCCGATTTCGCCGTATTGCGACAGTGCGGTCGAGGTGGCGGTCACGTTGCCTTCCTGCGTCCACATCGTGTCGATCGAAGCGGCCATCTCGAGGCCCTCGGTGTTGTCGATCTCGATATTGGCGCAGCGCTGCACCTCAGCCGAGAGCGGGTTGCCCGGCACACCGCCCAGCGCCACGATCGGGCCTGGGTGGTTGGTGGAGGCGATGGCGCGGACCATCTCGGTGCCGAGATCGCAGATATTCTCGGAGATGTTGGTGAGGTAATCTTCGCCCGCCACGCCGGCGCCGGTGCCATTGTGCAGCACGACCTTGATGCCGGCCTCGGTGGCCTCGCGCACGACCGGAGCCAGCGCCTCGCCCGCATCCGCGAAGACGACGATCACGTCGACACCTTGGGCGATATAGGCGCGCAGGTCGGAGATGGCCTTGGCCGCGTCGCCACGCGCCGAGGTGTAAAGGATCTCGCCGATCTCGGGATAGGTGAGCGCCTGCTGGATGAACTCCATCGCCGTCACACGGCGCCAGACGTTCTCCCCGAAGCCGTCGGCATAGGCGACGGTGACGTCGCCGCCGGTGCCGGTGTCGCAGGAATTGTTGTTCCAGCATTCCAGCGCCTTGGCGCGCATCTCTTCGGTGACGGGCTCGGCGGCGTGCTCCATCGCTTCCATGATGACGGGGTCGGCCTCGGCCGTGCCCAGCGTCGATACCATCAGGTCTTCGGCGCTCTGCGCCAGACCGGCCATGGGCAGCAGCGAGACCAGCGCCGCAGCGGCGGCCGAGGTCCCGAACGTGAATCTCGTCATTTCTCTCTCCCTGATCGCGCCAGCCTGGGCGCTTTGGCAGTCGCCCCTCCTCCGGGGCCTTCTTTGCGGGCAATCCAGCGAGGCCGCCGGCGGCATCGACGGGGCGTGCGGGATGCTCCGGCCCCGACCCATTCCGGCCGGTACCGGGCAACAGCCCGTACGAATCAGTAGATGCGTCCTCTTCCCGGTAATACCGTAATACGGGATTACAGTAATGATCAACTGAAAACCCGATGCGGGCTACTGAGCGAGGTATCCCCCGTCGATCACGAGCTCTGCTCCCGTCATGAAGCTTGCCTCGTCGGAGGCGAGAAACAGCGCGCCGTTCGCGATTTCGCGCGGGGTGCCGGGCCGCTTCATCGGCGTGGCGGCGACGACCATGGCGTTCATGTCGGCGTCCTGACTCTGGGTGAGCGGCGTGTCGATGAAGCCGGGGTGCAGCGAGTTCACGCGGATGCCATCACCGACATAGATGATGGCAGCGTTCCGAGACATGATGCGCACCGCGCCTTTGGTGGCGTGGTAGGCATGAGCCCCGGCGACCGCGGCATTGCCCCAGATCGACGAGACGTTGATGATCGACCCGGCCTTTTGCTTCTGCATATGCGGGATCACCTCCCTCATGCCGAGGAAGACGCCGGTCTGGTTGACGGCGATGACCTTGTGCCAGTCGTCGATGTGAAGGGTGTGGACCGGGTCGTAGACGATGATGCCGGCGTTGTTCACCAGCACGTCGATATGGCCGTTCTCCTCCACGATGCGGGCCACGACAGTCTTCCAGCTCTCCTCGCTGGTGACATCCAGCTCCACGCCAGTCACTCCCTCCGGATACACGCCGCCCGGGTTCGAGGTGCTGCCGGCATAGACGATGGCCCCCTCCTCTGCGAACCGCTCGACGATACCCAGGCCGATCCCGCGCGATGCGCCGGTGACCAGCGCCACTTTCCCGTTCAATCTCATCTGCTTCCTCCCTTGCGCTCCGCCCGTGAGACCGGGGGACCGACACCCTATTGATGCGCCCTCAACATACTGTAATACGGTATTACGTCAACCAGATCCGTTGACAGTAATACCGTATTACAGTATGCGGGCCGTGGAGGATGGGCGAAGCCCGTGAGGGGCGCCCAGACTGATTTTGAAAGAGATACCGGGAGGAAACCAATGGCGCAGTCGAACGTGGCGCAATCGAAGCTCGATGGTCGGGAACTGGATGTGGCGATCATCGGCGCCGGTGTTGGCGGGCTTTATGCCCTCTACAGCATGCGCGAGACGCTGGGGCTGAACGCCCAAGCCTTCGACATGGCCGGCGGCGTGGGCGGGACCTGGTACTGGAACCGCTACCCCGGCTGCCGGGTCGACACGGAATCGACCGTCTACACCTATTCCTTCGACCTCGAGATGTTTCAGAACTGGCACTGGTCCGAGCGCTATGCCCGCCAGGCCGAAGTACTGGAATACATGAACGCCGTTGCCGACAAGCACGACCTCAAGCGCTCGATCAACTTCAACACGAAGATCGACAGCGCCAAATGGGACGATGATGCCCAGCGCTGGGTGCTGACGACCGGAAACGGCGAGGAGGTGCGGACGCGCTACCTTATCGAGGCGGTAGGCCTGCTGTCCTCGTCCTACGCACCGCAATTTCCCGATCAGGACAAGTTCAAGGGCCAGGTGCTCGTCGCCTCGAAATGGCCGGAGACCGACCCGGAGCTGGAGGGCAAGCGTGTCGCCGTTGTCGGCACCGGCTCCACCGGCATCCAGATCATCACCGAGCTCGCGCCGAAGGTGGGCCACCTGCACGTGCTGCAGCGCACCGCGCAATGGGTGGTGCCGCTCGGCATCGGCCCCTTCCCGCAGGAGGCGCGCGAGCGCATCAAGCAGAACCCGACGGGCTTTCGCGACTCCGCGCTCGATACCGTTTCTGTCTTCGGCTTCCCGGATGCCACAGAGTCGGCGCTCGAAGTCTCGCCCGAAGAGCGCGACCAGCGCTACGAGAAAGCCTGGCAGAAGGGCAACGGCTTCAGCTTCATGCTGGAGACCTTCACCGACATCGTCGTCTCGCCCGAGGCCAACAAGACGGCAACCGACTTCATCAAGTCGAAGATCGACAGCATCGTAAAAGACCCCAAGATCGCCGAGATGCTGACGCCGAGCGACTACTACGCCCGGCGCCCGCTGGCGGCTGACGGGTATTACGACGTCTACAACCGCGACAATGTCACCCTGCACAACGTGAAGGCCAACCCGATCGAGCGCTACACCGAGAAGGGCCTGGTGATCGGCGGCGAAGAGATCGAGCTCGACGTGGTCATCATGGCGACGGGCTTCGACGCGATGACCGGCAATTACCTCAAGATCGAAACGGTGGGCCGCGGCGGCCAGCGCCTTGCCGATCAGTGGAGCGACGGCCCGCACAGCTATGCGGGGATGACGGTCGCAGGCTTCCCGAACTTCTTCATGGTGTTCGGCCCCTTCAGCCCGTTCACCAGCCAGCCGCTCGTGCATGAATGGCAGGTGAACTACTTCACCGATCTCATTCAAGAGGCCGAGCGGACCGGCGCCATCGTCGATACCGAACTGTCGGCGCAGGAGGAATGGGTGAAGATCTGCCAGGAAGGCCTGGCGGGCACGCTGTTCGAGGTGACGGACTCGTGGATTAACGGCGCCAACATCCCCGGCAAGCCGCGCACCTCGATGTGGTTCATGGGCGGCATGTCGAACTACATGTCCGAACTCAACGACATCCGCGACGACAATTACCGCGGCTTCAAGGTCGCTTGACGCCAAGCCTACGGCCCGGGTGTGGTACATCGCCCCCGGGCCCTTCCGGCGAGACCCACGCTCGCCCTGCCAACCGACAGGACCATGAGATGACCCAGACCTGCGCAGTGGTGACCGGCGGCGCACGCAACATCGGTGCGGCCATTGCCCAGCGCCTGCATGAGGATGGCTACCGTGTTGTCGTGCTCGACATCGAGGAGCCCGAAGACGAGATCTTTCGCGCCGATGCCCGCCGCGTCGATCTTTCTGACCGGGCCGAGGCCGAGGCGGCCTTCGCCTACATCGCAGCGACCCTGCCGGTCAGTGTGCTAGTCAACAACGTGGGCGTCGTCCGCCCTGCCCTCTTCGACGATGTGGACCTGCAGGATTTCGACCGCGTCCTGCATCTGAACACCCGCACCTCCCTCATCGCGGCCAAGGCGCTGGTGCCGGTGATGCGGGCGCAGGGCGGCGGGCGGATTGTTATGAACACTTCGCGCGTGACGCTCGGCAAGGAGGCCCGCACTCTCTACTCCGCCTCCAAGGGCGCGGCGGAAGCCATGGCCCGCACCTGGGCGCTGGAGCTGGCCGGCGACGGGATCACGGTGAACTGCGTGGCGCCCGGCCCCATCGCGACCTCGGTTTTCTGGCAGAACAACCCGCCCGATGCGCCGGAGACACGTGCCATTGTCGATGCCGTGCCGGTGGGCCGGATGGGCTCGCCAGAGGACGTGGCCAATGCCGTGGCCTTTTTCTGCGATCCACGCGCGAGTTTCGTCACCGGGCAGACCCTTTTCGTCTGCGGCGGTGTCACAGTTGGATAACGTTCTAACCGCTCGTCACTCAGAAACCGAAATATGCCCGCAATTGCGGAAACCCGCCTTCGTTTCTGGCGGCACCTGCGATAAAAGGTCATACCTCCACAATCGATGGCCCTAATGCCCAGCACCATAATTTCCCGAACCGCCGCCCCTCTGCGCCAGCAAGTCGTGCGCCTGATCCGTGAGGATATACTCAACGGCGCGCTTGTTCCCGGGCAGCGGCTGGTCGAGAACGCGCTCTGCGAGGTCTATGGCGTGTCGCGCACCGTTATCCGTGAGGCCCTGCGCCAGCTGGAGAGCGAGCATCTCATCCAGGTCCGCGCGAACCTCGGCCCCGTTGTGACCGTACTGACGGTAAAAGAGATCAAGGCGATCTACGTGGTACGCGCGGCGCTCGAGGGGCTGACAGGCAAGCTTTTCGCACAGAATGCCGACGAGGCGCAGGCGAAAGCCCTTATCGAGCTGCGCGACCGTCTCGATGCCGAATACCGGCATGGCGACGTGGATTCCCGCGAGGCGATCAAGGCGGATTTCTATCAACTTCTTTCCGCCGGCACCGGCAATGACGTGCTGACGGAGAACCTGAAGGCCATCCACGCGC
The DNA here is from genome assembly GCF_054353345.1 of Pseudoroseicyclus sp. H15. NCBI lineage: Bacteria > Pseudomonadati > Pseudomonadota > Alphaproteobacteria > Rhodobacterales > Paracoccaceae > Pseudoroseicyclus > Pseudoroseicyclus sp. H15. The sequence goes on from NZ_JBTHJE010000002.1 coordinate 726,225, forward strand.
GCATTGCCGTTTTCCGCCGCTACGCCTTCGTCGATCCGGCGCGGATCGAGCCCTCGATCGCCGAGCTCGAAGCCATCATCAACGCTGCCGCCCGCGACCGCGATGCTGATGCCGCGGCGGCCGCCTGCGAGCACCATATCATCCTGGCTGGCGATCTGGCGGTGATGGAATACACCCGCCGCAATCCCGAGGTGACGGAGGGGGAGGGCTGAGAGACAGCCCACCCCGATTTCTCTCCTAGAGCCGCGGGTTCACCATAACCGGCATGAAGCGGTATGTGCCGTCGCCATGGTCGATGATCTCGCCCATGCCGGGATAGGGGAAATGGTAGCCGTGGAAGGTGATCCCCTCCTCGACGCATTTCTTGAAGATGGCCCGCTTCGCCTCTGTCCCCTGCTCGGGCGAGGTATCGAACTCCATGTGGAAGAACCACTCGGGGTGGTGCGGATCGTAGACCTGATGGTGGCAGGCATCGCCTGTGAAGGCCATCTTCTGTCCTTCTGACTCGAAGATGAAGGCCACCATACCCGCCGCGTGACCCGCGACCGAGAAGGTCGTGATGCCGGGGGCGATGTCTTCACCCGCCTTAAAGATCGAGAGACGGTCGCGATAGGGCGCCACAGCCTTCCGCGCGCCTTCCGTCCAACTGCCGATATGGCTGTCTGTCTTGCTGACGTTCGCCTCGTTCGTCCATTCCGCCCAATCGACATCTGACACATACAGGGTCGCGTTCGGGAAGGCGGCGCGGCCCTCCGCATCGATCAGCCCGAAGGCATGGTCGGGGTGCAGGTGGGTGAGAAGAATGCCGTCGATCTGATCGGGCTCGATGCCGGCGGCCTTCAGGTTGGAGATGATCTCGCCCATCGTCTCGCCCCACCAGGTGACGGTCGGGCCCATGCCGGTGTCAATCAGCCAGAGCTTGCCGCAGGTGTTCATGACCACCGGATTCAGATCCATGGGGATGTGATCCTCGGGCAGACGATACTCTTCCTTCAACCGGGCCATCTCCTCCGCCGGGGCATTGGGAAAGAAGCTCTCGTAGGGGTGGTGAATGTAGCCATCCCACACAACGGTACCTTCGAAGGCGCCGAGGCGGAAACGATGCCAGCCAGCATTCTGGCGGTTGGTCACGGGTGCGTTCATTTGGTCCTCCTCCCAGGGGCCGGGCAGAGGGGCCCGGCGGTCCTTTCATCTTAAATCATTGCTCTTGCAGCAATATGCCGGCGTGACCGGCCCGACTTGTCGCGGCGGGCCGGTCACGCCGCCTCCCACCAGCTCCGGTCACCGGAAGTAGCCCGGGCCAGCAGAGCGCGCACGCTGTCGGTGGTCATCGGCGCGGGGTTGTTGCGCACAAGGCGGGCAGCAGAGACGGCGCCCTTGGCGATGGCGTCGAAATGGGCCTCCTCCACGCCGAGCGTGCCGATATCGGCCGGCACGGCCACGGCTTGCAGCAGCGCATCGATGCGCTCGATGCCGGCGCGGGCGACGACCTGCGCATTCACGCCATCGCAGCCGAGGATATCCCCCAGGGCGGCGAACTCGTCGCTCGCATGGGGCAGGTTCCAGCGCATGATGTAGGGGAGCAGCGCACCCACCCCCATACCGTGCGGCGCATGGCCGAAGGCGGCCATCGGCGACTGGATGGCATGGGCGCCGGCGGTGCCGGTGGTGTTGATAACCATGCCGGCGCAATAGGCCGCGAACATAACGTCTGCGCGGACCTGCAGGCTGTCCGGCTCCGCCGCCAGCCGTGGCAGGGCGCGGTTCATCAGGCGCAGGCCCTCGGCGGCGAAGATGTCGGTGATGCGGTTCTTGCCCGTGTAGATCTGGCTCGCCAGCTCCTCCGGCGTCGGGTTCTTTGGCCGCGCCGTGAAGCCCTCGACGAGATGGCTCAGCGCATCGGCGGCCGTCGCGGCGGTGAGGCCGGGCGGGCAGGTCAGCGTCAGCTCAGGGTCGATGACGGCGGTGTGCGGCGCGATCGCGGCATCGGCGATGGCCATCTTCAGCCCGCGCTCCTCGTCCCAGACGATGGAGAGGCAGGTGACCTCGGCCCCCGTGCCGCCGGTGGTGGGCACGGTCACGATGGGCAGGGCCGGCCCCGGCAGCTGGAACTCGCCGAAGAAGCCGCGCACATCGCCGCCATGCGCCAGCAGCGCCGCCGTCGCCTTGGCGAGATCCATGCATGAGCCGCCGCCGATGCCAACGACGACCTCCGCCCCCTGCCCCGCCGCGGCCGCTTTTGCCACATCCTCGCGCGGCAGCTCCGGCTGAGCCTGGTCGAAAAGCGAGACCTTCACGCCTGCGGCGGCGATGCCCTCTGCCATGTCTCGAAACTCGGGTGTCGTGGCCATGCGCGCATCGGTGACGATCAGCGCGTGCTGCCCGAGCCCCGCCACGATCTGCGGAAGCTGGCGCCGCTGGCCGGGCCCGAAGAGTACGGCGCGCGGCTGACGGACGAGGCCCAGACCAAGGGTATTCTCCATCATCAGATGAGCTCCGCGTCCTGCACGGTCAGGGCCATGTATTTCTTCTCCATGAACTCGTAGATCCCGTCCTGTCCGGCCTCGCGCCCGATGCCCGAGGCTTTCGTGCCGCCGAAAGGCGCCGCCGGGTCGGCCATGATACCGCGGTTGATCCCCACCATGCCGTATTCCAGCTGCTCGCCGAAACTCACCGCCCGCGACAGGTCGCGGGTGAACACGTAAGAGGCAAGCCCGTAGCGGGAGTCATTTGCGAAATCGAGCGCCTCCTTCGGCCCGTCGACGGCGAAGATCGCGGCGATGGGGGCGAAGAGCTCATTGGAGCACATGACCTCGTTGGGCCCATCGAAGCGGATCGTCGTCGGCTCGAAGAAGAAGCCCGGCGACTGGATGGCGCGCCCGCCCGTCAGCACCTCGCCGCCCGCGTCCTTCAGGCTCTGCACGGTGTCGTAGAGCCTGTCACGCTGGCGGGCGGAGATCATGGGGCCGACGTCGACCGCCTCCATTCCATTGCCGACGGTCAGCTTCTTCACCTTCGCCACGAACTGGTCAGTAAATTTCGGCTCGACCTTGCGGTCAACGATGATGCGGTTCGCGGCCACACAGGCCTGCCCCGCATTGCGGAACTTGCAGATGATCGCCTGATCGACGGCGAGCTCCACATCAGCATCGTCGAGCACGATGAACGGGCCGTCGCCGCCGAGCTCCATCGACGAGCTGACGATGTTCTCTGCCGCCAGCCCCATGAGCGTGGCGCCGACGCCGGTCGAGCCGGTGAAGCTGACCTTGCGCAGCCGCGGGTCGCGCAGCAGCATCTTGGAAATCTCCGACGAGGTCTTGGTGTGAACTAGGTTCGCCACGCCCGCCGGGAAGCCGGCATCATGCAGCACCTGCGTGAACAGCGCGCCGGTCATCGGCGTCTCCTTCGCCGTCTTGGTGATCGTGGTGCAGCCGGCAGCCAGCGCCGCCCCGGCCTTGCGCACGATCATAAGGAGCGGGAAGTTCCAGGGGGTGATGAGCAGGCAGGGGCCGACGGGCTGGTGCGTGACCAGCACGCGGAAGCCGCCGCTGGACGAGCTGGCGTAAGAGCCGTGCAGATGCGCGGCCTGCTCGGCGAACCAGAGCAGGAAGTCGGCGGAGAGCAGGAATTCGGCGCGCGACTCGGTGAGGGGCTTGCCGCTTTCGAGCGTCATCGCGGTGACAATGGCCTGCTCGCGCTCCAGCATCAGCCGGTGCGCCTTGTGCAGCAGGTTGGCGCGCGCCCGCGGGGCAAGGCGGCCCCACGCTGCCTGCGCCCTAGCCGCAGCATCCAGAGCGGAACGCGCATGACCGGCAGTGCCGCTCGCGACGCGGACTACGACCTGCCCGTCAGCCGGGTTGAGCACCTCGATCTCGCCATCCCCCTCGATCCAGCGGCCATCGATGTAAAGGCCCGTGGGTACCGAGGCGACGATCTCCGCGATCCCCTGCGCACTGAGCTGACTGGCGTCCATTCTGTTCCCTCCCCGGCCGACGGCTCCAAAGGCCCGTCATCAGACGGTATGATCGTAATACGGTCCTAACGCGTGCGCAACCCGGATCGTGCCGGCAGGTCGGTCGAGGCGGTTACGTAGGCTTTGTATAGGGTTGGGTGGTGTGCGGGGTCTGCGGGTGCGCGGTCGCGCGCGGGTCCCAAGAATTCGGCGACGGCGACTATGCTATCGCTCGCTCCAGCTACTAGATATGCTGGAGGACGCGGAACACCGCGGTATCAGGTGAAGCGCCATGGTGCGGCTAGTCTCGGGATGATCTAGGAGCGAGATGGCTGTGTCGTGGAATTGCGAGAGCCCAGTGGCCCCTCTTTAGCGCCTCCGAGAGCTACCCACCGTCCACGGGTCGCCCCATTCGGAGCGGCCCGCTTAAGAGTCTTTTGCGTCAGTCTCAGCCGAGCACGGCGTGGTCGTTGCGCTTCACCACGACGATGGAGGAGCGGGGCAGCGCGCCTTCGCCGTCCGGGAAGGGCGCGCCCGGGTGCTGGATGCCGACGAACATCGTCTTGCGGTCGGACGACCAGGTCAGGCCCGTCACCTCCGAGCCCTTCGGGCCGGTCAGGAAGCGGCGGATCTCGCCCGTCTCCGGGTCGCCGGCGAGCATCTGGTTGTTGCCCATGCCCTCGAAGTCGCCCTCGTTGCTGTCGTCGCCGTCCGTCTGGATCCAGATGAGACCGGTCGTGTCGATCTGCATCCCGTCGGGAGAGTTGAAAAGGTTGCCGGCATTGATGTTCTCGCTGCCATCGTAGGGCGCCTCTTCGGCGGCCGGGTTACCGGCCATGACGTAGAGATCCCACTCGAAGCCATCGGCGCCATGATCTTCGCCCACAGGGCGCCAGCGCACGATCTGGCCGTAATCGTTGGCCTCACGCGGGTTCGGCGCGTTGAGCACCATCGGGTCGCCGCCGGCATTGGCAATCACCTCGCCCGCGTCGTTCTCGACGCCGCGGCGGGAGTTGTTGGTGAGGCAGCAATAGGCCTCGACGGCAGTCGGGTTGACGGCGACCCATTCGGGGCGGTCCATCGTCGTCGCGCCGACGGCGGAGCCGGCGGTCCGGGTGAAGATGGCAATCTCGGCGGCGCTCATGCCCGTCGCCTCTTCTGTGAGCGCAACCCACTCGCCCGACATGTCGTCGTTGAAGACGGCGACGTAGAGCTGGCCTTCGGTGAGCAGCGTCGAGGTGTCGCCGCCCTCTTCATAGGCGTCGCGGCTGACCCACTTGTAGATGAACTCGCCGCGCTCATCGTCGCCCATGTAGACGACCACGCGGTTGTCATTGGCGAGCGTGCAGGCCGCATTCTCGTGTTTGAAGCGGCCGAGGGCGGTGCGCTTGATCGGGGTGGCATCGGCATTGGCCGGGTCGATCTCGACGATGTAGCCGGCGCGGTGGGGTTCGTTGGGATTCTTCGAGACGTCGAAGCGGGTGTCGAAGAGGTGGTAGTTGTAGTCGAAGCCCGTCTCGCTGATGCCGTAGCGCTGGTAGCCCGCGGCGATCTGCTCATCGGTCGGCAGGCCTTCTGTGGCGCCGAAGTAGCCGTTAAAGTTCTCTTCGCAGGTCAGATACGTGCCCCAGGGCGTGCGGCCGGCACCGCAATTGTTGAACGTGCCGAGGCTCTCTGTGCCCGTCGGGTCGGCTTCGGTCTGCAGCAGCGCGTGGCCGGCGGCGGGGCCGTCGATCATCATCGGCGTGTTGTGGTGGATGCGGCGGTTGTAGGGGCTGTCAATCACGACCGACCAGCCGCTCGGGCCTTCCGCGATCTCCAACACGTTGACGCCCTGGAAGTTCTGCAGGCGCAGCACGTCATCGGCGGAGGCGACGGTGAACTCTTCCTGCTCGGTGCCAGCGGAGCCGACGAGGTTGGTCTCGTTGTTGGTGTATTCGGAGTTCACGACAAGGATCTCGCGACCGTCGATCGAGAAGAGCTCCATGCCGTCGGTGTTCTCACCGAACACGCGGGTGGAGCCTTCGGTGGGAATGCCGAGGGCCGGGTCGAAGTCCGGCGCGTCGGAGAACAGCGGGTCGCCCCAGCGCACCAGGATGTCCCAGGAATAGCCATCCGGCACGTGGACCGTGCTGTCGGTCTGGGCAGGAAGGTTCTCGAAGGCAAAGCGGCTGGAGCCCTGGGCCAGCGCCGTGGAGCCCTTCAGCAGGCCGGCGCCCATCACGGCGGCGCCGGAGCCAAAGGTCAGCACGCCGCCCAGAAAGCCACGGCGGGAGATGGCGCGTTCGACGACGCGATCGAAGTCCTGAACCTTGGGGCGCGGGAAGTTGAGTTCGTCCCACTCGTCGGCGGACATGGGGTGTTTGTCGGTCATGAAGGTTCCCTGTTCTTTCAGAGCCGCCTCATCGCCGGAACCGGCGGGGCGCCCGATGGAGGTAACAAGGCTTCATGCAGGTTATGTGACGTTATAACATGTACCCAGCGTCAACAGTGCGAAGGAAGATGGCATCTGTCGCGCCGGGGGATTGCAACGCGCTCAGGGCCGTGAACCCGCGGATGCGGCCGGCCTCATCTACCAGCAAACGGATCTGCTCATCGACCTGGTCTCGCAGCACCGCCACTGACCCCGAACATTGCCGGCACAGGCGGGCATACACCATCTGGGGCATCACGCGGTCTTGCCCCGCCCATGGCGGCATGCAGATCAATGCTCAGGCGCCGCAAGAGGCGCCCCCCGAGACGCCAGATCAGGGGACCTGGCCCCTAAGGTGAGCGGAGACAAAGGCCGCCGGTAAACCAGCGCCGCTTCCCCGCTCCCGGGCGGAGCGGCGCTGGTTCAGAACCGATAGGCACCCGGCTGATTATGATAGCGACCGGTTCCAGGCGTGGGTGCCCCTCGGAGAAGGTCCGCTTCAAGTCGCAGCCCGGCGGGCGGGCGCTCAGGCGTTTGCCAAGGAAAGAGCGTCAGCTTGCAGCAGGGCTTCCGAGAGGGCGGCGTCTCTCGCCTCGTCACTCATGCGGACACCTTCGGCGATGATGAATTCGACGTCGGTGATACCCATGTACTGCGCGAACCACCCGATCAATGTCTCCGCGTGTTCGGTATGCGCCAAGGGCGCGCCCTGCGCATAGAGGCCGCCGCGTGACAGAGCGACGAGCAGTTTCTTGTCTGGGACGAGGCCAACCTGCCTGCCCTCGTCATCATATTTGAACGTCTGGCCCGGCATGAGAATACGGTCGAACCAGGCTTTCAGCTGGCTCGGGATCGTGAAGTTGTAAAAGCCCACGCCCAGCACCACGACATCCGCGGACAGGAACTCTTCGAGGATTTCGGATGCCTGGGGGTCTGCGAAGGACCCGAGGGTCAAGTGATCGATCGGCGATGTCGCCAGATCGCGATAGACGAGCTCCGCGTTCCGGTTGCCCCTGACGAGCGCCTGGGCCGCAGCGGCGGAGATCTGGCGGCTTACGGAGGCCTCGCCTTGAATGGAGGAGTCGATGTGGAGGATTTGCATTCTGGTCCCAGTCTGTTTTTGTGACCAGGATCAAATATTGGAGCGCCCACACCGCGCCAAGAACGCACAGAGACAGGACCAGGTCACATGAATATGCCTACCGGCTTCACAGCAGAGCCAGAATGCGCGCGGCTCATCCGCGTTCTGGGCCTGCTCGGGGACAAGTGGAGCGTGCTGATCATCATGGTGCTGCGGGAAGAGCCGCACCGCTTCAATGCATTGAACCGGGCGGTCCACGGGATCTCCCGGCAGATGCTGACCCGCACGCTCAAGGGGCTGCAGGCCTATGGTCTGGTGAGCCGAACCGTCACCCCGCTGACCCCTCCTGAAGTGACCTACGCCCTGACCGATCTGGGACGGTCTCTGGCGTCTCCGCTTGAGGAGCTTGGCCTGTGGGTCGATGGGCATATCGACGAGATCGAAGCGAACGAGCGCAAGTATCTGGCCGGGAGGACCTGACGCGTTGCGTCAGGTTGATAATTCCGGCGCATGTCAACGAGACGTCTAGACGAACAAGGTGCGGCAACCTGAAACCGACGGTCGGGATAAGCGCATCCTATTTTCCTCGGACGTCAGCAAAGCAGACCTTCCAGCCCCCCGCGTCTTCGATGCCCTCGTCACTGGCCTTCCGTGTGGCGCGATCATCGGGATCGATCTCAAGCAGCCAGAGCCGGCCCTCTGTGCCGCAGCAGGACAAGGGCCATCGCAAGCGGGACGATGGCTGCTGTCGCCATGACACCCAGCATGGCGTCTGCGGTGAGAACGTCTTTCATCAACGCTCCGATGGACGGGGCTGCGGCGGACGAGATCAGTACCGGTGTCGCGAGGCGCCCCATGGTTCGCGCATAGCCTTCGGAGCCGAAGATCGAGAGCGGCAGGGCACCCCGCGCGATCGACCAAAGCCCGTTGCCGGCCCCCCAGGCGATCATCGCGAGGGCCGCGGGCAGGCCGAAGAGCAGGCCAAAGAACGCAGCGACGACAGAACTCGTGGAGGCGAGCATCGTCCAGATCGGGTGATGGCGACCACGGCCCATCATCTCCAGCACGCGGGCCGCGACCTGGGCGGGGCCGATGAGGGTGCCGATGGCGATGGCGGCGGGCACTCCGTAGCCCGTGGCCGTCAGGATCGAGACGAAATGCACCGACCAGATCGTCGAGAGCATCGCCAGCACGACGCCGGCTGTGGCGAGGCAGAGGAACCGCACGTCCGTCACCGGCACCGCCGCCGCGACCGGCAGGGGCTGCCTCGGCACGCCGCGCGGAGGCGCCTCGGCCCGCGGGATCGCGACGAGCGCGAGCGGCAGGGTGACGAGGAGGTGAAAGCCGGCATAGGCGAAGCAGGCGCCGCGCCAGCCCACGGCCTCGACCAGCCAGGCCGAGAGTGGCCAGCAGACGGTGCTGGCGAACCCGCCCCAGAGGGTCAGCTGCGTGATCGCGGACCGGGCGTCTCGGCCGAAGATGCGGCCGAGGGTCGAGAAGGCGGCGTCGTAGAGGCCGCAGGACATGCCGGCCCCCATGACGGCCCAGGCGAGGTAATAGGCAGGCAGGCTCCGGGAGAGCCCGAGCAGCCCCAGCCCGCAGGAGAGGAGGACCATGCCAAGCGCCAGCACGGGGCGCCCCCCGTGCCGCTCGATCATCTGGCCCACGAGCGCGGCGAAGAGGCCCGAGACCAGCAGGCCGAGAGACACCCCGGCGGAGATCGCGGCCCCGGACCAGCCGGTCTCGGCCCCGATCGGCCCGGCGAGGACGGCGATCAGGTAGAAGCTGGTGCCCCAGGCAAAGATCTCGATGATGCCGAGGGCCGAGACCGTTCCCAGCCGCGCCGCGCGTGTCATTGGGCGAGCTCGGTCTCACTCTTGGTGCTGCAGCCGCAGCCGCAGCCGTCCTTGCCCTCCGCCTTGGCCGCCTCGTCCTTGGCGCAGCAGGCCGAGGCGTCCGCCTTCGGCGCCCCGCCGCAGCATCCGGCTGCCACAGGCGCGGGCTTGGAGGACACCTTGCAGACGCCCGTCTCGGGCAGCTTCAGCCGCACCTCGCGCGCCGCCACGGGGTCACCTGCCAGCTCGGCGACCACTGAGCGCACCTGTTCGTAGCCGGTGGTCATCAGGAAGGTCGGCGCGCGGCCGTAGGATTTCATGCCGACGATGTAGACGTCCTTCTCCGGCTGGGTCAGCTCGACCACGCCATGCGGGCGAACCGTGCCGCAGGAATGGAGGTTCGGGTCGATGAGCGGGGCGAGCGCCGGGGTGGCCTCGACGGCCGGGTCGAGGGACAGGCGGAGTTCGGAGAGGATCGAGAGGTCGGGGCGAAAGCCGGTGGCGACCACGATGCGGTCGACCTCGAAGCTCGTGGGCTCGCCGTCCTCGGTGCCGCTGACGATGAGGCCCTCGCCCTGCCGGGCGATCTCCTCCACCACGAAGGGCGAACGGAAGGTGACCCGCCCGGATTTGACGGCCTCGGCCGCGCGAAGCCCCAGCCGGCCGCGGCCCGGCAGCTCGTCGGCCAGCCCGCCGCCGAGAATGCGCTCGATGCCGCCGGAGCGCGTCGCCCAGGTGATGCGCGTGGCGGGCTCTTCGTCCTGCAGGTCCATCAGGTCGAGCGCCGCGTTGATGGCGGAATGCCCGGCCCCGATGACGAGCGTGTGGCGTCCGCCGTGATCCGCCCGCGCCTTGCCGAGCACATCGGGAATGCCATAGGCGATGCGGGCCTTCGCCTCGATCTCGCCGGCGACCGGCAGACCATCACTGCCGATCGGATTGGGGCTCATCCAGGTGCCGGAGGCGTCGATGACGGCGCGCGCCAGGGTGCGGTGTTGTCCGCCCGCGGCGTCCGTCCAGACCACCACAAACGGGGATTGGTCGCGGCCGACGCTGGAGAGCTTGGAATGCCCCTGCCGCGTGATCGCGGTCACCTCCGCGCCGAGGTGAAGCCTTGGGGCGATGTCGGGATGCGCCGCGAGCGGGGCGAGGTAATCGGCGATCAGCTCATCGCCGGTCGGTAGATAGTCCGGGTCTGGCATCGTCCACCCGGTGCGCTCCAGGAGTGTCCTCGCGGCGGCATCGACGTTGTATTCCCAGGGCGAGAAGACGCGCACATGGCCCCATTCGGCGACGTTGGCGGCGGCGCTCAGGCCGCGCTCGAAGACCTGCGGCTCCAGCCCGCGCGCGAGAAGATGCGCGGCGGCGGCGAGGCCGACGGGGCCGGCGCCGATCACGGCGACCGGGAGTTCAGCTTTATGGGTCATTATTCCGTCCTTCCAGTATAATGGAAATAAAGGGCAAATTTTCAGCCGTCAGTGGCCTCTTTCCGGCACTCTCCAGCGCACTCGTTCGACGTCTGGTCGGCGCAGCATTCATCGGACAGAAAGCCGATCAGGGCTGTCATCGCCGGGTATTCGGCATGACATATCAAGCTTGTTCCGGATCGCTCCTGCCGCACGAGACGCTGATCGATCAGCCGCTTCAGATGGTGCGACAGGGTCGACGCCGGCAAGCCGACATGATCCTGGATCTGGCCCACCGTGCGCCCGCCCGTGCCAGCACGAACGAGCGTCCGGTAGATCTCAAGACGTGTCTGATTGCCGAGTGCTTCGAGCTGGCGGGAGGCTATTTCTAAATTCATGGAAGTAAGTTGTAGCCAGTCCGCGAGGCCGTCAAGCTAATTTCGAGAATTATCGAAAGAAGAGCCTCTAGATCGCCGAGGGGTCGAAGCTGGCCCTATCGCATGAGCATTTCGGCAAGTCTTGGTGAGAGCCTGTTCACCAGTCGCAGCAGTTTCGCTTTGGCAACCCATACCTCGGGCTTTTGCCTCACCAAGGCAGCCACGACTTCGGCGGCGGCCTGTTGGGCCGTGATCTTCGCCGAACTACGGCCTCTGGTCATGCCCGTATCGACCAGCGCCATGATCGCTTCGCTTACTGCAATATGCGGAGCGTTCTCGGCACATTGGTACCTCAGAGACTTGGTGAAGGATCGAACCGCAGCCTTCGTGGCACAATAAACCGGCGAGGCCGCCTTGGGGGCGATAGCCAAACCTGAGCTGATATTAACGATCGCGCCCTGCTCCTGCCTTGCAATGATTGGAAGAAGCCCCATTGTCAGCGCGACAACGGCCTCCAGATTGATCGCGATTTCACGGCGCGCCATGGCGGTGGCGTCGTCCGGTTTCGAGCCAAACAGGTCGATCTCGAACTGAACCCCGGCGTTGTTGATTAGGATGTTTATGTCCGGGGCGGTTGCAGAAAGATCGGCAACGAGAGCGTCAACCTCTTTCACCGAGGATAGATCCGCTGCCCGCGATTCTACCGCGTTTGGGTAGGCGGCTCGCAGCGCATTGAGGTCAACCTCGTTCCGGCCGACCGCGATGACCTTTGCTCCACGATTAACCAGCTGCCGTGTCAGCTCCAGCCCGATACCCCGTGCTCCGCCGGTCACAAGAGCGGTGCTCCGGCCAAGATCGAGCCTCATGCCGAACGCCCCTGCTCGGCCTGATGGAAGGCCTGAAACCCGTTTTCCAAAGCAGGGATGATCGAGACGATTTCGAAATATGGAGTGGATACCAGCGGTGAATTGCGAAGCCGCTCCATCACGAAATAATAGGCCAGCATGTCCGTCGTTTCGAAAACGGCCACGTCCGAGCACGTTGCGCAAAAGGCCTCGGCATCGAAAAACCGCATGGTGACGCGGTCATCCACCAAAGCTTGCCCGAGACTATCAGAGGCAATCCTGTCGCGTTCTTCCTGAGAGTGTTTCAGCCATAAGGGCGTTGCGAGCAGAGTGACGAAGATCGTCCATGTCATGTGTCTTGCCTTTCCTTGTACCGCTCCGAATGATGAGCGATCGCTCGCGTTTCTCAACTCGCATCGGAGGGTGGCCATGACCGAACGGATCAATCCCAGAAAAGCACCGAAACAGGCACGTGCGCGCGCCACTTATGCTGCGATACTCGAAGCCACTGCTCGCATTCTGGTGGAGAGCGGAGTCGAGAGGCTGAATACCAATCGGATCGCGGAGGTCGCCGGCGTCAGCATCGGGACGCTCTACCAGTACTTCCCGACGAAGGAGGCGATCCTGACGGAACTCGTCCGCGAGGAGCGCAAGATTCTGCTGGAAGACCTGACCGCTGCGACCGGCAATATGGAGCGGGAGACCTTCGACCAAACCCTCGACAAACTCCTGTGGGCCGCAGTGACCCACCAACTGCGTCAGCCGAAGCTGGCCCGCATGCTGGAATATTGCGACACCTTCCTGCCGCTGGAAGAAGAAACCGGCGCCTTGAACGCGGCCATCCTTCGGACCGTGGCCGACGGCCTGCGTCATGCCGGACAGCACGACACAGAGCTGGCTACACGCGACTTGGTCGCGGCCTTGCGTGGGATGATCGATGCCGCCGGGCTCAGCGGAGAAACCGATCAAGAGGCGCTGTTTCAGAGGACGAGGAAGCTGGCGCGGGGGTATTTGGGGTTTGACTCTGGTCTGCGTGATGACCGGTGCCTCGTGCACAGCTCATCGTCGCCGCGTGAAAATGCCGGTTGATCTGGCAACGCAGCTCACCTGAGTCGGTCGGGCGCAGGTCCAGACCGCCCTGTTCCCTGATCAATGTAGATGCCTTGAACAGTGGCCGTTGACGCTTCTGGCGCCCCACGGCGGCCCGCTTCACTCATTTGCAATCTCAAAAACTAATGGTATTAGGTATCCCCCTAGCGTTATTAGTGAGACTTGCACGATGCCCAGAGTCGGACTCACCAGAGAAAAGATCCTGGCCGCGGCGGGCAAGCTGGCCGATGACGAGGGCTTCGACAGCCTGACGCTTGCGGCCGTCGCCCGGCACTTCGATGTCCGGTTGCCCAGCCTCTATGGCCACGTGGCCAGCGTGCACGAGCTCAGGCAGGGCCTCGCTCTTCTTGGACTTCAGCGTCTGGCCGAGAAGACTGAAGAGGCGGTCGCTGGCAGAGCGGGCAAGGACGCCCTGATTGCTCTGGCTGACACGCATCGCGCCTTCGCACGGCAGCACCCCGGCCTGTTCCAGGCCGCTCGCTATCCGCTGGACGGTGACAGCGCGGCACGAAGCGGCGGCGCGCGACTTGCCAAGGTCAATCACGCGATGCTGCGCGGATACGCCCTTGGCGAAGAGGACCGCGTGCATGCCACCCGGCTGATCGGCTCGTTCGTCCTGGGGTTCTCCCTGCTGGAGCTGGCCGGCAGCTTCGACCACAGCGCCCCGGAGGCCGACCTCTCCTGGAGGCGCGATCTCGAGGCCCTCGATGCGCTCTTGCGCAGCTGGGCCGACCCGCGAGACGACACATGAAAGCAACAGAAAGATGACCACCTTCGACCCAACCACGTCGCCGCGAGTCGATCCTTCGCTGCTCCACGGCTTTGCCCAACTTGAGCAGACCGAATTCGGGTGGCTCCCCCACAGGCTTCCCGCCAGGGCGCAAGCGCAATGCGATGATCCGCAGCTCGCATCGGCAGAAGCAGAAGCGTCAGGTGTCCGACTGGTCTTCGAAACCGCAGCGACCACCGTCGAACTCGACGTCATGACCACCCGGCGAGAGATTGTCGGCGTTCCGGCCCGGCCTGCGGGCGTCTATGATCTTTGTATCGACGGTCGCCTGTGCCGCCAGCAATCCGCCAAGGACGCCACCGTCTTGCGCCTCGACATGGCAACCGGAACCACGGAGCGCGACGCCGCCGGTGTGCAGACCATTCGGTTCGACGAATTGCCGGCCAAGGACAAACATGTCGAACTCTGGTTGCCGCATAACGAGATCACCGAACTCGGGGCGCTGAGGGCGAATGCGCCCATCACCCCGCGGGCAGGCTCGGCCGGGCCGAGATGGGTTCACCACGGCAGCTCGATCAGCCATGGTTCGAACGCCGCCTCGCCCACCGGGATCTGGCCGGCGATCGCCGCGGCCTCGGCCGGCCTCGATCTGATGAACATGGGATTTGGGGGCAGCGCCCTTCTCGACCCCTTCACGGCCCGGGCGATCAGAGATCAGCCAGCCGACATCATCAGCGTCAAGCTCGGCATCAATCTCGTCAACGCCGACCTGATGCGGCTTCGCGCCTTTGGCCCGGCGGTGCACGGGTTTCTAGATACGATCAGAGACGGACACCCGGACGCGCCGCTCCTGGTCATCTCTCCCATATTCTGCCCGATCCATGAAACGACGCCCGGCCCCGGCATGTTCGACCTCGAAGCCCTGGCCAAGGGCGAGACGAAGTTCGTCGCTCTCGGCAATCCCGAGGACACACGCGCAGGCAAGCTCACCCTGACCATCATCCGCGAGCAGCTGAAGGCCATCGTCAAACAACGGGCGGGAGAAGACGCCAACATCTTTTACCTGGACGGCCTGGAGCTTTACGGAGCGCCGGACCACGCCCGCCTGCCGCTGCCGGATCGCCTGCACCCGGATGCCGAAACCCACCGCCTGATCGGGACCCGGTTTGCGCGGAACCTTCAGCAAATGGTGCCAATGGTGAACGCGCGCGGCTAAGCGGGAGCAACGCGGCCCAATTGGGGCCGTGCGCCAGCCTTTCACTGCTGCGGCTTCACAGAACCGGATTACGGGCCGCGCACGGCATCGAATGCTTGCCGGCATTAGGACAGCTGCGTGGCATCATAAATGATGACCGGTAGGGCAGCGCGACAACTCATGCCGCCTTATTTCGAGCTGCCGCCAAGCAGCCCGCGCGTGAAGGCCTTCTGGAACAACAGGAACACCAGCACCATCGGCAGGGTCGAGACGATGGCGGAGGCCATGAGCGGCCCCTCCTCGATCTGGAACGCGCCGACCATGCCGTAAAGCTCCCGCGTCACCGGCGAGGCGTCGGGCGAGCGGGTGAGGGTGAGGGCGAAGAGAAGGTCGTTCCAGACGCCGCGGCTCTGCACGATGGCGAGCGCCGCGATGCCCGAGATGGAGGCCGGCATCAGGATCTTGAAGAAGTACCCGGTCGCGCCGCAGCCGTCGATCTGCGCGGCCTCCCACATCGTCCGGGGCACGGTGGCGAAGTAGTTGCGCATGAAGAACGTGCAGAACGGGATGCCGAGCGCGAGATGCACCACCCAGAGCCCGTAGATCGTGTCGTATAGCCCGAGCGCGCGCACGATGAAGAAGATCGGGATCTGGATGATCTGGAAGGGGATGAACATGCCCAGAAGCAGGAAGATATAGACCCACCGGCCCGACTTCGTCCCCATCTGGCTGAGCGGGAAGGCCGCCAGGCAGCCGACGAGGATGGAGAGCGCCACGGCGGGCACCGTGATGAGCACCGAGTTTATCAGCGGGCGCCAGAGGTCGGCGAAGGCCTCGCGGTAATTGCCGAGGTAGAATGTGTTGGGCAGCGCCAGCGGCGTCAGCATCTCTTCGGTCGTCTTGAACGAGGCGAAGATGGCCACGAGCAGCGGGCCCATGAAGAAGACGGCGGCCACGAGCAGAAAACCATGGCGCCAGATGTCGTTTTGTCTGGTCATTCGCGAACATCCTCGATCCGGCCGGACATGTAGATGATGTAGGGAAGCACGACGATCATCGCGACGAGCATGAGGCAGACGGCGATGGCGGCGCCGAGGCCCATCTGGAAGCGCTGGAAGCTGACGTCATACATGAGCGTCGCCAGCACATGCGACGAGTTGTAGGGGCCGCCCTGCGTCATCCCCTGCACGAGGTCGAAGACGCGCATCGCGTCGATCCCCGAGATGCCGAGCACGACGATGGTCGTGGGAAAGAGCATGGGGAAGGTGATGCGCCAGAAGATCGTCCAGGCGCTGGCGCCGTCGATGCGGGCCGCCTCGATATACTCATGCGGCACGGCGCGGAGGCCGGCAAAATAGAGGAGGAAGGAGAAGCCCGTCTTCCACCAGAGCGACGAGAACATGATCGAATAGGTCACGAGATCCGGGTCGCCCAGCCAGTTCTGCTGCAGCGCGCCAAGGCCGATGGCCGAGAGCACATCTTCCGCCACACCCTTCGACGGGTCGTAGATCCAGCGCCAGAAGGCGGCGACGGCGATGGGCGTCATGGTGAAGGGCAGGAAGATCAGTGTCTTGTAGATGCTCGCACCGCGCAGCCGCTCGTTGAGCAGAAGGGCGAGCGCGAGGCCGAGCGCGGTCGGCACGACGAGCTCGAAGATCAGCCAGCGGAAGTTGTTGCCGAGCGCCACCCAGAACCGCTCGTCGCCGGTGAGCGAGATGTAGTTTCGAAAGCCGACCCATGTCCAACTCGGCGACATGCCGTCCCAGGAGTGGAAGGACATCGCGACGGAATAGAGCAGCGGGTAGATGTAGACGGCCGAGAACAGGATGACCGGCAGGGCGAGGAAGGCGGCGTAGGTGAGCCGCGTCCTGCGTCTATGGTCATGAGCTAAGCGGAGCGGCATGCCGGGCCTTTCTTCTGGTCGTCATCGCGGCGCGGCGGAGACCCCGCCGCGCCATTTCCTTGCAGGCAGGGGGCCAAGCGCCCCCTGCCCTGTCAGCACCCGGTCAATGCCAGGTCTGGAAGCCGTCTTCCGACAGGCCCTGCTGGCGCAGCGCTTCCAAGCGCTCGGAGGTCTCTTCCACCATCTCCTCGGTCGGCTCATCGGCGAAGCGCTCGATGGCCGAACCGAAATCCTGCGAGATGGAGGCGGGAAGAAGCGTCAGCAGGTTCGGGAAGGTCTGGGCGCCCTCCTCATTCATCCGCTCGAACGTGCGGGCCTGCAGCGGGTCGTAGAAGTCGGTCGGGGTTTCCGACATCGCCGCGAGCGAGCCCTTGTTGGAGTTAAAGGCCACCTGCCCTTCGGCGCTGCCGACAGCGCGCAGGAAGTTCTCGGCGGCGGCCTGCGCCTCCTCCGAGATACCGGCCGGCATCGCGATGCCATCGGGCTGAAGGACGGTGGCGTTGAAGCCGACGGGGGCGGGGAAATAGTCGAAATCTACACCCGGCTCCATGCCGAGGCCCTGCAGATAGGCCGAGCCCCAGTCGCCGACATGGTACATCGCCACGTCACCGGCGGCGAGCGCATCGGCACCGGCTGTCCACTGCCCGCCCGTCCAGTTCGGCATGTAATGCTCGCCGTAATGGGTGCGGTAGTGCTCGAGCGCCTGCTTGAACTCGTCGGAGCTGAGATCGAGCGTGCCCTCGGCAACGCCATAGAAGCCCTCGCCGCCCAGCGTGGCGAGGAGCGAGCCGTAGAAGTTGTAGAGCGACCAGGCATAGCCCTGCCCGTTGCCGAGACAGGCGATGCCGTTGGCTTCGACGGTCTCGCAGATCGTCAGCCACTCGTCATAGGTTGTCGGCGGCTCAAGGCCGTATTCCTCGAAGATCGCCGTGTTGTAATAGACGTTCGTGATGATCCCGATGTTGACCGGCAGGGCCCAGACCTCGCCATTGAACATGGTCACGGCCTTCAGCGCCTCGGGATAGATGTCATCCCCACCGAGCTCGTTCCAGATGTCGGTGACCGGCTGCAGGCGACCGGTGAGCGAGACTTCCAGCAGCTCGCGGCCAAGTGACGTCTGGTAGAGCGCCGGCGGGTCACCGCCTAGCACGGCGACCTGCACCTGCTGGCGCAGGCCCGCGGGGCCACCGGGCACCGTCACCTGTGCGATGGGCGTGTCGGGGTGCTGCTCGTTGGCGACCTCCGTCAGCGCGACCATCGCATCGAGCTCGCCGCCTGCCGTCAGGTAGTGCCAAATCTCGGCATCCTGAGCCGAGGCAGCCGCCGGCAATGCAGCAGCAAGCGCTATCGCGCTGATCCGATTGGTAAATTTCATGGTCTCATCCTCACAGGTTGTGCTGGATTTGGCGGGAACTATTTTTCCACGTCTTGGACAAAAGAGACGCCAGCAATGGGCGAGCTGTCAAGGCCGGTGAGCGCGGGAAGGACAGGTCACTCGCAGCGGCGTCTAAAATTTACGCAATACAACCGGGCCCAGAGGGCACATTATAATACTGTATATAAGGGAATTTTTTGGTCCGATCAGGGCGCTCGCCGCACGATCCTTCAGCATACCTCCATCGAATCACCCTTCGACCCGCCTTCTTTACCTTGGGAGCATCAGACGCGGTTGACCGCTCCGCGATCCTGAAACATAATTTTTCCAGACAAAGGAAAAATAAGAACACCCAATGCCGATGAACCTCCTTCGCCCCACCCATGCCTTGCGCGTCTTTCACGCGATCCGGACGAATCCGGGCATAATGCAGAAGGAAATCAGGGAGATGACGGGGGCCGAGCGCTCAACCGTCTCGTCGGTTCTGCAGGGGTTCGAGGCGGCCGGGTTGATTCGGCGGGTGGCCGGCGAGAGCAAGAAGGGCCAGCGCGGACGCCCCGCCGAAGGCTACGAGCTCTCCCCCACCGGCGGCCTGCTCATCGGCGTGCATCCTCGTCCGCATGAAGTGCGCTACGTGGGCGCCACGCTCGATGGCAAGCCGATCACGACGCTGGTGATGCCGATGCCGGACGATATGGCCCAGCTGCCCGCGCAGGTGATGAACGCCATCCAGGCCGTCAGCATGTCCGTCGGCAGCAGTGTTTCGGACGTCCGCGCCGTGGGCGTCTGCGTGCCCGGCGTGGTGGGCCGCGAGGGCACCCTTCTCGTCTCGCCCAACCTGGTGCTGCGCGGGGTGGAGATCGGCCAGTCGCTGCGGGCCGAACTGCCGATGCCGGTCTTCGTCGAGAACAACTCCGCCGGCGCCGCGCTGGCCGAGCACCTGTTCGCCCGCAGCTTCGGCGCGGGGGACTTCTTCTACATCGAAAGCGGCATCGGCGTGGGCGGCGGCCTGCTCGTCGATGGCAACCTGCACCGCGGCTACCACGGCTTCGCCAACGAGATCGGCCACACCAAGATCGTGCCCGACGGGCGGCAGTGCCGCTGTGGCAACAAGGGCTGCATCTCGGCCTACACGGCCGACCCCAACATCCTCGCCCGCGCCGCCGAAACGGGCCTCACCTTCGCCGACATGCCCGAGATGCTCGCCGCCGCGCGCCGGGGCGACGAGGCGGTGATCGCGCATCTCAACGAGACGGGCCGCTATCTCGGCTTCGGGCTCGCCAACATGCTGCACATGCTCGACGTGCCCGAGATCGTCTTCGGCGGTACCTTCGCGCGCGGGGCCGATTTCATCCTGGAGGGCGCGAAAGAGGCGATGGAGCGCAACCTGCTCGAGCCCTTCCGCGA
The DNA here is from genome assembly GCF_054353345.1 of Pseudoroseicyclus sp. H15. Classification (NCBI taxonomy): domain Bacteria; kingdom Pseudomonadati; phylum Pseudomonadota; class Alphaproteobacteria; order Rhodobacterales; family Paracoccaceae; genus Pseudoroseicyclus; species Pseudoroseicyclus sp. H15. The sequence continues at coordinate 745,854 of NZ_JBTHJE010000002.1, forward strand.
CACCATCCAGCTCACCACCACGCGCAACACCAGCGAGACGCCGCTCGGCGGCGTCGCCGTCGCGCTCGATGGCGTGACCAACGCGGCCCGGGGCAAGGCCCCGCTGGCCCCCGCCTGAAAGGACAGAGATGACCCTCCGCATCGCCATCGTCGGCTTCGTGCACGAAGCCATGACGCGCTCGCCCTACCTGACGACGCGCGAGACCGTCTTCGTCGACCGCGGCGAGGCGGTGCTGGATGTCTCCAGTTACCGGGTGATCCCCGGCATCGTGGCGCGCCTGCGTGAAGACCCCGAGGTCGAGATCGTGCCCCTGATCTTCGCGCGCGCCCTCTCCGGCGGCAGCCTCGAGCCTGCGTTCTACGAGGAGATCAAGGCCGAGACGGTGGATCTGCTGAAAGAGCACGGCCCCTTCGACGGCGTCATGATCGGCAACCATGGCGCCATGGAGGTCGACGGGTTCGATCGGCATGGCGACACCGATTTCATTCTCGCCGTGCGCGAGGCGGTCGGCCCCGATGTCCCGCTGGGCGACGCTTTCGACCATCACGGCCAGATCACCCCCGAGATGCTGGCCGAGCTGCAGGCCATCTCGGGCCTGCGCACCGCCCCGCACCGCGACCAGTTCGAAACAGGCTACCGCTGCACCGGTCAGCTGCTCGACGTGATCCGCGGCAAGCACCGGCCCGTGCGCGCCATGGTGCAATTGCCGATGCACATCCCCGGCGAGAAGGCGATGACACAATATGAGCCGGCGAAATCGCTCTTCGGCGAGGCCTGGGAGATCGACAAGGACCCGGGCGTCATCGAATCCACCATGATGCTCGGCTTCGGCTGGAACGACCGCCCCTGGGTGAAGACCCAGGCCGTCGTGGTGACCGACGGCGATGCCGAGCTGGCGAAGCGCAAGGCCATCGAATGGGCCCGGAAGATCTGGGAGAGCCGGGCCGCGTTCACCTTCGAGATGGAGCATTACGACGTCGACGAAGGGCTGGAAGTCGCAGCGGCAGCGCCGGAGCGGCCCCTCTACCTCACCGACAGCGGCGACAATGTCTCCGCCGGCGCAGGGGGCGACCTGACGTTCCTGCTCCAGAAGGTCATCGACCATCCGGGGCTCGACGATGTGGTGGTGACGGGCCTCTTCGCGCCCGAGCTGCTCAGGCTCTGCCAGGAGGCCGGCGAAGGCGCCGAGGTGGTCCTGCCGCTCGGCGCGCACCACAAGTCGGCGCCCGTGCAGGTGAAGGAGGTGACGGCGAGGGTCGAAGCGCTTGGCGACGCCATCGAGCTCACCACGCTCGACCCCAACAGCATGGCGCCCCGCCGTTCCGTCGGGGCCTGGGCGCGGGTGCGGATCGGCAATGTCATCGCCACCTTCCACGCGGTGCGCATCTACATCGCCAGCCCCCAGCACTACGAGGCGCTCGGCATCCACCCGACCGAGCACAAGACCTACGTCGCCAAGTTCGGCTACCTCCTGCCGGCTCTGGAGGACATCGCCGCCCGCTTCATCCTGCTCGTCAGCGAAGGCGCCGGGAACATGGATTACGACGCACTGGACTGGGTGCAGATCGACCGCCCCGCCTGGCCGATGGACAAGGGCGCCACCTGGGTGCCGGAAGACAACCTCTTCGTCAGCGAGGGCTGAGATATGACCATCCGCATCGCCGTTTTCGGCATCGTCCACGAAGCCATGCTCAACTCTCCCGTGCCGCTGACGGATGACACGCTCGTCATCTCGCGCGGCGCCGAGGTGCTGGGCGATGACGTCTTCACCATGCGCGGGATCGTTGAGCGGCTGCGCGAGGAGGCGGATGTCGAGATCGTCCCCCTCCTGCATGTCCGCTGCGGCGCCGCCGGGGCGTTTCCGAAGGACCTCTTCGAGGGCTTCGTCGCCGAAATCGTGGAGGGGCTGAAGGCGCAGGGCCCCTTCGACGGCATCTGCATGGCCAACCACGGCGCCTGCGAGATCGCCGAGTATGACACCAACGGGGACACCGTGCTCTTGCGCGCCGTGCGCGAGGTCGTCGGCCCCGATGTGCCGATGACCGCCGGGATGGATCATCACGGCCAGCTTACCGACGAGCAGGCGAAGCTGCTGAACGGCCTCTCCGCCTTCCGCACCGCGCCCCACCGCGACGATGTGCGCACCGGGCGCGCGGCGGCGGAGCAGCTCATGCGCATCCTGCGCGACGGGCTGAGCCCCAGGATGGCCGTGGTGCGCATCCCCCTCTTCCTGCCGGGCGAGCGCTGCGTGACGGATGTCGAGCCGGCACGCAGCTGCTTTGCCGCACTGGACGAGATCGACGCCCGGCCGGGCGTGCTGGAATCCAGCATCTTCGTGGGCTTCGCGTGGAACGACCGGCCGTGGATCGGCATGAACGCCATCGTCATCCATGAAAGCGACCGCGCCGAGGCCGAGCGCATGGCGCTGGAGCTGGCGCAGCTCATCTGGTCGCGTCACGAGGAATTTGGCCTCAGCTCCGAGGCGCTGGAGGTGCGTGAGGGTCTGGCGGCTGCCATGGCCTCGCCCGAAGAGCCCGTCTTCCTCTCCGACAGCGGAGACAACGTGACCGCCGGCGCCTTCGGCGACCTGACCTTCGTGCTGCAGGAGGCGCTGGCGCTGCCCGAGGCGTCGCGCCTCCTCGTGCCCGGCATCGCTGCCCCCCAAGTGCAGGCGGCGGCCGCGGCGGCCGGCCCCGGCGCGACGATCGAGGTGACGCTGGGCGCCGAGCATGTCTCCCGCGAGACGACGGCGACGATCTGCACCGGGGACGTCATCGCGACGGGCGAGACGATGGTGGCCGGCGCCGGCTACGCGGCCGAATCCGATACCGGCCCATGGGCCGTGATCCGCTTCGGCGAGGTGACGGCGACGTTCCACAAGCACCGCACGGCGATCATCTCGCCGGCGCATCTTGCCGCCATGGGCCTCGCCCTCGCCGACTGGAAGGCCATCGTCTTCAAGCTCGGCTATCTGCACCCGCTTTTGATGCACGAGACGCCCCGCCACATCATGCTGATGTCGGACGGCACGTCGAACCTCGATCTGACGCGCCTGAGCTACACGCGCATCAACCGCCCCGCCTATCCCTTCGACCCCGACATGGAGTGGACCGCCGAGAGCGGCCTCCTGCCGGCCTGACCCTTCTCGCAAGAAAGACCATCACATGCCCGACTACCGTTCCATCGAGATCCCCGCCTTCGGCACGCCGCTGGCCGTGCCGGCGATCCCTTCGGCCACCTATGCCGCCCGCTGCGATGCCGCGCTGGCCGCCGCCGGCACCGACTGGCTCTACGTCTATGCCGACCGCGAGCATTCGGCGAACATGCTGCACCTTGCCGGCATCGAGCCGCGCTTCGAAGAGGGCGTGCTGCTCCTCGGCAAGGGCCGCCGTATCCTCCTTCTCGGCAACGAGAGCTTGGATTACGCGCCGCGCGCCGGTCTGGACGGGCTGGAGACGGTCCTCTCCCAGTCGCTCTCGCTGATGGCGCAATGGCGCGACACGGCGCCGAACCTCGCCGAGGTGCTGGCCGAGATCGGCGTGAAAAGCGGCGACAGCATCGGGCTTGTCGGCTGGAAATACCTCGAAGCCGCGGAGGGCGAGGGTTTCCTGCTGCCCGAGAGCCACGTGCGCGCGCTGGCGAAGGTCGCCGGACGCGACGGGCTCACCGATGCGACGCGGGTGCTGATGCACCCGGCCACCGGCCAGCGCTCGATCGTCGATGCCGACCAGATCGCGACCTTCGAATGGGGCGCCGCCCGCGCCTCCGATGCCGCGTGGCGCATCGTCTCGGGCACCCGGCCCGGCATGTCGGAGATGGAGGCGGCGAGCCTGATGGCCTATGCCGGCGAGCCGCTCTCCTGCCACGTGATGACCTCCGGCGCCGCGCCCGGCGGCGGTGTCGTCGGCCTCGCCAGCCCCTCTGGGCGCCTGATGCAGAAAGGCGATGGCGTGACCTGCGGCATCGGCTACTGGGGCGGCCTCTCCTCCCGCGCGGGCATTCTCACGGATGAGGTGGACGAGGCCTTCCTCAAGGTCTGCAAGGATTACTTTGGCGTCCTGCGCACCTGGTACGAGACGGCCGAGATCGGCGTGACGGGCGGCGACATGTTCGACGCCGTCGCGGGCGCCTTCGACGGCACGGGCATGAAGTCTGCGCTGAACCCCGGCCACCTCGTCTCCTACGACGAATGGGCGCATTCCCCGATCCGCCCCGGCTCCACCGAAGCCATCGTCTCCGGCATGCCCTTCCAGGTCGACGTGATCCCGGTGCCGCAAAAGGCCGGACAGGCGCTCAATTGCGAAGACGCCGTCGTCTTCGCCGACGACACCCTCCGCGGGGAGATCGCCGCGAAGCACCCCGAGGTCTGGGCCCGCATCGAGGCACGCCGCGCGTTCCTCGCCGACCAGATCGGCGTCGCGCTCAAGCCGTCGATCCTTCCCCTTTCCAACACGCCGCTCTGCCTGGCCCCGTTCTGGATGGCGCCGGACAAGCTGATCACCGCCTGAGGAGACCTGCCCCATGGCAACCGTTACCTTCGACAAGCTCACCAAGCGCTACGACAACGGCTTCGAGGCCGTCAAAGGCATCGATCTGGAGATCCGCGACAACGAGTTCATGGTCTTCGTCGGCCCCTCCGGCTGCGGCAAGTCCACCACCCTGCGCATGGTCGCGGGGCTGGAGGACATCACCGACGGCGCGCTGAGGATCGGCGAGCGGAAGGTCAACGACATCGCGCCCGGCAACCGGGACATCGCGATGGTCTTCCAGAACTACGCGCTCTACCCGCATATGAGCGTGGAGGAGAACATCGCCTTCGGCCTCAAGCAGCGCAAGATGCCGAAGGCCGAGATCCGCAAGGCGGTGGACGAGGCGGCGCGCATCCTCGAGATCGAGGCTCTGCTGCCCCGCAAGCCCCGCGCGCTCTCGGGCGGGCAGCGGCAACGGGTGGCCATGGGGCGCGCCATCGTGCGCAACCCGCAGGTCTTCCTCTTCGACGAGCCCTTGTCGAACCTCGACGCCCAGCTCCGTGGCCAGATGCGCACCGAGATCAAGCGCCTGCACCAGCTGGTGCCGACGACGACGGTCTACGTGACGCACGACCAGATCGAGGCCATGACCATGGCCGACCGCGTCGTCGTGATGAATGCCGGCGTCATCCAGCAGGTCGGCCCGCCGCAGGAGCTCTACAAGCGGCCCGCCACCCGCTTCGTCGCCGGCTTCATCGGCGCGCCGAGCATGAACTTCATCGACGTGCGGGTCGCCCGCACCGATACCGGCCCGGCGCTGATCCTCGAGCAAGGCGGCCACCGCCTGCCCATCGCCGACGAGAAGGCCGATGCGTGGATGAAGCATGATGGCCGCAAGATGGTGCTCGGCATCCGCCCCGAGCAGGTCAGCCATGACGGCCCCGGCGCATCGGTGCCGGGCCGCGTGCAGGTGATCGAGCCGATGGGCATCGAGACACTCATCTATGCCGAGATCGGCGGCGCCAAGTGCTGCGCCCGCTTCGGGCCCGAGGACGAGCCCGCGACGGGCAGCGAGGTGGAGTTCCGCTTCGACATGGCCAAGGCGCATCTGATCGACCCGAAGTCCGACCTGGTGGTCTACTAGGCAGGCAGAGCCGATGAACATCGCGGACCTTCCGCCCAAGCAGCCCGGTCTGCGCTGGGAACAGCGGCCTGTCACCGTCGTGTCGCTGACGACGGCGGTGCAGGCGGCGATCTCCTACGTGCTGCTGTCGCTGCCGGTGGCCAGCGTCTACTACGCCCCCGCACTCGGGCTGCCGCCCTGGATCGTGGGCTTCCAGATCTCCGGCATCTACTTCGTCGCCGTCTTCGCCTCGCTCGTCTCCGCCAACGTGGTGCGCCGCTTCGGCGGGGCGCGCACCTCGCAGATGGCGCTCGGCGCCATGGGGCTGGGGGCGCTCTGCGTTGCCGCGGGGGCCGTCTGGCTGCTGGTGCCGGGTCTCGTGCTGATGGGCCTCGCCTACGGGCTGCCCAACCCGGCGGCGAGCCATCTGCTGCGGCTCTTCACGCCGCCAGCACGCCGGAACCTACTTTTCTCCATCAAGCAGGGCGGCGTGCCCTTCGGCGGGATGCTGGGCGGCATCTGCACCGCCGCGCTCTGCCAGTTCGTCGGCTGGCAGGTCGCGCTGACGGTTCCGGCCGTGGGATGTCTCGCGCTCGCTCTCCTCCTCGGCCCCGTGCGCCGGCTCTGGGATGGCGACCGCCGCCCGGAACACCCGGTGCTGCGCGCGCCCCTCTCCGATCTCATCCGCTGCTTCGCCATGCCCCGCTTCAAGCCCATCTTCGGCGCGGGCGTGCTGCTTGCGGCGGCGCAGCTCTGCGTCTCGACCTTTCTCGTCCTCCTCCTCGTCACCGATTTCGGCATGCCGGCCATCGCCGCCGGCGCCTCGCTCTCGCTGGTGCAGGGCGCGGGCATCTTCGGGCGGGTCGGGATGGGCGGGCTGGCCGACTGGCTGCGCGACGGGCTGGCGGTGCTGATCGGCATCGCCACCGTGCTGGCGGCGCTGACGGTAGCCCTGGCGCTCAGCCATCCGCCCCTGTGGCTGCTCCTGCCGCTGCTCACCGGCATCGGCCTGCTCTCCAGCGGCTGGTCCGGCGTGATGATCGCCGAGGCCGACCGCTGCGCCCCGCCCGAGCATGCCAGCGCCGCCACCGCCACCCTTCTGGCCGGCACCTTCATCGGCGTCGTCACCTCCACGGTGCTCTTCTCGCTGCTCGTGCCGCTCCTCGGCACCTACCGGACGCCCTTCCTCGCTATCGCGGCGGGCTGCGTGGTTGCCGGTCTGCTGCTCTGGCGTGCCCGGCGGCAGGACAGGGCGTGACGATCCCACCCTATGCCCGCCTCTCGGGCTATTACTTCTCGCTGATGACCGTCAGCGCGGTGGCGACGCCGCTGCTGGCCATCTACCTCGACGGCAAGGGGCTGACCGAGAGCCAGATCGCCCAGGTCAACGCCCTGCCCCTGGCGGTGATGCTGACGATCAACCTCGTCATCGGGCGACTGGCCGACCGGGCGCAGCGGTGGAAGCTGACGATCCTCTGCGGCACCGGGCTCGGCTTCCTCGCCCCCATGTTGCTGCCCGCCGCAGAGAGCTGGCTGGCGCTGGCGCTCGTCTGGGTGCTGGTTCTGTCGCCCGTGAACCTGATGGTGCCGATCTCGGATGCCGCCTCGGTGCGCTACGTCAAGCTGAGGGGCGGCAGCTTCAGCCATATCCGCCTCTGGGCGACGATCGGGCACATGTCCGTCACGGTGGCGGCGAGCTGGTCCTACGGGTTCTGGGGCATCGGTGTCTTCGTGCCCCTGCTCATCGGCCTGGGCCTCCTGCGCTTCGCCGGGGCCGCTTTGCTGCCGGAGTTCAAGGTCGAGCCCCGCCTCATCGCCGATGCGCGCGCGCCCCTGCCCTCCTCCCGCGCCACCGGCGGACTGGAGGCGCAGCGCTTCGGACAGCTCTTTCGCCCCTGGTTCATCCTGCCCGCGCTGGCGAGCGCCCTGCTCAACGCCAGCCATTTCGCGCTCAACGCCCTCGGCACGCTCTTCTGGGCCGACGCCGGCTTCACCGGCTGGCAGATCGGCCTCTTCTGGTTCATCGCAGGGGCGAGCGAGGTGGCCGTGATGGCTGTCTTTCCGCGGTTGATGGCTCGCCTGTCGGCCCGCGCGCTCCTGATCGCGGCCAGCGCCGCCGTTGCCCTGCGCTGGACGCTGCTGGCCTTCGACCCCTCGCTGCCCCTGGTGGTCGGCGCACAGATGCTGCACGGCGTCACCTTCGGCATCTCCTACCTCGCCGCGGTCGCCTTCATCGCCCGCTGGTCGGGCGACGCGCTGGCGGCGCAGTCGCAAAGCCTGCTGTCGGTCCTCCGCCAGGGCACGGCCTTCCTCGCCCTCCTCGGCTTCGGCTACGGCGCCGAGGCCATCGGCCCGCGCGTGTACCTCTACGCTGCCGCACTCGGTCTTGCGGCAGCGGGCTTCTGCCTCCTTTCCCTGCGCCAAATGCCGACGCACCGGCTCAAGGCCGGGCGGTGAGCATCTCGGAGACTGGCCTACAAGCTGAACAACGAGTCCGACAGGATGCTGGACAAAGCATGTCCCGGCGCCCCTCAAGAGAGGCCCTGGAGGCGTTCAGCGGCTGGGATCAGGAATACCTGCTGCAGAAAACTGCAGAAGGGCCGCCTCACCGGCAAAGACAAGCCGGGGCGTAGGAACCGCATCGAACTTCAGGCAAAGGCGCGCCCTGGCATCTGCACCGACATGCCATCGTCGACCACCAATTCCGCGCCGTTCATGTAGCGCGATGCGTCCGATGCCAGAAAGAGCAAGGGGCCGACAAGGGCATCCGGCGTGAGACAGCGGTTGCGCGGGTTGCGCGAGGCAAACGCCTCTTCTGCCGCCTCGCGCGATCCCAGCTCTTCGACCTGCTCGCCCAGGGCGGCATCTGTCAGGATGTAGCCCGGATGCAGCGTGTTGATGCGCAGGTCGAGCCCGTCCGCCACGACAGCCGCGGCGGCCTGCATCGACAACCCGCGGATCGCGGCCTTGCTGGTGCCGTAGGCGATGCCGCTGCGGGCACCAAAGTAGCCGACGATGGAGCCGATGTTGATGATCGATCCGCCCGGCGCCATGCCGTTGACGGCGGCCTGAACGCCGAGGAAGGCGCCGTCGAGGTTGACCGCGTGAAAGCGCCGCCATTCCTCGAGCGACAGGGTTGCGAGGTCTGCGGATTTGGCCGGGATCACGCCGGCGACATTGGCCAGCACGCCCAGTGCCCCCCAGGCCGAGGTGACAGCGGCAAAGACCTCTTGCCATGAGGAGGGCGAGGTCACGTCATGGGGCAACGCCATGACCGTGCCGCCGGCCTTCGTCAGCCCGTCGGCCACCGCTTCGACTGCGGCGGCGTTGATGTCGGTGAGGGCGACGCGCGCGCCATGCTCGGCGAGAGCCGCGGCGATCCCCTGCCCGATCTCGCCGCCGGCGCCGGTCACCACACAGACCTTGCCTTCAAGGCCGAACAGTTCCGCTCTGTTATCGTTCGCGCTCATATCAGCCCTCCGAATTTCGATACTTTCGAGACGATCTCGCCAGCCGCATCGCCGGTATTCGCAGCGGCCACGCCAGCGGCAAATCCCGTGGCAAAGGCGGTGCCCATGACCCGGACGGAGGCATAGGCCATAGCGTCAGCGCCGATGGCGCGGCCTGCGAGGTACAAGTTCGACGCATTGCGCGCCTGCAGCGCACCGAGCGGTACGTGGGCGTAGCCGACACCGCCAACCTGGGTGTACTTTGCCTTGCCCAGCCGGACGTAATCCTCCATCGGCCAGGTCGCGCGCGCGACGCCGTCGGGCCGAAGCCGGCCATTCAGCAAGTCGCTCTCGGTGACGCGCTCCTGTGCGGCGCCGTGGCCGCTTTCGCGGATGCCGACCTGCGGGCCGGACTGCACCAGTTCGGCCTTCGCCGTCTCGGGCTGCACGCGGCGCAGGAGCGCGATGTAGTCATGCGCGGCGCGGCGCAGGTACATCTCTGCCTTTGTCAGCTCGGCGGAAGTTGCGTCTTCGCAAGGGATGTCGATGACCATCCACCACATGTCGTCGCTGCCCGGGATCGGCGCGAAAAAGCCGCCATTGGCCCGGTGGATCGGATAGGCGCCGGTGCGGTTGTAATCGGCCACGGCCTCCGCCAGCGAGGCACGATCGATCGTCAGCCCTTCCGGCAGCCCGCCGATCCGGAGCGGGGCGGTGTAGGGCTGGCGGCTGGCGTTCGCCTCGGTGTGCCCCGCCCCGGTATCGACGCGCCGAACCAGATGCCCATCGCCCGTGGCATCGACGAAGGCGCCCGCCGCGATTGTCTGCGGGCCTTCGTGGGCCTCGACCGCAATGCTCTGAACCGCCGAGCCATCACATTGCACCCCGCCGGTCCGCGCATGCAGCAGAACATCGACGCCCGCCTCGGCAAGGCAGCGATCCATGGCAAGCTTGAGACGCTCGGGCTCCAGCAGGACCAGCCAGTTGCCGGTATTGCTGTTGAGCTTCGGCGATGTATCCATGCCGAGCGCGTTCAGCTCGGCCATGAGCACGTCGTTTGCGCCGCCCACCGCCGGCACCGGCTCTGTCTTGCCGCCGTTCTCGAAGAGCCCGCAGAAGGCCAGCACGTTGCTGTTGGTCGCGGCCCCGCCGAGAAAGCCATACTTTTCGAGCAGGAGCACCCGGGCCCCGGCGCGGGCGGCCCCGATGGCCGCGCCGAATCCGCCGGATCCGCCGCCTGCGACGATCACGTCATAACTGTCGGGCACGTCAGTCCTTTCTGGTCGTCGGGTCGAGCTTGTCGCGCAGCACATCGCCAAGAAGGCTGATCGAGAGCGTCGTCAGAAGAATGAGCGTTCCCGGCATGACCGCGATCCACCAGGCGCGCGCCAGGCTGTCGCGGCCGCTGCCGAGGAGCTGGCCGAGGCTGGTCATCGGCGGCTGGATCCCGAGGCCGAGAAAGCTCAGCCCGCTTTCGAGCAGGATGGTTTGGGGAAAATTCAGCGTCGCCTGCACGATGATGACGTTGGAAATCGTCGGCAGGATGTGGCGCCGGTCGATCACGCCGGGGCGCACGCCCGTCACCCGGGCGGCCTCGACGAACTGCAGGGTATGGGCCGAGAGCGCATTGTTCCGCGCCAGCCGCGCGTAGGTCTCCCATCCGTAGAGCCCGAGAAGGACCACGAAGAGCGAGAGGGTCGACCCGAAGACCGCGAGCACTGACAGGGCCATGATCATGAAGGGCACCGCCGCCTGAAAGTCGATCGCCGCCATGACGAGGCCGTCGATGAAGCGGTTGCCGCGGGCGGCCAGAAGGCCCAGCCCGGTGCCGAGGATCGCGCCGATCACCGTGCCGACGAGGGCAAGGCCAAGGCTCACCCGGCTGCCCACCACCAGCCGTTCCAGATAGTCGCGCCCCAGCCCGTCGGTGCCGAGCGGATGCTCCCACTCCCCGCCAAGGAAGACGGGCGGCATGTTGCGATCGAGCAGCGAGGATGTGGAGTAGTCGTAGGGCGTCAGGAACGAGCCGAACGCGGTGAACAGCAAGATCAGCACGAGCATGAGCGCTGGAAAGGCGATGCGAAGCGACGGCAGCTTCATGACGCGTTGCTCCGTGCCGTGCCGATGCGCGGGTCGAGCACCGCAAGCGCCAGGTCGATCAGGGTGTTCGAGATCGCCATGACCAGCGCCGAGAAGATCACCACGACCTGCACCACGGCGAGGTCACGCTCGGTGACCGACACCACCAGCAGCCGCCCGATCCCGGGCCAGGCAAAGACCGTCTCGGTCACCACCGCGCCGGCGAGCATCGCGCCGATGCTGAAGCCCAGCAGGCTGACCAGCGGCACCGTGATCGCCCGCATCGCGTGCACCACCAGCACCCGCATGGGCGCAAGGCCCTTGGCGCGGGCCATCTCGATATAGGGCTGGCTCAGCACCTCCAGCAGCGCCGAGCGCGTCATTCGCGCGTAGCTGCCAGAGGCCGCGAAGCCGAGCGTCACCGCCGGCATGATCAGGCTGCTCCAGCTCTCGAAGCCGCTGCTGGGCAACAGCCGCAGATTGAGCGTGAAGAACAGGATGAGCAGGATGCCGAAGAAGAAGTTCGGCATGGCAAAGCCGAAGACCGACAGGGTCATAAAGAAACGGTCAACAAAGGTGTTGCGATACAGCGCCGCGATTACGCCCGAGATAACGCCGATCACGATCGCCAGCACCAGCGACGCCCCCGCGAGAATGAGCGTCGCCGGGACCCTGTCGAGGAACAGTTTGATCGCCGGGTCACCGGTGCGGAACGAGTAGCCGAAATCGCCCTGAAGCAAGGCCAGCAGGTAGTTCACGTATTGCACGACCAGCGACCGATCGAGGCCGTAGCGCTCGCGATAGCTGTCGATGACATCCTGTGGAAGGTCGCTGGGGATCAGCGCGGCAACCGGATCGCCCGCCAACCGAAGAACGATGAAAACAAACGTCGCCGCCGCCCATGCCGTGAGCACGATCCGAAAAAGTCGAATCAGGACGTTTTGAAACTTCATACCTCAAATAGCCCCTGATTGGTTGACAAAACAATCCAATTGGGGAAGATTTTGGTACAAATTTTGATTGGGCGTTCAGATTCTCGAAATCAGGAACATCTCGGTTTCCTTCCGCTCAGAAGGGACCCTCGTCCAGGCGGTGGATGATGTCTCGCTTGACCTCGCGCAAGGGCAGGTCCTGGGTGTGGTCGGCGAATCCGGCTCGGGGAAGTCTCAGCTTTTCAAGGCCGTAACCGGATTATCTCGCGGGCAGGTTACTGGCCGGGCGCTGCTTGAGGGAGAGGACATCCTGTCGCTGCCTCCGCGCCGCCTCGCCCGCCTGCGCGGGCGCGACATCGCGTATGTCTTCCAAGACCCGATGACCTCGCTGAACCCGTTCCTGAGGATTCGCACCCAGCTCTGCGAGGTCGCCATCCGCCACCTCGGCCTTTCGCACAGCGCCGCCATGGAGCGGGCCCGCGATCTGCTGAGCAAGGTTCACATCCCCGACCCAGACCGGGTTCTCGCCAACCATCCGCACGAGCTGTCCGGCGGCATGCGGCAGCGCGTGGTTATCGCCATGGCGCTGATGGCCGAGCCGAAGGTTCTGATCGCTGACGAGCCGACCACCGCCCTCGACGCGACGGTGCAGCTGCAGATCCTGCAGCTCCTGCGCGCCCTGAACGAGAGCACCGGCGTCTCCATCGTTCTGATCTCGCATGACATCGGCGTGGTCTCGGCGGTCTGCGACGAGGTGCTGGTGATGTATGCCGGCCGTGTGGCGGAACGCTCCGACGTGCAGAGCCTCATCAAAGCGCCCAGCCATCCCTACACGCGGCAACTCATCGAGAGCACGCCGGACGTCGCGCACCCGAAGTCACGGATGCTCGAGGGCATACCGGGCGGCCTGCCCGGGCCCGAGACACCGCGAGACCGCTGCCTTTTCGCCGATCGCTGCTTCCAGAGCGCGCCGCTCTGCCGGGCCGAGCGCCCGGCCAGCAGGCGCGTTGGCAGTGCCGTGGCGGCCTGCCACTACCCGCTCGGTGAGGTGCCGGCCAATGCCTGAGACAGCCGGCCTCTCCGTTCGCTCGCTGTCGGTGACCTTCAGCACCGGGCGCAGCCTGTTCAATCCGCGCCCGCCGGTGCAGGCCGTCCGCGATGTGAGCTTCGACGTGCCGCGCGGCCATACGCTTGGCATCGTGGGGGAATCCGGCTGCGGAAAGTCCTCGCTTGCACGCGCCCTTGTCGGCCTCGCGCCGGTCAGCGCCGGCGAGGTGAGCTGGCGGGGCAATACGATCTCGGGTCTGGGCGAGCGCGACTTCCGCGCGCTGCGCAAAGACATCCAGATGGTGTTTCAGGACCCGTTCTCCTCGCTGAACCCCAAGATGCGGGTGTTCGACGTCCTGGCCGAGCCGCTGCGCACCCACCTGCCCTCGCTGTCACGAGCCGAGATGACCGACCGCGTCGCCGAGGTGCTTGAAACCGTGGGCCTGCGGCGCGAGGTCATGTCACGGTTCAGTCACGAGCTGTCCGGCGGGCAGGCCCAGCGGATTGGTATCGGCCGCGCCGTCATCACCCGTCCCGGCCTGCTGATCTGCGACGAATCCGTCAGTGCCCTCGACGTCTCGGTTCAGGCGACGATCCTGAACCTGCTCAAGAAGCTGCAGGCCGAACTCGACCTGTCGATGATCTTCATCAGCCACGACCTTGGCGTCATCAAATATGTCGCCGACACCGTCGCCGTTCTCTACCTCGGACAAATCGTCGAATGCGGCCCGGTCGAAGAGGTGATGGACAGCCCGGCCCACCCCTACACGCGCCTCCTGCTGCGTTCGTCACTCAGCCCGGACGGTCGCCGCATCGGCCCCTCCGACAGCTATGGTGAGCCGGTGGTGCTACCGTCCAACACTGCCCCGCCGGAAGGCTGCGCCTTCCGGGCGCGGTGCCCGCGGGCGGGCGAGGCTTGCGCCGTTTCGCCGCCGCTGGAGAGCACGCCCGGTTCGGGCCGCAGCGCCAGCCACAAGGCCGCATGCCATTTCCCGATTACCGATGAGAAGGAGGTCGCCTGAGGTGACTACCGCCGACGACTACGTTTCGATCTCGCGCTTCGCCGAGCAGTTCGCCGGCATGATGCGCGAGCCCGTGCCCGCCGAGGATGCCCGCCAGCTCATGCGGCTGCTGATCGATACGGTAGCCATCGCCAGCTACGCCCGGCGCAACCAGACCGGCGCCTGCGCCTCTGACATGGTAGGCACGCCGGCGGAGGGCCCCGCCGAAATCTGGGGCACCACGAGGCGGACCGATCCCCTGACCGCTGCCTTCCTGAACGGCAGCGCCGCCGAAGCGCTCGATTTTCAGGAGGTCTTCATCGACGGGCGCAACAACGGCCATGCGGCCGTGGTGATCGTGCCCGCCCTCGTCGCGCTGGACAGCCTGCGCGAGAATGCCGGCGACGACCGGCTGATGCGCGCCCTGCGGGTGGCCTTTGCCGCCAATGCGCTTCTGGCCCGCGCCCTGGGCCGGGGCCACCGCGATGGCCGGCCCGGGTTTCGCACCACCTCGCTGACCGCGCCGATCGCCGCTGCCCTCGCCGGCGGGCTGCTCCTGTCGGAGGAGACCGAGATCGCCGCCCACGCCGCCGCGATCTGCGCCTGCAGCCTGCCCGCGGGCCTGCTTGCCGCGATGTCGCCGGACACCGGATCGTTCTCGGTCGACAAGGACCTTTCGGTCGGCTTCTCCGCCCGCCACGCGCTCGACTGCGCCCGGCTCGCCGCCAACGGCGCGACGGGGCCGCGCTCGGCGCTCAGCGGGCCGCGCAGCTGGCTGGCCTCCTACGGCTTCGGGTCTGAGGATGAGAGCCTGATGCTGGACGATCCGGCGGGGATCGACCTCGACCGCTACGCGCTCAAGATCTACCCGGCGAATTACGGCTGCCAATGCGCGATCCGCAACGCCATCGAGCTGGCCGAGGGTCTGGCGCCCGAAGAGGTCGAGCGTGTGGATGTCTACGTCAAAACCTCCAGCGCCACCTCGCTGTCGACCTCCACGATCAACACCCATGTCTCGGCGCGCTTCTCGCTGAAATACGCGGTGGCCAGCGCCTTCTGCCGGGGCCGCAGCGTGCTCGCCGATTTCGAGGCAGAAGCCATCGCTGACCCGCGCGTTCTCAACTTCATGTCACGGATCGAGGTGCACGCCGACGAGGACTACCAGCAACGGCACGTGACCGAAGGGGTCTTCCCCAGCCGTATGAGCCTTGCCACCACGGACGGACGAACTCTGACCGCTGAGCGCACCACGCCCTACGATGGCCAGACCGCCGCCGAACGCGACGCAGCCCTGGCCTCCAAGATCGACGGCCTCTGCGATGCGCAGACTGCCGCCCGGCTGACCGATATCCTCACCGCCGCGTCCGACAGCTCGGGATCGGCATCCATTCACCAGATCTTCGCTTGAATAAGGAGCCCTGAATGAGACTCTGGAAACCCCTGCTGACGCTGGCCGTGGCCGCTTCGGCCGCGCTGCCCGCGATGGCGCAGGACCGGCCCGACATTGTCGTCGCCGTGCCCGGCATCTATCGCACGATGGAGCCCATCGAAGGCAATTCCACCGATGCCTCGCGCATCCTTCCCAACATCTTCGACCAGATCGTCACCCGCAACTTCGCGGAAGACCCCGAGGGCGCCGAGCTGCGCCCCGCGCTGGCCACCGAGTGGGAGCAGGTCGACGACATGACCTGGCGCTTCACCATCCGCGAGGGCGTGAAGTTCCACAACGGCGAGACCATGACCGCCGAGGATGTCGCCTTCTCGATCGGCGCCGAGCGCGTCTTCGGCGAGGATTCACTGGTCCCGATCGGCAAGCGCTATACCGACTCCATCATCTCGGTCGAAGCGATCGACGACACCACCGTCGAGATCAAGACCGACATCAACGACCCCAATCTGCCGCAGCGCTTCATCACGCCGCTCGGCTATGTCGTTCCCAAGGACTACTACCTCGAAGTCGGCGTCGAGGGCTTCGGCCAGGACCCGATCGGCACCGGCCCTTACATGGTCACCGAGTACGATGCCGCCGGCTACATCAAGCTGGAGGCCTTCGACGAGTACTGGGGCGGTGAGCCGCCGCTGCAATCGGTCGAGTTCCGCGCCGTGCCGGAATACTCCGCGCGCATTGCAGGCGTGGTCGCAGGCGACTTCCAGATGATGTCCGATATCCCGGTCGACGAGGTCGAAACGGTCAAGGGCTATGAGGGCATCACCTACCTGTCGAACCCGATCGGCAACTACATCATGGTCGCCTACAACACGCTCGAGATCGACGGCTACCCGGCGAACCCGGTGGCCGACGTGAACCTGCGCTACGCCATGACCGCCGCGATCGACCGCGCCGCGCTGACCCGGGCGCTCTGGGGCGACGAGACCTTCTCGCCGGCGCCGTTCAACTTCCCCGACTTCCCGGCGTTCTACGACCCCGAGATCGAGCCCATGATCGGCTACGACCCCGAGGCGGCCCAGGCCTACCTTGAGGAATCGGATTACGACGGCGGCGAGTTCCAGGTGAACGTCGTCCGGGGGGCCTATCCGAACTTCGACCTGGCGATGGAGTTCATCGTCGAGCAGTGGAACGCCATGGGCATCAACGCCCGGCTCAACGTGGTCGACAGCTGGCCGCAGGCGCTTCAGCACCCGTTCGGCCTGCTGAACATGTCGATGACCACAACCTTCGACGGCACGCCGACCCGGGCGATCTGGGGCTTCTGGGGCCCGGATTCGGCCCGCGCCACGCGTGAGAACGACCGCAGCTGGACTCCGCCGGAGGCCTTCGTCGAGACCGGTGAGGCCTACCTCGCCGAGACCGACACCGCGCGGAAGGTAGAGCTCTTCCGCGAGATGGTCGAAATCTGGGAGACCGAGCAACCGGCGCTGATCCTTTGGCGCTCGGTGTCGAACTGGGCGATCAGCGACAGCCTGGAGTGGACGCCCATCTCGAGCCCCTGGATGCTCCTCGGGCCCGGCTACGTGACCGTCAAGTAAGGCAGTCTCAAGGTGGCTCCGCTTCGCGCGGGGCCACCCCTTCCCGTTGCATCAGAATGGAGGACAGGTTGTGGAGAGAAAGCTGGACGATGCCGACCGCAGGATACTTCGACTGCTCCAGAACGACGCCACGACCAGCATCGACAATATCGCCGAGATACTTGGCCTGTCCAAGAACGCCACCTGGCGCCGCATCCGCCAGCTCGAGGCGAATGGCACGATCCGCAAGCAGGTCGCCCTCGTCGATCCGGCGGCTCTCGGGCTTGGCGCCACCGCCATCGTATTGGTCCGCACTTCGGACCATTCTGCCGAATGGCTGCGCAGGTTTCGCGCCGCGATTGCCGAATTGCCCAACGTTCAGAGCGCCTACCGCATGACGGGCGAGCTGGATTACATGCTCAAGGTTCGCGTCTCAGGGATCGAGGATTACGACAGGTTCTACCGAAAGCTTGTCAGCCTGATCGACCTCGCCGACGTCTCCACGAGCTTCGTCATGGAAGAGATACTCGAGACGACGGCCCTGCCCGTCTCGGACCCCGACTGAACCGCGATCCGCACTCCGCCGCGTCTTGTTTGCCCCATGAGGCAAGGCGCGGATTCGCCCAAGCCTATAGGACCAACCGATGACCGACCCCTTCGACGCCTTCCGAAGAACGATCCGATCCGGCGGCATCGAGGCGTTGCGCGCAGGGCTGATCGGCCAGGGCCGGAAGATATACTCCGGCCCCTGGGGAGAGGTGGAAATGGTCTACGCCGATTGGGTCGCCTCGGGCCGGGCGCTGGAACAGGTGGAACATTTCATCCTGCACGAGGTGCTGCCCGACTACGCCAACAGCCATACCGAAGCCTCTTATTGCGGCCGGCAGATGTCGCGCCTGCGCGAGGCGGCAAGGCGTGTCGTTCTGCGCCAAACCGGTGCGGATGAGACGTGCCACGCGATCTTCTCGGGCTCGGGCGCCACTGCGGGCCTCAACCGGATCGTCCACCTGCTCGGCGTCGCGGCCCGGGTGCGCGCGGGTGACGACGTGCGCGTGCTGATCGGCCCCTATGAGCACCATTCCAACATCCTGCCCTGGCGGGAAAGCGGTGCCTGGGTTGAGGCCATCGCCGAGGCCCCGGCCGGCGGTGTCGACCTTGACCAGCTGGAGGCCGCCCTCACCGCCGCCTCCGGCGCAGACCTCGTGATCGGCGCCTTCTCGGCGGCCTCCAACGTGACCGGGATCGTCACGCCGCCAGAGCCGGTCACCCGCATCCTCAAACGCCACGGCGCCATGGCCATCTGGGATTACGCCGGCGGCGGGCCCTACCTGCCGATCGATATGTCCCCCGCGCCAGACGCGCTCATCGACGCGGTGGTGCTGTCGCCGCACAAGTTCCCGGGCGGACCGGGCGCATCGGGCCTGCTGGTCGTTCGCGACACGGTCTTGCGCAATGCCAAACCCTCGGCTCCGGGTGGCGGCACGGTGCGTTTCGTCTCGCCCTGGCTGCACGATTACGCGCCCTCCCCCGAGGCGCGGGAAGAGGGCGGCACACCCAATATCGTCGGTGATATCCGGGCCGCGCTCTGCCTGATCGTGAAGGACGCCATCGGCACCGAAGACATCCTGCGCCGCGACGATGCGCTCTACCGTCAAGGCCGCGATCGCCTCGGCAATCACCCCCGCATCGACCTCCTCGGCAACCCGGACGCGCAGAACCGGCTGCCGGTCTTCTCCTTCCGGATCCGCAAGGCCGACGGCAGCTGGCTGCACCACCAGCTCGCGACGCGGCTGCTGAGCGATTGCTACGGCATCCAGGCGCGCGGCGGATGCGCCTGTGCTGGCCCCTATGCCCACGACTTGCTGGATCTGGACCAGCAGGGTTCGCAGGAGATGCGGGCCGCGATCCTTGCGGGCCAAGAACTCGAAAAGCTGGGCTGGGTCCGGCTGAACCTCAGCTACATGCATAGCCCGGTCGAAGCCGAACGCATCCTCTCTGCCGTGATCAGTGTGGCGGACCAGGCCGACAGCCTGGAAGACGCCTACTCTGCCGACCCCGCGACGGCGCGGTTCAGCCCCAGATTGGCGATGCCGGCCAGTGCCTGACAGCCTGGCCTGACCAAGCGCCAGCCCCCTGCCCCTAATCTCAAGCCCCTCAGCAAAGGCGACCCGGATGCCCGACAGAAGTTTCCTCCGTCACGTTGTGATGTTCAGCGCCACCAACAAGGAAGACATCCCGCGCATCATCGAAGGATTGTCGATCCTGGCTGACATCCCGCATTCCAGCCTGTTCGAAGTGACCGAAAACGCCAGCCTCGACGCGCTTTCGAGCGAGGTCGATGTCATCGTCTATGCAGAATTCAAGGATCGGGCCGCTCTGGAGCAATACAAGGCCCACCCGCTCTATCAAAAATCCATCGACATCGTCCGTCCCCTCCGAGATATGAGAGTCGCCTCGGATTTCTGACCCGGCCGCCGTGCCTGGAACAGGGGACGCATTGTAGGCCAGAAGCGACCGCCCGAGCCGGAAACACGTGTAGGCAATACGGGTTCGCCTCGACATCGCTCAGCAAACCCGGGAGCTGACGCTTTTCAACCTAGCCATCGCCAGCTCAGATGTAATGGTTGCCCTGCGGGTCCCGTTCAAACCTAACCTGAGGCAATGCAGGCAGCTGAGCGCGTAGCCCCGCCAAACTGCCGTTCGCACCGTTTGCGAACCTTGGCAGGTTCGCAAACTCTGTTAAGCGGGACCTTCCTGCCGCTCTCTAGAATTGCACCGCATTTCCGTGCCAGTTCTGACCGACCCGTTGAACACTCCGAATTGAGACGGCGAAAACCGTTCGGATTGCCGATCCCAATCGGACCTGATCTACATCCACCTATTCACCGCCAACACGATCTTGCCCTGGATGTGACCTGCGGCGGCGCGCTCATGAGCCTTGCGCGCGTCAGCGAGTGAATAGGTG